>JAGHSA010000014.1 GCA_018066125.1 Candidatus Cryptobacteroides onthequi | reverse complement strand
ATTATGTGCTCAATCAGTATAGAAACAATCCTGACTTCATACCGGAACTGGACTTCGTTCTTGAAGTGGATTCGGCAATCTCACCAACCGGAAAGAAGATTATCGGCCATGTGATGTTCTCAAAGGCCGAAATCGTAAGGGAAGATGGTACGATTCTGCCTGCGTGGACCTTTGGACCTATCAGCATTCATCCCGACTATAAGCGCAAGGGTTATGGACTGAAACTCCTGCAATATGCCCTTGAGAAAGCACGTGAGATGGGTATCGGCGTCATCTGCATGGAAGGCAACATCGACTTCTACAAACATGCAGGTTTCGTTGTTGCAAGCACCCTCGGCATACATTACCATGCTGAGCCGAAAGAAGCTGAGGTGCCGTATTTCCTTGCTCAGGAACTTATCCCTGATTATCTTAAGGGCATTGAGGGGACCTACCACACTCCGAAAGGCTATTATGTAGCCTTCGAGAACCCCGAAGCCTTTGAAGCCTACGAGGCGACTTTTCCTCCTAAAGAAAAGAAACAGCAGGAAGGTAAGTTGGTAGATGATTGTACCAAAAATCCGAACGAGTAGAATCATGAGTCTTCCATATCCCAAGAAAAAGTGAGACATCATGATGCCATTGGAGAAGTAATGTATGTGCATTCGCTAACTATCCTATTCGAAGATCCCTTTTGGATTGGCTTACTCGAATCGATTGAAGGAGATCAGATGCAGGTGTGCAAAGTGACTTTTGGTGGAGAGCCTACAGAGCAGGAGGAGAACAAACTGGAACGCAAAACCATCTCTAAAGAAATGCGTGAGGCTGAGAAAGAGCGCAAATATGAACTCAAAAAAACCAAGCGTAAAAAGAAGCATAAAGGACATTGAGAAAATGATTACAAACAAGATAGGAATGCAAATCCCATATCTTTAATGGACAATCAACTACCGATGTCTCCGTTGCACCAAAAATAGTTTGTTCCTCCCGTAAGCTTTTCCTCCCGTATGCCTAGCGCCGGATTCTGTTCAAATTTCGATTAGCATCTACAACCGGGCTTACGGCACAGAAAAAGGGATGGCTTGACGGCCATCCCTTTATCATTTATGTCCATGAAGACTATAGCTGCTTCATCACCTGATCGATCTCGAATGCAAGGTATGAGTAGTGTGACTTCATCTCTCCGTTTGAAGACTTGCTGCGTGACTCCATGAGCTTCTGCATGTCGCGGAGGAGGTCGAAGTAGATAGCCTTGCCGGTGATCTTGATGTCAGACTCCTTCTTGGCGGATGCAAGCTCGTGCTCGTGGTTGTGCTCGTACTCTGACAGGCCATAGAATGAGCATGGGAGCAGATCCTCTGTAAACATGGAGTCAAGATCGGCGACAGCCACCTTCTTGGCTGAACCGTTGAGCATGTCAAGCATCTCGAGGACACTGTAGAGGAATGAGTACTCCATCACCATGTCTGAACGGTCAAGCTTCTTCCTGGCCATCGACTTTGCAAACACGAGGTTATACACATCGTGGAGGTACTCATACTGTGTGTATGGATTCTCTGCCATCTTGGATGTGTATGTAACCTTGGATGCAGCGGAGAGGAGTGATTTCACATAAGCTCCCTGATAGTCATAGATCTGGTCATTGCCAGGTTCGAACTGTCCGATCACCTTAGGATCGAGCATCCAGTCTGAAAGGCCGCGGACGTTGTTGAACACGAAGTTGAGAGCCTCTTTCTGCTTTTCCCTGTCCACAGGGATGTAACCCTTCTTGCCGTCGCCATGGACAGCATTCTGGATGAAGTTTCCGCCGATATACTTGGCTACGTGACCCATGTACCTGTTGAACTGCTTGAGGATCTCGACATACATCTCTCTGGTGTATCTGTAGTCGGTACCATCCTTGGCAGTCCAGTCTACAAGATTCTCAGCGATGATCTTGAGGTTCCTGATACCATACTCGCTCGCCTTCACCGCATCATCACCGAGGGACTCGGTCTGAGATGCAGGGTCGATGCTGGTAAGGAACTCCTGCTCACCATACTGGTAGATAGGATCGTCATCCTTCTCGAGAAGCCACTTGTTGAGGGTAGGAAGCTCATCCTGTGGTGTCTTGGCACCCTGGATAGGCTTGTATCCCCACGCAATGGCAAACTTGTCATAGAGACCGAGACGTGGTGGGAGCAGCCACTTCACGCCGTCACCAGGCTGAGCCACGTAGTTGTAGCGCGCATAGTCCATGATGGATGCTGTGGTACCGTACTCAGCTGTGAACTCAGGGTCGCGGAGAGACTCTACAGGGTAAGCGTATGAGCCTCTCATGTTGTGCATGAGACCGAGTGTGTGGCCGACCTCATGAACGATGAGATATCTGAGGAAAGGTCCCATGGTCTCGACGTCAAACACTTCCTTCCTGGTAGCAGGCTCTACTGTAGAGAGCTGGATGAATGCCCAGTTATGGAGGAGCTTGAGCACATCGTGATAGAAATATACGGAGCCCTGGAGTATCTCGCCTGTGCGAGGGTCTGTCCATGAAGGTCCCATGGCATTCTCCACTCTGGTGGCAGAGTAGCGGATGCAAGAGTACCTGATGTCATCAGGATCGAAAGTCGGATCATCGACAGGATAGTCCCTGGCTACGATGGCGTTCTTGAATCCGATAGCCTCGAATGCCATCTGCCAGTCCTCGATACCCTCCTTGAGGTAGCGTCTCCACTTCTCAGGGAATGCGCTGTCAAGGTAATACACGATAGGCTTCTCAGGCTCCACGAGCTCTCCTCTGAAGTACTTGTCCATATCCTCAGGCTTTGGCTGGATTCTCCACCTGGTGATGTACTTCTCCATGACGCTCCTGTCCTTGTTCTCAGAGTATCTGAGCCTTGAATCACTGAAGTATCCAAGTCTGATATCCGAGAAGCGAGGCATCATAGGCTCCTCCGGAAGCGCAATCATGGAAAGAGTCATGATGGCTGTGAACGGCTCGCCGCTGACAGAGTATGACATTCTGCTCTTGACAAGGATGTTCTCAGGGAAAGCCTTGAAACTCAGGACTGAAGAGAGATCGGCCTTGAAGCTTCCAGACTTCTTCCTGCTGCCGAAGATGGCATCGAGAGGAGAAGCAGGCATGAATGGCGAGAGATATTTCTCGTCAGAGCAGAAGAACTTGGTGGCATCAAACACCACTGATGTGGAATCCGCATTGTTGGCCTTGATCGGGAAGGCCTTCATCACAGGCTTGATGTAGTTGATGGCTACACCGGAGCTGATGGCCTCGGTGGAGTCACATATCGCCATCCTGTCTGCCAGGAGGAGGTATACGTTGTCGTCATCGCATGACCACTCGACCATGAGAGGATCTGTCGGCATCTGTCCGGCAATCACATCAGAGTTGTCACTTGTCTCGGAAACCTTTGAAGAGAGAAGCATAGGCTTGCCCATCTGCTCGAAAGGAATCTCGAGATAATAGGTAGATTTCACCTTGTGGATGGACATGAGTCCGTTCACAGACTGGGCGTCCTTGGTGATGATGTCAGAGTACTTCTTCTTGCCGGCTGGTGCAGAAGTGCTGTCTTTCTTCTCATCCTTGGATGAGGCAGCCTTCTTGGCTAGCTCGGCAAGAGGAGACTGTGCCGACATGTTCAGCACGCCCATGATAAGGGCGATGGAAATGGTAATCAGTCTTTTGTTCATCTTATATCAGTAGTTAATAGCGTCTAATAACATTACTTTGCATCACCTATAGCCTGAAGATCGATTCCGCAAGCTGTCTTCACTGCCTCGAGAAGGATGTTGTACTTCATGTACAGGATCGGGAATCCGTCCATGAGAGCATCCATCTCAGACTTGGTGTGAGTGGTGATCATCTCTACGAAGTCTGCCACGTCCTTTGCACGTGACGGTGCCATGTGGGCATATACGATATTGGTCTCATCGTATCTCCAGAAGCCGATAGAGTTGATGTATCCGGCGGCATCCTTGTTGGTATCCCTCTCATATGATGCCTCATATACGTCAGCACATGGTGAGAAGAATCCCTCCGGGATATCGATGAGTCTGTTCATGTAGATGAAGTATCCCCAGAGCATGGCGTTGATCTTTCCCTTGTATGCAAGGGCAGCCTCAGCTGACATAGGGAGAGTCTCGCTGCTGAGTCCGGCAGCCACGAGGTAGCTCCTGCCATATCCGGCAGGTACATTGCTCGCATAGGATGTGGTAAGGCTCTCTGCCAGGAAAACCTTCATCGGGAAATACTGCTTCTTGAAGCTGTCGCTGTAGACATCGAAGAGAGCGGTCTTGACTGCAGACACTGCATCGGGGAGTACACTTGCATCCACTTTCGAAAGCACATTCTTGGAAAGGGCGCTGACATTCCATACATAATCCTTGCTGGTATAGTCGGTGAGAATGAACACTCCGGTCTTCTGCCATGTCTCATAGATGTAGTGGGTCATGCTGTCGGAGCCGTCTGTAACGGTATACTCAGGCTTGCCCAGCTCGGATGTGATCGGATCCTCCTTGTAACATGCCACAGCGGCAAGGCAAAGCGCAGCAGCGGCAATATATCTAAATGTATTTTTCATAAAATCAACAATTTACAGATTCTTACTCAATAGGAGCTCTTTCAGGTCTCTGAATGTCCACGAGTTCGGCATCCCTCTCGAGAACACGCTTTGGTACAGGAAGGGTATAGGCAGGGTCATTCTGCTCAAGCCTGTAGGTGAAGAACACCTTGGTGTTGGCGAGGTCAGGAGTGTATGTGTGCTCGATAGACGGGCGGTCCCATCTTCTGAGGTCGAACCATCTGAGCTGCTCGAAGCACATCTCGCGCCTTCTCTCTGAACGTACCATCTGGATGATCTCGTCCTGCGATGTGGAAACGAGCCTTCCGCCATCTGCTGCGAAAGCCTCAGGGGTAAGACGGTTGCTTCTGAGGTAGTTCACATCGTCGAGTGCCTTGGTGTACTGAGATGTGTGTGAGTATGCCTCTGCCCTGATGAGGTAAGCCTCAGCAGTTCTGAATGCACGTCCGTGCTCTCCGGTAGATGTGTCATCGAATTTGTAAGGACAATATCTCTTTCCGCCGCCGAAGAGAGTGCTTCCGAGGTATCTGATGTATGCAGCATTGGTAGGACCGCATCTGAGGTCACCGCTCGCATACTCAGCACGGAGAGAAGGAGATGCAGGATATGCTCCCTTGGCACCAGATGCGAAATAGTTCACATAGTAGTAGCCGAATGAGAAGAGGATCTCAGGGTTTCTCGAGCAGAGGAAGTAGAGGTCTGCCTCGTCGGCACCGCCGTTGATCTTCTCATTGAGGTTCCAGAGGTTGGCCTTCACTGCCAGGAGCCTGTCGACGTGCTCGATGGCCTTGTCCCAGTTCTGCATGTAGAGATATACACGCGCGATGAAGAGGTTGGCGGCATTCTCGTTCCACCTGAATGTGGTCTCGTTTCCGCCCCCAATCTCGAACTGCTCGAGCGCTGCAGTCACATCCTTGATGATCTGGTCATAGATTTCAGCGACAGATGCCCTCTTGAAGTTCTTCCTTTCAGCACCGAGAAGGTTGTTGATCGGCACTCCGAGAGCCTTGTCTGCAGTGGCAGGATCATATGGCTCGCCGTAGAGGTTCACGAGCATATAGTAAGCGTATGCCCTTACCATGTAGGCCTCTGCCTTGACAAGAGCCTTTTCTGCGTCACTTCCATTAAGGTTGTCCACATCATAGAGAACCATATTGGAGATGAGGATGTGGTGATAGTACTCTGCCCACGCTCCATCGTCATTGAGCACACCTGATACCTGGAGTTCAGGAGACTGCTGCCATGTGAAATAACCGTTGCCGGCATTTCTGGTATCGGCGCCGAAGCTTGCCTTCTTGGCGAACTCTGTGCAGTCATCAGTCATGATGTCCAGATAAGTGTGGACCGCCTGGTTGTTGAATTTGTTGTAGACCTCGCCGTTGATCAGCTCGCGGTAGTCGCTGACGTTTGTAGGCCTGATCTCATCCTGTGATGCCTCGGTGAGGAAATCGGAGCAGGAAGTCATGGCCACTGACAGAGAGATTGCTGCTATGTATGATAATATCTTTTTCATTGTCTCAATCAATTAAAATGTGATATCCAGACCAAGTGTCATCGATGAGGTAGGAGGGGTCACGACTGCTGCGTTACCGAAGCCGACCTGCTCAGGGTCCTGCCCGTTGAGCTTCTTTGATGAGAGAAGGAAGAGGTTGTTGCCCTCGAGTCTCACATTTGCATTCTGCATGCGGAGAGACTTGCAGACCTTCTCAGGAAGAGAATATCTGAGATAAGCGGTCCTGAGTCGGAGGAAGTCGCCAGATACCACTCTGAGGTCGCTCTGGTTGTACATCTGCCACTTGTTGTCAGCAATCTGGATAGTCCTGCCGGAGAACAGACCCGACATGCTCAGGTTGTCTGTAGAGAGGGCAGGGATGACACAGTGAGCCTCGTCACCAGGCTGGCGCCATCTGTTGACGAACTCAGCCGACATGTTCTGCTGAGGGTTAGGCAGGTACTGGCCTGAGTTGCTGTAGAGGTTGTTGAGACGCAGCTTTGAGCCCACGCTGTATGAGAAGAACAGGCCGAGGGTGAGTCTCTTGTATGAGAAGTTAGAGCTGAAACCGCCCTGCATGTCAGGAATACGGTTTCCTGAGAGAGCGAATGCCTTCTTGAACATCTCCTCCTTGGTCATGCCGTCCTCCTCGTCTGTGTCGAGGAAGGCAGGAAGACCCTTCTCGTCAAGCTTGTCGAACTTGTATGAGAAGAAGGAGTTGATAGGATATCCCTTGAGTACGGCTGAACCGTTGATGTACTGTGCGTATGTGTAGTCAGACTCCATGCCGCCGCGGGTGACGATGTTGATGTTCCTTGCGGAGTTGAGTGAGAGTGACCATCTGAAGTCCTTGGTCTTCACAGGCACTGCATTGAGGATGAACTCATATCCCCTGTTGGTGATGTCACCCATATTGAGGCTCATGTGAGAAGCACCTGTGGTAGGAGATACGTCCACTGACACGATCTGGTCGGTACCCTTCTTGTAATAGTACTCGACTGTACCTGAAAGTCTGTTGTCAAACAGGGCGAAGTCGAGAGCGACGTTGTATGACTGGGTCTTCTCCCACTTGAGGAACGGGTTAGGAAGCTTTGAAAGTGTAGACATGTAGTCACCTGAAAGCTCGTCGATAGAGCCCATCTTGATGATCATGCTAGGGGTCTGGTCGTCTGAGACATTACCCTGGATACCGTATGATCCCTTGAGTGAGAGCTCGTTGAGCCACATCACATCCTTGAGGAAGTTCTCGTTGAGGATGTTCCATCTTGCAGATACTGACCAGATAGGAAGGAATCGTGTGCTCTTGTCCTGACCGAATTTGTTGGAACCGTCAGCCCTGACATTGGCATTGATGATATACCTTGACTTGTATGCGTAAGACACGACGCCGTAAAGTGAAAGGTAGTTTGAAAGCCTGTTGGTGACAACATCGGGACGCTGCCTTGTCATCTGGTTGTACATAGGCCAGAGAACAGGGTCGATCTCCACAAAGGACTCGCCTCTCTGAGGGAGATAGCCCCACTGAGTCGATGAGAGACCGGTGTACCTGGTAGAACGTGCCTCGGTACCTGCAGCTGCGGTGAAATGATGTCCCTTGACATACTTGCTGTAGTCGAGCTGTGCACGGGTGGTGTATGAGAAGTTTCTGGTATTGCCGCTCTTGAGCTCACCTCCGTAAGGAAGATAGCACTGATTCTCTCTCCACACGTCGGCATCCGGGAACGGAACGCCATAGTTGAGTCTGCGGAGCTTTGCGGCTGCATATGAATGGTCACTGAACCATTCCTTCTCTGCGGTATTGGCTGTACTCATCGCGAATGTTCCTGTAGCCCTGAGCCCAGGGAGAATGGTCCACTCGAGATTTGAGTTGAGATAGACTGCGTCTGTGGATACTGTCCTTCCGGAGTTGTCTATCTCATTGAGGATATTGAACTGGAGAGGCTGTGCGTTGTAGCCCTGCTCCGCATTGTAGTATGCATATGAACCGTCCTCGTTGAATGCCGGGATGGCTCTTGAAGTGCTGTATGCATATGTGTAGGCAGAGATGCTTGAGTGCTGGTATGTCTTGTCAGATATATTGCCTCTGATCTGGACTGTACCGATGAGGTTGCTCAGGAAGTTCACCTGCACCTTGCCCATGATGTTGTACTGCTTGACACCAGTGCCCTTCAGGGTTGCCTGATCATCCACGTAAGATCCTGACACATAGTAGTTCACAGCCTTGTCAGCTCCTGAGATGGAGATGTTGTGCTTGTGTGACACTGAGGTCTTGTAGAGAAGTGAGTACCAGTCGGTGTTCATCTCCTCGATCCTCTTTACAGATGCAAGGAAGTCATCGTAAGAGAGCTTCCTGTCGTAGAGGTCGTAGAGGAGTCCCTCGTAACCTACAGCTGCAGGCTCGAAGCGGTAGTCGAGGCCCTTGCTCTCGATTTCCTTGGATACCTCTACTCGCTCGAGTGAGTTCATGAGGTTGAGACGGTTGTAGCTCGGTCTCTCTGATACAGTGACATTGCCGGAATAGTTCACCCTCGGAGCGCCCTTTGCACCCTTCTTGGTGGTGATCACGATGACACCGTTGGCAGCGCGCACACCATAGATGGCGGTAGCGGATGCATCCTTGAGGACGTCGATCTTATCGATATCGTTAGGGTTGAGGCCAGAGATGGCGTTTCCGACGAGGTTCACGTTGTCAAGGTCATTGAGGACCTCGGTAGAAATCGATACAGGGTCATCGAGGATGACACCGTCGACCACCCAGAGAGGCTCTCTGTTACCTGAAATGGTGGAAGTACCTCTGATTCGTACCTTTGTGGCAGCACCAGGGGTAGAAGATGAATTCAGGACTGTCATTCCAGGGATCTTGCCCTGAAGCATGTTGTCAAGTGAGAAGGCGTTGCCCTGAAGCACTTCCTCTCCTGAGATAGAAGAGATGGAAGAAGCAGACATGCGTCTGTCGAGCTTCTGGTAACCTGTGTTGACCACGGCCCCTACGAGAGCATCGACAGCATCCTTCATGACGATAGAATAAGAATCCTTGGTGACTTTCACTTCCTGGGTCACCATTCCCATGAAAGAGAACTGAAGGACTGAAGAAGCGGATTTCACCTTGATGCTGAACTTTCCGTCGACATCAGTTACCACTCCATTTGTTGTACCCTTTTCCACGACAGCGACACCGGGAAGAGTGTTTGACTGCTCGTCATACACTGTTCCGGTGATCTGTCTCGGGTACGCTGACTGAGCTGAGGCGTCCAGTGAGAAAAGGACGCTCATGACCAGCACAAGACATACTGATGCCCTGCTGCTGAGACTAACCAAACGTTTGAACATAATGATTATGAATTGAGTATTATTCCCACTACAAAAAACGGCCGCAAAGTTACTTATTTCCCATAAAAAACAGTCGCATAATTATAAAAATATCAATCTCAGCATACTCTATTCGGGTTTCTTCCATCTATCTATGACATAATCATTTACGATTTTCACGTATGAAAGCATTGAAAAAAATTGCTATATTTACCCATCAATCCGAGCCGCAAACGCACCGCGACGCACTTCAAAACCACCTCCAGAGATGAAAAAGATCACACTGCTGCTGATGGCACTGGCATGCCTGGCATGCACATCGCAGAAAGCCGAAAAGAACACATGCACCATCCAGAACGAACTCATCGCCATCACATTCGACATGGGCGACGGAAGCGTCATCTCGTTCAGGGACAAGAAATCCGGAATGGAAATGATAGACCGCGGAGCATCAGACAGGGCGCTTTGGAATATCCTCTCCGCAGAGGGAAAGACGCTCGGAGACATGGAAGGAGCCGCATTCTGCCTGCGGCAGACTTCAGGCAGCAGCGCAGAGTTTGACTGGAAGCTCTCCGACGGTGCATCCGTCAAAGGCAAGGTACGTATGGAGAAAGGCAGTCCGCTGAGCTTCTGGTCGATAGAAGCCTCGGGATTCAAGGGACTCACCACGGTGAACTATCCGACAATCGGCGGATTCAAGGCCGGCCGCAATGAGAAACTGATCGTTTCCAGCTGGCAGGGCTCGCTCATCTCGAACCCAAGGAGAGACTTGCCTGAAAGCGGCGTCAAGACCTACAGGTGGAGCTGTCCCGGAGCCCTCAACATGCAGCTTGCGGCGCTCTGCTGCGACGACCACCCGGGCCTCTACATGTCTTCAAACGACAGCCTGTCCATGACCAAGAACTATTTCATGCACATGGACGGCACACACACGGCGCTCAGCTTCAGCACCCAGCTTTCGGAGGACGGACAGAGGGACAGCTACAGCTCCGGTTTCGAGATGATAATAGGTCTTTTCCAAGGTGACTGGCACGAGGCTGCAGCACTCTACAGAGAAAGTGCCGTGAACATGCCATGGTTCAGGGACAGCAGAGCCGGCTCAGGAAAGACCGCCGGATGGGCCGCAGACACTCCGGTCTGGGTATGGAACAGAGGATACAGCGACAATGTCCTTACTGAAGCAGCCGACCTGAAAGAATACCTGGGGGACATACCGGTGAGCGTACTGTGGCACTGGTGGCACGGGTGTCCATACGATGACGGATTCCCGGAATACATACCTCCGAGAGACGGGACGGACAGATTCAAGGCAGCAGTGGCGGAAGCCAGGACGAAGGGAATCAACATGCTAGTCTATATGAACTCCATCCAGTGGGGCAACGCCACCGGAAGCTGGGATGAGCTCGGAGTGGAGAAATACAGGGCCGTCAAGCGCGACGGAAGCGACTACTCCCAGGTATTCAATATATTCACGGGACATGCCCTGACACCGATGTGCATGGGCACGGACTTCTGGAAGAACCACTACCGCTCGCTCTGCGACACAGTCATCAACAGCTACGGTGTAAGCGGAGTCTATATGGACCAGGCCTGCATGGCCATGCAGTGCTACGACCCGAGCCACGGACATCCACTCGGCGACAGAAACATGTGGATCAACAATTTCGGAAAACTTACCGATATGATACGCAGCACCACGACGGATCCGGTTCTTGCCGGTGAAGGCTCCGGTGAGACCTGGATGCCATACCTGGACCTGTTCCTGACGCTTGAGGCCAGCCGCGAGAGATATATGGGCATCCAGGATATCCAGACCATCCCTCTGTTCCAGGCGGTCTATCATGACAGGGCCATCTGCTTCGGCAGCTACTCGTCGCTCGTCTATCCGCCGTACGATGACCTCTGGCCGGAAGAATTCCGCCCTGCCAACAGGGAGACCGAGCTCCCGGAGGCATTCAACAGCCAATTCAGGATGGAGCAGGCAAGGGGTTTCGTATGGGGCACACAGCCGATGATAGCCAACTACCATTCCTTCCTCAGGGAGAGCCGCCCTCAGGAGCTTGAGTACCTCAAGCGTCTGGTCCTGACCAGAATGAATGCTCCTGAATACCTCTGCACAGGCATATGCACCCGTGGCCCCGAAATACCTTGCGCATGCGACAGTATCGATGTCTCACGCATCTCCATCTATGCCGGAAGACATGGCAACGCCGTCACCTCGGCAAGAATCGAGACACCTGTCATCTTCAGCGAGGGATGGAAATCCCAGCAGGGGGGATATGCAGTCGCCATCACCAACATCTCCGATACGGAGCAGCCGGTGCGCTTCGAAGTGGATCCTGCCCGATACGGAATCAAGGGCAGTTTCAGGGTGAATATCATCGACAGCGAAGGCCGCCGTGAAATGATGCCAAGACACAGGGGAACCCTGGCCGTAGACATGAGCATCGCGGCCAGAGACGCTTTCCTCATCGAAATGGTGAAGTGAGGCTACCTGTACTCCTTCCTGAACGAGCACTCCCCTTCTGTCGGGAAATCATCCGGTACAGGCTGCCTGACCTTGCCGGTCGCGCACCACTCGCAGGCACGCAGCAGCAGAGTCTGGAAACCGACACACTGCATTGCAGGGTTGTCTTCAAGGGTAGGTCCGGCATGGCCTATCATGATATGGCAGATGCGGGCTCTGCCGTAATCGACGGTGAAGATGAGCGGCTCGTTGCGGCCGGAACCGCGAAGCTCCTGCGGGGCATACGCCGTGTAGAGGAGATCGCCAATGTTGCCCGGGCCCCTCATCCTGTCGTAGAGCTCGTCACGGCCATGCTTCCACCTTTCAGGAAGTCCCGCCACGATAGGGTGCGCAGCATCGCGGCACTCCATGACATACTCGTGCTGGGCACCGTGTGAGCCTCCCGGACCGGGGGTCATGTCGCGCACGAGCGCCCCGTCCTTCCAGTACACATACGGTCCGTCCTTCTCATTGCGGCCTTCCCAGCCGCCGAGGGCGTTCATCTCATTGTAGGCCTTCCATTGCGGGAAGGAGTTGTCTGCGGCATGGTACATGACTATGCCGCCGCCATCCGCTGCGTAGCGTTCGAAGGCTGACTTCATCTCATCGCACCACTCGTCTCCGTTGTAATCCACGACGACGACGTCGTATCTGCGGAAGTCCACTTTGAAGCCGGACATGTCCTCACCCCTGGCAGGGGAAATGGCGGTCTCCACCTTGAAGAGGCCGGAAGATGACAGGATGCGCTCGATGGCGACATGGCTCACCGGCCAGTTGTGGTTGTTCTGGCCCGTGATGATCAGGGCCTTCTGAGGCTTGCGGGCGCCGGTCGCCGCGATGATGAGCAGCGCCGCAATGATGATGCGGGTAAATGTCTTCATATGGTATGCTTTCATATTTCATCCGGCCATGGACATGGACGGCCGGTGTCTCTGAACGACGGTCTGAACGCTCCCATGTCACGAAGGCTGCGTCCCAGCCTCCTGGAAAGCCTGCGCACGAGAGCCGGACGCTCCTGCGCCATGTCATGCTCTTCGCCTATGTCTTGCGGGATGCAGTACAGTTCCTTTCTGCCCGTGGCATAATCATATATCAGTTTCCAGTCCCCACGCCTGATGGCGCAGTTGAGATTGATGCCCGGGCCTTCGTTGCCCCAGACATTCGGGAAATTCCAGATGATGGATCTGTTGCGGGACGTATCCCCCCTGCCGGTAAGAAGCGGCACGAAACTGATGCCGTCCACCGAATCCGGCAGAGGCCCCTCTACCCCCGCCATCTCGAGTATGGTCGGGTAGAAATCCTCTATCATCAGGTAACTGCCGCACCGCGTTCCACCCCTGACCATACCAGGCCAGCTGACTATCATCGGCTCGCGTATGCCACCCTCGTAGAGCGAGCCCTTTCCGCTGCGGAGCGGAGCGTTCTGGGTGTAAGGATCACCGTCGCGCCATTGAGGCTGGGTGGCGAGACCTCCGTTGTCGCTCATGAATATGATGATGGTATCGTCAGCTTTCCCGGACGCCTCGAGCCAGTCCATGAGGTCTCCGAGGCTCTTGTCCATGCCCTCCACCAGCGATGCATACGCCGCATCCTTCTCCCCAAGACCCTTGTCAAGATATTTCTGGAAATAGCGGACATCACGGTCTATCGGGATGTGGACGGCATAGTGTGCCATATACAGGAAGAACGGGCGTCCGTCGTCCAGGGAACGGTCAAGCGCGCCTATGGCCTCTCTGGTCAAGGCCTCGGTCGCGAAAGTGCCGGTGCCCCAATACTTCTCGAGACCTGGGATGGACATCAGGGACCATGCCTTGCCGTCTGCCGTATGTCCATAGTTCTTTTCGCTCAGATAGGTCGCGAGACCTCCTGCGGCATGGCCGGCGATATTCACCTCAAAACCCCAGTAGCACGGATCCTCACCGGGAGTGTCCTTGGCTGCAAAATGGGCCTTGCCGCAGTGAATGGTATGGTAGCCGCTGTCACGCAGGGTCTTGACGAATGAAGTGCCGGTAAATGTCCTCGGGATACCCGGATCCAGGGCGACTCCATTGAGGTTCCATTCAGGAAGAATGACCCTGGGATCCTCCAGATCGGTGCTTTCTCCCCTCTGGAGCGTCCAGTTCGTGACACCGTGGCGGGCGTTGCATGCTCCCGTGATGAGGCTGCAGCGTGAGGGAGAACTGATCGCGCAGGCGTATGCCTGAGTAAACATCATGCCCTGGCCGGCAAGCCTCTCCATATTGGGAGTCTCGAACATGGAGTTGTATGGCGTAGGCTGGGTCCAGAACGGCACAGAAGTGTCCTGCCAGCCCATGTCATCAACCATGAAAAGGATGATGTTGGGCCTCTTGACCTCGGCCCCGGCCACACCGGTAAACGCTGCGGCCGCTGCTGACAATGACATGATTCTTCTTCCCTTCATTCCCCCAAAGATAGCACTTTCCGGCGTAATTCCTTACACCGTAGGCGCATCCTTCGAGTAGAGGAAACGACGTATCTTCAGTGTAGCCGTCTTTTCGAAAGGCTTGGTCATGAGCTCGATGGAATTGAGCTGGGACGCAGCGCTGACACGCGAATTCACGTAGTCGGAGACGGTGCGCTTGAAGCTTTCAACGGCAGCCCTGGTCTGCTCGTCATCCTTGGCATTGGCCAGGTCGAACAGGCTGTCCACACACTTGACAAGGGCAACCAGCTTCTTTCCGCGGCTCACCACGATGATATCCTCGATCTGAGGTATCTCTCTGGCGACCTTCTCGATTTCCTCAGGGTAGATGTTCTCTCCTGATGCACCCACTATCATGTTGCCGATGCGGCCTTTGATAGTGTAGCAGCCCCGCTCGTCAACAGCCGCAAGGTCTCCTGTGCGGAACCATCCGTCTTCAGTGAAGGCAGATCTGGTGCGTTCCTCATCCCTGAAGTATCCAGGGAAGATGTTCTCGCCGCGGGCGACAATCTCACCCTCCCCTGTTTCGGGATTGAGGTCATCAAGGCGCAACTCCACTCCATAGACGGCCTTGCCGATCTGGCCTGGCACCGTCTCGTTGTACCTGCAGAGAGCCAGGAGCGGCGCGCACTCGGTCAGACCGTAACCGATGTAGTACGGGAAACGTGCCTCATGGAGGAAGCGCTCCACATTTACATCAAGTTTGGCTCCACCTATACCGAAGAATCTCATCCTGCCCCCGAAAGTCTTCACCATCCTTCTTCCCACAAGCAGGCACAGGAGTCTGTGCATGTGCTGATCCATCCAGTGCAGGAAAGGACTCTTGCGGAGCATAGGCACGATGTTGCCCTTGTAGACCTTCTCGATGATGAGCGGTACAGTGAGCATTGCAGTCGGACGCACATCCTGCATGACCTTCATCAGGTAAGAAGGTGTCGGAGCCTTTGATATGTAGTACACGATTGATCCTGCCGCAAACGGATAGAGCATGCCGAGGCTGAGCTCGTATGCATGCGCGAGCGGGAGGATAGACAGCAGGACATCCTTTCTGCCGATAGGATAGAAATGGAAGCCCGCCGTGACATTCGCCATGAAATTGCGGTGCTGGAGCATCACACCCTTGGCTGCGCCGGTAGTACCCGAAGTGTAGATGATGGCCGCGAGCGACTCCGGAAGCGGCGTGCTGATATTTGCGTATGCGGCATCCGCGCTGTTGTCACGGAGCACCTCGAGAGTCTCCACGCCGATCACGAGGCTCAGCCCTGAAAGGACCTCTTCGCTGAGTTTTGCAAGCTGTTTCGCTGAAACAAAAAGCACCTTGGCCCCACTGTGCTCAAGCACGTGCTGGGCCTCATTTCCGGAGAAGTCCGGGAGCACAGGCACTGCCACGCGGCCGAAAGCCACAGCCGTGAAGAAGGCGACAGACCAATTCGGATGTCCGGTCGAGTAGATGGCGACTCTGTCTTCAGCTCCCACGCCGTGACGTGACAGGAGACCGGAGAGACGTTCACAGGTCTGCCTGAACTCTCCATAAGTGTATCCGGCCTCTGAATCATATGAGCGGTTCATGGTCCTGTCAGAAAATGCCTCGGTAGAGTACTTGAAAAGTTCGCAGAGTGTGCTGTAACTTGCCTTCATGGTGTCGGTTTTGGTATTATGGCACAAATGTATTCGCATATTTCGGACAATTAGGGACCGTTTTGCCAATGTTTTGGGATATTATACGGATTTATGCAATTGCAATATGTATTTTATACTAATTTGTGCGATATTTGTACTATACATATCTCATATTCAGCAGCATGCGAGGAAGACTTCACAAGAGAGATCATTTCGGGCAGCAGGTTGACGAGAACCACAGGATAGGAAACGACATGCTTCTGATGGATGCCGAGTCGTTCTGGGTCGTCGATGACGAACCGTTCATAGCCGATGCCACCACCGCCATCTTCATCAACCACGGTACGGTCGATGTGTCAGTCAACATGAAGGACTACCACATCAAGGGACCGTGCATGATCATATACATGGAAGGAATGGTCGTCCGTCAGGGTCCCATAGGCCACGGAACAGGCATGGACGTCATCGTCATCTCCAAGCAGCTGACCGACAACATCCTGTCAGAGTCGAACATGTACGGACAGCTGCGCTCCCAGATCATGAGGGATCCGGTATTCCCGCTGACCGGACAGAGCAAGGTCACCATCGCGTTCAATTACCTCCTGTGGAACATGGTCCAGATGAAGGAATCCCCTTACAGACTTGAGGCCGCCAGGCACATGACGCTTACCCTCTTCTATGGATTTGCGCTCAGCCACCCTGACAGGCTCAAGGAGAAACCGCTCTCGCGCAGCGAGAACATCACCGAGAAGTTCTACCAGCTGGTGAAAGAGAACTACAAGACTGAACGCACTGTGGCGTACTACGCTGACAGGCTCTGCATCACATCGAAATACCTTTCACAGTCTGTCAGAGAAGCCACCGGCAAGCCGGCGCTCGAGCTGATAGATGACTTCGTCATTGCTGAGAGCAAGGCTCTGCTGCGATCTACCGACCTCACCGTGGAGCAGATAAGCGACTCGATGGGATTCATGAACCAGTCCCTGTTCGGAAAGTACTTCAAACGCGTAACGGGCATGTCTCCGAGACATTACAGGGACGGCAACAGATAATCATATAAAACAACGATATCAGATGAAAAAGACACTTTTCACCCTCGTCCTTCTCGCCGCAGCCATGGCAACAGGCGCGGCACAGGACAAGACAGTGCAGAAGATTCTCGAGACCGGACGCACTGACAACCAGGTCATGAACCATGTGGACATCCTCACCAACAGGATAGGCGGACGCGTAGTGGGTTCACACGCCCTCGAGGATGCCGAGCAGTGGGCTGCGGCACAGTTCCGATCATGGGGACTTGACGTGCAGGTACAGGAAGTCGGAACCATGACGGTTGGTTTCAACAGGGGTCCGTGGTTCGGTCACGTGGTGGGTGACACCAACATGCCTCTGCATTTCGGCACACCGTCCTACACAGCCGGCACCAAGGGCGTTCAGAGAGGCCATGTGGTCATCGAGCCCAAGACACGCAGGGAGCTTGAAAAGATGAAAGGACGCCTCAAGGGAGCATGGGTGCTCATCGGAGGAGAGTCCAACGGCATGGCTCTCGACGCTTCGCCGCGCGGAGACTCTCTGCGCACCGTACAGAAGGCGCGCATCGACAGCATCGAGACTCTCAACCAGGAGATACGCCGCCACAACGCGGAGCACCGCATGCTCCCGAAAGCGCTTCACGAGACAAACACCCCTCCGGCACTTTTCTACAGGGAAATGGTGGAAGCAGGTGTGCTCGGTTTCATCCAGAAGGCGGACCTTCCACTCAAGGTGCACTATGACAGAGCCAACTGCCACAACCTCACCTGGGACACCCTTCCTACCGTCTGTGACATCAAGCTTGACGCGCACCAGTATGCGATGATCGAGCAGAAGGTGAAGGAGTTCGCGGACATCGAGCTGGAATTCGACATCCGCAACCATTTCAGCCCGGTTCCTGTAAAGTACCACAATATCATCGCGTCCATCAAGGGCACAAAGCACCCTGACGAGTATGTGATCCTCGGCGGTCACCTCGATGCCTTCGACTCAGCCACCGGCGGTGTCGATGACGGTCACGGTTCAGCCATCGTCATGGAAGCCGCACGCCTTCTCGCGACTTCCGGCGCCAAGCCTGAGCGCACCATGCTTTTCTGCCTCTGGACAGGCGAGGAATACGGTCTCTATGGATCGAAGTTCTTTGTCGAGAACAAGACCGTGCCTCTGGAGAAGATCTCCAACTATATCAACCGCGACGGCGGTCCGCTTGCCGCCACCGGAGTGACGGTACCGGATGCCATGTATGACGACTATGTGAAGATCTGCGCCCCTGTCATGAATTACGACCCACGCATGCCTTTCACCGTCAGCAGACGCGAAAGCCCGGCAGGTCCGCGCCCGAAGCGCGCAGGCGGCTCTGACCACGCATACTTCGCCATGAACGGCGTGCCTACCATAGGATTCCAGGAGACCGACCCGCTCGGCTACAATTTCAGCTACTACGAGATCTGGCACACAGAGCGCGACCTCTACAACCGCGTCATACCTGAATATGTCGAGTACTCGGCAGTCATCGAAGCTGTGGTCGCCTATGGCATTGCAAACCTCAAGCATCAGCTCTCACGCGAGGGCCTTTACTCAGAATAATCACCACTGTCATGAAGAAAGCAATCATCTGCGCCGCAATGGCGCTCGCACTGGCCTCTTGCGGTCAGAAACCTGTCACCAAAGCCTTCTGGATCGAAGACAAACCGGGACCTTCAGTACAGGAGCGCCGCATCTTCCCCACCGTTCCCGATGAGATCTGGGACTCTCTCGGACTGAAGGACGGTGTGCCGTCAAGCATAAGCTGTGTCCTGCTCCAGACTGAAGGAAAGGACATCCTCATAGACGCCGGCCTCGGGGCACCGTTCAGCCAGCTTCTTCCAAAACTCGCAGAATTCGGAATCACGCCTGAGAAGTTGAAGTATGTATTCATCTCACATCTCCATCCGGATCATATCGGAGGCATGCTCAGGGACGGTCAGAAGACATTCCCGAATGCAGAGGTATGGATCAACGCCATCGAGGCTGATGCGTGGACCGCAATGGAGGGCGACCGCGCCGCTCTTCCGAAGGCCGTCCTTTCAGCATATGCCGACCGTCTCCACAGATTTCAGGCTGGAGACATCCTGCCCGGCGGAGTCAAGACCATCGAGGCCTACGGCCACACTCCGGGCCACACCGTGTTCCAGAAGGACAACATACTCATCATCGGGGACCTTATCCACGGCGCCGCCCTCCAGGTGGAGCATCCTGAGTTCTGCGCATTCTTCGACATGGATCAGGAGGCCGCCGTCGAAGTGCGCAGACGCATCCTCCGATATGCAGTGGATAACAAGCTTACGTTGTGCGGCATGCACCTCCCTGCACCCGGAATCATAAAAACCACGTATCAAGACTAAAGACAGCCACACTTCCACATGAACAGAAAAATCTTCATCTCGGCAGTCCTTGCCGCCATCACGGCAGGCTACGCAGAGGCACAGACCATCAAGACCGAAGACCTCTATATCAGGGACCCCTATATCGTGACAGACGAGGCACAGGGGGTCTACTATCTGTACCGCAGTGCCACAGCAGATGTATTTGACACCAACGGCAATGCCATAGGCGGTGTCGAGGTGTTCAAGAGCCGCGACCTCAAGAACTGGGAGGGTCCGAAGAGGGTACTCACCATCCCGGAAGACAACTGGATCACCGGCACCATCTGGGCGCCGGAAGTCCACAGATACAAAGGCAGATATTATATCTTCGCCACCATCAACACCGGCCTTGTATGGAAAAGGAATGAGGAAGGTCACCCGAAATACACTTTCCGCGGCACACAGGTATTCTGGTCCAAGTCTCCGGAAGGCCCGTTCAAGGCATTCGGGCATGAGCCATTCACACCGATGGATCAGATGTGCCTGGACGGCACCCTGTGGGTGGAAGACGGCAAGCCGTATATGGTCTACTGCCATGAATGGGTAGAGGTGGCAGACGGTGAGATGGTGCTGCAGCCGCTGAAGAAGGACCTCTCTGCTCCGGAAGGCGCACCCCTCCGCCTGTTCTGCGCTTCCGCGGCGCCATGGGTGATGAAGGACGACAGGTATGTCACTGACGGTCCTTTCATATACAAGACCAAGACAGGCAAGCTCCTGATGATCTGGTCAAGCTTCACAGAAGAGGGCGGATACGCCATCGGCATTGCGGAGTCCACCACAGGACGCATCCAGGGCCCATGGAAGCAGCAGGAGAAGCCACTCTTCACAAAGGACGGCGGCCATGGCATGATCTTCAGGTCACTGGATGGCAGGCTGTACGTGTCGCTCCACTCCCCTAACGGAGGTGGACTCGAGAGAGCTCATTTCTATGAGATCGAAGACACAGGAGACAGCCTGGTCGTCAAGGATTAAGCCCTTCCCTTACATCAAGTCTTCATATGAACATACACCACAAAATCAAGACATTCACTTCGTTCTTTGCATCTGTGTGCTGCATCCTCGCCAATGCACAGAATCCGATATCCCCTATGGGTGTCTATCTTGCAGATCCGTCTGCCAGAGTGGCGCCCGATGGCAGGCTTTATATTTACGGATCAAGGGACGAATCTCCAGACTATTACTGTTCTGACAGATATGACATTCTTTCCACATCTGACTTGATCAACTGGAAGCACGAGAAAAATACTTTCAGGTGGAAAACCATAATCTACGCCCCTGATGCGGTATATAAGGATGGCAAGACGCTCTTGTACTTCGAGAACCCGGGGGGTGATGAATTCGTTGCCGAAGGAGAAAGTCCAATAGGCCCATTCAAGGAGGCAGAAGTGATTGAAGGTCCACATGAGATAGACCCGGCGGTATTCATTGACGATGACGGCCAGGCCTACTATTTCTTCGGCCAGATGTCGTCAAAGGCATATAAAATGAACCCTGATCTCAAGACTCTTGACCAGGGGTCATTCACGGAAGGATTCCTTGACGAAGAAAACAATGGTTTCCACGAAGGGATATTCGCCTTCAAAAGAGGCAGGTACTACTATCTGGTATATGCAGACATAAGCAGAAACCACCGCCCGACCTGCATAGGTTATTCGATGGCGACTTCTCCGCTCGGCCCGTACACATACAAGGGTGTGATAATCGACAATGCCGGATGCGACCCTGAGGTCTGGAACAACCATGGCAGTGTCGTCAGATACAAGAGGAAATGGTATGTCCTGTACCACCGCGCCACACACGGGTGCGTCGCTATGAGAAAAGCCTGCATCGAGAGGATACGATTCAATAGGGACGGCACCATCGACGAGGTCGAAATGACAACTCAGGGGACTGGAAAGCCTCTTGACTGCATGGGAACGATAGACGCAGCAAGGGCATGCAAGCTGAGTGGCCATGTAAGGATAGAGAAGATGACGGATGATCCTGAGAGAGAAATCCTCAGCCAGATACAGGACTCAGACTCTGCCGTATGGAAATACATCAGATTCCGCAGGAAAGTCAGAAGCGTCTCTATCCGTGTCAGGTCGGACGTGGAATCCAGCATAACATTATCCGCCGACAAGATAGGAGGAAAAGAAATTGCAAGGATAACCATTCCTGCGAGCGACGACTGGCAACTGATCACCATACCGGCGCGTGTTCCCAGAGGATCCCATGCATTATGGGCCAGCTTTGCAAAGGCAGACTCTGGAAACGGGACATTCCAACTTGACTATGTCCGCTTCGAACGATAAACAACGTGTTTTTTGTATTGGAAGCGATGACCGGCAGACGCCTTGTCATGTCTGGAATCTGTCCTATTTGGATCTGTAGCCGTCGTACGAATTGAGGAAGCCGTATTTGAACCCGAGCGGGGAATCCTCCGCAGGGGTCTTGATGCAGAACTTCTCGAGGATATCGCGGACACTCATCTTGTTGTCCACGAAATACTGATACTGGGCATAATTGTTCTCGTTGGCGAAGAGCCTCTCTTCCGTCTCACCAAGCACGACAGTGGAGTTTGACGGGCGGAGGCTTCTCATGCCGTTGTCATCACGACCCTGGAGCATGTAGAAGATGTCGCCAGCCTCATTCGCCTTCTTGAGGTCGTAGCCGAGGACATCACGCTCATAGATGGCGACCTCCGCGATGAGTCCGCCGCCGTCGGTGACTTTCCTGTTGCCGCGGTTGAAGCAGAGCACTGCCTTGAGCGAGCTGAATTCCGTACAGAAGTTGAAGTCTCCGGTAGAGTCCATGAAGCAGGCCACCGGACCGCGGCCGCCGTATTTCGGCGCAATCGCATTCATGATCGATGTCACCTTGCCCGGGCCGCATGTCTGACACTTGGTAGCGAGAGTATCCTCCTGCCAGCCTCCGCCAGGAAGGGCGAGAAATGCATGGCCGGTCTCGTAGTCATATCTGTTGGTGAGACGTCCCTGCTCATCGTGAGCCACTGTCATAGCAAGTACACCGGTACAATAGTCATGAAGTCCGAACACGTCGACTGCCATCAGCACCTGACGGGTGCCGGAAGCCGAGCATACCCACACGTCTATGCCGTTATCCCTCAGGGTCTTCCAGAGCTCGCGGAGATTGTCTGTCACACCTGTTCCTATCTCATAGCCGAACTCGACAGGGCCGATGGCCGACTTTATGTCAGGGCTTCCTTTCCATGTCTTTGCGACAGTAGGCTGGCTTGAGCATATGGTATGAGTCTTGACAGAGAGGGAGTCAAGCTGTGTGTCCGTCATGCCTGTGGCCCAGAACTTTGTCCAGTTGTAGCAGATGGTAGGCGACTCGTGAGCATAGATCACCTCATACATGGAGTACATCTTGCCTCCGAGTTCCTGCCACATGGGATCCTTCCTGACTGCCTCGAGGGCTTCTCCCTCCAGACCTCTCCATGTGAACGGTCCATACTCGTTCCAGAGGTGAGTATATGCCGCGGACACATCAGCGATCCAGCCGTCATAAACTCCGCTCGCGAGGTCAAGATCAGTCGAAATGGCCTCCCTGAGCCTGTTCGGATCCATCTCGAAGGCCATGTTCTCGAGCTGCCAGTTCATCTGGTTCTCCTCAATGTCGAATATGGCCGTAGTATTGTCAAAATCAAAAACGGCATAGGCCGGAGCCTTTGGATGGCCATACATATCCATAAAGTCATTAAGTCCGGCCAGGACATCCGGTGCCCAGTCCTGGTGCTGGAGATGAGCCGTCTTCGGCGCACATGACGCCACAGCAGCGGCGATAAGGAGAATCATCAGTTTTTTCATACCGCGAAAATACTAAAAAATGCCATAACGGAGTAGCATGCAAGACCTTCTTTCATGCCCACTCCAACCTCGCATCGCTCGCAATGACGTACGACAAGGGCCGGCGCGAGATGATGACAGGCAAACTTCATGAATGCATCAAGAGAATTATCCGTTTTATGAGTATATTTGTGCAAATGCACGGCATGTTCGCGAATAAACACATGAGACTATTGCTTGTGACATTGGCAATATCTGCCATGTCGCAAGTGTCTCCGGCTCAAACTCCTTCTGGAAAATTTGATCTCAGCGCAGGATGGGGAGATCAGATGTTCGAATCTCTCATCTGGCACAAGGAAAGCGTGTTTCCGGGGTTTCTTCCAGATACGGAAACAGTCAGTGCCACGGATAATTACCGCTATTCACAGCATTGGTTCCTGTCTGCCGGATACAACATCAAAAGATGGTTCTCAGCAGGCATCATGGCTGATTTCAGCTCTGTCGGATGGGACAGGCTGGTTCATGACGGGAAGGGTGAGCTGATTCGCAACAATGGACGGGAGCACTTTGCGAATATAAGCGTCATGCCTGTGATTTCATTCACCTACATCCGTCGACCCCACTTTTCCATGCATAGCGGGCTTGGCGCAGGTCTGAACATAAACACCGGCTCCCAGGTCGACTTCCTGTCCCGTACCACTGTCTGTGCCCCTGCCATGTATCTGAATGTGGCCGGTTTCAGAGGAACCATGGGACAATACTTTGCATCTTTTGATCTGGGTGGACTTGTGTCTCTGGGCAGCATGCATGAAATATATATGCTCGGCTCACGCCTTGTCAGCGTGAGTGTAGGCATAACACTCTAAAGCCATGAAGAGAGTACTCCATATATTGATGTTCGCCGTCCTGACTGCAGGGTGCGTGCTGAATGAGGACATATACATTGATCTAGACTCACTGGACACTTCAGACCTGTCGATGTTCCAGCCTACCACCAGAGGGATCGTGGATCTGAGCAAGGGCCTTCCTGATGAGACCACCCTTCCTGATGGCACATCCGTAAACGGATTCATTGAGAATGATCTTGCACAGACTAAGGCCACCGGATGTACGATCAATGATTTCATTCAGTCTTTCATGAAATGGCAGCAGAAACGGAAGGTGATCGAGATCTGTGGAGTATACAGGTCTACCGATGAATATGGCAGACCCATCACCCTTTCAGGAAAGATCATCATACCTGCAGACGGAGCCATCAAGCGAGTCATTCTTGTGTCTCATTACACCATGGGCAGCAACAGGGAATGTCCGTCAAGCTCATTCCCCATGGAGGGGCAGCTTGCACAGCTGGGCTATGCAGTGGTCGTTCCTGACTACATCGGCTATGGCATCACGAGGCATCTATACCATCCGTATCTCATGATGGAGCTTACCGCCCGCAACGTTCTCGACATGTATCTGGCGGCTTGTCCTTTCTTCAAAGCGATCGGGCGTGAACCGGAGAATCCCGACATCTATCTCATGGGATACTCCCAGGGAGGTGCTGTCAGCATGGCGACAGAGTATCTCATCGAGCGGGACCACGGTAAAGGAAGCGCGCATCCCATCGACATCAAGCGTGTGTTCGCCGGCGGAGGCATATATGACATCAAGGCTACCTTCGAGAGCTACATAGAGTCAAATACGGCCAGTTATCCATGCGGAGTGCCTTTTGTAATAGTGGGAATGGTCAAGGGGCATCATATGAGCGATGACCTCATCGACAAGCTTCTTCTCCCAGAAATCAGGGAACATGTCGAGGAGTGGTTCCTTGAGAAGAACACTTCATCAGGCATGATGAACCATATCATAGGCTCCTCGCATACAGACGACATCCTTGCCCCACGGGCATTTGACCGCACAAGCGCTGAGATATCCCTGCTGTACCAGGTGATGACAGAGAATTCCATCCTCTCCTTTGCATGGCACCCGGAAGCACCGGTATACATGATGCATTCCATCGAGGATGACACCGTTCCATTTGCCATAGCTGCCAAGGCCAAGGCTCGATGGGCAGGTTCGAATATCCAGTACAACTTTGGTTACTACGGCAACCACCAGCTATGCTGCATGCGCTTTGTTTATACCGTAAAGACTATCCTTGAAGATGAAGAGTAAGATATTCCACTGTATCATCATGGTCTCAGCCGCTCTCTCTCTCTGGGCATGTGACCAGTATGCTGATTTCGATTCGGGGCCGGATGTCAGCATTGACATCACGATAAACCGCGTCTCAGCCGGATTCGTGGATATAACCTTCACGCCTGACCGTCCGGCATATTTCCTATACAGCGTGGACAGGGTCATCCCCGGGATAGACCCTGACAAGTATGAGCAGGCTTTCATGGATCTTGCCCTAGACAGCGCGTATGTGGAGTATGTCAAGTGGCGCCATGACCAATACATGAACCTTGAGACCACGGTTGCGGATTTTGCATCTCATAATCTCAGCTACGGGAAGACTGACTACACTCAGAATTTCCTCCAGCCGGACACTGACTATTGGGTGTATGGATTTGTGGTCGATGCCCAAAGCAATAAGGCCAACGGCCGGCTGTTCTGGACTACGATTCATACGACCAACGAGAGCATCTTCAAGGACATCCGTTTCCGATACAGGATCAAAGGGACTTGGGACTATGTCTATCCGTACGATATCAAATCGAATGAGCTAGTGACAGATGTCCCGTGGGTGGGTCAGACTGCAGACAGCCTCCAGATCAGAGATCTCGGTTTTTCCTCACCGGGAAAGTACTTTGACAGCAAGTTCATTACAGATTACCATCACAACTATGGTTCTACGTTCCTAGGTGTTTATGCACATGACAACAATGGCGTAGGAGACGGCACCTCAACGACAAGATTTGAGGTGGGCCATACATACTACACGGCCATGGCAACTCTCGATGGTCCCCGGAATGAATGCTTTGATATCTACAAGTTCACCTGGGAAGGACCGGAGATGGAGCTGATGCTCACACATGAGGACAGTACCATGGGAGAATGGTAGGGCAATAAGCCTCGGTGCCGGAGCCTTCTCCACAAAGCGAGGCATGTAATAGTCGCGTATCAGGGTAAATGGTATACGGTCCTACATATCATAAACCGTAAGGGAGCCATACCTTCATCTCGCAGGCATCGCGGTTGTCCCAGCTGTAGTACGGGATGAGGCGGCAGACGTTGCTAGGGCAGCAGGCTGCCATTGTCATTGCCCGGAGATATCCATTGACACACTGTCTATTCTCAGTCTCAGAGTGGCGGCAGGGGCATGGACCACCACTTCGTCGCCGGCCTTCTTGCCCATGAGAGCCTCCCCGATGGGAGATTTCAGGGATATCTTTCCCTCCTGGAGATTCATCTCATGAGGGCTGACTATGGTATATGACATCTGATCGCCTGTATCCAGATTGGTAAATCCCACCCTGCTCAGGAGAGTCACCTGATCCCTTGGAAGAGTCTTCGTGTCTATGACTCTGGAATATTTGAGAACATTCTGGAGAAAGCGTATCCTGCTGATCATCTTCGCCTGCGCCCTCCTTGCTGCACGGTACTCGAAGTTCTCGCTCAGGTCTCCCTGGGCGCGGGCTTCTGAAAGCGCGTCCTTGATCTTGGGGAACTCGACACTGATGAGGTTCTCGAGCTCCGCAGCTATCTTGTCATGTCCTTCTTTTGACAAATACTCCATAACGGCATTGATTTGACACAAATATATGCATATTTGCCAACTAATCATCCGGTGTACACGGCTATCGGCATGGCAAGCGACAATTATTGCTATATTAGCAGCCACTGCCGAAATGAAGATCCTGCAATGAAAAGATATCTGTATTTCATAGCCCTATGTCTGCTGCTCGTCTCATGCAGAGAATCAGGCTGCACATATGCTGACTATAACGTGATTCCTGCCCCGGAAATCACCCCGGGACACGGAACCTTCACTCTCAGATCCGGCCTCACTGTCGGGTATCCTGCAGATGACCCTGCCATGAAGCGCAATGCAGACTTCCTGTCAGGCTATGTCGGGGATATGACCGGCATAAGCCTGGAATGTGCCCCAGGTACGGGAGACATCATCCTCGAGGTGGATTCCGTCATGGTGCAGGACACGGAAGCCTATGCCATCAAAGTGACCCGTCACCATATCACGGTCACAGGAGGTTCGCCTTCTGGTGTCTTCTATGGCATACAGACCCTGCGCAAATCCCTCCCTGCTGACATTTCGGCCGAGGTGTCCATGCCATGCGGCACCGTAAGCGCCGCGCCGAGGTTCGCCTACCGCGGAGTACTTTTTGATACCGCCAGGCACTTCTTCACCGTCGAATACCTGAAAAGCTATCTTGACATGATGGCTCTGCACGGATGCAACCGATTCCACTGGCACCTTACAGATGACCAAGGATGGCGATTCGAGGTCAAGGCATTTCCACTCCTTACAGAGACCGGATCCATCCGTACGCAGACTCAGGTCGGAAACAACAGAGCCGATGTGAAGTATGACGGCATACCGCATGGAGGCTATTATTCACAGGAGGAATGCCGGGAACTGGTAGCCTATGCTGCAGAACGCAACATCGAGATCATCCCCGAGATAGATCTCCCAGGCCACATGCAGGCCGCACTGGCAGCATATCCGGAACTTGGATGCACAGGCGGCCCCTATGAGGTGCGTACCCGCTGGGGCATCAGCGACGAGGTGCTCTGCGCCGGAAATCCGGCTGTACTGGATTTTCTCAAGACGGTGCTCGACGAGGTCATGGAGGTATTCCCGTCGGAATACATCCACATCGGTGGAGACGAATGCCCCAGATCGCGCTGGCATGAATGTCCGAAATGCCAGGCAAAGGCTGCAGAGCTGGGTCTCAAGGATGGAGAGCACCCAAAAGAAGCATACCTGCAGAGCTATGTCATGACTGAAATCGAAGAATACCTCAACGCCCATGGCCGCAGCATCATAGGATGGGACGAGATGCTGGAGGGAAAGGTTTCTCCCGGAGCCACCATCATGGCATGGCGCGCAGTCAGATGCGGGAAGGATGCCGTCATGGAAGGCCATCCGGTCATCATGACTCCGCAGCGCTTCTGCTATTTTGATTTCGACCAGGTGCCGCCTGAACCGGGCATGGGACAGAGCGGCATGCTTCCGCTGCGTCTGGTCTATGACTTCGAGCCGGTCCCATCCGGCCTTACTGAAGATGAACAGGCACTGTTCACAGGTGTCCAGGCCAATGAATGGAGCGAGTATATAGCCTCCGAAGAAAGGGCGTCCGAACTGCTGCTGCCACGTCTTGCCGCCATGGCGGAAGTACAGTGGCTCGAAAGGGAGCGCAAGGACTATTTCCGCTTTGCAGCCTCCCTGCCACGTCTGAAAGCCATATATGACAAGATGGGCTGGCATTTCCACTCCGGAATGGATGACAACGTCAACATCGTCTCCAGCATCTCCGGCCACGGGTACAAGGTCAGCGCAGGTGTGATGGATGGGGCCCCGATACATTATACCATGGACGGGACAGAACCGACTGCGGATTCACCTCTCTACGAATCGCCGCTGACGGTCAGCAGACCTCTTACCCTCAAGATGGCGGCGTTGAGAGATACTGTGATGTCGGGCTCCGCTCAGGTCCGCTACCATATGGCAAAATCGACATTCAAGCCTGTCACTCTTGAACATAAGCCTGCCCTTGTGCACTCACACGATGGGGCCGTCATGCTCACAGACGGCCTCAAGGGCCCCCAGGATTTCCGGAGCGGATACTGGCTCGGATTCGAGGAAAAGGATGTCGTGGCCACGATAGACATGGAAGAGCCTGTAGAGATATCTTCTATGGATTACTCGGTATGCGTATATACGGCTCTTTGGCTTTTCAACGCCGTATCAGCAGAAGTTGCCATATCCGATGACGGTGAGACTTTCACTCCTGTGGCATCGGCAATCTACCCTGAATACACGGAGCACCATTATGAGATCGCAGACCATCACCTGACGTTCAGCCCCGTGACTGCAAGATACTTCCGCGTGACAATCGAGTGCCCCAAGACGCTCCCGCCATACCACAATGGAAGGAGTCATGCCCTGTATCTTTTTGTTGACGAAATATCCCTTGACTGATCCATCAATATGAAAATCACCAGAAAAACACTGCCGCTCATGCTCGTGACAGCTGCACTTGCATCATGCAGCGGGAGCACAGACACCATATCCAATCTTTCATTCTTCGCCACAGCGACCGCAGACAGCTACAGACACGAAAAATACATGCCATTCATGGCGACCGACGGAGAGGCAGATGCCTCAGGCTGGGAAGCAGAGCCTGGAAGGTCCAGTGCCTGGCTGCAGCTTGAATTCCCCAATCCGACCAGGACCACAGGAGCCACGATCTACTGGGACACCAAAGCTCCCGGGGAAAACATCTACCATCTGGAATACTCCCCTGACGGAAAGGATTGGAAGAAGGTCCCAGGCGCCGGCTGTTCAAGAGAAAAGACGACAGTCCGTGGTCTCGGCATGCTGAGAGACTCCATCAGTTTCATGCCTGTCAGGGCACGCCGATACAGGATATGCATCGAAGCCGGAAATGACAGCACCGGATTCGGCAGCGTCAGGGAGTTCGAGCTCATGGGCGACCTCAGGCAGTTCGACACCCTCGAGTCCGTGAAGCGCATCCTCGCCGGAGAGACGGCCGCACACGACACCCTCAAGATCGTAAATGACGGATCGGATCCATGGCATCTCGACCTTCCGCGTCCGAAGACAGGGGTTGTAGCGGACGGCATCTATTTCTCAGCCCCGGGAGTGGATAACGACGCCGACGGCAGCACCAGGCTCTGCTCGCAGATGCAGATAGTAAGCGGATGCAGCGCTGATGACTTCCGCGGGTATGTCAGGGAGCTCGCCGATGCAGGATACCAATCCCTCGGGGAGAGATGCCTCGAAAACAATATCCACGTCCAGCTCCAGGGCCATGGAAAGACGGTCTATGCCTACTACACGGACAGCGAGCATTATATCCGCGTCATATGCGAAAAGACGGATGTCACCCAAGACAGTTTCTCATATCAGGCTGCCTCGACCGGCAATGCCGGGATATACCAGTTCGCCCTCAACTATGGTGACAACACCCACACCACAATGGATTGCGGCATGCTATACGCCCTGCTTCCGGGGAACGGCTCGGTGATGATGGTGGATGGCAGCCACATCTTCCAGACGTCCGAAGAGTTCTACAGCGGGGTATATGATTTTCTCAAGGAGATCACCGGGACTCCGGACGGCGAGAAGGTGCGTATCTCATGCTGGTTCATAACTCACTCCCACAGCGATCATATGGCCGGTGCATCGGGATTTCTGAGGAGATATCATGACAAGGTAGATCTGGAGAGAGTGATGTTCAACTTCCCGGCCTTCGCCGTAAGACCGGCCGAAACGGCATACGCAAGCCAGTTCAGACACACCCTGAGGACCTATTACCCTGATGTCACCTTCCTGAAACCGCATACCGGCATGCATCTGGATCTGGCGTCTATGGGCATCGACGTGATGTACACCCATGAGGATGCTGTCAGTGCGGAGAATCCTGCAAAATACCCTCTTCGGGATTACAACTGCACATCCACCGTGCTGAGGATAGTCATGGGGGGATGTACAGCCATTCTTTTCGGCGACACCAATGTGGAGGCGGAGAGGATAATCACACGAAACTACTCCCCTGCGTCATGGAAGGCGGACATGGTGCAGATCTCGCATCACTGCTTCAACTACCTCACGACCCTGTACGGATGGTGTCAGGCACCTCTCATCGTCGTCCCTAACAGCATGGAGAACACCCACACGGAAAAGAACCTTCCAAAACTTCAGGATGCACTGCAGTACGCAACGGCAGGCGCATACTACGAAGGCGACGACACCTACGGCTTCAGCCCGTCTGAGAGCGGTTTTGTTCTCTGCTGCCAGAAGCCGCGCATAGGCAGACTCGGCTACGAAGGCACCGGCAACTGATTCCGGTGATATACAGCTAAAAAGAAGGTGACCTCAAAGCGGTCACCTTCTTTTTGATGTATTCAGCGATAGTCTATGCGTTGAAGTCCTGCCATGACTTGATCTGGAGATCCTCCTGACTCATTGAGCAGAATGCCTCGATGAATGCGGATGCCAGACGTGCGTTGGTGATCAGCGGAATGTTGTGATCGATGGCTCCGCGGCGGATCTTGTAGCCGTTGGTGAGCTCACGCTTAGAGTGGTTCTTAGGGATGTTGACCACGAGGTCGAACTTGTGGTCGTGGATCATCTCCATGACATTCGGCATGCCTGGGAACTGCTCATCCGGCCAGCTGACCGCGATGGCGTTGACAGCATTGTCATTGAGGAAGCGTGCGGTGCCGCTGGATGCATATACGGTGTATCCCGCCTTGACGAGTGCCTGAGCCGCATCGAGAAGGGATGCCTTCTCCTTGGTGCTTCCTGATGAGAGCATGATGCCCTTGTCCTTTGAAGGAATCTTGTATCCGGTAGCGATCATAGAATTGAGGAGAGCCTCTTCGTATGAGTCACCCATGCAGCCTACCTCGCCGGTAGAGCTCATGTCCACACCGAGGACAGGGTCTGCGTTCTGGAGTCTCGCGAATGAGAACTGTGATGCCTTCACACCCATGCGGTCGATGTCGAATGCACCCTTCTCAGCAGGCTTGACAGGAGCGTCGAGCATGACGCGTGTCGCGGTCTCGATGAGGTTGCGCTTGAGCACCTTGCTGACGAATGGGAATGAACGTGAAGCACGGAGGTTGCACTCGATGACCTTGACGTCGCGGCCCTTGGCAAGGAACTGGATGTTGAACGGACCGGAGATATTGAGCTCCGCCGCAATGGCGCGGGCGATCTTCTTGATCTGGCGTATGGTAGCGAATGAGCACTGCTGTGCAGGGAATACCATGGTGGCGTCACCGGAATGGACACCGGCGTACTCGATATGCTCGGAGATGCCGTATTCGAGCACCTCACCCTGGCGTGCAACACCGTCGAACTCGATTTCGTTGGTCTCGGTCATGAACTTGGAGATGACCACAGGGTACTCCTTGGACACCTCTGATGCAGCTGCGAGGAAGCGTGTGAGCTCATCGTCGCTGTAGCAGACGTTCATTGCGGCGCCGGAAAGGACATATGAAGGACGCACGAGGACAGGATAGCCGACCTCATCGATGAACTTCTTCACCTCTGCCATGTCGGTGAGTGCGCTCCACTTAGGCTGGTCGATGCCGAGCTGGTCGAGCATGGCCGAGAACTTGCCGCGGTTCTCTGCGCGGTCGATGCTGATCGGAGAGGTACCGAGGATAGGAACGCTCTGGCGATAGAGCTTCATCGCAAGGTTGTTAGGTATCTGTCCACCCACTGAGACGATGACTCCGCGAGGGTTCTCGAGATCGATGATATCGAGCACACGCTCGAATGAGAGCTCATCGAAGTAGAGACGGTCGCACATGTCGTAGTCGGTAGACACGGTCTCAGGGTTGTAGTTGATCATGATAGACTTGTATCCGAGCTTGCGGGCGGTGTTGACTGCATTCACTGAGCACCAGTCGAACTCGACTGAAGAACCGATCCTGTAGGCGCCGGAACCGAGGACTACGACTGACTTCTCATTGTTGTAGTAGTTCACGTCATGACCCTCGACTGCATAAGTCATATAGAGGTAGTTGGTGAGCTCAGGATGCTCGCTTGCCACAGTCTCGATTCTCTTGACTGCAGGAAGGATGCCCTGCTTCTTGCGCTGCGCACGCACGGTGAGGAGTTCCTTCTCCATGTTGCCCTCGTCCTTGAGCACGAAGCGGGCGATCTGGAAGTCAGAGAATCCCATGACCTTGGCCTTGCGCATCACCTCCTCAGGAAGTTCCTCGATCGAGTTGTATCCCTCGAGGACATGCTTGTAGTCCACGATATTCTTCATTCGCTCGATGAACCAAGGATCGATCTTGGTGAGCTCCTCGATGCGCTCGATGGTATATCCCTCCTCAAGAGCCTGGGCGATGGCGAAGATACGGAGATCGGTAGGGTTGGCAAGTTCCTCGTCGAGGTTCTCGAACCTTGTGTGATTGTTGCCGACGAATCCGTGCATGCCCTGTCCTATCATTCGGAGACCCTTCTGGAGCATTTCCTCGAATGAGCGTCCGATAGACATGATCTCACCGACAGACTTCATTGAAGAGCCGAGCTTGTGGCTGACACCGACAAACTTGGTGAGATCCCAGCGAGGGATCTTGCATATCATGTAATCAAGCTCCGGAGCCTTGTATGCCGAGTTCGGTGTACCCATCTCGCCGATCTGGTCGAGAGTATAGCCGAGGGCGATCTTTGCAGCCACGAATGCGAGAGGATAACCTGTAGCCTTGGATGCGAGAGCTGAAGAACGGCTGAGGCGTGCGTTGATCTCGATGATGCGGTAGTCGTTGGTGACTGCGTTGAATGCGAACTGGATGTTGCACTCGCCCACGATCTTGAGATGACGGACGCACTTGATGGTGAGCTCCTGAAGCATCTTCACCTGCTCATCTGTCAGAGAGCATGTAGGAGCCACAACGATAGACTCTCCTGTATGGATGCCGAGCGGGTCGAAATTCTCCATCGAAGCCACAGTGAAGCAGTGGTCGTTGGCATCTCTGATGCACTCGAACTCGATCTCCTTCCATCCCTTGAGGGACTCCTCCACGAGGACCTGAGGCGCGAATGTGAACGCTGACTCAGCGATCTTCACGAAGGTCTCCTCATCCGGGCAGACACCTGAACCGAGGCCGCCGAGAGCGTATGCCGAGCGGATCATGATAGGATAGCCGATCCTGCGAGCCGCAGCGACTGCATCCTCCATGGTCTCGCAGGCCTGTGACACAGGCACCTTGAGGTCCACCTTGTTGAGCTCCTTGACGAAGAGGTCGCGGTCCTCGGTGTTCATGATGGCCTCGACAGAGGTACCGAGCACCTGCACGCCATACTCCTTCAGGACGCCGTTTCTGTAAAGCTCAGTACCTACATTGAGGCCGGTCTGCCCACCCCATGCGAGCATGATGCCGTCAGGACGCTCCTTCTTGATTATCTCAGTAACAAAAAAGGTATTGACCGGCAGGAAATAAACCTTGTCCGCAATACCTTCACTTGTCTGAATAGTTGCAACGTTTGGATTGATGAGAACAGAACTGATTCCTTCCTCTCTCAATGCCTTGAGTGCCTGGGAACCGGAATAGTCAAACTCTCCGGCCTGGCCGATCTTGAGCGCTCCCGAACCGAGCACCAGAACTTTCTTAAGATTATTCATATAGTTGTGATAAATATTCAAAGACACACAAAGTTAGTGATTATCCACCAATTGCGCAACAGGCTCAGAACAGTGCCTTGACCCTGGAGATGATCTCCTCGGCCGGAAGGTCCGGATCAAGAACCAGGTCAGGCTCCTTGAATACGTACCCCTTGCTCATGGCCAGAAGGGTACCGCCTCCGGTACAGTTGAGCATGATGAATTCATCCCTGGACACCACACCTTTCTCCACTGCCTGTGCGAGAGCGGACACCGCGGCACACGATGCAGGAAGCAGGTCATATCCCTCCACATTCCTAAACTTCATCATCCAGTACATTATGGAATCGTTGTCAGCGAGAAAGACGTCCCCTCCGCTCTCCTTCAGGGTGTCATATAGGCCTCCGGCTATGCTGTACGGAGGTTTCCTGTTGGCAAGTACCTTAGCCAGTATGATGCCGGCATCCCGCCTTCCCTTCTCAGGATCGAGAGGGGCAAGTTCGCGGCTGCCTGCCTTCCAGGAATCGTAGATGAGAGAGAACGGTGCATTCTGGGCGACATACACCCTCATGTTGTTCTTGCCGAAATCACCGGTCGCCTCGAGTCTGCAGGCATTCTCATACGCCGCAATGGCCCCTGTGCCGGAACCCACCGCCTGGAAGTAAGCGTCCGGAATCCTGCCGGCAGCCTCCGCGAAGCTGAGTATGGTGGTGCCCATGCCATCTCTTCTGGCGACGTTCTTTGCCCCGCCCTCAAGGAAGAAAGACGGGTCCTGGGCGAGTTTCTCACCGACTACGATCGCATCATAATAATCACATCCGTGCGGAACAGCGACCAGCTTGACGCACTTGTCAAGCCTGCGCCTGAACCACAGGTCGTGACCGCTGTCCTGGGGGATGCATATGACCACTGGGATCTTGTTGTCGGAGCATACCTGCGCAAAGGCCCTGGCCGTGTTTCCGGCGGACTGGACGATAAGGGTTCTCTTTTCCTTCCCATCCATTCTGGCCAGAATGGAGTAGGCCTCCGTCTCCTTGAATGAGCAGGTCTTCATCTTGGCGCCGAGTCTCGGGCACCATCCGGAAAAGGTGATGTACAGATTCTCGAGCCCGAGAGTCTTGGCAAGGCCCTTGGACCTGTATGTCACCGGAGCGCATGATTTCCTGAGGATTCTCCTGACAGGCATCCACCCCGCATATCTGTACAGCCCTTCCAGACTGTCATTGGGAACGAATTTCCTGTTTTCATAGACAGCCCTTACGAGTGACGGAGCGCCGCCGAGCGGATCGCTCAGGGTCCAGCCCCTGTCTTCGAATTCTCTTCCTGTGCTTACGTTGATCAGATGGTATCCGGTAGGTTTGAATCTCATATCTTTATCTGGATTGGAGGTCGATGATTTCAGCGATATCCCTTACAGGTCTGTCTGAGAACCTCGAGAGGGTGGCCTTGCAGAGAGGGCACGCCGTGGCTATGGCGTCGGCCTTGCTGGCATAGAGATTCTCGAGCGCCGCACGGGTGATCTTCTCTCTCTGCCTGAATGTAAGCGAGAGGGAGCCCAGAGAACCGCCGCAGCAGATGCTCTCTTTACGGCATCTGTCGGACTCGGCGATGGCGGCAGACTGTCCGACAAGGCGGCGCGGCTCATCATAGATGCCGCATCCCCTGCCGAGCTCGCATGGGTCGTGATATACATAGCAGAGGTCGCTCTTGGTCAGATGAAGGCGCCCGGCCTTCACAAGTTCGTCGAAATAGACGCTGTAATGCACGACCCTGACACCCGGAAGGGCGTAATTCTCTACAAACATCCTGTAGCATATAGGGCAGCTGACCACAAGTGTGTCTGCTCCGGACGAGAGTATCATCTCAGTGTTCTTTGCCACGAGCGACCGGGCCTCTTCCGTCTTTCCGGCCGTGAGCATAGGTCTGCCGCAGCAGAGACCGCCGTCCCTGTCCATCCATTCCACCTCGACACCTGCCTTCTTCAGTACAGATTCCACACTCCTGCCGACAGACGGCACAAGCTGACTCATACAGCCGCTGAAATAGACCACATGGGACTTCCTGACTTCATTCACCGCAATGTCGGAAAAGTCCTGGCGGATCGAGTAGTCCCTGATGGCCCTCTGCTGTATCCTTATCTCAGGACCCTGGACACCCACCTGACACAGTGCTTCGCACTTGCCGCAAAGGAGGCACTTGTCCGATATCTCGGCGATTCTCTTCTCATTGCCCCTCCTGATCTGACGGGTGAGATAGACCGTACAGTCCTTGATATTCTCCTTGCTGACGCTCATGGGACAGGCATCGATGCAGACACCGCAGTTCGGACAGGTGAAGACCTGGACGCGCGTGAGTCCCTTCCTGGCATTCCTTATCTTGAGTCCCGCGTTACGCATCGGAATCAGAAGCATTTCGGCCGGAATGTGCATGTACCTCGAGAACGGGAGCACGCACATGAATATGCCCAGCACTATAGAATATGCCCACCATGTCGGCAGGTAATGGAGGTCATTGCCCAGGAACTGGCGGAAGATCCAGTTGGCAGGTCCCGTGAGGAATGAGCCGCCGCTGATGTGGGCGGTGAACGTCTCTGCCAGCAGTCGCAGCGGGAATATCGCCCACAGGGCATAGAGACCGATGGTGTTGACAAGAGACGGACGGGCTGTCCTCCTCATGCCGAAGAGCCTCGAGCGCACGCGCTTGACCATGGCCAGCGCGATGCCGCTCAGCACCACGAGAAGGAAGAAATCCATCATGAAGAAGAGGAGAGACCCTTTCATGGTCTGGTCAGCCTCGGCAACGAAGAAGTTGAAGAAGATCGGATAGTAGAACAGATTTATCCTGGTAGGGACAAACAGTATCACCTCGATATGCCCGAGGACGATGAGCATGAACCATCCGAATGCTATGCTGGAATGCATGTACCCCAAGAGAGGGTTCCTCTTCCACAGTTTCACATGGAAAAGGCAGTCACAGAACATGTCGCGGATGTTCTTCGCTGCGGTCTTCGGGTTGACAAGAGAGAGAAAGAACTTCTTCCTGTCCTCGAAGGACAGCTGAAGGAGAATCTTCACCAGAGCGTATATGCAGTACGCGAACACGAACCCCATTCCCACAAGGAACGGTATCACAAACGGGTTGAATCCAGATGGTATGCGGTCAATCATAGTACTTGCATATTGAGAGTATCAGATGCCTCGTGTTGATACCGCGGGGACAGACCATGGTGCATTTGCCGCACAGCATGCATTTGCCGAGCATCGGGCGAACGTCCTGCCCTCTCTGGAGTGCCAGTATCACTTTCCTCATGCTCATGCCGCAGAATGGAGCCGCAGTGCATGACGCGGAGCAGGAGCCGCATGCCATGCAGGTCCTGATATCAGGATCCGTCTTGCACAGGATGTCATACACCCTGGTGTCCGTCCTGTCTAGATCGAGAGTGGAGCTCTTGCTGAGCTTGAAACCGAAATCAGCCATTCTGCAGGTAGTTATGGATCTCCAATGCAGCAGCCCTCGCCTCTGCGAGGGTCTCCGGGACTGTCTTGGTGCCCGTACATGCACCGGCGTAGAATATTCCGGGGCGGTTTGACTCGAGTATGTCGAAGATATTGTTCCTGCTCCTCAGGAAGCCGTCGTCATCGATGTCGAGCCTTGCCTGGCGGACAAGTTCGCTGACTGACTGGTTGCAGACCATGCCGGACATGAGGACCAGGTTGTCGACCTGAACCTTGAGTGGCTTTCCCGAAAGCGTATCCTCGGCCTTGACCTGCAGCCTTCCGTCGATGGTCTCACCGACCTCAGACACCCTTCCGCGTATGAAATGGACACCGAAGTCCCTCTGCGCATTGATATAGAAATCCTCGTATTTCTTGCCGAAAAGCCTGAGGTCCATATAGAAGCAGTATATCTCAGCCTTCGGGAACTTCTCCTTCATCTCTATGGCCTGCTTGATCGCGGTGGTGCAGCAGACCTTGGAGCACTGGCTGTTGCCGGCCTTCAGGTCTCTCGAGCCCACGCAGTGCACGAAGCCTATCGCCTTGGGGGCTGATATGCGTTTGTCCTCCCCGCCGCTGAGCCATGCCTCCAGGTCCCGGTTGGTGATCACGCGATCGTATACGCCGTAGCCGTACTCCTCTTTTTTCGATGCGTCAAACACCTTGAATCCTGTCGCGAAGAGCACCGCCCCGGCAAGAATGGACACGCCGTTGTCCAGCGTGAGCGAATAATCTCCTTTCTCCCTGGATATGGAGATGACCTTGGTGCCGGTGAACACATTGGCAGGTGCGATCTCCTTCTTGAGCCTGGAGATGATCTCACTTGCCGGAGTCATGTCCGGGAAGAGCCTGTACCATGATGCGACATGCCCTCCGAGAGCATTCGCCTTCTCTACTATAATGGGAGTATATCCGAGCGCCAGCAGCTGCCTTGCCGCTTCCATCCCGGCCACTCCACCGCCTATGATGACTATATTCTTCATCTCAGAAGCATTTGATTGAATCAGGAAGACCCGGGCGCATGATATCCTCCCTGTTCAGGCCAAGATATTTCGCCTTCGGGTCATATTCTATGCCTATCTTGTCGAGGAACGGCTCCACAGCCACCTGATGCAGCTGGAGTCCGAGATCCCAAGGGTCATACCCCAGGACAAGCCCGGCGATTTCCTCATATGTGAATACCGGTATGCCGAATCCGTCCCTGCCGTAGGTCTTGCCGGTCTGCTCGGCGATGACATATTGCCACCTGTCAAGGAAATATGGACATCCCGGGCAGTTGGTGATGATGGCATCCGGATGGAACGGTTCCATGGACTCGAACTTCTTGTGCGTGTTGGAGACACTGTAGCCCCTGTTCGCCTTCACGTGGTACTGCCTGAAGCCGTAGCCGCAGCAGTGACGTCTCTCAGGGTAGTCCACCACCTGACCGCCCCAGCTCTCCACCATGCCGGCGAGGACATAAGGATATTCGGCGCCGCCCACTCCCTTGTGTGGAAACATCTTGGCATAGTGGCAGCCAATGTGCTCGACTATCCTCAGCGGTTCCCCGGTCTCCCTGTTCACGAGACGGAATCGGCCCTTTTTTGCAATTTCCTCTCTCCAGTGATAGATCAGGTCGCTGGAATGCGCGAGGTACTTCGGTTTCTTGAACTCCCTGCGGCACGCCTTCCAGAGATTCTCCCTGATCTTCGTCTCCAGCTCGGGGAACTCCCTCCATGTCTCAAGCGTCTCGGAGTAGTTGCCGAATGAAGTGATACAGCTCGCGACGTAGTTCTCATACCCGGCTTCAGTCATCAGGGCGAACTGTCTGGCCACGATGGTCATGACGGTCTCCTGAGGTATGGTATCACAGTGATAGGCTATACCGCCGCATGTAGTGTGGTACGGAGTCTCATACACATCCTTGCCGAGCACGCCGCGTGTGATCTCGGTAAACATCCTCTCGCTTGCGGGGAAGAAGTTCTGACGTATGCAGCTGCGGACATAATACCAGTGGTCATCAGGGATTTCCTTCTGGTAGTCGCTCCATATCTTCTGTTTGCCTTCGTATATCATAGAGTATTATTCATTGAAGTGATCGTCGGAGCAATCCTCGAAGGCTCGCCTCTCGTATTCCTCCATCGTAAGTCCCATCTCCTGAGCCTTCTGCCCCGAGTATTTCTCCACAAGGGCTATCCTCTCTGTGCCACCTGTCACATCAAAGATCGCCTTCAGCTCGTCAAGCGACTCCTGAGGAATCTTCCTGAGCACGCCCGGACCTTCTCCCATATAATTGGCCCCAAGTCGCTCCATACTCTTCTCGAGATGCTCAGTATGCCATTTCCAGACTGGTCCCGACTCCTGATGATCTTCCCATCTGAAGGTCTCAGGATGTATGCAATAGCCGTATTTCAGGATATTCCCGGTCATGGCGCGGGTCAGAGGAAGTACCTGTCTCCCCTTTTCCGAGTCCGTGAAACAGCCGAGCCTTATGCTCAGGTCACGGAGTGCCATGATGACCAGCCCCGGGCCGTTCTTTCTGGGACAGCGCGTCACGCAGCTGAAACACTCCCCGCAATACCAGATGGTATCGGAACGGAGCAGTTCCTCGATCTGTTCATTGTCCTTGCTCTGGACTATGTTGACGATCTTCCTGGGATCGTATCTGTAGAATTCCGCCGCAGGACAGATGGCGGTGCAGGTGCCGCAGTTGATGCACGTGTGCAGCCCCTCCTTCATTCTGTAGTCCTTGATCAGTTCTCCGTACAAATCCATGACTGTATCTCATTTGTTTTCACCGCCCCCCTGCCTGGCCTCGGCGAGGAATTCCCACCACGGCCTTGCCTGCCTCATCAGGTCGAGGAAGGCCCCGGCCCCATGGCGGCGGATATACTCATCCGGATCCGACGGTCCCGGGAATTCCAGCACGCGGATGCCGTCGAAATCGATGTCTATGCTCTTGATGGAATGGATGGTCCTCAACACGCTCCTGTAGCGCTTCCCATGATTCGGCACGACAGTGCCGTCCTCCAGCGTCACCGTATCAAGATCCGGGCAGAGGATAAACTCCCGCGTGCCCGCAGCCATCGCCTCTTCCACCTGCCGTATGCGTCTCCCCGCAATTTCGGAGCCACCCATGGCCACCACTCCCGGAATGCCGGCCGCAGTGGCGGTAAGTGCATCCATCTCCCCCTCCACGACGGCTACCACTTCACTGCCGCTTTGGGGATAATTGAAGAACACCGATCCCCGGTCGAGACCGGTATTGGCTATATATTTCGGAGCCCCGCTGCCGTCGACACGGCGGAACAGGAAACCCTTGAGTTCACCGGCGCATATATATGGAATGGCGAGGACATGGGTCTTTCCCACAGCGGTGCGCCCTCCTTCGCCGCAGACCTGGCACGCGGAGTCAAGCTCCTGCTTGGTGTATCCCAGGGAAACGATATGCCTGACGACAGTGCTCCATTCCGGCACGAATCCGAAGCCGAGATTCTCGATGCTTTCCTTCGAGAATCCCCTGTCCCTGAGCAGATAGCGGCGAGTCGCCGCGGCCTTGGCGCTCTGAGAGGATGCAAGACTGTGCACAAAGAGATCCTTCAATGCCAGAAGAATGGCACGGCGGCGGTTCCTCGAGCGCATCGCCAGCGCAGCCTGATCCCTGTCAGGGAGCGGCATGTCGAGGGAGTACCTGTCCGAGAGCCAGAGATAGAAGCGGTAACTGTCGTGGAATCCCCCTTCACGCACGAGGATGTCTGTCACGCCCACGGCGTTGTCCCAATCCCCCTGCTCACGCAGTTTCATGTCTGGAAAGCCCACCACCGTCTTCTCACGGGTGGGCACCTTGGGCGCAGTGAGGTCAGCCTTTAGATGGCTCACCCAGCGGTCACGCACAGTCCCCTCCTGCATGCGCCTGAACTGCCAGGCAGGCAGCAGCTCATCCAGGTGGTCATAGATGAAGGGGTTGGCTACCTCCCTCTCCCATGTCCTCAGACTTTCCAGATACTCGCTCATCTCGACTGCATGATATACATTAACGTGTCGTAACTGACAAAGTTACTAAAAGTCCGCATTGATTGAAACATGGCGGCCGGACACATAGGCATCAAAAGCCGTTTCCGATCCCAGTGCAGGCACGCCCGGTGCGAGCTCCCCTGACTCAGGCTCCATGGCGGAGCATGAGAGGATGGATGTGTGGATGGTGCGGCAAGGTCTGGAAACTATGCGCAGCACCTTCTCCGTCCGCTCCACTCTGCCGAAACGCGAAGGCTTGTACCAGAGCGCAGATCCCAGCGCATGCGGTGTCTTGGCGACATCCGGAGGATGGACTCCCCACACCGTGATGCGGCCTCTTGCGATGTGGATGTCGGCCCCGTCATGGTAATTGAGGCCTGTCACGAAACGGAGCTTCCTGCCGTTCAGTTCCCAGGCGGTGACATCTGCCACACGTGAGCCGTCATGGACATCTATGCGCATGGCCACATCCACCATGGTCCCCTTATACTCCACGCCGTAGGCTATGATCTCGCAGAAGGAACCGTCATCGGTCTTGCCGACACGGCCGGTCCTGCCTTTCGTGGCCACAAGGGACACCTCTCCGGTGCCGTCCCACAGGGCTATGCCGCCGAGGCCGATGGTCTTGCTGACCGCATACTCGTCACAGCCGGCCCCTTCGTTCTCCTGTTGTTCAGCTGTAGGGTACCATTTATATTTCATCAGTTCCATGGTGCCGCTGCGCTTGCAATAGGCATCGATGGCGCCGCTGTCGTTGAAATAGAGCCTGAAGGCCGATGCTATGTTCTCGACCGCAGGTCCGTGATGGCCTACCTTGTTGTAGATCACGCCCACAGGCGATGCGATCTCTGACACTTCGAGGGAGTCGCTGCGCATGAACAGGCTCGATGCTGTCTGGGCAGAGGCGCAGGTGAGCATGGTCACGGCGACAAGAGATGTAATGATCCTTTTCATAAGCGGATATGGAGTTGTCAATCGCAGCAAAGATACTCTAAATCGCAAATGCGCGCAAAAACTTGAGGGTTTGTGGAGAAACAGCCCCAAAAATGACTAAATTTGTCTCTATGAGCAAACAGCAGCAAATGAAGGACTTGAAGACCTGCCTCAAAGGACTCTGGAACATGATGTCCAGGCAGATGATTCTCCGTTCGTCCGTTTCGGTCGCACTCGGAGGTCTGCGCATCGCCACGTCCCTTTCATTTGTCTGGATATGCAAGAGGCTGGTGGATGTGGCCACCCGCGTCTCAGACGCCTCCATCGCGCAGAGCGTGGCGTTCATGGTCACCATAGTGCTGGTGCGCATCGTCCTGTCCATAGGCACGGTCTACTGGTCCAGATACAACACGGTCAAGACCCAGAACTCCCTCAGAGCCTCTTTCTTTGACCACGTGCTCAAAGCCAGGTGGAACGGCCGCGAGGAATTCCGCTCCGGCGACACCGTCAACAGACTCGAAGAGGACATACGCTTCCTCACGGATATCGTATGCGAGCTCATACCGGGGTGCATCGTCACCGTATGCCAGCTCATAGCATCTTCCATCTACCTGCTCTGCATGGCACCTTCACTGCTGTGGCTGGTGCTTCTGATGATGACCGTGGCGGTAGGATGCTCCAAACTCAACTTCAAGAAGATCAGACAGCTCACCTCTCAGATACGTTCTGACGACAGTGAGGTGCAGCAGCTCATCCAGGAAAACATACAGAACAGGATACTCGTGCTCACTCTCTTCGGAGTGGACAATGTCATGTCCCGTCTCGGAGGCATACAGCACCACCTCGAAAAGACCACCATCAGCCGCCTCAACTACAACGCCGTGGCCCGCGGATTCATGAGCCTCGGCTTCTCCGGCGGCTACGCAGCAGCCTTTCTCTGGGGAGTGTCCGGCATCCACCAGGGTACCGTCACCTATGGTATGATGACCTCTTTCCTCCAGCTGGTGGGCCAGGTCCAGGGCCCTATCGCCGACCTCGCCAGCCAGGTGCCGGGATGCATCAAGGCACTGACCTCCATCGAAAGGCTCATGGAGCTTGACGAGATGGAGACCGAGGATCCGAAGGGCGACATAGTACTGGAAGGCGCCCCTGGCATCAGGGTGGAGGACGTGACCTTCGCATATGAAGGCACCAACATCCTGGAGCATTTCACTCACGACTTCAAGCCGGGCAGCATCACCGTCCTCGCGGGACCTACCGGAGTGGGCAAGAGCACACTGACAAGACTTCTCCTGGGCCTTCTGAGGCCTCAGGGCGGCAAGGTAAGCATCTATCTCGGGAACGAATCCCATGCGGCAGGAGTCGATACCCGCTGCAATTTCATGTACGTGCCCCAGGGCAACACCCTGCTGAGCGGCACCATCCGCGAGAACATGCGCCTGGCCAGACCGGACGCCACGGATGAAGAGATAATGCAGGCCCTGGACATGGCGGCAGCCGAGTTCGTGTCCGGTCTCGACAAGGGTCTGGATACATTGTGCGGCGAGAGCGGCACAGGCCTGAGCGAAGGACAGTGCCAGCGCATAGCCGTGGCTCGTGCCCTGCTCCACGAGGGCGGCATCATGATTCTCGATGAGGCCACATCGGCGCTCGACCTCGAGACAGAGGAGCGCCTCCTCTCCAACATCAAGAACCATTGCGGGAAAGAGAAGACGGTCATATTCATCTCGCACCGTCCGGCCGCATCCGCGATCGCAGACGATGTCATCACCCTCACCCGAACCATCTGATATCCACCTCTGACACACATTCACATGCCGATAAATCTGCTGCCCTCACTCCTCCTCTCGATACTTGCGGTCGGATACACGCCGGGGCCGGCAAACATCTACGCGCTCTCATGCGCCCTGACCCATGGGCGGAGAAAGGCGATGACGGCATGGATGGGGCTTCTGTGCGGATTCTGCATTGCGGTGCTCATCGCCGCCGCAATGGCTCATTTCGCCGGAATGGCGATGGGGGGCTACACCACCTGGCTCAAATACATCGGCGCGGCCTACATCCTCTACCTGGCATGGAAGACCTTCAAGGCGAGCATCAGCGACAGGCAGGGAGTGCCGTGCAGCTTCCGCGACGGGATGGTGGTGCAGCTCACAAATGCGAAGATGATACTCTTCGACCTGACTGCCTTTTCCTCCTTCGTACTTCCCTACTCCGGCAGGTTCGTGGACCTTCTGCCCGTGGCCGCCCTGCTTCTCATCGCGGGACCCGGCGGCAACCTCGTGTGGCTTCTGGCCGGATCAGTGCTCAGGCCCATGGTAGAAAGGCACCAGAAGGCGGTGGATGTGGTGATGGCCCTCGCACTTGTAGCGTGCGCCGCAATGATCGCGCTTAGGTAGCGTAAGCGGAGTAAATTGTTTATTATAATTCAAAATCATATCTGCTGATGAAGAAAATATTGACCTGCATCGCAGCGGCGATGCTTCTGCTGCCAGTCTGTGCTTTCGGCGAAAAACTTGTATACCCGTTCCGGTACGCCCCCCACGAGGGGTTGGTGAACCGCACTGAAAGACAGTGGCGCGACGAAATATGCCTCAACGGCTACTGGGACTTCCAACCGGTGGCTCTCCCGGAGTCATACCGCTACGGCAGCGGTGTTGCCCCTGAACTTTCAGAACCGGCACCCGACAGATGGACCGATGTCAAGATCAGGATCCCTTCTCCATGGAACGCGAACAGCTTCGTTTACCGTGACCTTGAAGGTCCGGACCACAGAGATTTCCCTTCATACCCCAAGGAGTGGGAAAGCGCCAGGATGGCCTGGATGAGAAAGAGCGTCACGATCCCGGCAGACTGGCAGGACAAAGTCATAAAACTGCATTTCGAGGCAGTGGCGGGCTATTCCGAAGTCTATGTCAACGGCAGGAAGGCATGCGAGAACTTCGACCTCTTCCTCCCGTTCAGCACCGACATCACTGAGATGGTGCAGCCCGGTCAGACCGCCGAGATTCTCATCGGCGTCAGGAGCCAGTCCCTCTTTGAGGACAACTCCACCGTCGGCCGGAGGATCATTCCTGCAGGTTCAATGTGGGGAACACATATCAACGGCATATGGCAGGACGTATTCCTTGAGGCTGTGCCTAAGGTAAGCATCGAGGACATCTACATCAGGCCGCTCGTATCGAAAGGGCTCCTCGAGATGGACGTCACCGTCGCAAATGCCTGCGGCAAAAAGGTGGACGCAGTGCTCAAGGGAGTTGTGAAGGAGTGGCTGAACCTGGCCGGGAAGGGTGTGAACGAAGCCCCTGTCCCAAGTTGGGACCTCGGAAAAGAGGCGCTTGACGTTCCGGCCACCGCAGTAAGCATCGCTGCGGGCGGAAAGGAGAAGGTGACGATCAGTATCCCCGTGAATCAGGGCGAGCTCAGATTCTGGACACCCGAAACTCCGAACCTCTATTCGCTGCTTCTTTCGCTGAAAGCGAAGAAAGAGACCATCGACCTCAAGTACGAGCGCTTCGGATGGAGGGAATGGACACTCGATGGCACCCGGCAGTACCTCAACGGGAAGCCCTATGAGCTCCACGGAGATTCCTGGCATTTCATGGGAATCCCTCAGATGACAAGGCGCTATGCATGGGCATGGTTCACTGCAATCAAGGGGATGAACGGCAATGCCGTGCGTCCGCACGCTCAGGTATATCCCCGTTTCTACCTTGATGTGGCCGACGAGATGGGCATCTGTGTCCTTGACGAGACGGCCAACTGGGGCAGCGACGCCGGTCCGAAATTCGACTCGCCCGAGTTCTGGGAGAATTCGAGGGAGCACCTGCGCAGGCTGATCCTCCGCGACCGCAACCACGCCTCCATCTTCGGATGGAGCATCAGCAACGAGAACAAGCCCGTTATCCTGGACGTCGACGGGCGCCCTGATCTCATCCCTCTTCAGGAACAGGCATGGGCCGACTGGAGAGACATAGTACGCGAAAACGACTCGACCCGCCCATGGATCTCATCGGACGGCGAGGATGACGGCAACGGAATCCTTCCAGTCACAGTAGGCCATTACGGCGATGACGAATCGATGAAGAGGTGGATAGCCATAGGCAAGCCCTGGGGCATCGGTGAACACGGAATGGGCTATTACGGAACGCCGGAGCAGGCATCGCAGTACAATGGCGAAAGGGCCTACGAAAGCCAGCAGGGCCGTATGGAAGCCATTGCAAATGAGACATACAGATTGATCTCCGCCCAAAGATCGCACGGCGCGTCATACTCCACCGTATTCAACATGGTGTGGTACTCGCTCAAACCTCTTCCACTCGGGCACAAGGACCTGACAAAAGCTCCGTCCATGGAAGATGGCGTCTTCTTCGGCGAATATGTGGAAGGACTGCCCGGCGTCCAGCCGGAAAGGCTCGGCCCATACTGCACAACGCTGAATCCCGGCTATGACCCATCTCTGCCGTTGTTTGACCCCTGGCCTATGTATGATGCAATGAGGGCTGTCAATGCCCCCGGAGGTCCGGCATGGACTCCTTGGGCCGAGATCGACAGGTCCATATATGACCCTCTCCCGGCAGAACCGGCAGAGCCTTACAAGGAGGTTGTATTCGCAGGTGAATCCGGTGCTTTCAAGAAGGCTCTCGATATCCAGGGAGTAATCTTCGCAGACAAGGTCACTGTCCCGGCCGAAGCCATCTATGTGGTTGACGCTTCAACGGTGATTCCGGCGGGTACCGTGAAGAAGATTGCTGCGGACATGGCTGCAGGAGCCGAGCTCCTGCTCTGGGGTCTGACCCCGGAAACGCTTGAGTGTTACAGCGCTCTCCTCCCTGAACAGCTCGAAATGGACGAGCTGCACCGCGCGACATATCTTCCGGAACAGGTATCCTGGACACGTGGACTGGGCAACTCGGATTTCTATTTCTGTGCACTCCAGCACTCCGATGTGTCCAAGTACACGCTCAAAGGCAGATTCGTCGAGAACGGTACGGTGCTTCTGAATGCCTGCCGCACAGAATGGAGAAGCTGGAACTGGAGAGGTGAGGATTCAAAGATCGCGTCTGTCCTGCGAAGCGAGAATGAATGCACCAAGGCCCTTCCTGTATTCGTGAAAAACGGCGGTGTCTATATCAACACCCTGATGAATTTCGCTGATTCCGAGAAAGGATTCAAGACGCTGGCAACCATTCTGAGGAATGCAGGCATAAGATGCAAGGCCGTCGAGATAGATGCCGACAGCTTCTTCTTCCTGCGCGAAGGGGAACTGTATTTCCCGACAAAGGCAAGAGAATCCCTGGTGGACGGATCTCTCGAATTGTATGTTTTCAGCCCAAGGCATCTCGACGATCTTCTCATCGAGCCTGACATGCCGAAGCTCACCCTCCACGTGAGATGCGGCGGCTGCAGGCTGAAGATAAACGGAAATGACGTAAAGGCAGCATACGATAACGGAGGAGATACCATCTTCCGCGAGCTGCCTCTGAAGCAGGGCTGGAACAGACTGGAGATCAACGGTCCGGAGCAGGACGATCCCGTAACCGGTTCATTCAGGTGCGAGAACAAGCCAGAGTTCCTTCCGTCGGTCAAGGCGTCACTCACAAATCCCGAATAACGACTAAAGATTCATAAAAGAAATGAGATCATTCAGACATTATATGCCATATATGGCAGTACTCGCGATGCTCGCGTCATCATGCGGTACCGAAAACAATGAGGGGCATGAGAAAGAATTACGTTTCCATGACGGGGCATTCCGTATCGCGCATGTATGTGATATCCATTACGGATGTACAGAGACAGATAAACTTGCCCGCATCAGAGAGATGGTGACGAAGACTGTTGAAGACGAGAATCCTGATCTCTTTGTACTTACCGGCGATGCTGTCACAGGAAGGGATGATGCGCATAAGGGATGGCTCGACATGATAGAGATATTTGACGGCACAGATGTCCCATGGGCTGTCGTATTGGGCAACCATGACGCAGAAGCCAATGTCGGTATTACCGCCGACTCCATCTTCACATACCTCTCCGAAGCCAGGAACATCATCAATGTGCGCGGTGCGGCAAAGGTGTTTGGACATGGAAACAAAGCTCTTCCCATCCTTCAGGAGAAAAACGACTCGGTAGCGGCTGTCGTGTACTGTATCGACTCCAATGACTACCCGACTACCGAGGAGTTGAAAAGGGTTTCATATTACGATGTCATCCACGACGACCAGATCCAATGGTATATTGCAGAAAGCAACAGGTTCAAGGCAATGAATGGTGGTGTACCTGTCCCGTCAGTAGCCTACTACCATATATGTCTGCCTGAGTTCCTCGAAGTGGCACGTGACCCCAACCATCATGGCAATTACCAGGAGCGCTGCTGCCCTGCAGACATCAATGTGGGTTTCTTCGGCAAGGTCCGCATCCAGGGCGACATCATCGGCATGTTCGTCGGACATGACCATACCAACGATTTCGTGGGCATGTATCAGGGAATTGCCCTCGGCTATGGACGTCAGTCCGGTGTCGAAGATGAGAACGACACAAAGGCCCCCATGGGTATGAGGATTGTTGAGCTGAAAGAAGGCAAGAGAGAGTTTGACACTTGGGTATATACCGCAAAAGGCGGCGAGGAAGACAAATGGTACTACCCTTCCGGCCTGTCATCGACATACGAGAAGAACATGCTGCCGGCACAAGATGTCAAGACATCCGGGAACGGCGTCAGATATGTTTATTACCACAACGAGACCGGCAAGTGTCTTGACAGCGTAAATGACATCTGCAAGCCTGCAAATAAGGTCAGCGAAGGTATCACTGACAAGATCGACCTCAGCAAAGCCCAGAGAGAAGATTATTTCGGCTTCAGCTTCGACACTTATGTGAACATACCTGAGAGCGGGGCATGGAAGATGACCCTTTCATCTGATGACGGAAGCGTCCTCTACCTCGACGATCAGCTCTTTATCGACAATGACGGGAACCACGCAGGAGAGGGCATATCCCGTTATCTCGGTCTCGAAAAGGGACTCCACCACATCCAGATCAAGTACCTTGAAAACTACGAAGGCAACAAAGTGAGCGTAAAGCTTCAGGGCAAGAACTATCCGGAGATGGAGATTCCTGCCGAATGGCTTTTCTTCAAGTAGCGAATGTCTCGATATTTTTTGATCCAGTTCTTGACTCGTACCTTACGTCATGTCTTATCTTTGCACTTGTTAACATTCCAGGCGCTATGGAAAAGACCAAGTACAAAACCGGAGAATTCAGCAAGTTGGCACGAGTCACTGTGCGTACGCTCAGACACTACGAAGATTTAGGACTGCTCAAGCCGGATATCGTGGACAGATGGACAGGATACAGGTATTACAGTCCGGGGCAGCTGCAAAAGCTGCGGGTATGGCTGCAGGACAGCATCAAGCGACGCCTGCAGCACAGAGGCATCCGGAAGTTCTCTGTATGTCCACGCCCCCTTGATGGTCATCCCGAGGCTGAAAAGATCAAAAGTTGACAGTTTCCAGGTTTTCATTTGTCTATCGTTTTGTTGCTTTGCGGAATAGGCCTTTCACAAGTATTTTGTGAAACAACCATATTCCCATGAAATATATTCTTCCAAGGAAATTATTGAATTTCACCACAGTTGTGACAGCGGCATACTGCCAGCCGTCTTCCGGCCGGGAGTCCAAAGGGCTTTACCAACGCATTCCGCATCTTCATCAGCCACGCTACAGGCTTTGGGAAGTTGCAGAACATTGTCTCGAGGATACAGTCCGGCGTAAGCGGCTCCATCGGTTTTACCCTCGTGGAGACGCTGTCATTGTAATCAGAAGGCAAATATTTATCGATCAGCCTCATATTTGAGCTGTCATTATGCCGCACTGGTAATCAGGAGAGTTGATATCGGCACTGCTGTACCACTCCAGAAACTGGTGCAGTCAGATGGGTCATTGAATGTTATTTCATTCTGTTCTTCACGCAGGCTGTCAGCGCGAAAGTTTCTGCCTTCCTGAACAGAATCACATTGCAAAGATATATAAATTCCCAATAAAACAACACCAGTTATCTAACATTGGTTATTTTATATACCGGAAATTGATTGTATATTTGCCCCCTGTTATATAACGCCCGTCAGAGATATGCCGAGACAACCCCGCTTTTCAAAAGAAGATATCGTCACCGCGGGACTCAGAATAGTGAGAACCGATGGATATGATGCTGTCAGCGCCAGGGCTCTGGGAAAGGAGCTTGGTACATCCTCCAGCCCCATGTTCACCATGTTCAAGGACATGAATGAAGTGATGGATGCAATATGGGCCGCCGCCGAGCATTCCTTCATCTCATATATGGATGGTGTGACAGACTTTTTCCCTGCATTCAAGGAGTTCGGAATGAGGCTTGTATCTTTCGCAAAGCATGAATCAAACATCTTCCAGATGCTCTTCTTAGGGAAACGGTCCCGCCCGGAGATCGCCGAGAAGATTGCCAGGGAGTGTCTGACACATGCCGGGCAGGGATATGAACTGACAGACGAGCAGGCCGACCTTCTCTTCCGACAGATGTGGCCGGTCGCATGCGGCATTGCGGCACTGTGCGTGAAGCATCCAGAGGATTTCTCTGATGAACTTGTCAGCAGAACCCTCTCATATCACTTCAGCGGAATAATGTCTATCATAAAGTCAGGCAGAAAAGTCGAGGATATAAAGCCCAGACATATATAGTTTCCAGGCATTATTATGCTTTGGGGGATTATTCTCTTGGAATATTCCCATCTATGCATATCCACCCACTCTCCTGCTTTCTCCAGACTTCCCATCCGTTCAGGGGATGTCTTCCAGGGATGACCTGCCTGTATAACCTGACCACAGGCACAGAATCGATTGTATCCTTCTCCGCTTTGATATAGTTCAACGGAGTCTCAGGCCTGCCTGTCTCGGCATTCCATATTCCGCCTTTTGCAGACCGCGACTCTGTCAGGTCGAATCCGAATACATAAACACTGTCAATACGTGTTTTTATGTCCAGATTCCGTGTTCTGTCCTGAGCATTCACTCCGAATGCGGATAGTAAACTGAAAAACAGGATGAAAGCTCTCTTCATAGTGGTATCTTAGGATTTGGCTGCCTCGAGAATGTCTTATCCGGTCATACAAATATCTTCATTTCAGTTCACTTAAGCACCACCCCTTTTAGTGGAAACTTCCGGAAGCAGATCCTGACAGCCCAAAAGGAAAGACTGATGAAAATCACCTGCACCACAAAACCGCATTCTGGGCTCTGAGTGGGACATTCGTGGTGCAGGTCCCCTCATGGGAGCGGCACCTGCACCAGGCACCGGCCTCTCAAGGTCCCAGAAGGCACATGGCTGCTGCAGGTGAATTTCATGTTGCAGATAACTGCACTTGATCCATTGTTTTCCGGCATCGAATGATTACATTGCATCCAGAGTGGCAATTGTGGCGCCGGATTTGTGTATGAAGATTTCAAAAGAACTGCTCGGGAAGATCGTGTCTGATCTTGGTCTTGATAAACCTTTCATCAAAGGACAGGACATCAGCGTTAGGAATGTGTGGCATTTCAGTTCCGACGGGACATCACTTGACTTGATGTTCAATGGGGAGGAGGATTTGCGGCTGGGGATGAACAGGGTATTCATTCTCTGTCTGGAATATAACTGCATCATCCTCGCTTTCGCGCTGATGGACACCCATTTCCACTTTATTCTGTACGGGGAGTATGACGACTGCAACAGGTTCGTCCACGAATATTTAAGGCGCACATCACAATATCTTGCCGGATCAAGCGGTGAGAACAACAAACTGTGCCACACTGCTGTCAGCTGCCAGACGGTCACCACATTGTCATACCTGCGGACGGTGATATGCTATACAGTCAAGAATCCTCCGACGGGAGGCCTTCCCTACCTCGCGCACACATATCCATGGTCGAGCGGGGCACTGTATTTTGCCGGGCACAACGAGTCTTGGACAACGGCCGGTTGGATAAGTATGATCGAAAAATGCCCGAAGTTGTCACAACTGACTCTGAGAGAACAGAGAGTCCTCCTCCACAACAGAAGCCGGATAGAAAGCGACGCCCGTGTCATTGACGGAATCGTCTTCCCGGGAGATTATGTGGCGTATGAACTTGTGGAAAGGATATTCAAGAGCTGCCGCAGCTTCAACTATTTCATGTGTAGAAGCAAGGAGTCTGACGTGGATGCCCTTGGAGGAACCATCTCTCATCTTTCATTGCCAATGCAGGAAATGCGCCAGCACAAAAACGAAATATGCATGGAGCTTTTCGGCCATGCCAGAACACAAATGCTCGATACAAGGCAGCGTATCCTGCTGGCGAGAACCCTCAGAGCCAGATTCAACAGCTCCGACAGGCAGATCATCAGGCTGTGCGGCTTGGTCTACGACGAAGTGAAAAGCTTACTCTAGGTGACACGTAGTGAGACAGAGACAGAGACAGAGACAGAGAAGGAGAAGGAGAAGGCAAGGGAAAGGGAAAGGATTAGGGAAAGGGTTAGGGAAAGCCTGACCATAGGTAGATGAAAAGTACGGGAGACAAGATGAAAATCACCTGCACCACAAAACCGCATTCTGGGCTCTGAGTGGGACATTCGTGGTGCAGGTCCCCTCTCGGGAGCGGCACCTGCACCAGGCACTGGCCTCTCATGGTCCCAGAAGGCACATGGCTGCTGCAGGTGAATTTCATTTCACAATTCCGCAGCTTCGGACAGGTTTTCTGACTGCCACCGCCGAGAAATGCGCATATTTCTTACTAAATTAGTGGGGCGAAAGCTGAAACTATTGAAGAGAGGAAGAGTGTAGAGAGTAGAGAGTAGAGAGTAGAGAAAATCCCGAATAAAAACCATTCAACTGATGATAGTCAAGATAAAAGACATGGTGCCGGAGATAGGAGAAGGCACATTCGTGGCGGAGACAGCTGCGGTCATAGGTGACGTGAGGATAGGCAGCGAGTCCTCGATCTGGTACAGCGCTGTGCTCAGGGGCGATGTCAATCACATAGACATCGGCTCGAGAGTGAGCATCCAGGACGGTGCCGTCGTGCACACTACCGGAGGAGAGGGGCTGGAGGCAGTCATCGGAGATGACGTGGTCGTAGGCCACAATGCCACCATCCATTCCGCACGCATCGACAGCCATTGCCTCATCGGCATGGGCTCCACCATCCTCGACAAGGCCCACGTAGGACAGGGTTCCATCGTGGCGGCAGGAGCGCTGGTGCTCGGCAGGACAGAGATAGGCCCCAATGAACTCTGGGGCGGTGTACCGGCGAAATTCATCAAGAAAGTCACCCCTGAAGCAGTCGCAAGAACCATCGACCAGGGAGTCGCCGAGTACGTCGAATGGACACACATATTCAACAACGAACGGGAGAACATATGAAAAGAACCACACTTGCACTGATCGCATCGGCCATGATGGCATCATGCGCCCCATCATACAGGGATGTGATCATTCCCCAGCCACAGGTGGTAGAGACTGTCAAGGGCTCATGCCCGCATGACGCAGAACCGGCCGTCACCATCGACAGTTCCATGGAGCATGGACCCGAGAGCTACGAGCTCACGATAGGAAAGAAGGGAATCACCATCAAGGCCGGAGGAGAGGCCGGCGCATTCTACGCGCAGCAGAGCCTTGACCAGCTCCGCAAGGCATACGAAGGCAGACTGCCGGCAGTGAAGATCACAGACTGGCCGAGATTCAGGTACCGCGGATGCCACATCGACGTCTCCAGACATTTCTGGGGCAAGGAAGTGATCCTGAAGCAGATCGACATGTTCGCACGCCTCAAGCTCAACCGCATCCACCTCCACCTCACCGATGGAGCGGGCTGGCGCATGCAGATAGACGCATATCCGCTTCTCACCCAGAGAGCGGCATTCCGCAGCAAATCCGACATCTACGAATGGGAAGCCGAAAACCTGCCATACTGCAATGAAGGCGACCCTGATGCATACGGCGGCTACTACACCAAGGACGACCTCAGGGAGATCATCGCATACGCCGACTCTCTCCACATGATCGTCATCCCGGAGATCGAGATGTTCGGCCACAGCAACGAAGTCACCGCCGTATACCCTCAGGTCGGCTGCAAAAAGGACGGCACACGCTGCTCGGTCTTCTGCGTGGGCAAGGAGGAAACCTTCCACTTCCTCGAAACTGTACTCGACGAGGTGATGGAGGTGTTCCCTTCAGAATACATCCACATCGGCGGAGACGAGGCATCCAAGTATTACTGGAAGGCATGTCCCGACTGCCAGGCCAGGATACGCAAGGAGCATCTCGACGGAGAGGACGGGCTGCAGTCATACGGCATCAAGCGCATGGATGAATACGTCCGCAGCAAGGGCCGCAAGATCATAGGATGGGATGAGATACTCGAAGGCGGACTCGCTCCGGGAGCCGTCGTGATGTCATGGAGAGGCGAGGAAGGCGGCAGGGAAGCCGCAGCAGCCGGCCACGAGGTCATCATGACACCGAGTGTGTTCTGCTATCTCGATGCAGTCCAGAACAACCCTGAGCATGAACCTCTGGGATTCGGAGGCATGCTGCCTCTCCCGAAGATATATTCATATGATCCGGCACCTGCAGAGATGCCTGGCAAGGAGTATGTGATGGGTGTGCAGACCAGCCTATGGACAGAGATGATAGAGAAAGCCTCACACCTTGAGTACATGCTCTACCCGCGCGTGTTCGCCCTCTCCGAGATTGCATGGACAGACCCGGGCAGAAAAGACTACGACAGCTTCTACCGCAGGGCTCTGGATATGAGCGATACTGCCAGGGAGCTCGGATACAATGTGTTCGACCAGAGGAATGCCGATCTGGCACCGGAAGGATACGACCAGGTCTTCAAGCACCTCGCCTACGGCTGCAAGGTGGAGTACCTCACACCTTTCCACGAGAAGTATGTGAAGCACGGCGGAGATGAGACCGCACTCACCGACGGACTCATCGGAGGCTATTCATTCAAGGACAGATGGCAAGGATACCTCAACAGCGACGTATCCGTCATCATAGATCTCGGGAAGCCGACCACAGTGAGCAGCGTCAGCTCACGTTTCCTCCAGTTCAGATCCATCGAGGTGATGCATCCGGAAGCCATAGTGATCGAGACGTCCTCTGACAAGGAACATTTCGAGAAGGTATGCGAGATCTCAAATGAACTCGACTGGGAGAACCGCAACTATACTTACAAGAAGTTTGAATGGAAGGCTGACTCCCCTGTGGAGACCAGATACATCAGATTCACCGGCAAGATCAACGACAGACGCTGGGGTTGGATACTTCTGGACGAAATAATGGTAAACTGAAGATATATATGCATCGCAGAGATTTCATCGCGCGCTCTTCGGCGGCGCTGGCAGGACTGATGGTACCTGACATCCTCAAAGCCGAATCACCTGTTCCGGCAAAGAAAAATGAATCTGACGGCCGCATCAGGGTGGGCCTGATAGGTTGCCGCAGCATGGGCTGGGGCGACTATGCGGAGTTCTTCAAATTCCCTGAGGCAGACTGCGTCGCGCTCTGCGACATCGATGAAGGCGTGCTCCAGAAGCGCGCAGCAGATTTCGAGGACAAGACCGGAAAGAAGCCGAAACTGTTCTCCGACTACAGGAAGATGCTGGCAGACAAGGACATCGACGCCGTGGTGATAGGCACACCTGACCACTGGCACTGTCTGATGACCTGTGACGCCCTCGCAGCGGGCAAGCATGTCTATGTGGAGAAGCCTCTGGCCAATACCATCGCCGAGTGCGAGATCATGGAGGCATATGCCCAGCACTATGGCAAGGTGGTGCAGGTGGGACAGCAGCAGCGCAGCGGTCTCATCTGGCAAGAGATGAAAAAGTATCTGGACTCCGGCAGGCTCGGAAGGATAGCCAAGGTCAATGTATGGGCCAACTTCCAGTATGCAAGCATACTCGAGGCTGCACCGGACTGCCCGCCACCGGCAGGCGTGGACTTCGACATGTGGCTCGGCCCTGCCCCTCAGCGCACTTTCAACCCGAAGCGCTTCCATGGTTCATGGAGGATGTTCTGGGACTATGGCGGAGGTCTGGTGACAGACTGGGGCGTGCATCTTCTCGACATGGCGCTCTGGGGCATGAACACCGCCTCAATGCCTAGGCGCGTGATGGCTTCCGGCGGCAACTTCGCATACCCCCGCAATGTAGCGGAGACCTTCGACACACTCTCGGTGATCTGGGAATATGACGACTTCAGCATCCAGTGGAGCAATGTGGCGGCCGCAGAGGCCGGCCCTTACGGCAAGGCTTACGGACTTGAATTCTGCGGCACCGAGGGCATGCTCGTGGCCAACCGCGATGGATGGGAGGTCATCCCTGGCAAAGGATCTAAGCTCGAGCCGGCAAGCTTCCAGCCAGACCACAAGGACCGCACGAACCATGTGGGCAACTTCCTCGAATGTATCAGGACAGGCAGGCTCAACACCGCATGCACCATGCAGAACGGCAGCTTCTGCGCCAAGTTCGCACATCTGGGCAACATAGCAGCCAGGACACGCTCTGTACTCACATATGACCCTGCAACGCACAGTTTCGGAAATGCGGAGGCTGACCGTCTCCTCAAGCCGGAATACCGTGCACCATGGCAATTCCCGAAGATCTGATGACAGAAAAGACCAGAATCAGGGATGCGTCCCTTGACGATGTCGAACTTGTATCCAGGTCCGTGGTCTCCGCAGCCCATCTGAGCGATTTCGCTCCGGAGTCGGTGTATGACGAGGAATTCGCGGAGATCTGTTCCAGGGAAGATACCCTGTACTCATACAGGCACGCACGCATACTGACTGTGGATGGTGTACCCGTAGGATGCATGGTCAGCTACCCGGGAGACATTTACGGACAGGCAAGGGAGATCACGTTCAAGATGTTCACAGACGTGTCACAGGAGGTGGCCGACGCCACCGGGACAGAGACCTTCCCGGGAGAATGGTATCTCGACTCTCTTGCGGTGCTTCCCGCGCACAGAAACTCAGGCCTGGGTTCCCTGCTGATACGCGATGCCATCGAGACAGGGCGAAGCAGGGGATACAGGAAGTTTGCCCTCATCGTGGAAAAGTCCAGTCCCGAGCTCCAAGAGTACTATTCTTCCTTCGGGTTCGTCCCTGAAAACGACATAAACTTCTTCGGGGATCCGTACAGGAGAATGATTCTTGAAGTCTGACCAGATTCTGACGCATGCCGTTCATCCCCTGTCCGGATGGACGGCAATCTTTATCACACCGTCACGCCTGTTCTCGAAGACCCTGTAAGCCTCATCGATATCGCTCAGTGCAAAATGATGGGTGATGAGCGGCGTGGTGTCAATCTCTCCCTTCTCTATCAGCGACAGTATCTCCTCGCAGTCGCAGCCATCCACACCTCCGGTCTTGAAAGTGAGATTTTTGCCGTACATGTCGGGAAGCGGCAGGACCTGCGGCTCATCATAGAGAGCCACGACAGTCACGATGGCATTGGGCCTTGCGCATTCGTATGCGAGCCTGAATGTATCCCCGGCCCCGGCAACTTCAAGTACACGGTCCGCGCCTCCATGCATGCCATGTTCCACAGTGAAGGCCTTGCATTCCTCAGGAGTGCATACGAGCACTGACGGATAGTGGCTCTTCACGAACTCGCGCCTCTGCTCCGACTTCTCGCAGACAATGATCTTCCGAGGCCGTTTCAGAAGCACGCAGGCCAGTGTGCAGACACCTGTAGGACCAGCTCCTATTATGAGAACGGTATCATCCTCCGTGATTTCACTTATGCGTGCAGCCCAGAAACCAGTGGCAAGGACATCTCCCACAAAGAGCGCCTGTTCATCAGTGACGCTGTCAGGAATGCGGTTCAGCCCCGTATCGGCATGGGGGACGCGCACGTATTCGGTCTGACCGCCGTCGATGCGGCATCCGAGAGCCCAGCCGCCATCCGGGTCAGTGCAGTTGTTCACATACCCGTGCCTGCAGAAGAAGCACTCGCCACAGAAAGTCTCCACATTGACAGTGACCCTGTCACCAGGCCTGACATTGGTGATGTCAGGGCCCACTTCCTCCACTACGCCGACCATCTCATGCCCCACAGTGATGCCGGGAACGGCGCGCGGTACACTTCCATGCTTTATATGCAGGTCACTTGTGCAGATGCTTCCGAGAGTCACCCTGACTATCGCGTCTTTCGGACCCTGCAGCGACGGCCTGGGCTTTTCAATAAGCTCAAACCGGCCTTTTTCTATGTATGTGTAAGCTTTCATTTCAACGTCAAAGGTACGACTATTCTTCCGTATCATCACCGGCACGTTTTCTGTTTGCCATTATTTCTGACAATTATTATTTTTGCAAAAATTTTAATTTCTAAAGAAGATGAGAAAGTCATTCGGACTGCTGGCAGCAGCCACCATGTCAGCCATGCTCACAGCATCTTGCTGCGGAGGGTGCAAATCAGAACCTACTGCAGAGGGTTATGTGCCCGCAGCAGCAGACACAGTGTCGTCAGTGCTCGTCGTCGTGGACGTGCAGAGGGATTTCTTCAGTCCTGAAGGATCGCTTTATGTCAATGGCAGCGAGGAACTCCCTGCAAAGATCGCAGAGATTGCAGGATCATACGATGCTGTCATCTTCACACTCGACTGGCATCCAGGCGACCACTGTTCATTCAAGGCCCAGGGAGGCATCTGGCCTCCACACTGCGTGGCATACACCCAGGGAGCAGGTCTCGCCGACGAGTTCGCCCCTATCCTCGCCCAGGGTCCTGAGAAAGTGCAACTCTTCTTCAAGGGCACAGACCCTCAGAAGGAGCAGTACGGCGCATTCGAAGACCTCGCAGAGGGCAGGATCGCAAGCTGGCTCGGCACCGCACAGAAGGTCGATGTCTGCGGCATCGCAGGTGACTACTGCGTGAAGGAGAGCACCAAGAACATCCTTTCTATCGTTCCAGCAGAGAAGGTGACCATCCTCAGCGACTGCATCAGGAGCATCGACGACGGCAGCACCATCGCAGCCTTCGCGGCAGAGAACAAACTCAATCAGAAATAATCAGTGTCAGTCAGGACATTCCTTGAGAGAAAGAACATTGTCTTCTCTCTGCAGAGGTACGGCATCGATGCGATGTCCGCCATGGCGCAGGGTCTCTTCTGCACCCTTCTTGTCGGCACCATCCTCAACACCCTCGGCAGCCAGTTCCATATCGGTTTCCTGACCGCTGAGATCGTCTCCGTCGGAGGCAAGGGACTCACCATCGGAGGGATAGCCTCCGCAATGGCAGGTCCCGCAATGGCGGCCGCCATAGGCAGCGCCCTCGGTGCCACAGGCATGGTGCTGTACTCTCTCATTCCGGTGGGATATGTCACCAACCTCCTCGGAGGGGCAGGCGGTCCTTTCGCGGTGTACGTCGTATCCATCATTGCGGCGGAAATGGGCAAGATGGTGAGCAAGGAGACCAAGATCGACATACTCGTGACCCCTATCGTGACCATCATCGCAGGCGTAGCGACAGCCGTCATGATTGCGGCGCCAATAGGCAAGGCGGCGGGATGGATAGGCAACCTCATCATGTGGGCGACCGAGCTCCATCCGTTCGCGATGGGCATATTCGTGTCGGCGATCGTGGGCATGGCGCTCACCCTCCCCATCTCATCCGCAGCCATATGTGCGGGCCTCGGCCTGACCGGTCTCGCGGGAGGTGCGGCTGTGGCTGGATGCTGCGCCCAGATGGTGGGATTTGCAGTGATGAGCTTCCGTGAGAACAGATGGGGCGGCCTTGTGAGCCAGGGAATAGGCACCAGCATGCTCCAGATGGGCAACATCATACGCAACCCCAAGATCTGGATCGCTCCCATCCTCGCGAGCATGGTGACAGGCCCCGTGGCCACCTGCCTCTTCCACATGGAGATGAATGGCGCGGCCGTCAACTCCGGCATGGGCACCTGCGGTTTCTGCGGTCCCATCGGCGTGTGGACGGGATGGAGCCTCAGCGGCATCACCCCTTCTGTCATGGACTGGACCGGCCTCGCACTGATATGCATAATCCTCCCCGCACTGCTGAGCTGGATCTTCGGAGAGCTGCTCAGGCGTTTGGGATGGATACGTCCCGGCGACCTTAAGATATAATCCGCCCCCCTTTCAAACATCAACCCCATGAACTACCTGATCCAGAATGCTTCAGTGGTCAACGAAGGTGAGATCTTCGAGGCCGACGTCCTGATAGAAAACGGTCTGATAGGCGAGATCGCCAGAGGCGGCGGACTCGATGCAGGCAACGCCATGACCATCGATGCCAGGGGCAGATACCTGATCCCCGGCATCATCGACGAGCATGTGCATTTCCGCGATCCGGGACTGACGGCCAAGGCGGACATCCAGACTGAAAGCCGCGCCGCCGTCGCAGGCGGTGTGACTTCATACATGGATATGCCCAACACCGTCCCGCAGACGGTCACAAGAGCACTTCTGGAAGAAAAGTGCAACAGGGCAGCCGAGTGCTCTCTGGCAAACTACTCCTTCTACATAGGTGCCACCAATGACAACCTCCGGGAGGTGCTCGACACCGATTTCGGCAGAGTCTGCGGTATCAAGCTTTTCATGGGATCCAGCACAGGCAACATGCTTGTGGACAGCGACAGCGCACTCGAGACGCTTTTCCGCGAGGCACCGTGTCTCATTGCGGCGCACTGCGAGGATGAGCAGACCATACGCCGCTCCACAGAGCGATACCGCGCGATGGCGGCAGCCGGGACAGTCGTGGCGGATGCCACCATACACCCACTTGTCCGCAGTTCAGAGGCCTGCTTCCGATCATCGGCACGCGCTGTGGAGCTTGCCACCAAGACAGGGGCGCATCTCCACATCATGCACATCTCCACCGCTGACGAGCTGAGCCTGCTGCGCAGCGACCTGCCTCTCGAAGAGAAGAAGATCACGGCCGAGACCTGCCCTCACTACCTCAGCCTGTGCGACAGCGACTACAAGACCCTGGGCTTCGCCATCAAATGCAATCCTTCCATCAAGTCCGGGAAAGACCGATCAGAGCTGCTCAAGGCGCTCAAGACAGGCCTCATCGACACCATAGGCACCGACCATGCCCCTCACCTGAGGGAAGAGAAATTCACGGGAGACTACTTCACCAGCAAGTCAGGGTTCCCATCCATACAGCACAGCCTTGAACTCATGGCGGAAGTGTCCAGAGGAGGATGGATCACGCTTCCCGAGATGGTACGCCTGATGTGCCACAATCCTGCCGTGCTCTATCGTATCGACAGGCGCGGATTCATCAGGACAGGCTACCATGCAGATCTCGCCATCGTGGACATGAACTGCAGCAGAGTCATCACAGACGCAGACGAGCACTCAAAATGTGGCTGGACCCCATATTGCGGGCGTACCGTCCACTCAAAGGTCACCCACACCTTCGTAGGAGGCAATTTAGTGTATGAAGACGGCATCTTCCACGAGGAATGTCGCGGAGAGAAGCTAACTTTCAACAGGTAAGGCTTGCATTTGTCGCACCAGTTCCCTAATTTTACGGGTAATGACAGGCTTTGGAAGGAATAACAACAATAATCAGCAGCAGGGTAATCAGAATATCCTGCCGATCTGTTGTGTTCTTGCCGACTGGGACATGAAGTAGAAAGCGGAATAAATAAATACAGACAGCCGGAGCCGGAAGGTTCCGGCTGTCTGTCTTTTAGGAAGAGAACAATCAATCATATAATTCAAACTTGCTATGCAGTCATTAATCAAGAACCGGGATTCAGTGAACCGTTGGATGGAACGATACGGAGTAAGATTCGGTGTCTACAAGAATGGTGTATTCAATGAGCAGCTCTTCCCCTTCGATTCCATCCCCAGAATCATTGAAAAAGAGGACTGGAAAGTGCTCGAGAAAGGCCTTATCCAGAGAGTAAAGGCCTTAAACGCATTTCTGTGGGACATATACCACGACAAGCATATCATCGCAGACGGCGTGGTGCCTGAAGAATTCGTATATGCATCAAAGGGCTACATGCCCGAATGCGAGAAGGTAGACCCGACAGGAAAGGTATACTCTCACATCAGCGGGATAGATCTCGTAGAAGGCAAGGATGGGAGATGGTTCATCCTTGAGGACAATCTAAGGATCCCGTCGGGAGCTTCCTACCCTATGATAGCACGTGAGATCACCAGGAAGGTGTCCCCTATCACATTCGTAGAGAACCATGTCGCCGACAACAGGGATTACGCCACAATCCTGAAGGAGATGATGGATGACATGAACGGAGGGAGGGGAATCAACGTCATTCTCACCCCAGGCCGATACAATTCCGCCTTCTTCGAGCACTCATACCTTGCGGAAAAGACCGGCGCCGTACTCGCATTCCCGGGAGACATGACCGTCGAGGATGACATAGTCTGGTATACCGGACTGTTCAATGAGAAAATCAGGGTCGGAGCCATCTACAGGCGTATAAGTGACGAGTATCTCGATCCTCTGGCCTTTGAGTCCTCATCCCTGCTCGGTGTTCCCAACCTCTTCCAGGCTTATAAGAAAGGAACCGTAGCGGTAATCAATGGCTTCGGCAACGGAGTGGCCGACGACAAGGGCATATACTATTTTGTGCCAAAGATGATAAGATACTATCTCGACGAGGAGCCAATCCTACACAATGCCCCTACCTATCTTCCATACTTCAAGGAGGATTATGACTATATCTTGGAGAACATCTCACGGCTCGTCATCAAGGACGTAAGTGAAGCCGGAGGATACGGGGTAGTGTTTGGACGCGACCTGAGCCTGGAAAAGCTCTCTGAGCTGAAAGAACTGATAATCCACCAGCCGCGACGCTGGATAGCTCAGGAGGTCATAGATTTCAAAGACCTGGAGATACTCGAAAGCAACGAGAAGGTAGAAAGGAAAGCCGACCTGCGCGCCTTTGTGGTGAGCAGCGGGAAGGATGTCAAGGTCTGGAAGAGCGGGCTCACTCGTTTCTCTCGCAATCCAGATTCCTTCGTGGTCAACTCAAGCCAGGGAGGCGGATTCAAGGACACATGGATTATGGACTGAAAAGATAGTTAAAATGACACAGGTAATAATATCACCGGCAAAGGCCAACAGCATGTACTGGCTTGGCAGATATACTGAGAGAGTCTATCTGGAGCTTCACCTGCTCCGGATATGCTTTGACTTCATGATAGACGGCAAGCCTGAAGAATACAACAGATATCTTGCTTCTATAGGTAATACTTTCCTCTACCCGGATCTGGCGGCGATAAGATCGGGGCTTGTCCATGACAAGAACAATCCTGTCTCAGTGCTTGCCTGCGTGGAGATGGCCAACGACAACGCAATTCTCCTCAGAGATGAGATCATGAGTCCGACATTGGGATATATCCAGATGAGTCTGGAATATCTGAGACACGCGGCAGCAGAGTCTAAGGAGCCAGACCTTGACGAGCTGCAGAAACTGACAGACTGGATGTTGGCATTCTGGGGCTCAATTGAAGAAAGGGTATATGATGAAAGGGTGAAGAACTTCCTCAGGCTCGGAAAGCTGATAGAGCATCTTGATATGAATATACGCTTCTCATATAAGTTCTACAGAATAGAAGAAGCGTTCACATCGCTCCTGAAGTGCTATGATTTCGAGCCGCGGGCATTTAGCGGTGATGCGCTGGAAGACCTGAAGAAACTGATCACGGAGCAGGAATATGATCCAAGAGACCCTGTTTATGTAAACAAGGTTTTGCTTCTTCTGGGTAAAGTAGTAATTTTATAGAATGAAGCGATACCGTTTCACATACGAGTCCGAGACGTCATTCTCAGCACAGGTGACGGACCATAGTTTCATGCTCCGCGCCACACCTCTGGACTGTGGACCGCAGCATCTGCTGTCTCATTCTCTGACCGTCAGCCCCTCACCGGACAGCTTGTCCGAAGCCTATGACGCATGGGGAGCAAGGCAGCATTATGGTATAGTACGGAATGGCCACGACGGGTTCAGATACAGGAGCGAGGGCATCGTGGAAGTACATTCGGAGCCGCGAAAGGAGCCGAAGCCATCCCCTGTGTTCATGACAAACACGCCACTCACAGGATTCATCCCGGAGATGAAGGCACTTTGCGCCGAAGGAGATTCACTCGCCGCCGCAATGACTATCGCCGGCAGGGTGATGAATGCCATGACATATCTTCCGGGGAGCACAGGAGTCAGTACCACTGCCGGAGAGGCATTCTCCCAAGGTTCGGGAGTTTGTCAGGACTTTGCCCACATCATGGTCGCAGTTTGCCGGGAATGTGGCATTCCGGCACGTTATGTATGCGGCCTGGTCATCGGTGAGGGAGAGACACATGCCTGGACTGAGATATGGCATGACGGGGCATGGTACGGCATTGACGCCACATCGGGACTCAGATGCGATGACAGGTATATCACCATGGCATATGGACGTGACGCCTCCGACTGCTCTGTTTGTCGGGGGATGTTCAGAGGGTTGGCACTGCAGCGCACCAGCACCAAAGTAGTAGTAGAAGCAACAGACGAATGATCAAGACGATATTCGAGACATCACTCCCTGTCGGGGAGCAGTTCTCAATCAAGAAGAATATTATTAGACATGGAACCGGCAAGAAGAGGGTCTGCATAGTGAGCGGCACCCATGGAGATGAGTTGGAGGGCCAGTTCATCTGTTTCCAGTTCCAGAAAGAAATATTGGAAGAACTTGACCGCCTGGACGGAACGATAGAAGTTTATCCAGGGCTGAACCCAATGGGTATCGATTCCATATCCCGAGGCATACCGAACTTCGACCTGGACATGAACCGCATATTCCCTGGCGATGTAGAAGGTACAATGGCAGAGCAGGCTGCAGCCGCTATCGTCAAGGATCTCAAAGGAGCCGACATGGTCATAGACATACACTCGAGCAACATCTTCCTCAGGGAGGTCCCTCAGGTAAGAATCAGCGAAGAGACAGCTGAGATCCTGGTTCCATGGGCAAAGCATCTCAATACTGACTTTATCTGGGTCCACAGCGCTGCCACTGTTCTCGAATCGACCCTCGCTCATTCGCTCAACTCATGCGGCACACCCACCCTCGTGGTAGAACTTGGTGTCGGGATGCGCATCAACCATTATTATGGCAAGAAAATGGTCATTGGGCTGAAGAACCTGATTCATGAGATGGGGATGTGGAAGGGAGACATCGACAAATCTCAGATAACAAATCCTATTATTTCTGTCGGGAACCAAGTCAGTTTCGTCAATGCTCCGGCATCCGGCATCTTCTCCACCGAGACCCACAATGAAAGGATTGTGGAAGAGGGAGAGAGTCTCGGCATGATAATCAGTCCCCTCACAGGTGAGGTCATCGAGGATATAAAAGCTCCTTGCAGGGGGTATCTGTTCACTATCAGGGCATACCCGGTATGCTATGAGGGTTCTTTACTTGCACGTATTCATAGGATATGAGAAAAGAATTGATTTTCAGCATGGAGTCGCCATATCGCGACACATTCAAGATATGGGGATACCGCTTCGGAAGCGGAGAGAAGAGCCTTGCCGTAGTAGGCGCAATGCGAGGAGACGAAGTCTGCCAGCAATTCGCTTGTGCCAGCCTAGTATCCAGGCTTGAAAGGATGGAAAGAAAAGGCAGCTTGACCGAGGGGCACGAGATACTCGTAATCCCCTCAGCAAATCCTTTTTCCATGAACATCGAGAAGCGTTTCTGGGCACTTGACGGAACAGATATCAACCGTATGTTTCCCGGATACGAATATGGAGAGACGACGCAAAGGATAGCTTCCGGTCTTTTTGAGGCCATAAAAGACTACAAGTACGGTATCCAGATGGCAAGCTCGTATATGCCAGGAGAATTCATCCCGCACGTACGTATACTGAAGACCGGTTTTGAGGACGTCGATACAGCCAAACTCTTCGGTCTGCCATATGTCTCTGTCAGAACGCCTAAGCCTTTTGACACTACCACATTGAACTACAATTGGCAAATCTGGTCATCAAAAGCCTATTCCATCTATGGAGGTCTCAACGGCGATGTCTCGAAAGAGTCAAACCGTTCCATTGTGGACACTCTGCTCCGTTTTATCCACAGGGCTGGGTTGTCAGACACGGCATCTTACTCATCCAAGCTCTCCTACGACACGATTGTGCTCAAGGACTGCGACCTGGTCAAGGTGAAAGCCCCGTCAGCAGGTATCTTCCAGAAACTGGTGAGAGCCGGCGACGAGGTTTGTGAAGGGCAGGTAATCGCCCTTCTGATAGACCCATATGAAGGAAAGGTTGAGACCGAAGTGAAGTCGCCATGTGAGGGTGTCGTCTTCTATGCCGTAGACAAACCTCTCACATTGCAGAACTCCCCTCTTTTCGAAATCAGGGAATACGGGGAGGATATCAGTTTCTGACAATAGACAGCCTTTCCCATATCCATGAAGGGATGGTCGTCCAGAAATTGACGATCATCCTGAACTTCCAGTCGAATATGAAGGTCCTCTTCCTCTTTCTGAGTGCGGCGAGGATGAGGCGTCCGGCCTTTTCCTGACTCAGCACGAACGGGTAGTTCTTGTCGGGATTGAGAATCTCCGTCCTCACGAAACCGGGTCTGATATCAGTGAAGTCTACCGGGATATCCTCCATGTGGGAGAGTTGTGTCAAGGCGCTGATGTATGTGCTTTGCATCTTTTTGGTAGCCGAATAAGCCGGAGCGGCTCCGAGGCCTGCAGTTCCTGCGACGGAGGTGATTACTGCTACATGTGCACGATGGCCTTTCCTGTACACATCTGGTCGCGACTTGACATAGTTCACGAAATGATCCACTATGCGGACCATGCCCTCGCAGTTGGTCTTCACGATGTCTATCTCGGTCGCCTCATCCAGATTCGGATTCTGAAACCCAATGCCGGAAGCGTAGAAGAGCAGGTCAGGCGCCCCCGTCTCCCCTATCAGTTCATCCAGCACAGCTGCCGCCGATGCGTCCGTCACATCCATCTGACGGCAAGGCATCATCTCTGCACCGAAACGCCCCTGGAGCGCATCCAGCCTCTCCATGCGGCGCCCCGCAATACCGACTTTCCACCCCTGTGAGGCAAGCCCCACTGCCACTTCCCGGCCCAGACCGGACGTGGCTCCTATCACTATCGCTGTATTCATATCCTTCTTGAAAATCTGCCGTCACGGCCGCAGCGGAACTTCTTGCGCTCGACGTGGGCGTTGACAATCTGTTATTCCATCACGACAGGCTTCCCTGCATTTTTCCAGGCGTTGAAACCTTCGTCAAGCTCTATCACGTCGTAGCCAAGACTGACAAGCTTCTCGGCAGCAGACTTGCTGCGCCGGCCGCTCCTGCAGCTCACTGCGATGGTCCTGTCCTTGGGAAGGATCACGCATGCCTTTTCGACAAAGTCTGCCTTCAGTATGTCTATCATGACTGTGCCAGGGATGAACCCATCTGTCTTACGCTCTTCTTCTGTTCTCACATCGAGCCTGAATACGGAAGTATCGGCGATGGCCTTCTCATATTCGCTGACCGAGAGCGATCTGTATCCTTTTCCTTTCATATCGCAATTTGTCTTTTCCAAGATCGTATCCTTGGCATTGTATGCCCTGAGCTGGCATATGGCTGCAGAACCTATGGCAAAGCAGACTGCAACCATTCCTGTAATTATGACTGATTTCTTCATGCTACATCATTATTCATGATCCGGCAGAGCCTGTCCGGCCCTCCATCACCGCTGTGTCCTTCCGCAAAGTTACTGAACTTTCATCTCTTCTGCAGTCATCTCAAAGGCCGAACTGCGACAGGCATGGAGGTGGATTCCCGTACTTTTCAGAAAGAATCGATAGCGTCCCAGATGACTTTGTCCTCCCTGACATACCCGGTACGGCCATCAACATCGATGGCGAACCATCCATCCTTGAAGCCCAGGCAGCGGTATGTGACAGGAACCAGCCCCTCATCATAGCGAAGCTGCCCTGCAACGGAGGATGTCTCATCAGCCTGGCCGAATGCAGGCTGCACTCCGAAATCCTTCAGGAAGACCACGCCTTTCCCATCGCAGGCATACCAGATCTCGACATCGGCTTCTGTCTTTGGCACCTCGAAACTGTCCTGGATGTCACCGACGTATGTCGAGTCGCTCTCGCTGACAAACCTGGCGACTGCGCCATCCCTTAGCAGGATGACTTTCATGCTGGGTGAAGAATCCCGCAGATCCCATACTGCCTCGTCATTGACGATGGTCGCCACCCTTGTGCATAAATAGCCACGCACCGCCAGAGCCGCCAGCCCAAGCACTGCAGCTGCGGCTGCGGCTATGATCACTTTCCTTTCCTTATTCATTCCTCATCAATTGATTA
>JAGHSA010000034.1 GCA_018066125.1 Candidatus Cryptobacteroides onthequi | reverse complement strand
TACCTTTGTATCCGGGTTGAGCAAGTGATGCGTTCTGCACCCGTCAACCTGTTTGGTTATTAGTTTTAGTGTTATTAATTATGTGGTTAGTATGAGTGTCTGCGCGTGAGCGTCGTCACTCATTTTTCTTTTGTTTCGGGGGCTGAGCCGCCCCCCTGAAAAGCAAAAGGGGAGGATAAGCACCTCCCCTTTTCTTGTCAGACGAGCTTGCGGACAATCTCGTTCATCTCAGGAAGCTGCTCTTCCATGCTTCTCAGAAGCTTGTACTGAGCCTTGGTCCTGACGAGATTGTGATCTGGATACTTGATCTTGTAATAGTTGTCTCCGTCGATGTAGTCCATGAGGAAGCGGAGTACCTGCTCGTAGGTGATGTAGATGCCGCTGAATGCCAGGTTCTCGATTTCAGACTCTGTCAGTTCCTTGCCCATCATGGAGAGATAGCCCTTCATGTAAGCTGTGAACATGTCGATGTTCATCGATACCTTGTCGAGATCTTTTTCGTCCTCTTCTCCGGTATTGGTGTATGAGCGGAGAGCGTCACCTGTATCGTTGAGCATTGTGGAACTCATGAGTGTGTCGAGGTCGATGGCGCAGAGGAGGGTGCCGTCTGCGGCATTGAAGAGGAAGTTGCTGATCTTGGTGTCATTGTGTGTGACACGTGTAGGGATGATGCCGTTCTCGAACTTGCTCCAGAAGTCGAGCATCTGAACTCTTCTGGACTCTATCCAGCTGATTTCCTCCTGAAGGTCCTTTACTCTTCCCACAGGATCCTTGGCGATGACCTCATCCCACTGCTGGAAGCGCCATCTGATGTTGTGGAAACCCTTGATGACCTCCGTGAGCGGCTCTTTGAAGTCACTTACGAGCATGTGGAACTGTCCGAGGCCGAGGCCGCCCTGGAATGCCATTTCAGGTGTGTCGGCCTTTGTGTAGCTCATGGTGTCGCCGATGAAGAGTGTGACAGCCCAGAAATTGCCGTCTTCGTCCTTGTAATACAGTGCTCCATCCTTGGTTGGAACGACTGTGAGGGTCTCTCTGAGAGGATCTTTCACCTTTGCCTTGATATGCTCGGTGACCATCTTGATGTTCTGCATCATTGCAGGGACATCAGGGAAAACTATGTGGTTCTTGCGCTGAAGGATATAAGACGGTTTCTCCTGTCCGTCGATGCAGATGAAGAGAGTGTCATTGATGAATCCTTCGCCGAGAGCTTTGATCTGGGTCGGTGTGCCGTTCAGTGCAAACTGTGCGGCGATGTTCTGGAGGTTGTACATCTGTTTCTTTCTGGTTATTGATTTCTACAAATATAATCAAAATCAGCACCGGTTCATCTCTTTTATTTTGCTATATTTGCGTAAAATTTCCAATTACGTATGAAAAGATTATTTGTACTGCTTTCAGTTGCGGCTGCAATTCTTGTCAGCTGCAGCAAAACAACAGACGGCATCATCCGCACAGAGGTGCCGGCAAGACCAGCTGGACAGACAGACATGCTCGGATTTGCAGCCGATCCTATCGACACTGTACGTGTCGGTTTCGTAGGACTCGGAATGCGCGGACCAGGTGCTGTCCAGAGATTCACTCATCTTCAGGGCGTGAAGATCGTCGCTCTCTGCGACGTGCTTCCTGAGAATGTCGAGAAGTGCCAGAAGACCCTCAGAGAGGCAGGACTTCCAGAGGCTGCCGCCTACAGCGGTGATACAGATGTTTACAAGGAGCTCTGCGCAAGAGAGGATCTTGACCTTGTATATGTCTGCACAGACTGGTCACACCATGTACCTGTAGCTCTCTGCGCTATGGAGAACGGCAAGCATGCCGCCATCGAAGTACCTGCTGCAACATCGCTCCAGGAGATCTGGGACCTCATCAATACATCAGAGCGCACCCGCAAGCACTGCATCATGCTTGAGAATTGCTGCTATGACTTCTACGAGATGACAGCTCTCAATATGGCACAGCAGGGCCTCTTCGGCGAGATCATCCACGTGGAGGGTTCATATCACCACTGCCTCGAGCCATTCTGGCCGGAATACTGGAACAACTGGAGACTTGATTTCAACCGCACCCACAAGGGTGACCTCTATCCTACCCACGGCCTCGGTCCTGTATGCCAGGTGCTCAATATCCACAGAGGTGACCAGATGAAGACTCTCGTCGCAATGGAGACCTCTTCGCGCCTCGGTATCCCTACATACAAGAAGATTACAGGAAAGGATATCGATTCATTCGAGAGCGGTGACCACATCATGACCATGATCAGCACCAAGCTCGGAAAGACCATTCAGATCCAGCACGATGTCATGACACCGCGTCCATATGACCGCATGTATCAGCTTGTCGGCACAAAGGGATATGCTCAGAAGTATCCTGTACCAGGTTTCTCATTTGAACCTGAGCAGCTTCCTGAGACCATCGATCATGAGAATCTCAGCGGTCACTCATTCGTGCCTGCTGATGTACGTGACGCTCTCATGGAGCAGTACAAGCCAGGTATCGTGAAGGAGATCGGTGAGTATGCAAAGGAAGTCGGCGGCCACGGCGGAATGGATTTCATCATGGATTACCGTCTCGTTTACTGCCTCCGCAACGGTCTTCCACTTGATATCGATGTTTACGACCTTGCAGAGTGGTGCTGTCTCGCAGAGCTCGGTTCAATCTCTATCGCAAATGGTTCAGCTCCTGTAGAGGTGCCTGATTTCACACGTGGCGGTCAGGATAAGATCAAGGGCTTCAGCTACGCTTTCGCGAAGTAGTATTCTGATAATGTAAAAAGACAGGGCTCCAGGTGACTGGGGCCCTTCTTTTTTTTCGGCGTGGCTCAGTTTCGTGGTCTCTGCCGCCCAGATCGCAGAAGCGTCTGCGGGAATGCCCCTTTGCGGGAGAAGAATAGCTCCGCAACGCCCGCCGCAGGGGCAAACCCTCCGCCGCTATGGGGACGGCAGTTCACGTGATTATTGTTCTGCAGTATCCGCATTCAGCAGCCCGAGCCGAGCCGGAGACGGGAAGTCACTTGCTCCCGGTTCGCAGCGGCTGCTTCAGTATCGTCATCGCCTGTCGCGGCTGATATCCATGCCGGGGGCTAGACCGCCCCCTGCCCCCCTGCGGCCCTCAACTGCCTTTCCGTGTCTGCACAATTCACATGCAAGGTGCAGACACCCCGCACCCGGCCCGTTCGCTGATGCTCACCACCGATGGTCGTCAGACAAAACCCGCACC
>JAGHSA010000067.1 GCA_018066125.1 Candidatus Cryptobacteroides onthequi | reverse complement strand
CTGCCACCGGCATCCTCGAGGAACTTGCCATTCACAAGAGCCTCGGCGCCAAGACTCTCCAGGCTGAAGACGAGATCGCCGGCATCTGTACCGCAATCGGAGCCGCGTATGCCGGAAACCTTGCTGTAACCACCACATCCGGACCTGGCCTCTCACTCAAGTCGGAGGCTCTCGGACTTGCCGTGATGACGGAGCTGCCTCTCGTCGTGGTGGATGTGCAGCGTGCCGGGCCTTCTACCGGTATCCCTACAAAGACAGAGCAGACAGACCTCAATCAGGCACTCTACGGCCGCAATGGCGAGTGCCCGGTAGCCATTGTGGCGGCTCATTCTCCTGCCAACTGCTTCGATGCGGCCTTTAATGCCGCAAAGATCGCCCTTGAGCACATGACTCCTGTCATGCTCCTCTCCGAGGGCTTCCTCGGCAACGGATCGGAGCCATGGCTCATACCTTCGATGTCGGACTATCCGGAAATCAACCCTCCGTATGCGACCACACTTCCTGAGGATGGCAAGTTCAAGCCATTCGAGAGAGACCCTCAGACCCTTGTCCGCAAGTGGGCCATCCCTGGACAGAAGGGATTCGAGCATCGCGTGGGCGGCCTTGAGAAGAACCATGCCGGAGTGCTCTCTTCAGATCCTGCCAACCATGAGCTCATGGTGGCCGAAAGGGAAGAGAAGATTGCGCGCATCGCGGATTGCATCCCTGAACTCGAGGTCAATGGTGCTGCTTCAGGCAAGCTCCTCGTTGTGGGCTGGGGCGGAACTTATGGACATATCCTCTCGGCTGTAGAGGAGGCGAGAGCTGAGGGGCTTGAACTCTCATTCGCTCATTTCGACTACATCAAGCCTCTTCCACGCAACACAAAGGCTGTTTTCGAGTCATTTGAGAACATCCTTGTATGCGAGCTCAACAGCGGTCAGTTCGTGAACTACCTCAGGGCAATCTACCCTCAGTTCACATACTCGCAGCTCAACAAGGTACAGGGTCAGCCTTTCCTTGTGAAAGAGATAGTTGAAGCAATCAGAAAATCATTGTAGCCATGGCAGTACTTACATTCAAAGATTTCAAGAGTGACCAGGAAGTACGCTGGTGCCCGGGTTGCGGTGACCACGCTGTGCTGGCTGCTCTCCAGAGAGCCCTTCCGGCTGTGAGCCAGGCTCTCGATTATGCAAAGGAACGTTACGTGGTGGTATCCGGCATCGGATGCTCATCCCGTCTTCCATATTATATGAATACATTCGGTTTCCACAGCATCCATGGACGTGCGACTGCGATTTCTACCGGTATAAAGGTGGCCAATCCGTCGCTCACCGTATGGCAGGCATGTGGAGACGGTGACGCACTCGCTATCGGAGGAAACCATTTCATCCATGCGATACGCCGCAACATCGACATCAATATTGTCCTCTTCAACAACCAGATCTACGGTCTGACCAAAGGACAGTATTCTCCGACTTCAAAGCTCGGAGCCATCACCAAGACATCTCCATACGGAACCGTCGAGCATCCTTTCAACCCGGGAAGTCTCGTGCTTGGCGCCAAGGGTACCTTCTTCGCCAGGAGCCTTGATGTAGAACTCAAGCTCAACGAAGAGATCATGAAGCAGGCAGCCCTCCACGACGGATGCTCCGTGATGGAGATGCTTACCAACTGCGTGATCTTCAATGACGGTGCCCACAAGGCACTCTCTGACAAGGAGAACAAAGAGGACAGGACCATCGTGCTCCGTGACGGCGAGAAGATGATTTTCGGCAAGAACCGCGACAAGGGTCTCATCTTTGACGGAACCCGGATTCAGGTCGTAAAGATAGGTGAGGACGGGTATACAGAAGACGATATCCTTGTACATGACTCTCACTCAGACAATATCGGACTCCATATGGCACTTGCCGACATGAAGGGTCCGGACCTTCCTGTTGCACTCGGTGTCATCCGCGATGTCAAGGACATCACATATGATGACGGTGTGCGCGACCAGGTAGTCGAGGTGACAAAGAAAGCAAAGATCCACAGTGTGGATGAGCTGCTACACAGCGGTTCTACCTGGGAGGTGAAGTGATATGAAAAGCTTCAAGGGCAGTAAGATACTCATCACGGGAGCCAGCTCCGGCATCGGAGCTGCGCTTGCCTGTGAATTCGCTACCCGTGGGGCTTCTCTCTATCTGGCAGCCCGCAACATAGCCAGACTAGAAGAGGTGAAGTCGAGATGCGAGTCTCTTGGTGCTCAGGCTCAGGTATTCAGTGTCGATATGGCATCTGAGACCTCGATCGAGGCTTTCGCATCGGAAGTGACTCAGCTGGGGCTGCTCTTTGACGTGATAGTGCTCAATGCGGGCATATCCCAAAGGGCTCTTACCTTTGACACCGACATCGCAGTGGACCGCAAGGTGATGGAGACCAATTTCTTCGGTCCAGTCTTCCTGACGAAGATGCTCGCATCCCAGATCAGGGGCTCCAGACCGGTGAAACTTGCGGTCACCACTTCCATTTCAGGACTGTTCGGATTCCCGCTCAGGTCGGCATATTGCGCTTCCAAGCACGCGCTTTTCGGATTCTTCGAGTCTCTTGAGACCGAGAACCCCAATGTACGCGTGACCTTCCTCATTCCGGGACGCATAAACACGCCAATCAGCAAGAGCGCCCTTCATGGAGATGGCAGATCGCACGATGCCATGGATCAGGGTCAGGCGAACGGCATGGATGCTGCCGCTTGTGCGAAAGTGGCTGTGAGGGCCATTGCCCGGGGACGCCACCGCAAGCTCATCGGAAGGGGAGAACTAATTATGGTATATATCAAAAAACTCTGCCCGTGGCTCTTTTTCAAGATTGCAGGCAGGATATCGGCAACTTAACAGCACACTATGACAAGAGAAACAGTAGTCTGTGGCGTCCAGCAGGTGGGCGTAGGCATTTATGACGTGGTAGAAGCGTACAATTGGTACATCAAGGCATTCGGCTGCGATGTCATGGTCGTTGATGACCAGGGCGTGGCAGAACGCATGCTTCCTTATACCGGTGGCAAGCCGAGGCCGCGCCGTGCGGTCCTGGCCTGCAATATCAAGGGTGGCGGCGGCTTCGAGGTGTGGCAGCCTATGGATGGCAATATCACAGCTCCTAAGGAGCCGGTGCGCATCGGTGATCTGGGCATCTCGGTCTGCAAACTCAAGGCTGTGGATGTGAATGCGGCATATGCGCATCTCTCATCCGTGGAGGGTGCTGTCATCCTCACCCCTGTCATGGACGCTCCATATGGCAAGAAGCATTTCTTCCTCAATGATCCGTATGGCAACATCTTCGAGGTGGTGGAAGACGACTATGTCTTCCTCGATTCGAAGGGATATACCGTAGGAGGCACCCATGGAGTGATCATAGGCGTCACCGATATGGAGCAGTCCCTGAAATATTATGCGGCTCTTCTCGGATATGACCAGGTCGTGTATGATGGCACCGAGGTTTATGAAGACTTCAAGGCCCTTCCCGGCGGTGACGGTCTTTTCCGCAGAGTCATCATCACCACCGCCCGTCCTCTCGAGGGACCTCTCTCCGAACTATATGGCACTGCGTGCATCGAGTTGGTGCAGGCTTTCGACAGAGTGCCGTCAAAGGTGTTCGAAGGACGCTGGTGGGGCGATCCTGGATTCATCCAGATATGCTTTGATGTCCGCAATATGGAAGGCATGAGGGAAAGGGCAAAGGCTCTCGGACAGGATTTCGTATGCGATGGAGGCGAAGACTTCAAGATGGACACCGCCAACGGAAGATTCACCTATGTGGAAGATCCGGACGGCACGCTCATCGAGCTGGTCGAGACCTTCAAGATCCCTGTCCTCAAGAAATTAGGCATTTATCTCAACCTCAGGAACAGGGCAGACCGTGCAAAACTGCCATCATTCGTGGTAAAGGCTCTGCGCTTCATGAGGGTGAAGAGCATACATGCATAGCCGCATAAGGCTATAACGCTTACACTAACTAACCAATTTTTCTTCATCTGAGATGAAAACATCAGACATCATCGCCAGGCTTCAAGTGAAGTATCCTGGCGAGAACGAGTATCTCCAGGCTGTACAGGAGGTACTCGAATCAATCGAAGAGGTGTATAACATGCACCCTGAATTTGAGAAGGAGAAAATCGTAGAGAGAATGGTCGAGCCGGACCGCATCTTCTCCTTCCGGGTGACGTGGGTGGATGACAGAGGCGAGGTCCAGACAAATACCGGATATCGCATCCAGTTCAATTCCGCCATCGGCCCTTACAAGGGAGGCCTCCGCTTCCACAGGGCAGTCACTCCTTCCATGCTCAAGTTCCTCGGATTTGAGCAGACCTTCAAGAACGCTCTGACCACACTCCCGATGGGCGGTGCCAAGGGCGGTTCCGATTTCGACCCCAAGGGGAAGTCAAACGGAGAGATCATGCGTTTCTGCCAGGCTTTCATGCAGGAACTCTGGCAGTGCATAGGACCGGATCAGGACATCCCGGCAGGAGATGTCGGCGTAGGAGGCCGTGAGATAGGCTACCTTTACGGTCAGTACAAGAAGCTCGCACGCCAGTACAATACCGGTGTCCTCACAGGAAAGGGCGGCACATGGGGTGGATCCATCCTCCGTCCTGAGGCGACGGGATTCGGTGCGCTCTACTTTACCCAGCATCTCCTCGCACATGCGGGAAAGGAGATTGCAGGCAAGAAGATCGCGGTCTCAGGCTTCGGCAACGTAGCCTGGGGTGCCAGCATCAAGGCGACCCAGCTCGGTGCAAAAGTGGTGGCGATCTCCGGACCTGACGGTGTCTGCCACATACCTGACGGCATCACCAGGGAGATGATCGATTATATGCTGGTCATGCGCGCATCCAATCGTGACAAGGTAGAGGATATGGCGACACGCTTCCCTGACAAGGCGCAGTTCATTGCAGGGAGGAAGTCATGGAGCATTCCGGTGGACATCGCCCTTCCATGTGCATTCCAGAATGAACTTTCCGAGGATGACGCGAAAGAGCTTGCAGCCAATGGCTGCTGGTGCTGCTGTGAGGTGTCCAATATGGGATGCCAGCCGGGTGCCATACATTTCTTCCAGAGCAACGGCATACTCTTCGCTCCGGGCAAGGCGGTAAATGCCGGAGGCGTGGCTACGTCCGGACTGGAGATGACTCAGAATGCTTCGCATATCAGCTGGACGGCTGCCGAAGTGGATGCCAGGCTGCATCAGATCATGCAGAGCATCCATGAACAGTGTGTCAGATTCGGCACTCAGGAGGACGGGAGCGTGGACTACGTCAAGGGTGCCAATATCGCAGGCTTCATGAAAGTGGCGCAGGCGATGCTTGAACAGGGTATCATTTAACTCCAGATATTTCAGATATGGATTTTGCACAGGTTATTAAAAACAGACACAGCGTCCGCAAGTTCACTCCGGACAGAGTCGACAGGGAACTGATCGACACAATCATCGACATGGCGTCGACCGCACCTTCATCCAAGAACACCAAGAGTTCCTCATTCATGGTGGTCGAGGATAAGGACACTCTTGCAGCCATCTCAGAGATGCGCACTTCAGGTTCAGCCTTTGTCAAGGATGCCCCTGCAGCCATCGTGGTGCTGGGTGATCCAGAAAAGACTGACCTCTGGTCAGAGAATGCCGCCATCTCATCGACATTCGTTCAGCTCGCTGCCACCGCTCTCGGTCTCGGCAGCTGCTGGGTGCAGGTCAGCGGCAGACCAAGGGACAAGAAGGACGAGACCATGGGATTTGCAGAACCGTATCTGAAAGACCTTCTCGGGATAAAAGATCAGTACCGTGTCCTGTGCGTGATCGCGCTTGGATACGAAGATAAGTAAATTGACATCAATGGTTTAGCTTCCCGCATCAGCCCGATTTCCGAGCTGATGCGGGAAGCTTGTCTTTATGCATTTTTCTGTCCGTTTTTAATGATATTTATTTGGAATAATGCTATATTTATAAGTTAAAAATACAATAAGGAAGACTTTTTCATCTTATACGATATGAAACGCAGTTCTATAAATTGGCCGAAACACATCCTTCAGTGGGGTGTGCTGGCGATTCTGATATTCTTCCTTTCCGGTCTCGCCGGGAAGATCTTCGGCAGCGCGGAAGCTGCCGATCCTGAGAAACTCTGCCCGTTCGGCGGTCTCCAGGCGCTTGCAACATTCTTCTCAAGAGGCTCCCTTCCATGTTCGATGAGCTCGCTCCAGATCATGATGGGTATAGGACTGGCAGCTGCCGCCGTCCTGTTCGGCAAGCTTTTCTGCGGATACCTCTGTCCTGTCGGTACGATCGAGGATCTTCTCGCGAAGCTTCGCAAGACCTTGAAGATAAGGA
>JAGHSA010000001.1 GCA_018066125.1 Candidatus Cryptobacteroides onthequi | reverse complement strand
TAGTTGGTGATGTTCTTGACTGTACCCTCGAGTACCTGACCCTTCTCAAGCTTGCTGATGAGCTCGCTTCTCTTCTGCTCCTGCTCTGCCTCGAGAAGAGCCTTGTGGGAAACGACTACATTGCGGAACTCCTGGTTGATCTTGACGATCTTGAAGTCGATTGTCTGATTTACATATGCATCGTAGTCACGGATAGGCTTGATGTCGATCTGTGAACCTGGGAGGAATGCCTCGATACCGAATACATCTACGATCATACCACCCTTTGTGCGAGTCTTTACGAAGCCCTTTACAACCTCATTTGCGTCGTATGCCTCGTTGACTCTATCCCAAGACTTGAGGGCGCGAGCCTTCTTGTGAGAGATCACAAGCTGACCCTTCTTGTCCTCAGCGGACTCAACATATACTTCTACCTTGTCACCAACCTTGAGATCTGGGTTGTAACGGAACTCAGGAGCTGAGATGACACCCTCGCTCTTGCCGCCGATAGATACAACAACCTCTCTCTTGTTGATAGCTGTGACTTCACCCTCTACAACTTCGTTTTCAACGACCTTTGAGAGTGTCTGGTCATAAGCTGCCTCGATTTCTGCCTTGTTGGCGCCACCGTAAAGGTCGCCACCCTCGAATGCAGCCCAGTCGAACTCCTCAGGAGCGACTGATGCGTTGAGAACCTTCTTGGTCTCGTTTGGATTGATTTCTGCCATAATTTTGATTTTAACTAAAACTAGGGGTTTAACTTTATGTCCTGTGCCTTGCAAAAAGGCGCGCAAATATACGAAAAATAATTAATTACGCAAATAGCGCCACGCTATCTCGAATGATATTCATTGCGCGATACCACGCTGCGGTCTGATTCATCGAGGACATAGACCTCATAGCTCTCTCCGCCCGGAGCCACGCGGATGACGATATGGCCCGAGAAGGACTTGTAATCCTTGAGATAACGCCCCAGGAAATCCCTGGCGGCAGGGGCAAGGTGAGTGGCGTATATGTCACGGTCCCCTTCATAGAGATACCTGCTCGTGATACGGCGTATCACCTCTTCCCCAGGATGTCTCACACCCCATGTGGCGCCGATCCATACACGCGGTGCAAGCGTGGAGACAAATTTCTCATTCTGGGTATCACGGTTGCCGTGATGGTTGAGCACAGCCACATCCACCGGTCCGATGACGTCTGCGACACGGCATTCCATGCTTTCGGCATCCATCGCGCCGGTATGTCCTATGCCGGGGATGTCGCCGCCGCTGTAGAAAGTGAACTTTCCGTAATCCAGCCTGAATCCGGCAGAAAGGTTGTTCTCATCCGGGTACTGCCCCTTCTCGAATTTAGAAGATGCAATCCTGTGTTTCTTCGGATCTGCCACCTGTCCGTTGGCGAAGAGCATCCTGATGCTGAAATCCCTGTACTGCTTCGGATCGTGAACCATGCGGATCTGCTTCGATGAGCCCACATCCACGGATTCATGCTTCATGCCGTTGTTCCTGCCCTGGTATCCGATGAAATCGCGATAGCCCTGAAGCATCTTCCTGAGGTCCATGGCATATCTCGCCGTATCGGTGTCGATATCCACCGGGAAAGTAAATCCCCTGTCAATGATGGTACCTATCGGGATAAGGGTGCCGACTTCGGTGATGCCGGAAAGCGGGTAGCCGCCTTCGGCATTGCGGAGGGCACTCCATCCGGCCCCCATATGGTCGTCATGGAAATGTGTGATGAGGGCAAAATCAAGCTTGGCAGCCTCTCCTTCCGGAGCGAAATGACGGATGTAGTCCGCGATCCATTCTCCAGGAGTGCGGCTCGCGTCCGGGGTGACAGGGGTGAGATTGACAGGATTGCCTGAGCGTCCCATGTCGCCCGCATCCACGAGGACGGTGGTGCCGTCAGGAAGTACCATCAGCGAGCTGTTGCCGCCGCCGGTGCTGATGAAATGGATGTCGAGCTCTCCCGGCTTCCATGCCGGAAGTGTATCCTTGACCACCGGAATGCGTCCGAGATGTCTCTCGATGAAATCCCAGGCTCCCGCCTTGTAATAGCGGTGTCCCTCCGGACCTTCATAAAGTTCGCAGTTCTCTGGAACTCCGGCAGCCTCATAGACTTTCTTGGTCACTGAAAAGGCATGACGCGTACCTGCTATCGGGAATATCGGGTCCTGCACGCCGTGGATGACGCAGAAACCGCGAGGGGCGGTAAGGCCTCCGATCTCACCCATATCGCAGTACTCCATGATATGAGGAATGTAGTTGCACTCGCAGTGTCTCCGCAGGCCGATGCTCGGCTCGTAGTCACAGAACGCCGATGCAGGGAGAGACATGGCGATACGTGTATCGATGGCGCCGGCATAAGCCGTGGCAGTACCGCCGCCGGAGTTGCCGGACACTATTATATTGCTCTCATCTACCGGGAGATTGGCCAGGGCCCAGTCTATGATCTTCATGATATCCCACACTCGGTCTCCGACAGGAGTGCGTCCCACAAGGGCATCACGGAGCATCAGCTCGCGGCATGAGGACGTATTGTCCTCCTCTATATCCTTCGGAGAACGGGTCTTGCCGAATCCCCTTGCAGTGGGAGCTATGGCTATGAATCCATGCTGCGCGGCCTGTACGGCCACATTGCGTTCTCCGACCTCACCGCTCTCACGTTCCTTCTCATTGTGGTACACACCGGCATACGACTCGGTATTCTTCCCGTGTCCGTGAGGTGTGATCATGAGCGGAGCCTTGCCCTCCAGGCCTTTTGGCCGAAGGACCACGATAGGGATGACGACATCCGGCTCGGTCCATATCTCCCAGCGCTCGCGCATTGCGAATCCGGCGTCCTCGGTGCTGATGAAACGGGCCTCAGGGACGAAACCGCCTATCTTTTCCTCGATGACGGTGATGCCGAGCAGCTTCTTGAGCTCCGCACGGAGCTCTTTCTGCCATGTCTGCCATTCAGATGCATCGTATCTGTCAAAGGAATACTTCATCGCTGCCGTCGAATACATCTCATGGCTGTGTCCGGCGTAATCGAATGGGATCTTTGGGTCATGTGCGTGGTTCTGCGCTCCGAGGCCGGTGACGGCCAGGCACAGAAGCAATGTGGTCAGATGTCTTTTCATACTATTAATACCATTGAGGGGTCGTGAAAGTTTCAAGTGAAGGAGTATCGGAAAGCACGAATTCAAGCTGTCCTCCCCGCTCGAGCTCATCGACACCTATCCACGGGCCGGCGAGTTTCCTGCCATTGAAGACATACGCCGCAGGGTAGATCGATGACGGACTTTCACGCTCCACCGATATGCGGAGCTTTCCATTCCGGAATGCGATCTCGGCTCTGTCCACCGAAGGGCTTGAAAGCAGGTAATACGGGGTGCCGGTGAGCGGATAGAGTCCCAGGCATGCCCACACATACCACGAACTTGTGCCTCCGGAATCATTGTTGCCAGGGCAGCCTCCTTCGCCGGGAGCGTACCTGAAACGGCGCACCGCGTCAAGCACCTCGGCGGTCCTGTCCGGGCGTCCACACCAGATGTAGGCGTACGGGGTCTCCATGTCGGACTGGTTGTTCATTCCTTCGAAGTGGTCGCGGCGGCGCACACGCTCGTGAGCCGGATCCCAATCCGCAGGTTCGTGCCCTATGCAGAAGAAACTGTCCAGTTTCTCCGCAAATGACTCCGGCCCGCCTGCAAGATCCACGCGTCCGTTCATGCCCGTATGCGGCCTGAATGAGTAGTTGTAGAGGTTTCCCTCATAATAAGACGCCCCATCGGTCAGCAGTCCCGTGGCAGCATCGTACACCGTGCGCCAGATGCCGGCGCTGTCGCGGAGCTGACGGGCCCACTCATGGTCTGAGCATGCCTCCGCCACGAACGCGGCGGCTCCGTATGCACCGCAGAGGTCGACTGCGTGGGTCGGGGACCTGCCGGATATCTGAGCATTGGCGAATTCGCTCATGAGAGCGGACTTCAGGCGGGGATAGTCTTCTGCAGTGAGCACTCCCCTGAAAAATGCATCACAATAAGTGAATACCGGCAGTGCCGAAGCCTGCTGGGAATGCTGCTCATAATCATCGCAGTCCATGATCATGCTGATAGGGCACTTGCCCAGTCTCTCCGTCATGGACAGCATGTGCTCCACCACGCCCCTGCCGTCAGCGAGGGAGAGGGCAAGAGGCAGAGCCGTGCGGTACATATCCCACAGGGTCGCGAAACAGGTATAGCTGCCATCCGGCATTTCGGAAGGTTTCAGCATGGAATGGTAGAGGGCAGAGTAGAACAGCCTCTCCTTTTCCGGGTCGGAGAAATGCGCCCTGACCTTGCCGAGAGCATCCTCCCACGCCGCGTCAGCGTTTTTGATGACATTGTCGAAGCCTGCAGAAAGGGCTGCCCTTGCATACTCGAGAGCCTCAGATTCCGAACTGTTCGAGAAGCCTGCCGCGGTCTGTGCCCCGGAGTCCCTGACCATGAGGCAGAGCGAGTCTCCAGACAGGAACGAGTCCAGTTCCTTGGCCCTGGCGCAAACCGCGAAATACAGATTTATGCCATAGGCGCGTACAAATCCCGTCCACTCGTTGTCCGATACTGGATGTATGGCAGCTGTATCCACCTTTTCTGGGATATGGCCCGGCATCCTGTCGCGGAAATACTCTTCCCTCAGACCTATGTGGGACGCATCGATCTGGATGAATCCATCCTCTTCCACAAAGGAATACCTGTGAGCGATGGCATGCTCCCCTGCCGCCAGTTCAAATCGGGCCCCGAAATCCACAAGCTCTGCGGAATAATATCCCGGATGAGCCTCTTCCCGTGCGACACGGGAGCCTACGGTATCGTCTATGCCTGCGACATGAGGAGTAAATAGCAGATAGTTGAAGAAATGCCCCATGTTGCCGACTCCCTCCTGCTGGAAATGGGTGAAGCCGTACGCACGGAGCGAATCGGTAACGATCGGAGGCTCAAATGCTGAAGAGTATCCCACACGCCCGTAGCCACTGGAATATGCCCCCGTATAGGCGCACGCGCTGGCCCAGCCGTATGGCAGGACTGCGGCCGGAGTGGTGTTGCCGCACTGGGCCTTTTCCCAGTTCCACCCCCGGGCCATGCCTTCAGACAGAGGATTGTCCACAGCTCCAGTACCCCAGAACGGATCCACAAGCGATGTAAGCGTCACTCTGCCGCAGCCAGCAGCCAGCAGGGCGGAAGCAATTATTGCCAGTCTTGATATCTTCATATTCATTTTCTGTTTCTTATGCGTCTGACCAGCGGCATGCTCCTGACCCCGTAAGCTGTCTCCGCAGTGACACTTACCGTAAAGCGGCCCTCTCCGAGCCCCCCGACAGGGACGGTTATCACAGACTCGGGAGTCGCAGAATAGTATTTCGGCAGCCTCCATCCATCATAGACGGTCTTGCCGGCATCGTCTCTGACATTGACTCTGTAAAGGAACACCGGCATCCCGTCACCTGACATGGCCGGGCTGAATGACAGCGTCCCGGATCTGAGAGACATGACTGCCCTGCTGTCAAACACAGGCGCCTTGGACCTGGCGGCCTGCTGTTCTGGAGAATACTCGAATCTGCTTATGTCCGCCCATATCTGATACTGGCAGAGAAGCGCCCCCTCGACCACGTCGTAGCCTCGGAGTGTGATGCTTTCGTCATCATTCACCTCCACAAGCCAGAACTGTGCCTCATCTCCATAGCCGTCAGGATGTATCTTCCTTTCAGCACCCACAGTGAACTCCATATACGCCAGCGAGCCGGTACCTATGGCCGTATAATCCTTCTGACAGACAGAGCGCGGGTCATTGATTGGATAGTGAGAGTGGCCTGAGAAATGCACAATCTGAGGATAACGGGAGAAGATGTCGATGAAGTACCTGTGACCCCATCCATCCACCTGGCTGCTGCCATATACAGTGAACTTGGGATGCTCGTGATGGCACACGAATACAGGCTTCCCCGGATCGTCTGCCACTGCTTCATCGAGCTGCTTCACCAGCCATTCACGCTGGTATGGGCTGTAGTACACGCCTTCCTCCACTGATGTAGAGATGCCGATGAAATGATATCCCCCGATTTTGCGATGGAAATCCATGCTGCCGCCGCCCATCATGAGTTCTGAGAAATATTTGAGGACATCCTTGCCCGGTATGCCGTCATGACCCTTCGGGATGACGGCAAGGAACTGGGTCTCCGGACGGATGGCGCCCTGGATGGCCTTCCTGTAAGCCTCAAACTCATCTTTCTTCCCGTGATTTGTCAAGTCGCCGACTTCAAGGAACAGATCCACCGAAGGATGAGTGGCATCGGCGGACGCCGCGGCATATGACATCTCCAGCACCTTCTGAAGACGCTGGCAATAGATATCGTCAGGTGCCTGTACATGCGAATCGCTGCACACTGCAAACCTTAGGACGACAGACAATATGAGACTGAGAGAAATATTCATCGGTTTAAATCAAAAAGAGCCGGCTGGCCCTGATGGCAGCCGGCTCAAATATAGGAAATAAATTACTTGGAGTAAGCGCTGTTGTTCTGCTGCTCGAGAACAGGGATGTTGTAGTAGCAGTCAGAATAAGGGTACTTGAGGGCACCGCCCTTGGTACGGTCACCTGCTGGGATATCCTTGTGGAGAGCCTGGAGCCAGTAGATACGGTCTCCGTTCTCACCTGCGAGCTCCTTGATACGCTCGTTGTCGATATCCTCCTCAGTCACGGTTGTGAGTTCCGCAAGACCTGCACGCCTCCTGACCTCGTTCACATCAGATGCCGCTGCAGAGTTGTTTCCTGCGAGGAAATTGATCTCGGCCCTCATGAGATAGAGGTCTGAAAGACGGATGATAGGACGGTTTGCGCGGCGTCCGTTGGTGGTAGGAGTTGCACCGCGGAAGTACTTGAAGAGATAGATTGCAGGCTCTGGGTATGCGTCATTTCCAGGATGATAGATGTAGAGATTCTGGAATCTCTTGTCACCCTTGGCTTCATCTGTAAGCTGGTGATTCTTGTCGAGCCAGCCGATCTTCTCCATGCCGTAGTAAGAGAGAGAGAAAGCAGAGTAACCGCACATCTTGGCACCGTGTCCGTTGTAGGCTGCATAGCCCATGATACCAGGGTTTCTGTCGTAACGGTCTGATGAAGAAGAGTAGCAGATCTCCCAGATGACTTCCTTGGAAGTACCCTGACCTGACATCTTGTTGAATGGAGCCACAAGGTCAGAATCGAGTTCATAGAGTGCCTTCTGTGCAATCACGTCATCGATATAGGTCTTTGCCTCGCTGAACTGGCCCATAGAGAAGAGTACGCGTGCAAGGAGAGCCTCGGCAGCGAACTTGTTCACTCTCATGCGGTTGTTGTTGTCACCGGAGTAATAAGACTCAGGAAGTGTGGCGATGGCAGCCTTGAGGTCTTCTACGATATATCCGTAAACCTCCTTCACAGTTGACATCTCACCGTTCTTGAGGACATCTGAAGAAGTCTCATAGTTGCGGTACACCACGATGTGCTTGCTGTCATTTGCGCCGTTGCTGTCGTATGGAGGGCACCATGTACGGGCAAGGTTCCAGTATGTGAATGCCCGCATATAGAGAAGCTCGCCCTTGATTCTCTTGACGAGATCCTTGTCTGAGCTTGTCATATCAGGGAACGGATCGGTTCCGTTAGCCTCAGCGTCCTCGATGAGAGCGAGGGCCGAGTTACATGCTGTCGACATGTAATAGAGGTACTCGAAACCACCTTCAAGCTCCTTTGCATTCTCAAGGACGAGAGATGTGTACATTCTGTCCCAATATGCATAATAGTAGCTGTCACCGGTCTTGCCGGTGAAACGGGCGAGGTCAGACTCACCGAATCTGTTGAAGCAAGCGCCGATAGGGTTTGCCCAAGCTGCTCCTACATAGTAGAGATATGGAGCACGGACAGCCATTTCAAGCTCTGAAGCCGACTGCCATGGATACTGACTAGGACGCTTAAGATCGAAATACTCTGAACATGAAGTTGCGAGAGTAATCGCCAATACGAAAATTGATATAATTCTTTTCATGATCAACGTCTATTAGAAGTTAAGGTTCACGCCAAAGGTATAGGTCCTGGTTGAAGGCATTGCTGTGAATGTCTCAACTGCGCCACCAGTTGTCTGATCAACTGCGACCTCAGGGTCATAGCCTGAGAATGGAGTGAGTGTAAAGAGATTTCCTGCAGAAAGATAGAATCTTACGTTCTGGATGTTGATGGCCTGAACTGCCTTTGCAGGGATAGTGTATCCGATGGTGAGGGTGCGGAGCTTGAGATAGTCAGCCTTTTCGAGGAAGCGGCTGCTTGGAGTCTTGTTCTCAGAGCCGTAAAGAACTGGAGATTTTACAGGCTCGCCCTTGTCATCATAGAAATACGCACACTGTGCATTGACCTGAGGAACATCGGTGATGTCACCTGGCTTCTGCCAGCTGTCGGTGAGGAGTCTCTTATTGAGAACAAGCATACCAGCGTTTGGAGTCATAGAGCTCTGGAGCACGCGGCTGTAGATATATTGACCTGTAGCGAATGAGAACACTGCCGAAGCATCGAAGCCGTGGAATCTGATAGAGGTATTGATACCGCCGACAAGCTTAGGAAGAGCAGTCTTGCCCTTGAGGATCATCTTGTTGGCCTCCATGTTGGTAGAGGTGGCAGGGATGATGTTGCCAGTGTGCTCTGTAGTACCGTCCTCGAGAGTCTTGACCTCATAGATCATAGGAATACCCTTCTGAGCGTCAACTCCTGCAGACTCTGCCATGTAGTATGTGCCATATGGAAGGCCTGACTTGATGATGGTACGTACCTGTGAAGCGTCACCTGCATTGAGGTAACCTACGTGACGAGACTCAGAGTCATCGTCGAGTCTGACTACCTGGTTCATGTTGGTAGAGAGGTTGAAGCCGAGGTTCCACTCGAAATCCTTCTTCTGGATGAGAGTGCCCATAACCTCGAGCTCAAGGCCCTGGTTGAACATGTCGCAAGCATTCTGCCAGCCCTTGTTACCGCCACGGATACCTGCAGACATAGGGAGAGATACCTGTGAGAGCATGTCAGAGACGTTTCTGCGATAGTATGCGATAGAACCGTTGATTCTGTTGTTGTAGAGACCGAAGTCCACGCCTGCGTCATAAGAAGTAGTGGTCTCCCATCTGAGGTTAGGGTTACCGAGAGTCTTGAGACGGCTGGTAGAAAGGCCCTCAAGGGTGCTACCGTTCTCAGTCACGATCTCATAGACGTCTGTATCCACCTGAGGGATGTTGGCGTTACCCACCTGACCCACACTTGCGCGAAGCTTGAGGAGGTTGATGGCATCGCTGTTGAACCAAGGCTCTTCAGAGATCACCCAACCGAGGGCTGCTGAATAGAAGTTTGACCAGCGATTTGCCTCTGTAAACCTAGAGCTTCCGTCACGACGTGCGCTAAAGTTGACGATATAGCGGTCAAGGAGCTTGTAGTTTGCTCTGAAGAAGTAGCTGAGGAGGTAGGTCTCGCTGCCGAATCCGCTGGATCCGGTGAGCTTGTTAGGAGTACCGATCTCATGGAACTGGCCGACAAGACCTGTACCTGTGAGGTTGGTGTACTGTGTGCCGCGGCGCATGCCTTCAACACCGGCAACTGCGCTGATGTCATGAGCCTTTCCGAATGTCTTTGAGTAGTTGAGATAAGCATCGAGGTTGTTGATCATGACGATGCTCTTGTTCTCTCTGGCGATGTTCTCGTCAGTTGTACTCATCACGGAAGCGCTGCGCCATGACTGGCCGTCGTTCACGATGTAGTTCATACCCCAGTCGCCCTTGATGCTGAGACCGTCCACAGGAAGCTTGACAGTACCTGAGAGGTTTGAGATCACGTTCATGGTCTTGAGGTTGGAAAGCATGTTCTCTGCTGCCATACTTGCCACAGGGTTGGTGGTGTTCTTAGGGTTCCAGTACTCAGTCTCAGCTGCGTCAGCATAAACCTTGTACCAAGGAAGAGCATTGGAATTGATCTGTGCCCATCCACCTGAACCGTTGGTACCGTCGCTTGACTTGATACGGTTGTTGTCTGTGTAAGATGTCGCGAGACGGTATGAGAGGTCGAGCCAGTTGGTAACATCCCAGTCAAGCTTGACATTACCTGCGAATGTGGTCATGTCATTGTTCTTGAGGTTACCGTTGTCCTTACGATATCTGAATGAAGCGTATGACCTCATCTTCTCAGCACCGCCGCTGATAGATACGTTTGCCTCAGAGAATGAACCGAGACGTGAGATCTCGTCCACCCAGTTGGTATTGACAGCCTTAGCCTCTGCTGTAGTCATGGAATGAACAACATTCGGAAGCTGGCTATAGGTAGTAGAGACGTCGTATCCAGCAGCTCCGAGAGTATTCTTCATGGCCATGTCGGCGATCTGGAACCACTCGGTAGTGTTTGCGAGGCCGATGTCAGCGTGTGCCCATGTAGAGACACCGCCCTTGAGGTCAACTGTAACCTTCGGGGTTCCCTTCTTTCCAGACTTGGTAGTAACCACGATGACACCGTTTGCAGCGCGTGATCCGTAGATTGCAGTAGCGGCTGCATCCTTGAGAACCTGGATGGACTCGATGTCATTAGGGTTGAGCATGCCGATGATGCTCTGGCTGGTCTCACCGTCGTATGATGTATCCATCGAGCCTGACTGTACAGGAATTCCGTCGACGATCCAGAGAGGGTCGGTAGCGCATGAGAGTGATCCCACACCGCGGACCTTGATCTGCTGAGGAGCTCCAGGGACACCGTTGTTGCCGTTTACCTGCACACCTGCTGCCATACCCTGAAGGGTGGATTCGAGAGATGTAGGGTTGACTTTTGTGATGTCCTCTGACTTGATGGTGCTGACCGAACCGATGTAGTCACGCTTCTTGGCAGTACCGTAACCGATAACAATGGTCTCGTCGAGGAGTTCGTTATCCACCTTGAGGACAACGTGGATAGGAGCGCGTCCTGCTGTGATTTCCTGGCTCACATAGCCGATAGAAGAGACTTCGAGGACTGTACCCGGCTGTGCAGCGAGTGTGAACTTGCCGTCCACATCAGTGAAAGTACCGTTCTTGGTACCCTTCACGATGATGCTGGCACCCACAATAGGCTCGCCGGACTCATCAACGATCACACCGGACACGAGGCTCTCTGCCTGAGGAGTCTGAGTCTTGGTAAGGACGATGTTGCGTCCCTCGATCTTTGGAGTGACACCTGTGCCCTGGAGAGCTGCAGCCAGTACTGAGACAGCTGACTCGTTCTTTGCATCTACAGTCACAGTCTTGTTGAGATTTACCTCACCGGCATTGTAGACCAGGAGGTAATCAGTCTGTTTCTCGACCTCCCTGAAGAGGTTTGCAACAGTGATCTGTCCCTTGTTGATTGTCACATTGTAGCTCTGAGCCGCCATGCAGGTAGCAGAGATCACAACATACGACAAGACGAGCAGAAGGACCTTCTTTGAAACTGAATGCTTCATACTGTTTGGTTTTTGTGGTTTGATAATATGTGATTGAATGTTATCTGATAATGACAGTGACGTTGTCCTGTGACGGGATGATCCTGAAATCAAAATCATTGTCCATCTGAAGGACTTTCAGGATATGTTCGTATCCGTCAACCGTCCTGAATTTTCCTGTGTAGCGTGCATCTCCACCGCTGTAGGAAGAAAGATCGATGCGAAGGTCGAAATGCTTGGCGAGACCGGTAAAGATATCCTTGAGCGGCAGGTTGTCAAAGAAAAGAATACCCTCCCTCCAGAGGTATGAGTCCGAGTTCACATAAGAAATGACGAGACCGCCGTCCTTATATTCAGCCTTTGTCATAGGCTTCAGGACCGTAATCTCCTCGCCAGTCTTGCGCGTGATGGCTACCGAGCCCTGCATGAGAGAAGCGGACCATGTCTCTCCGCCGTAGGATGATATGTCAAATTCAGTTCCGAGGACCTTGACGTCAAAGATGTCCGTCTCCACGATAAACGGGTGGGACGGGTCCTTGGCTACCTTGAAATAAGCCTCGCCATCCAGAGCGACCCTTCTCATCTCGTGCTCAGGGTCTCGGTCTATACGAAGGGTGCTGTTGCTGTTGAGCCATACCACGGTACCATCCGTGAGGGTTACGTTGAGGTCCTTTCCTGCCGGAGCCGTGATTGAGTCAAACTCTGCCAGAAATTCTTCCGGATTCTCACGAGTGAAGACCACATATGAAAGCACCAGGCATGCCGCCGTCATCACGGCAGCCGCCGAAGCCCACAGCCGGGTACGGTTCTTTTTCCAGAATGCGGATATCCTGCCGTGGCGGACCTGGCGGGCGTCATCCACACGCCAGAGCCCCAAGTCGTACAGGCGGCGGAGCGACCGGAATTCCGCAAGGTTCTCTTCACTTTCGGATATCCACCTGTATACGGCCTCGCGCCCGCTATCGGAAAGGTCATCGGATATATACTTTATCAGGAGTTCAGTGTCCATAACATGCACGCAATATACAATATTACGACAAACGGACAACTTCCCCTAGTCGAGAATAGCAAAAAATGCAAATAATGGAAGATAATCCGACAGTGCTGCCTTAAGAGTCTTGAGAGCCTGAGACATATGGTACTCCACGCCCTTGGTGGAGATGCCGTAGATGAGCGCCACCTCCTGGTAAGTCTTTCCCTCATCGCGGCAGAGACGGAATATCTCGGCAGTACGCTCCGGCATGGCCGCAAGGGCCTCATCCACGAGACGGCGGAGTTCATCGGAGAATATGATCTGCTCTGGTGACTCGGAAAGCGTGCGTATGCGCAGCTCGAGATCTCCGGAACGCCAGTCATCCATGTCAGACACGCTGGAATGGCGGCGCTGAGACTTCAGGTAGTCCAGTGACCTGTTGCGGAGTATCGTATAGAGGAAGGGGAGCTGCGAGGCACCACGGCTCTCGTCATACTGCTGCCACAAGGCCACCATGGACTCAGAGACGATGTCCTCCGTGGCCACGGCATCACGCACGTATGACTTCACGAAACGATACGCACGTGAATAGTACTGCTGATATACCTCATGGAAAGTCATAAATCCTCAGACGGGATTTAGAGGAGGCGCTTGCGCTTGAAGATGAACCAGATGCCGACAACAATCAGCACCATCAAAGCCACGATGGCATACCACGCCCACCACTTGTGGTCAAGAGGAAGGGCTACGTTCATGCCATAGAAACTCGTCACGAGTGTCGCAGGCATGAGCAGCACGGATATCACCGTGAATATCTTCATGATACGGTTCTGGTCGAGGTTGATCAAACCGACTACTGTATCCTGAAGGAATTCCAGACGTTCGAAGGTAAAGTTCGTGTGGTTGATCAGAGATGCGATATCCTGGAGCAGCACATTGAGCTTCGCATCGAGCTCATCGGGACAATTGCTGCTCTTGAGGAGGTTGGAGATGAGTCTCTGCTTGTCGACCACGCTCTCTCTTACCACCATAGTGTTTTCCTGAAGCTGATTTATATCAAGAAGGAAGTCCTCGTTGATGTCCTCCTGCTGATTGATACGCTTTGAGAACTGGGCCGTGTCCTTGCCCATGAGCTCGATGATGTCCGCGTCAAGGTCAACTCTCTGGTCAAGGATGGAAACAAGGACCGAGAAGCCGTTCTTGAAAAGCTGCGGGCGCGCCATCATCTTTCTCTGAAGGCTTGTGAAGCTTCGGAGCGGGATGTCGCGCAGAGTCGCCAGTGTGCCGTCGACGACCGTGAATGACACAGGATCCTCGGAGAGCTCGTCACCCTCCGGAGATATATAATTTGTATTGGCAAAGATGGCGTTGCCCAACTCCGAGAAACGAGATGAACTCTCGATTTCCTCCGCCTGGGCGCGGCTCTGGATCTGTGTGCCCAGAAATGCTTCTGTAGCTCTTTTCTCTTCGCCTGTCGGGTCAAGGAGATCGATCCAAAGGACCTGCTCCATGCTGAGCCTTGCGAACTCCGTTTCGGACTGGGTGGAGACGATCTCCTGACCAGACCTGTAGAAAATGTTGATCATGTTCCTTCCTGGTTGTCCCGGCACTCTGCGTCGGAAGGGTTATACTTACGGGGTCAGTTGACGTTACGGAGAAGTCAACACGCAAAGGTATAGAAAAAAACTCAAATCAGCACACCGATGCCGATCAAAATGAGAACCACTCCGCCGGCTGCCTCAGCCCATCTCCCGAACACGCCTCCGATGGTCTTGCCGGTCCATATGCCCAGCACTACAGAAAGCAGCGTGCAGATGAATACGGATATGGCGAGGGGCATCACTTCCAGCCACGGCTTTGAGTCCATCGAAAGAGAGATGCCCACAGCGAGGGCATCGATGCTGGTCGCCACGCCGCCAATGATGACATTGCGCCAGCCATTGAGGTCTCTCACTTCATCTTCACCCTTTATGCCCTCCACAAGCATGCTTCCTCCGACATAGAGGAGAAGCAGGAAACCGATGATGTGCGCAGCCTTGTCCAGGAAACCGACGAACAGATTGCCGAATGCCCATCCGGCCACCATGAACGCAGTCTGTATCACAGCGAACATGACCGCCACTCTGGCCACCTCGGAGAGCTTCACGCTCTTGAGTGTGACGCTGGAGCATAGCGACACCGCAAAACAGTCCGCACAGAGCGACATACCGAATACAAGTGCAAAGAGGATGGCTGAAATCATGGCTTGAAAATCTGTCTGTTGATGATGGAGCGTCCGAGTGTGAGGGAATCCGCATATTCGAGGTCATCCCCGAATCCGAGTCCCCGGGCGAGAGTGGAGACTCTCACTCCCAGAGGCGAAATCTGTCTGTAGATATAGAATGATGTAGTCTCCCCCTCCACATCGCCGCTGAGTGCAAGGATGACCTCTGTGTCATCGCAGTCCATCTTCTGGAGGCGCTCCACAAGCTGGCGTATGGTGAGATCTGACGGGCCGATGCCGTTTATCGGGGAAATGATGCCGCCGAGCACATGATACACTCCCTTGTACTGTCCTGTAGCCTCGATGCTCATGACATCCCTGACACTCCCGACGACACAGATGGTGCCGTGGTCGCGTCTGTCGTCTGAGCATATCGAGCACATGTCCTCATCCGACACCATCATGCACTCGCGGCAGTATCGGACCTCGTCGGAAAGCATGTTGATGGCCTGGGTGAAATGGTGCACGTTCTCCTTCGGCTGCTTCAGCAGATGAAGAGCGAGCCTGAGGGCACTTCGCGACCCCACGCCGGGGAGAGAGCTGATCGCATCGACAGCGTTCTCGAGGAGTTTGGAAGGATACTTCTCGTTCATGGGCTAGACTTCGTGATAGCTGAGCAGTCCCTTGAGCGGAGATGCCGTGATGCCTGAAATGGCGACTCCGCACTCGCCCGCAATACGCATCACTATGTCGCGGCATGCAGCTCCGTAGCCGCCTATGATACCCACAGGGTAGCTTGCCGTGTCATACTGGCTCAGGCAGCGCCTGAAGAAACTGCGGATGTTGCCGTCGACAAGCTCACGGACGTAATCGGAGCTGTCGTAGCGCGCCATGATCCATGGTGCGAACGAGCCGAGGTAGCCCGCAGGAGCACTGCCGCGATAGACATTCTTCACGACCGTGAGATAGTCCACCTCGAACTCGGCCTCAAACTCCGAAGCCAACGGCTCAGGCACGAGTCCCTTGAGGAAATCAGCCATGAAAAGCTTCCCGAGGCAGGCACCGCCGCCTTCGTCGCCCAGGATGAAGCCGGAGCTGTGGACGTTCTTCACTATCTGACTGCCGTCATAGAAACAGCTGTTGGATCCGGTCCCCATGATAGCAGCGATTCCGGGAGCATGGCCGCAGACGGCACGTGCCGCAGCAAGAAGGTCTGACGCGCACTCGACATCGGCTCCGGGGAAATAACGCGCCATTTCGTCGGAGAGGACGCCTGCACCGTAGAAATGGACCTCCGACAGAGGTTCCCCCGACGGATTGAGAACAGCCATCGCCTCAGCCACAATGGCGGAGATGACCTCCTGCGGCATGTTTGCGGCATTGATTCCGGATGTCTGGGCCGAGGTCACTTCCCCGGTCATGCTCTTGGCGCGCCAATCTGTCTTGGTGGCGCCGGCTTCAGCTATAACGATCATGATATGTAAACTCCTTTCTTGTTCCAGCAAATATAGCCATAAATGGCGGAAACGACATAGAAAACGTAGAGGGCCACCATCCACCACATGCCCTGAGCGGCGCATAGGGCTGTGGAAAATGAGTCGGCAACCACCCAGAGTATCCACTGTTCCTTGAATGAGCGGCCGAGCCACCATGTCGCTATGGCACTGAGCACCGCAACTCCGGCATCAAGTACCGACATCGGGTCATCAAGCCATCTGAGCAGGGCCACCAGTGCCGCGGTGCCAGCCGCAAGCATGATCGCGCTGAGCACACATGTCTGCCGGGAGAGACGGTTCAGATGGATATCGGCATCCGCAGCCTCAGGTTTCTGTCCGCGCAGGATGCGCCGGTCGCGTGCCCAGGCATAAAGGCCCCAGAACGACATCGCCACATAATAAATGTTGAGTCCCATCGAGGCATAGAGGCTCTGCTGCCAGAACACGTATGAAGCCGCGGCACCCGTCATGATGCCGACAACCCACATCCAATTGCTCTGCCTGAGCTCGAGCAGCAGATAGATGATGCCTGTGACCAGTGTGAATACCTCCATATTTACCGCCGTGTTTCCCGGACGCAAATATAGTCTTTCTTTTTTGTACCTTTGCGGACGCAAAAGACAAACTCAAAAAAGATCATATGGACAAGACAAGCTACGCATTGGGCATGAGCATCGCCCACAACATGATCCAGTCAGGTGTCAGAGACCTCGTATTGGATGATTTCACTGCCGCAATCCAGGATGCATTCAAGGGCAAGGAGCCGGCTGTACCGTTCGAGGAAGCCGGAGAGATCCTCAACAAGTACTTCGAGGAGGCTGAGAAGGCCAAGGCTGCAGAGGCTGCAGAGATCGCAGGCAAGATGAAGGAAGAAGGCGAGGCTTTCCTCGCTGCCAATGCCAAGAAGGAAGGCGTCGTGACCCTCAAGAGCGGACTCCAGTACAAGGTCCTCAAGGAAGGTACAGGCAAGAAGGCTACCAAGAACAGCAGGGTGAAGTGCCACTATGAGGGTACATTCATCAACGGCCAGAAGTTCGACAGCTCATACGACCGCAATGAGCCTGCAGTATTCGGTGTCACACAGGTGATAGCAGGATGGACCGAGGCTCTCCAGCTCATGGCTGAGGGTTCGGCATGGGAGCTCTACATCCCTTACCAGCTCGCATACGGCGAGGCAGGCGCACACGGAGCCATACCGCCATGCGCAGCCCTCATTTTCAAGGTCGAGCTCATCGAAGTCCTCTAACAGACACTTCGGACTACATCAGATACCGGGAGACATCTTCACCACGTGAGATTGCCTCCCGGATTTCTGTTGAAGATATGTCCACCATTGGCTGGTCAAGGATTGTGATGTGATACAGGCTCTCGAAATCGTCCTCCAGATTGATCATTCCCCCCTCGGGGTAGGTGCCCGATGGATCGAGAACGTACGGAGCCGGACTTTTGAGGCATTCTTCATAGAGCTGGCGTCTGAGGACGTCAAGATCGGTGCCTCTGCGCGGATAGACAGCCACTCCATACTCACTGAGCAGGCGCGGGAAATCGCGCCATTTGTGTATGCTCTCGAGATTGTCCGCCCCGATGACCAGCGTGAAATCGTTCTGAGGCTCACGTTTCTTCAGGGCGTCAAGGGTCCGTATCGTGTAGTGCGGCGGCTCCATGCTGAGCTCGATGTCATCCACCCATACATTCAGTTCCGGATGGCGCTTTACAGCCGCCACCGCGGCGTCATACCTGTCCCTGGCGGTCAGGTTGTTCTCCGCTGCCTTGAATGGATTCTGCGGCGACACCACCAGATACACCCAGTCGAACTCTTTCTGCCGGGTGAGATATTCCATTATGGCCTGGTGACCGATGTGCAGGGGGTTGAACGACCCTGAGTACACCGCAATCCTCATATGCTACTGAGCAAGAAACGCGTCGACCATCTTCTCCGATTCGGCGAAGGTGACGTCGAGGACGTCATTGACAAGAGTATAGTCGAACCTGCCTTCTGCAAATTCAAGCTCGGACTCCGCCTTGGAGACGCGCTCCTCGATGGCCTCCGGGGTATCGGTGTTGCGTGCGATCAGACGCTCGCGGAGCACCTCGATGCTCGGCGCCTTGATGAGAACCGACAGGGCCTGCTCTCCAAAATACTTCTTGAGATTGTATCCGCCTTTCACATCGACATCGAAGATGATGACGTGGCCCTTGGACCATATGCGCTCCACCTCGGATTTGAGGGTTCCGTAGAATTTGTCATGATATACCTCCTCGAATTCCACGAATGCATCTTCCGCGATTTTCTGGCGGAACTGCTCCGGGGTGAGGAAATGATATTCAACGCCGTCCTGTTCTGTACCGCGAGGTGCTCTTGAAGTCGCTGAGACTGAGAACTCAAACTCAGGATGCAGGCCAAGGAGATGATTGACCACAGTGCTCTTTCCTGATCCGGACGGAGCTGAAAATATGATTACTTTGCCACTCATTGTTCGTTATTTGCACAAAAATAATTAATTTTGCTGAACTATTGGTTAGTGAATTTTTCAAACCCAACAATAATTATGGTATCTTACAAAGAAATCGGTCTCGTGAACACCCGTGAGATGTTTGCAAAGGCTGTAGCAGGCGGTTATGCTATCCCTGCATTCAACTTCAACAACATGGAGCAGCTCCAGGCTATCATCATGGCAGCAGCTGAGAAGAAGTCTCCAGTTATCCTTCAGGTTTCAAGCGGTGCCCGCAAGTACGCAAACCAGACTCTTCTCCGCTACATGGCAGAGGGTGCTGTAGAGTACGCAAAGGAGCTTGGCTGGGAGAAGCCACAGATCTGTCTTCACCTCGATCACGGAAACTCATACGAGCTCTGCAAGAGCTGCGTTGACATGGGTTTCTCATCAGTTATGATCGACGCTTCTTCACTTCCTTTCGAGGAGAACATCGCTCTCACAAAGCAGGTTGTTGAGTACGCTCACCAGTTCGACGTGACTGTTGAGGCTGAGCTCGGTGTCCTCGCAGGTGTTGAGGATGAGGTTGCTTCAGAGGTTTCACACTATACAAAGCCAGAAGAGGTTATCGAGTTCGCTACCCGTACAGGCTGCGATTCACTCGCTATCTCTATCGGTACTTCACACGGTGCATACAAGTTCACCCCGGCACAGTGCACACGCAATGCCGACGGCAAGCTCGTACCTCCACCACTCGCATTCGACGTTCTTCACGCAATCGAGGAGAAGCTCCCTGGATTCCCTATCGTTCTCCACGGATCTTCATCAGTACCTCAGGAGTATGTCGACGAGATCAACTCTCTCGGCGGAAAGCTTCCTGATGCAGTAGGTATTCCAGAGGAGCAGCTCACAGAGGCTTCAAAGAGCGCTGTCTGCAAGATCAACATCGACTCTGACTCACGTCTCGCAATGACCGCAGCAGTACGCCGCGTATTCAACGACAAGCCAGGTGAGTTCGACCCACGCAAGTACCTCGGACCAGCTCGCGACGAGATGAAGAAGCTCTACATGCACAAGATCGACGTTCTCGGTTCTGCAAACAAGGCTGAGTAATTTCTATCCGGCTTTTCAGATAGAGGCTGACCTTCGCGGGTCAGCCTTTTTCTTTTCCTGCAGACGCGGCCGGGGCGGCGAGGTGCACAGACAAAAAAAGGCTGCCAGGAGAACTGACAGCCCTATGATGTACGTCAGGGAAAGACTAGATGTCTGCCTGCTTGCGGCGCCAGTTGAGAACCGGAAGCATGAACGATATCACAGCGGCGAGAAGCCAGAACCATGACGCATAGGTAAAGTCATAGCTGACAATGTTGCCGGCTGCGTCCTTGGCTGCCATGTTGTCAATGAGGAGACCGCTGATGATATCCTGGATACCAGCTGCAGCATAAGATGCCATGCCGACAATACCGAGCGCCGCTCCTGTGGCCTTGCGAGGAACGATATCGATAGCCATGAGACCTCCGATGAAGGAGATCAGCACACCGATGGCGATACCGAAGAGGATCATTGCGGTGATGTTGATGAACCAGCTGTTGCCTCCGAAGAGGAACAGTGCCAGAGAGATGGCCTCGAGCACACCTGCCACGAAAGCAGGATATTTCCTGTCACCATGGAAGACCACGTCAGAGAACCATCCTGAGAAGACAGTACCTACGACACCGCAGATGGCATTTACCGAAATGATGGTAGAAGCCTCGACTGTAGAGAAACCCTTTATCTTCTCGAGGAAGAGGATACCCCAGCTGTTGATGGCATAACGGCTCATATACATGAATGCGCTCGCCAGGGCAAGAATCCACACGCCAGGATTGCGGAGGACAGCCCTCTGGATACGGGAAGTCTCATTCTTGGCAGCAGCCTTCTCCTGATCCGATGGAACGGCGGCGAGCTTGTCAGCCTCATACTGCTCCTGAGTCTTCTCACCGGAAAGTACCTCCACTGGTGGAAGTCCCTTGCTCTCCGGATTGTCATGGAGCCAGAAGAGAATGAGAATGATACCGAGGACACCTGCGAGCGATGCACCGAAGAAGCCCCACTTCCAGCCTGCCATAGACACGAGAAGTCCTACGAAGAGATATGAAAGCCATTCACCGAAATTGTGGCTGGCAGAGAAGAAACCGTAATATGTACCCCTGACCTTCAGCGGATACCACCTCGACAGGCCCACAATGGCAGAAGGAGCACCCATGGACTGGGACCAACCATTAAGGCCCCAGATGATGGCAAAGGATATGAACAGGGCCGCAGAGCCTGCAGCAGCTGCGGTGCCCGCACCGCCTGCAAAGAGGCCAAGCGCGCCCATCATGAAGTTTGCAAGGGCAGAGATGATCAGACCTGTGGCCATGAACTTCTTGATGTTGCTGTAGTCACAGAGGAAACCGTTCACGAACTTGCCCACCGCATATGCGAAGAAGAGGCAGGATCCGATGGTACCGAGCTGTGAGGCTGTGAGAATACCGTCCTCCAGGATGCCGCCTTTGACCACATTGAGGGATGTACGGCATACATAATAGAGGCTATAGCCTATTGTTCCGGCAAAGAAAGCCTGGAAGCGCTGTCTCTTGTACTGCTTCTCAATCTTTTCCGGAGCCGTCTTCTCAGCAGACGGTGCACTTGTCTTGAAAAAGTCTAAGAATCTACTCATGATCTAATCAATAACTGGTCTGATTGCAAAGTTAAACAATTTTTCTCGCGCCGGTATCATATATTCGGATCTTGGAGGCGCACTCCATGAATTGACGCATCCAAGTCCCATCTGACACAGATCCACATTAACATATGTCTTGCCTCTGCTTCTGTCGGCATCATGTGCCAGAGCTTTCAAAGTGAGCGAATGGCGGTTCGAGCCCTTGGACACATCCAGATCCCGGCGGGAGAACGGAAGTGCATTGGCAGAGAATGCTGTCTCGGAGACAAACTCCAGGCCGCATCCGTCCTCATCGAGGACCCTGAACCACCGGAGGCCATTGTGAGCACCGGATTCCTGACTCCTCACGAAGCCGTAATGATACTGGTCCTCGACTCTCTGCACATAGTGTCCCACAAAAGCCGACGAGCATCTGTCAGCATATGTCTCGAACGGACCGTTGCCATAGAAATCGATGACAGAGTACTCCCCTGCCAGTGCGGTCTCCATGCCGAAACGCATGAGATCCGTACCCTTGGCAACCACATCCCTCATATGTTCCGACACCTCGATGGAACCGTCACCATGCACCTTGTATTTCATCTCCACGGTCGCAGCCTTATCTATGACATAGACCACACTGACGAGCTCGCAGTCGTCATCCTTCACCGTATCGAACGACACGAGCCTGAAGTCCGGATCCACCCACATGGAAGACTTCTCATGTACCTTGCAGCCGAGATCGTTCTCAGTTGCAGCCCTGCTGAAGCATGGAATCATAGGAGTATCCAGAATGGACTTTCCGCCCAGCCTGTAGGACACCAGAGCGCCTGAAAGCCGGTCAAACACCACCTCCCAGGCAACGCCTCTGGACACAAGCCCCGCACCGCTTGCGGATGAGATGCCAGAGAACATCGCGCTGGCATCTGTGACAGTCTTTGCGATATCCCCGTCCCCGAATGCGATACACTGCGGCTCGCGGCGGATGAGGATCTGGTCATACGACACCACCGTGCCCGCGTCAAGGATACCGTCCTGACGCTTCAGCGTGTAGTAGAGATTGAGATATTCATCACCGCGGCAGGAAAGTGTGGACAGATCGTACCCCAGATCGACCACTGCGGTCTGCTGCGGTGCCACATCCAGGTCTGACACGGTACCGGCAAGGACGGGAGCGCCCATGGATGTAACCTCCCACCTCAGCGAATAGCGTGACAGGTCTATGAAGAAGTTCTCATTATAGACACTGATCTTTCCGCAGGATGCATCTTCCGGGGTGGCGCTGCTGTGGATGGAGCGGTACTGGTATGCCACCTCATGGGCATGCGGGTGCCAGCTGCGGTCAGCAGCCAGGATGCCGTTGCAATTGAAGGAATTGTGGGACGGATCGTAGTCATTGAAGTCTCCGCCGAATGCGTAGATATGGTCTGTGCCATTGACCGAAGGGTCCACAGGCCACCTGATTGCCTGGTCCTGGAAGTCCCAGATACATCCACCCTGCAGGGACGGATACTTGCGGTAAAGGTCCCAATACTCCTTGAACCCGCCCATGGAGTTGCCCATGGCGTGGGCGTACTCACACTGGATGAGAGGCTTGGAAGGGTTGGAGCGTGCATATTTCTCGCAGGCTTCGTAGCCCGCATACATCGGGCAGTAGATATCGGTCTTCCCCTTCTTCTCCGCCCTCTCATACTGGACGGGGCGCGTGCTGTCATACGCTTTCACCCAGTCATATGCCTTCTCAAAGCTCGGACCGTATCCGGCTTCATTGCCGAGCGACCAGATGATGACCGACGGGTGGTTGACGTCACGCATGACCGCACGGCTCACCCTCTCGAGATGAGCCTTCTCGAACTGCGGATCCTTCGCAAGGGTCTCCGGGCCGTACCCCATGCCATGCGACTCGATATTGCACTCCGCAATCACATAGAGTCCGTACCTGTCACAGAGTTCGTACCATCTGGGATCGTCCGGATAGTGGCAGGTCCTGACGGTGTTGATGTTCAGTTTCTTCATCTCAAGGATATCCCTGAGCATCTCCTTCTCGGTGACGACATATCCCCCATATGGGTCCATCTCATGCCGGTTGACGCCCTTGATGAGCACGGGCTTGCCGTTGACAAGCAGTTGCCCGCCCGAGATGGACACGTCACGGAAGCCGAAATGCAGACGCGCATCGATGCCGGTTCCCGACTTCGATTCAGAGCTCACTTCAAGATGGTAGAGTTCGGGGGTCTCTGCCGTCCAGAGCCGGGGATTGTCTATATGCCCACGTACCGTGGCCTCGCCGTCGACCGGAGTGGCACTGAGCCTGACTGAGTCGAACGTGAATATTACAGTCCTGACTCCCGGAGTGACTTTCGCCGTGAATTCGAAATCGCCGGATGCGGATGCCTTGACATTCACATCCTCCACCCTTGATTTCGGAGCGGCGTACATATACGTATCGCGGGCCAGACCGGCAAACCTCCAGAAATCCTGATCTTCGAGATAGGTACCGTCGCACCAGCGGAATACCTCAAGCGCGATGAGGTTGTCACCCTCCTTGATGAACCTGGTGACATCAAATCTCGCTTCGAGTTTGCTGTCCTCGCTGTAGCCGGCCATCTTGCCGTTCACCCACACACGCACGTTCGATGTGGCGGAACCTATGCACAGGAAGATGTCCTTTCCCAACCATGAGCGGTCCACGACTACATGACGGCGGTATTGACCGACATAATTGTGCTCATCCGGGATCTTCGGAGGCTCTGTCTTGAAATGCCCCCTCCACGGATAGCCACGGTTGAGATACATGGGATCACCGTGACCGTTGAGCTCCCACATGCCGGGCACAGGCATCTCCTCCCAGTCAGACTCGTCAGCTGAAGGGAGAAAGAAATCAAGAGACCTCTCCTGAGGCGACTGCGACCACTTGAACTTCCAGATGCCATTGAGTGACAACTTGTCATAAGGTCTCTCGCAAAAGGAGATCATACCGGCCCTGAATCGCTGGTTGACCTGAGGGTTGAGTCTGTCTTCCACTGCGGCCGGGGCTGCCGCAGAAACGACAGCGGCGGCAAGACTCAGAAGTCCGGCCGCTGCCATAGATACAACTCTGTTAAAATTCATTCTATATCCTCTTGTTCCTACTGCCAGACTGCAGGTTTCGCAGTCACGATTGAAATGAAATGCTCGAGGATTGAAGACGCCTGAGTCTCTGTCACGGACAGGATGCGGCGGTTTCCATTTTCCGAAGGGCTGAAGAAGGTGGCTCCTTCATCATCCACGGTGACACATCCAGGCTCAGATACCGTGAACCAGTCACCTCCCTCCACCGCATAGAGGACGGCGGTAGGATCCCAGGTCTGACGGTCGTACGGCATCTCCAAATACGCCTTGTACGCTTCCGCAAGCGGATGGGCAGGCTTTGCCCATGTGAAATCATTCTCGATGCTGGTCGCAGGATAACGTATCACATCACCCACTTCCCATGGAGAGAACACGATCTCGCCCGGCCACTCGCCGAAGACCTTCTTTGCTGAAGGCACGTCGATAAGGACATTGTACTCAGGTCTGTGCTCCTCAGTGAATCCTCCTGCCATTACAGAGAGGAGTTTCACTTTCTTGGCGATAAGCTCTTTTCCTGTAAGAGGAGACCAGCTGTCAGCCGGACTGTCAAGAAGCAATACCAGATTGGTAGAAAAACCCACAGATGCGATAGTGACTGAATTGTCCGGCTGGGATGCGAGAATCTTGCGGTAGAGAGCCACGGCATCAGGGAGTGCATCGACATCCGCTACAGTGCGGGCAAAGAGAGGTTTGCCTTCGGCATCCTTCATTCCGGCAACGTGTGCCGTATAGCCGTGATTCTCATTCTGCATCGCATGATGGCAGATGCCGACAGGGACATCCGGATAGCCGTACCAGGTATTCATGATGTCAACGTACTCGGCAGGGCTCTGTCCACCCTTGTTGAGGTTCACCGCGAGAAGATTAACATCTCCGGCGTCAACATACTTGTATATCATATCCAGAGCGATGGCATCATCGATGTCATTGCCCATGTCGGTTTCGAAAATGAGATTTACAGACGCGGTCTTCTCAGGGGCCTGGGCGCATGAAAGCACCATGGCAGCGGCAAAGGCTGCAGAAAGGATTCTCTTCATATCAGTTTCCGGCAAATACTATGCAGGCAAGGCCTGCTACAAACAATGCGAACATTACACCGAGAAGGCCGTAGACACTCTTCTGAGCTCCCTTGAACTCCTTCCAGATGAATACGCCCCAGATGGCGGCGATCATAGGAGCGCCCTGACCGAGTGCATAGCTGATGGCTGCACCGGCCTTGCCGGCTGTGATATAGCTGAGAGCTGTACCGAGGCACCAGATGCTTCCGCCGAGCATGCCGACCAGATGGGTCTTGGCATTGCCAGAGAAATACTGTCTGTAGGAAACAGGCTCACCGATGAAAGGCTTCTTCATCACAAGAGTGTTGAAGATGAAGTTGCTGACAAACACGCCTGCGGCAAAGATCACGATAGCGGTGTAAGGGGTGACCTTTCCGGCCTCAGGATGCGCGAAGTCATTGAGGTCCATGGCCCTCATCACGAATGATGAGAAGAATGACATCACGATACCTGCCACGAGCGCGAGGATGACACCCTTGCGCTGATCTTCCTTGCTGATGGTGTTGCTGCCGCCCTTCTTGCCGGAAGCGATGCCGTTGAATACGACTGCGAGCACCACAAGTGCGACGCCGAGTGCAAGGAGAGGGACGTTGCTCTTGAGCGATCCCTGGCTGGCCTCGACCCTGAGGTTGTTGATGACACCGAGGACAAGTGCGAGTCCGCATCCGAGAGGGAATGCCACTGACATGCCGGCGATGGATGTGGAAGCGCTGAGGAGGATATTGGATGCATTGAAGATCACGCCTCCGAGGATGATCCAGAGGAGATTGCTTGCGCTCGCCTGAGCGAGGTCATTGACGAAATGACGGCCCTCACTGCCGAAGCTTCCGAGAGTGAATGCAAGGATGAGGGAGAATACCACCATACCGATGACATAATCCCAGTAGAAAAGTTCATATCTCCAGCTCTTGGCGGCAAGCTTCTGAGTGTTTCCCCATGAGCCCCAGCAGAGCATTGTCACGAAGCAGAATACGACTGCGAGTGCATAGCTGTTTACTACAAACATGATAATATCGTTTTAGTTGTTATCAATTTCAGATCTCCAAGGGACTGCCGTCTGTGCACCGACCCTTGTAACTGAGATGGCAGAGCATGCAGTGGCAAGCTCTGCGGCCTGCTCCATGGTCATGCCCTCGGCAAGACCTGTCACAAGAGCGCCGTTGTAGGCATCACCGGCACCGGTGGTATCGGTCGCCTTGACCTTGCGGGCCTGGATCATCGTCTGGCCGTCTGCGGTGAAGATCATGGATCCGGCACTTCCCATGGTGATGATCACGTTCTTCACGCCTTTGGAAAGAAGTGCGTCCGCCGCACGGCGCGCATCCGCCTGGTTATCCACCTTGATACCGGTAAGTTTCTCGGCTTCGGTCTCATTCGGGGTTATCAGGAAGAGTTTTGAAAGCGTCTCGTCCGGAACAGGGAACATCGGCGCAGGGTTGAGGATGACTTTCACCCCAGCCTCGTATGCGACATCTACGGCCTTGCACACTGTCTCCATCGGAATCTCAAGCTGGAGAAGCATCCATTCAGCCTCTGAAATCTGCGCCCTCGCCGCTTCAATATCCTCTGGAAGAAGGTCTGCATTGGCTCCCGGAGCCACTGCGATGCAGTTTTCGCCTTCTTCATCCACATATATCAGGGCCACTCCAGTAGGTTCCGTGGCAGAAAACTTCATCATGGAAGTGTCGATGCCGTCTTTGGCAAGCTGCTCCTTGAGCGCGTGGCCGTTGGCGTCATCGCCGACACAGGTCAGGAAAAGTGGGTTTCCGCCCATTCTGCCGGAGGCTACCGCCTGATTTGCGCCCTTTCCTCCGTTGGTCTGCACAAATTTTCCGCCGCCGATAGTTTCACCAGGGCGGGGAATACTCTTGACGCAGACAGTCATGTCGATATTTGAACTGCCTGCAATAATTATTTTGGACATAATGCGTTAGTTATATTCACTTACCCAGACGCTCACGCGAGAGGTAATGCTAAAATACCAACGATAATCCAATAATACAAACCGAGTACCGTCTATTGGATGCAGATTTGTCAGATAAGTTGCGTAAGGTTGCGCAAATTGTCCACAATGAATTCCGGAGACTCTGTCGCAAGCTGTTCGCGCTGCTGGTTGCCGTAGGTGACACCGCAGACACGACATCCTGCGGCATGTCCCATCTGGAGATCGAAGACGGTGTCTCCCACAACGATGGTATCTTCTGCGGCCAGGCCGAGGACATCAAGCAGGCCCAGTACCGTATCAGGAGCCGGTTTCGGCCTCGGAGCACAGTCCACGCCGTATATCTCGGAGAAGAAATCCTTTATGCCGAGCATCTCCGACAGGCTCACAAGTGATTTCAGATGGCGTGAAGAAGCGACAGCAAGTATATAACCGCGGTCCTTCAGGATACGGAGAGTGTCCATGACCCCGTCATAGAGTACAATCTTGCCGGTGCCCACCTCTGGGAAAAGCCTGCGGTAGGTAGCGCATGCACGCTCGTTCTCCTCACCTTCAAGTCCGCATGCCACGCGGAAATTTCCGGTCAGAGGCAGTCCAATCGTGCGTATGACCGCATCATCTTCCACTTCCGGGAGCCCCAGCTCCTTCAGGGTCGCCTTGAATGTGGCCACAATGCCGGCGGTGGTGTCAGCCAGCGTACCGTCAAAATCAAAGAATACCGCTTTTGCCATGTCTGAATCTTTTACACGGCAAATATACGACATAAGATTCAAAGAAAGGCCGGCAGTCTTGCGACATGCCGGCCTTTCTTCGTATGGAGTGATGCGAAATTACTGCTCGTCAGGAGCATCGTTGCCACCCTGAGGACCCTGTGGTCCGTACTCTGGTCCCTGAGGACCCTGAGGGCCGCCCTGAGCGCCACTCATGCTCTGATACATCTCGCCCATCACCTTGTTGAGCTCCTCTGTGTACCTGTCGATATCGGCAACATTCTGAGCCTTCACGGCCTCCTTGAGAGCGTTGAGCGGAGTCTCGACAGCTGCCTTCTTGTCAGCAGGGATCTTGTCGCCGTTCTCCTTGATGAATTTCTCCACCTGGAAGCAGAGAGCGTCACCATTGTTGATCTTGTCGACCCTTTCCTTCTCAGCCTTGTCCGCAGCCTCGTTTGCCTTGGCCTCATCGCGCATTCTCTGGATCTCATCGTCGCTCAGACCTGATGAAGCCTCGATACGGATCTTCTGCTCCTTGCCTGTAGCCTTGTCCTTTGCGGATACAGAGAGGATACCGTTGGTATCGATGTCGAATGAGACTTCGATCTGAGGGATGCCGCGAGGTGCAGGGGTGATGCCATCGAGATGGAATACACCGATCTGCTTGTTATCCTTAGCCATAGGACGCTCACCCTGGAGGACGCGGATCTCTACTGAAGGCTGGTTGTCAGCAGCGGTAGAGAATACCTGATCCTTGTGAACAGGGATGGTTGTATTGGACTCGATGAGCTTTGTCATGACACCGCCGAGAGTCTCGATACCGAGTGAAAGCGGGGTGACATCGAGGAGGAGGACATCCTTCACGTCGCCTGCAAGGACACCGCCCTGGATTGAAGCGCCGATTGCGACGACCTCGTCCGGATTCACGCTCTTGTTAGGCTCCTTTCCGAAGAAGTTCTTGACGAGCTCCTGGATCTTTGGGATACGTGTGGATCCACCTACGAGAAGAACCTCGTCGATCTCTGATGCAGAAAGATGTGCATCTGCGAGGGCCTTGCGGCAAGGCTCGATACTTCTCTGGAAGAGAGTGTCGCAGAGCATCTCGAACTTGGCTCTGGTGAGAGTCTTCACGAGGTGCTTAGGGATACCGTCTACAGGCATGATGTAAGGAAGGTTGATCTCGGCTGAAGTCTGGTTCGAGAGCTCGATCTTCGCCTTCTCTGCAGCCTCCTTGAGTCTCTGGAGTGCCATAGGGTCCTTCTTGAGATCGATGCCGCCGTTCTCTGCAGCGAACTCGCCTGCGAGCCAGTCGATGATGACCTGGTCGAAATCGTCACCTCCGAGGTGTGTGTCACCATTGGTGGACTTCACTTCGAACACGCCGTCGCCGAGCTCGAGGATGGAGATATCGAAGGTACCGCCACCGAGGTCATATACAGCGACCTTCATGTTCTGATTCTTCTTGTCAAGACCGTATGCAAGAGCCGCCGCTGTAGGCTCGTTGATGATTCTCTTGACATCGAGACCTGCGATCTTGCCGGCCTCCTTGGTAGCCTGACGCTGTGAGTCAGAGAAATATGCAGGCACTGTGATGACAGCCTCTGTCACCTCCTGACGGAGATAGTCCTCAGCAATCTTCTTCATCTTCTGGAGGATGATGGCTGAAATCTCCTGAGGAGAATAGAGACGTCCGTTGATATCTACGCGTGGAGTGTTGTTCTCTCCGCGTACGACCTTATATGGCATACGTGCGATCTCGTTAGGGACCTGATCGTAAGTCTCACCCATGAATCTCTTGATGGAGAATACGGTGTTGTTGGGGTTGGTGATGGCCTGACGCTTTGCGGAGTTACCGACCTTCCTCTCGCCGCCGTCTGTGAAAGCGACTACTGAAGGAGTGGTGCGTGTGCCTTCCTCATTGATGATGACGGTTGGCTGGTTGCCTTCCATTACGGATACACAAGAGTTTGTGGTTCCGAGGTCAATTCCGATAATCTTTCCCATGATATTGTACTTTTTGATATGTTTCTTTTCAACTCCCGCAAAAATGCGGACGACAGGACTATAACGAAAGCTGTGCCACGGCGCATGTCTGCCAAAATGTCACTTCAATTGTCAGCGAAATGATGTATCTTTGTCACGGATAGCACCGTATGACATGGAATACAGGACCATTGGCAGGGCCGAATACGAAGACATAGAGAGCCGCATCCTCTACGAGGACAACCACATCATCATCTACAACAAGGCCGTGGGCGACATCGTTCAGGGCGACAAGACAGGTGACGAATGTCTGGCAGAGACGCTGAAGGCATTCGTGGCCCGGCGCGACTCCAAGCCGGGAAAGGTATTCATGGGCATCCCGCACCGCCTGGACCGCCCGGTGAGCGGCATCAACATATTCGCAAAGACATCAAAGGCTCTGGAAAGGCTTTCCGAGATGTTCCGCAACGGTGATGTGCACAAGACCTACTGGGCACTCTGCTGCGAAGCCCCGGCGCAGAAAGAGGCGCTTCTTGAGAACTGGATGTCCCGCAATGAAAAGATGAACAAGAGTTTCATCGTGAAAAGCGGTACCGGAAACGCCAAGCTCGCCCGCCTGAAGTACAGACACATTGCAGACACCGACAGATACCACCTCCTCGAAGTGGAGCTCATGACAGGCCGTCATCACCAGATACGCTGCCAGCTGGCCGGCATGGGCTGTGTCATAAAAGGCGATCTCAAATACGGAGCCCCGAGATCCAACCCCGACGGAGGCATATGCCTGCATTCACGCAATGTGAAGTTCATCCACCCAGTCAAAAAGACCGAGGTGGACATCACCGCACCGCTGCCCTCATCCTGGAAAGGACTTGATTTGTCTGCATTGAAGTGACGGAGGCATCAATCCTCCACACCGCTGACTTCCATCTCGATAAGATCGCTGTTCCTGACTCCCGGATGTTCTTCACCGGACGTCAGCAGCACTTTGCCCCTGAGCATCACGGCAGTGGTCACGGCCGGCAGAGGGAAATCCGCCTTACCCAGAACCGACCAGGTGTCTGTCTTGGCATTGTAGCACCAGACTCTGTCGGAGAAACCGGGATGCCCGACAAAGGCGGCAGTGAGTTCTTCCTGTCTGTCACCCTGTGCCATCAACTCGATACGATGTCTGAATTCCACGCCGTCATCGCATCCGAAACTGAGCACGCAGGCAGGGCCGTATGGAACAGAGGCTGTGTACATGAGCTCGACAGGCTTGCCATCATCTGTGAATTCCGCCTTCTTCACCCATTTGTCGCGGAGCGGAAGATACTCCCACACGTTTCTGGCGATGAACAGGCCATCCCCGTCAGTGCCACGGCCGCCGATCAGATAAAGTGCAGTCCCGCTGCCGTGGCCTTGCGGCGTGAACGTACTCCCCTCCTCGAGCAGGCGCTCAGGACAAGCGGAGAGCTTCGTCCAGGTCATGGACTTGGGCATGAGACGGAAAAGAGCGTTCTTCCCCGCCATGCTTCCGTGAACATATATCGCGCCCTTCCATGATGCAGCCGCATTGGCATGGAATCCTTCCGGAAGCATACCGGCATCCTCCACCTTCAGCGACCTGCCACTGCGTCTGATACGCACCACTCTTGGGCTGTAACCCCCGGATGTCAGTCCTCCGAGGCAGTAGAGTGTCTTGCCGCAGACGACGGCGCAGCCGTTGCCCATCCCCTCGGGAAGCGTCACTCCGGCATGAACGCAGCTGTAGCCGCTGCCATCCACCGACACCACATATATGTCTCTGAAAAAACTTTTGGTCCCGCCCTCCCACGGGCGCAGGGTCTCGAAATCAGAGCCTCCGGCAAGGATGAAGGAGTTCCTGTCGAGCGCACCTATGTACGCTCCGGCAAGGCCGTGCCCCTCGGGGAACGGAAGCACATGATGTCTGGATGATCTTACCGACGATCCGGAAGCCGCAATTGCAGCTGCCAAGGCGAGCAGTGAGACGGCGAATCTTTTGAAATACCTGTTCATATGTGGCAAATATACAAAAGATGATTGCTGCAAGGCGAAAAAAAGGGGTATATTTGTGCATGAAGAAGTTTTTTCTCATCACATTCAGTCTGGCCATTTCGCACTGTCTCAGCGCACAGACACCCAAAACAGTCATCTTTTCCAAAGGCGAGAACGGCTTTGACACCTATCGCATACCAGCTGTCATCCAGGCAAAGGACGGGTCCCTGCTGGCATTCGCAGAAGCCAGAAAGCACAGCATGAGCGACACCGGAGACATCGACCTCGTGCTGAAGCGATCCACTGACGGTGGCAAGAGCTGGGGTGAGATCATCACGGTCTGGGACGACGGGGCCAATGTCTGCGGAAACCCGTCTCCTGTGGTGGACCGTAAAACCGGGAGGATAGTGCTTGCAGCCACATGGAATAACGGCTCAGACAGCGAGAAGGATATCCACGCCCGTGTTTCAAACGACACCCGACGGGTGTTCATGATGTTTTCCGATGACAACGGGCAGACCTGGAGCAGGCCTGAAGATATCACTGTACAGGCAAAACTGCCGGAATGGACATGGTACGCCACCGGCCCATGCCACGCGATACAGCTGGAGAACGGACGCATCATAGTCCCATGCAACCACGGGGTCTTCAGAGACGGAAAGCCGGCAGGCACGCATTCGCATGTGATCTACAGCGACGACTGCGGTCAGACCTGGCAGATGGGAGGATGCCCAGGCATAGGAAACGAGAGCACAATAGCCATCCTCGGCAACGGCGACCTCCTCCTCAACATGAGAGGGTGGAGAATTGACAGGGCGGCTCATGGATACGCGCGCATCGGAGCGGTCAGTCACGACTCCGGCCTCAGCTTCGAAGAGCATTTCTTCTTCAGCGACCTCATCGAGCCTTCCTGCAACGCAAGCATGGCCGATTATTCCCCGCACGGCAGACATACCGGCGCCATCCTGTTCTCAAATCCGGAGCACATTTCCAAACGTGTCAACATGACAGTCAGGATGAGCACTGACAACGGATCCACCTGGAAGCGCATCTTCACCGTCACAGAAGGTCCTGCCGCCTACTCAGATCTGTGTGTCATGAAAAACGGAGACGTGGGCATACTGTATGAAACCGGAGAGGACAGTGCCTACGAAACCATCTCGTTTTCAACCATCTCCAGAAAGGCGCTCAGAAAGGCTTTAAGGAAATGACATCTGCTCACCTCAACGTCGAACGATGCTCGTGTATCCACTCGCTCGGGGTCGTACCCTTGAACAGACGGAAAGCCATATTGAACGACACGGTGTTGTGAAAGCCTGACATCATAGCCAGTTCCTCGACCTTAAGATGCGGATCCCTCCTGATGAGTTCCACAGCATATTCCACCCTGTAGTAGTTGACGAACTGGCGGAAGTTCTGCCCCGACAGCACATTCACCGTCTTTGACAGATATGCCTTGTTGGTATATAGGCACCGTGATATATCTTCCAGACTCACGTCCTCGTCGAGGTACGGTTTCTTTTCCTCGAAGTAGTCGAGGATCTTCTTGTACAAGGCCTTCATCTTTCTCTCCTTGACGCCCTCAGCCACCTCGCGTGTCCTGAGATTGCCGCGCAGGAGCGACTTCAGTTCATCCTCCCTGGAAGAGGTCATGTACAGTGTGCGGCCGGTCAGCAGACGTGCAATGCTGACACCAAGCAGCCCAAGTGCCATGATGAGCGCAGAAACAGACAGCAGAGACAGTCCTGCCCCATGTCCGAATGACAGGTAATGCATGGCTATGGCGATCATGGCAAGCGTGAAATAGAATGATTTCGAGTCCTTGAGCACATTGTGCCATATCGCTTCGTTCCGGAAAAGACGGGACACCTTGGCATAGCGCCGGAGGTCCATGGAAACAGACTCGCTGAGCATCAGCAGTGCGGCAAGTGCAGGGCCCGCAGCTGCCTTGAGGGGCACACCATAGGCACAGACAGGCCAGAAGGGAAGCATCGAAACAAGGGTCACTGCAATGAGGGTCAGCTGCACACAGTCCTTCCTGAACTCCAGAGGAGACCTGTGGAACAGAGCCATCAGACATATGGAAGGCATGACGATGTCCGGGAAAAGACAGTGCACCAGCGAGTCCCTGCAGATGAAGATCGCATCTGCCGCTACAAATGCCAAGGAGACGGAAACCACCGCAATAATCATTCGTTTTTTGTCTTCTTTCATAATCGCTTAGGTATGGTATGGCAACTAAGCTAACTGAAAAAACAGACACAGCCTTTACCAAAAAAGGAATAACGGTTACAATATTTCACAATTGTAACCGTTATTTCCGATCTGTATTACCGTATGGCTTATTGCCTGGATTTACCCTTGATCTGATCAAAGCCTTTGCCGTACACAGCAGTCGCCGATGAGACAGATATGAACGCTTCCTGATCGATCGCTTTCACCTGCCTCAGAAGCAGAGGGAGATCGGTCTTGCGGATCACTATCATGAGGACGTGGGCTTCATTCTGCGTGAACCAGCCCTTACCGTCAAGGACCGTCACACCCCTGTGAAGATCCCTGGTCACCATATCGGCAATCTCCGGATAGCTGTGAGAGCATATGAATACCTGCATGGACTGGCGCGAACCGGAAAGGTAGAGATCCAGCACCATGCCGTTGACAGTGACCAGTATCAGGCCATAGACCATATTCACGATCTTCTCCGCAAAGGGAAGCCTGTCACCTGCCGGAGTGAATGACGGCATCAGAAGCGATGACAGTATGATACAGACATCAATGGAAAGAATGATCTTTCCAGGCGAGATATTCCTGTATTTATTGATGATCAGCGCCACGATATCGGTCCCCCCGGTACTTCCACCCTGAGACATGGACATGCCTATGCCGACTCCGGAGAGGATGGCTCCCATGAGGGTGCTCATAAGCTTGCCGTTTTCGATGGCAAGTGTGTTGGAAATCGTATCTGGAATGACAGCCGGCAAGGCACTCAGACCCAGGGAGACAGCCGCAACGGCATAGATTGTCTTGAAACCGAAACTCTTGCCCAGTATGACCACAGCCGAGATAAGCAATACAGCATTGATCACAAAATAGGTCAGACCTATCTTGACCACGCCGTGCGTCGCATACTGGACGATGGAGGCGAAACCTGTCACTCCACCGCCGATGAGGTTGTTCGGCACCAGGAAGATGAGCCATCCCAGGACGTAGGACATGAGTCCCACGGTCATCAGCAGATACTCCTTCAATACCGTCAGTATCGTCTTATATTGAAACATAATCTTTTTTTGATTTCGCCTTTGGAAGACCTGTCTTGATCTCCTCGAAGCCTTCGCCATACACGCTGTTCACAGGCGCGATGGAAACAAAGGCATCACGGTCTATGGCCTTGACCATCTTTGTTATCTCAAACAGATGTTTCTTGCGGCATACCGTGAGAAGTACCTTCTTGTCTGCCTGGGCATACCATCCCAGAGCGCTCAGCGCCGTCACTCCCCTGTCCATGGATATGAGACTGTCGGCAATATCCCTGTATCGGTCTGAAAATATCATGACCTGCACCGATGACTTCTGTCCCGTCTGCAGGAAATCGATTGCCACCGAGAACATTATCATCATCAGATAGCCGTATATCATGTCCACGAAAGTATTCCCCGGGACTATGAGGATGGCGGTTATGACAATGGAATCCAGTATGAGGAACGCCTTTGTGAGAGACACAGGCCAGAATTTGTTGATGATCATGGCCACGATGTCACTGCCTCCCGTACTTCCTCCATATCTCAGAATCACGCCTATGCCGAGGCCTTCGAAGACGCCCGCTATTATAGGTATCATGAAACGCTCCGGGACGTAGAGAAAGTGCCCGGGCAGGCTCTTTATCGCTTCGACATCCGGGAGATAGTTGAAAATCAAGGTGGAAAGGGCTATGCAGTAGATGGTCTTCATGCCGAATTTCCCGCCCAGAACGGCAAACGCCACTATGAGAAGGATAAGATTCGCGACTGCATACGACACGGACACTGGAATGACACCTCCGGTAAGATACTGGACAATCGTGCACAGACCGGTGAGTCCACCGCTGGACATATTGTTCGGAATCATGAATGCCTCCCACGCAAAAGTGTAGGAAAGAGTACCCAGCGTGACAGCCAGGTACTCCCATATGAGTGTCAATATCTTCCGTGAGGATAACATGTTACTTTATGACAATGTTAACGATCTTGCCCGGCACGACAATGACCTTGACAATGCTCTTGCCTTCGACATACTTGTCTGTAGAAGGATTTGCTCTGACTTCGGCCTCGACATCCTCCTTGGACATGTCCTTTGGAAGATCGACGGTGAATCTCGTCTTTCCGTTGAATGATACAGCGTAGGTGCAGGTATTCTCCACAGTGTACGCCTCGACATACTCTGGGAAGTGTGCGTCTGAGACACTGCCCTCATTGCCGAGGATGTGCCAGAGCTCCTCTGAGATATGAGGTGCGAACGGCGAGAGAAGGACGACCATAGGCTCGAGGATCTCACGCTTTGTGCACTTGAGGGCGGTAAGGTCATTGACCGCGATCATGAAGGCACTGATTGTGGTATTGTATGAGAATGATTCGATGTCCGCCTGCTCCTTGCCGATAAGCTTATGAAGCACCTTGAGCTCCGCAGGAGTAGCCTTCTCGTCAGAAACCACGAACTCGTCACGGTCATAGAAGAATCTCCAGAATCTCTTGAGGAATCGGTTCACACCGTCGATACCCTTGGTATCCCATGGCTTGCTCTGCTCGATAGGGCCGAGGAACATCTCATAGAGACGGAGGGTGTCTGCACCGTAGGTATCGCAGATGACGTCAGGGTTCACGACATTGAACATTGACTTCGACATCTTCTCGACAGCATATCCGCAGACATACTCACCGTTCTCGAGGATGAATTCGGCATCGGCATACTCAGGTCTCCATGCCTTGAAGGCCTCGATGTCAAGCTTGTCATTGTATACGATATTGACATCGACATGGATTTCTGTAGTCTCGTACTGGTCCTTCAGACCGAGAGAAACGAAGGTGTTGGTTCCGACCACGCGATATACGAAATTGGAGCGGCCCTGGATCATACCCTGGTTGATGAGCTTCTTGAACGGCTCGTCCTTGCATACATATCCGAGGTCATAGAGGAACTTGTTCCAGAACCTTGAATAGATGAGGTGGCCTGTGGCATGCTCGGTACCTCCTATGTAGAGGTCGACATTCTCCCAGTATGCATCGACATCCTTGTCAACGAGAGCATTCTCATTGTGAGGGTCCATATATCTGAGGTAGTATGCACTCGATCCTGCGAAACCAGGCATGGTGGTCTTCTCGAGAGGATACCCGTTGTAGGTCCAGTCCTTTGCGCGTGCAAGAGGCGGTTCGCCATTGTCTGCAGGCTTGAATGACTCCATCTCAGGAAGTACGAGCGGGAGCTCTGACTCAGGAAGCGGAGTAGGGATGCCGTCCTTGTAGTAGATAGGGAAAGGTTCGCCCCAGTATCTCTGGCGTGAGAAGATGGCGTCACGGAGACGGTAGTTGGTCTTGCGGCGGCCGAGGCCCTTCTCCTCGACATAGTCCTTGGCGGTCTCGATGGCCACCTTGACATCAAGGCCATTGAGGAAGCCGGAGTTGCACATCTTGCCTTCCTTCGCATCGAAGCTCTGCTCGCTGACATCACATCCCTCGATGATAGGGATGATAGGAAGATCGAACTTCTTCGCGAATGCGTAGTCGCGGCTGTCGTGTGCAGGAACAGCCATGATAGCGCCGGTTCCGTATCCGGCGAGGACATATTCCGAGATCCATACAGGCACCTTTTCACCTGTGAGAGGATTGATTCCGTATGAACCGGAGAACACGCCTGTGACAGTCTTGGTCTCAGAGATCCTCTCGCGCTCGGTCTTCTTCTTCACCTGCTGCACATATGCATCGACAGCCTCTTTCTGCTCAGGGGAAGTGAGCTTTCCGACGAGGTCGCTCTCAGGTGCGAGCACCATGAATGTGACTCCGAAAATGGTATCGACACGTGTGGTGAAGATAGTGATAGGATATGTCTGGTCGCCGTTGACCACGTTGAATACGACCTCCGTACCCTGTGACTTGCCGATCCAGTTGCGCTGCATCTCCTTGAGTGAATCAGTCCAGTCGAGAGTGTCAAGCGAATCGAGGAGACGTCCTGCGTAAGCTGACACACGCAGCTGCCACTGGGTCATCTTCTTCTGCTCCACAGGGAAGCCACCGCGTACCGAAAGGCCATCCTTGACCTCATCGTTTGCGAGCACGGTTCCGAGTCCCTCGCACCAGTTGACAGCTGTCTCACCCTGATATGCGATACGGTAGCGCATGAGTGCGTCGGACTTCTCCTTTTCAGAATACGCCTTCCACTCCTCTGCGGTGAAGACAGGTCCCTCATTGCATGCGGCATTGACAGATGCATTGCCTTCCTTCTCGAAGATGGCGACGAGATCTGCCACTGGGCGGGCCTTGTCTGTGTCATTGTCGTACCAGCAGTCGAACATCTTGAGGAATGCCCACTGTGTCCATTTGTAGTACTTCGGATCGCATGTGCGCACCTCACGATCCCAGTCATATGAGAAGCCGATGCGGTCAAGCTGCTGGCGGTAGCGGTTTATGTTGGTGGTGGTAGTGACCTCGGGATGCTGACCTGTCTGGATGGCATACTGCTCTGCAGGAAGACCGAAAGCGTCATAGCCCATAGGGTGAAGGACATTGAAACCGCGGAGTCTCTTGTACCTTGAGAAAATGTCACTTGCTATGTAGCCGAGAGGGTGTCCCACATGAAGACCGGCTCCCGAAGGATATGGGAACATGTCGAGGACATAGAACTTCGGTTTTGATGCATCCTCCTTCGCACGGAAGGTGCCTTCTGCAGCCCACTTCGACTGCCATCTTGTCTCAATTGATTTGAAATCGTAATCCATTTGTGTATCTGTTTATTTCTTTTTCTTTTCCAGTCTGAATTCGACATAGAGGGAAATCTCCGACTTGACCTTCTGGCCCCTGACATAGCCCGGCCTCCAGTCAGGAGAGGCGTTGATCACCCTCAGGGCCTCCTCGTCGAGCATAGGATCCACTCCCTTGAGAACCTTGGCGTCAGTCACCTTGCCATGCTCGTCGATCACGAAATCCACGAGGACCTTGCCCTGGATACCCTCGGCCACTGCCTGCTTGGGATACTTGAGGTACTGGTAAACCCATTTCTGCAGGAAAACGCGGGGATCGGTGCTGCCGAGGAATGCCGGCTTGTGGTCGCAGTCATAGTACGGCACAATATTGTTCTCTTCCGACCTCCTGCGGAGCTCCTTCTCCGCGTTGAACATAGGTTTCGGACCGTTGACCAGCGACATGGTATAGTTGTAGATGTACTCCAGCTCTCTTTCCATGTATTCGAACTGGACTATGTCGTACGTGTCTTTGCTTGTCTGGAATTCCGGATACCGTCCTGTAGTGAAGGTGATCGAAGGTATCTCCCTGTCATAAAAGGCCATCTGGTCCGACGGGAACGGCTGCTGAGCCGTGAGCTGAAGATCCACCGGCTGCAGCGTGGACGCGAGAGACTCGGCTATCGCATTCATGTCCGGGTTGGAGCATGAATATCCGTAGAACCCCCGGCTTCCTGCTCCCAGCGCATCGAGATTGATCATGGCATCGATCTTGGCCGCATCAGAGAATGAACGGTTGAGGAAATACCATGCCCCGGCGAATGTCTGCGATGAGGATCCGAAACCCACGATGAGTACGGAGCGCCTGAGAAGCAGGGAGTTTGTGCTGAGCATACGGGCCAGCTCCATGAGCATTGCCGCTCCTGTGGCATTGCCGTTGGCCCCGGCATACACCACCTCCTGAGACTCGCCGTTCACAGTCAGTTTCATGGTGCCCAGGTTGTCCATGCGGGCGCCGATGAGGATGTAATGGTCTTTGAGCGACTTGTCGTAACCCGGTATGAAGCCTATGACATTGCGGGAGGTCAGGGTGTCTCCCGCCTCCTGCTTGAGTCCGAAGAGGTCACCCTCCTTGCCGGAGATGATGTCGACCCCGTAGGCATCGAGCACCTCGGTCATGTATATTGCAGTCTCTTTCTCCCCTTCGGAACCGGCAAAGCGTCCCTTCATGGTCGGTGAAGATATGTATGAGACATGCTCCTTGAGGGCCCTGACGGTCTCGGAGTCCTGAAGGTCGGCATATGCGGAGGTCTTGTACTGCGCGCCGGCAGACAAGGCCAAGGAAAGGAATGCTGTGACAGCTGCAAGCTTTTTCATGATCACTTGTTTTTGACGAGAATCCACGCCTCGGGAGGACAGAACTTCTCGGATTTCACTTTCGGATAAACCTCCGCAAGTCTGACGATGTCATCAGTCGGGCACACGCCCACAACCTCGTGACCGTTTGTGTACCGGATGACTGCCGCATCGTATCCCAGACCGGACAGCCTGTCCGCAAATGCCCTGGCGTTGCCAGCCTGCGAGAAGGCACCGACGATGATGGCATATTTCGTGCCTGCCGAAGAAACATCCAGGCTCTTTATCTGAGCGGCATCGATCATCGGGCACTTTTCCTGTCCGAAGAACTCCACCGCAGCAAGGGAATCTGCGGTGTACCTGCGGGCAGCCTCTGCGGCCTCCGCGGCCTCCGCAGCCTCGCGTTCAGCCTTTGCAAGAGCCTCTTTCCGAGCCGCCGCCACTCTCATCGCCTCGATGTCTTCAGAGGTCGGACGGCCGGCTACGGCACGTATGAAGTCACATCCTCCCAGCATCAGGGATGCAAGGATCAGGACTGCAGGCATAACTCTTTTTACGGTCATATTGAGCACAATTGTCACAACTTGCAAATTTAATGATTTTCTCCTGACAAAAAAAGGGTATATTTGTAATCGAGAAAGACCCATGATGCCGAGGACACTATGCACTTTGACCGCACTCATCGCCCTGTGCTTCAATGCACAGGCGCAGTTCTCCGTGAAGTATGAGATACCCCTGCCGAGGAGTCTTCAGCCAGCTCCAGACACCGTGTCCGCGGTTTTCATAGGGGATGTCATGATGCACGCAAGGCAGCTGGAGTACGACTGCACACGCTTCCTCGAGCCAGTCAGGGACATGCTCACCGATGCGGACATCGCCGTGGCCAACATGGAATTCACGCTCGCCGGGGAGCCCTACACCGGATACCCCGCATTTTCAGCCCCGGACAGATATGCCTCCTATGCTGCCGACTGCGGCATAGACGTATTCCTGACTGCCAACAACCACATCCTCGACAAGGGTGCAGCCGGGCTCAGGCGCACTCTCGGGGTGTATGAGTCGATGCATGAGTCCAGGGGCATCCAGTACACCGGCACTGCGGCCGACGAAAAGGCTGACACGACCATCAATCCACTCATCGTCGTGGGACGCGGAATACGCATAGCCCTGGTGAATTTCACCTACGGCACAAATACCGAAGGCAGCGCAAAGTGGCCTTCCGTGAGAAAGGCATCCAAAGAGCAGGTGGCCGCGGACATTTCCAGAGCCAGAGACCGCGGAGCCGATTTCATCGTGGCACTGCCGCATTGGGGTGATGAATACATCCTCAGGCACGGGAAATGGCAGGAGGAGTGGGCCGGATGGCTTGTATCCCAGGGGGTCGACCTCATCATCGGGGCGCACCCTCACGTGGTCCAGGACACGGCGGTCATAGGGAAAGTGCCGGTGATTTATTCGCTCGGCAACGCCATATCCAACATGAGCGCCACCAACACCCGGCTCGAGCTTGCAGCGACGGTGCGCTTCGTGAGGCATCATGACGGCAGCACCGAAATGCTTCTCCCGGAGCTGACATGGATGTGGTGCACCCTCCCGGGAATGCTCACGCCAGGGTACGCCACCATTCCGGTAGAGCCCTATCTCGGCAGGAGGGACGAATGGATAAACCCAAGCGACTATGACAACATGGCCGCCACATATCAGAGAGTCAGAAACGCAACAGGAATACACTGATGAAGAAGACAATCAAGCTTGAAAACATCGACCCCATAGAGATTTACGGGGCCGGGAACAAGATTCTCGAGGAGTTCTGCACCTACTTCCCGGGGCTCAAGGTAGTCGCCCGCGGAGACGATATCATACTCGACGGCAAAGACACCCAGGTCGAGGAGTTCGAGATGAGATTTGCCGAGCTGATCGAAAGGCGCCACCACAAGATGAACCTCACGGTCTTCGATGTCGAAGACATCTTCGACGGCGAGACTTCCCCGGACAGATTCAGACTCAATGGAGAAGCCGTGATCATCCACAATACCGAAGGAAAGCCCATCAAGGCAAGGAGCCGGACACAGCAGGACATGGTGAAGGCATATTTCGAGAACGACCTCATATTTGCCCTGGGACCCGCCGGCACAGGAAAGACATACATCGCCATCGCCCTGGCCGTCAGAGCATTGAAGAACAGAGAGATAAAGAGGATCATACTCACCCGCCCGGCAGTCGAGGCAGGCGAAAGGCTCGGTTTCCTGCCTGGAGACCTCAAAGACAAGCTCGACCCTTACCTCCAGCCTCTATACGATGCACTCGGAGACATGATTCCGGCCAAGAGGCTGCAGGAGTTCATGAACGACGGGACGATACAGATAGCACCGCTCGCATACATGAGAGGAAGGACACTGGACCGTGCATGCGTCATCCTCGATGAGGCTCAGAACACCAATCTCGGACAGCTCAAGATGTTCCTCACCCGAATGGGAACCAGCGCCAAGTTCATCGTCACCGGAGACGCCAGCCAGGTGGACCTCCCGCACAAGGAGGACTCGGGACTGATCAGGGGCGTGAAGATGCTCGAAGACATCAAGGGTATCAGCGTGATACGCTTCACCAACGAGGACATCGTGAGACATCCTCTCGTGAACAAGATTGTGAAAGCTTTCGACAGGCACGACAGCGAGCTGTCCTGAGACTGCGCCTATATGACTTTTATGCCCTGCTTATCGTCGCCCAGAGTGACCTTGAGCAGGGTTTTTCCTTCTCCGGCATTCTTGTGACCGAGCATCCTGTCGGAGATGATACGCTCCGACACCGGGTCCTCTATGAGCCTGGTGACAGCACGCTTGAGCGGCCTTGCTCCATAAACCGGGTCGTATCCGCTTTCCGCCACGAACCTCTTGGCTGCGGAAGTCACGGAAAGCTGGTAACCGGCCTCCCTCACCCTCCTTCTCAGATCCGCAAGCTCGATATCGATGATCTTTTCCAGATCCTCGCGGGTTAGAGGATTGAAGAAAACCCTCTCGTCCACCCTGTTGATGAACTCCGGAGGGAAAGTCTTGCGTATGGCTTTCTCCAGGACGTGATGCCTGTTGTCGGACACATTGCGGGCGGACTGCGAGAAGCCTATTCCGTTGCCGTACTCCTCGAGTTCGCGCGTGCCGACGTTGGAGGTCATGATCACGATGGTGTTGCGGAAACTTACGGTGCGGCCGTTGGAATCCGTGAGACGGCCGTCATCAAGCACCTGGAGAAGCAGGTTGTAGATGTCCGGATTGGCCTTTTCGATCTCATCGAGAAGCACCACGCAATACGGCTTGCGGCGGACCCTCTCGCTGAGCTGGCCGCCCTCCTCATATCCCACATAGCCGGGAGGCGCGCCTATGAGGCGGGATGTGGAGAATTTCTCCCCGTATTCGCTCATATCGATGCGTATGATATTGTCCTCGGAATCAAACAGATATTCGGCCAGGCACTTGGCAAGCTGAGTCTTTCCCACTCCGGTGGAGCCGAAGAAGAGGAAGGATCCTATCGGCCGGTCCGGCGCCTTGAGCCCGGCTCTGTTGCGCTGTATCGCCCTCACGACGGTATCTACGGCTTCGTCCTGCCCTATGATGCGAGACTTGAGGCGCTCCTTCATCTTGAGAAGGCGTGTGCCTTCGCTTTCCGCCACCCTGCTCACCGGAATGCCAGTCATCCTGGACACCACCGCCGCAATGTCGTCCGCATCGACTGTGCCTCCTGCACGGCGGCGTCTGGAGAATTTGAGTCTGGTCATGGATCCGGCTTCGTCCATGGCATCGATGGCCTTGTCAGGAAGGCAGCGGTCAGTCACGTACCTGTCGGTCAGGCGTGCGCAGGCCTCGAGGGCACCGTCAGTGAACCTGACAGAGTGAAACTCCTCATAACTGCCTCTGATGCTGCGGAGTATGGATATGGTCTGGGAGATGTCAGCAGGCTCGACGACTATCTTCTGGAAACGTCTGTCGAGCGCGCCGTCCTTCTCGACAATCTTGGTGAACTCATCCATGGTGGTGGCACCGATGCACTGGATCTCCCCTCTTGCAAGGGCCGGCTTGAGGAGGTTTGCCGCATCCAGGCTGCCCTGTGCACCTCCGGCACCGACTATCGTATGGAATTCGTCGATGAACAGAATGATCTCCTGATGTGATTTCAGGTCTTCGATGATATCCTTGATGCGCTTCTCGAAATCGCCGCGGTACCTGGTGCCGGCCACCACAGACGCGATATCAAGTGATACAATCCGCTTTTTGGCCAGCGACGCGGGGATATTGCCGCCGGCTATGCGGAGAGCGATGCCCTCGACTATGGCCGACTTGCCCACACCCGGCTCTCCGATGAGCATGGGATTGTTTTTCTTGCGGCGTCCGAGTATCTCCACGACCCTCGCGATCTCCTGTTCTCTGCCGACTACGGGATCCAGCTGGCCGCTGAGCGCCGCCTCTGTGAGGTCATAGCCGAAATCATCTATGCTGTAGCGGGCCTGCTGCTGAGGAGCCGCCGGCTCCTGCTGCGCTCCGGATTCATGGGCCTGGGCATCATCCGCGGCCTCGGAAGAGGGCTTCGGCCTGCTCCGGAGCATGCCCTTGGCACGCATATGGGCGTACAGGGCCTCGTAAGTCACCGCCTTGGAAAGCATGTATGGCTGGCAGATGCTGTCACTTGCACGGCTGATGGCCAGCAGCATATGCACGGCGCGGGTCTCCGTATCCCCGAAACGTGAGGCCTCGAGAACGGAGAGATTCAGGACATTCTGGGCTGTGCGGGAAAAGATGATGCGCTCGTTGTCCGAGTAGGGGACGCTGCCGCCGCGCACTATCTCCGACTCCACATAGTGCTTGAAGTCCGCAGGGTCGATTCCGAGATCGCAGAGAGAACGTACGGCATCGTTGTCCTCATGGCGCAGGATGCCGAGAAGAAGATGGTCGACAGATATGCCGTAGGTCCCCGTACGCATGGTTTCCTCCCTGGCATAGCTGATGATTCTGGTCAGTTCTTCCGATATGTGCATTTCCATCTCCTATCTCCGTTTTCTATACTTTACAAAAGTAAGGATTATTTGAATAAAGGCGAAATTTTGCTAAATTTGCGTGTTTATATGCAGTGATAAAAAAATCATCAGAAAAGATATGAGTGAAGAGATAAGCAACGGTCAGTTCGGCGGGTTCATAGAGCCCGTTGAGATCGACCACGAAATGAGGACTGCGTACATCGACTACTCGATGTCAGTCATCGTTTCACGAGCCCTCCCTGACGTGAGGGACGGTCTGAAACCGGTCCAGAGAAGAGTGCTCTTCGGCATGGACGGCCTCGGACTTGCATACTCCGGACAGACCAAGAAGTCTGCGAGAATCGTCGGCGAGGTACTCGGAAAGTTCCACCCTCACGGCGACTCCAGCGTCTATGACGCCATGGCCAGACTCGCCCAGAGCTGGAACCAGAGATACCCTCTCGTATTCGGTCAGGGAAACTTCGGATCGATGGACGGCGACCCTGTCGCAGCCATGCGTTATACCGAAGCCAAGCTTGACAAGAAAGCCGAGGACGTCCTCGGAGACATCGACAAGAACACGGTCGACATGACCCTCAACTTCGATGATTCCATCGAAGAGCCTACAGTGCTTCCTACAAAGCTTCCGCTCCTCCTCCTCAACGGATCGGCGGGCATTGCAGTGGGTATGGCCACCAACATGGCTCCCCACAACCTCAGTGAGTGCTGCGACGCCATCTGTGCATACATCGACGACCCGGACATCACCACCGAGGGCCTCATGGAGCACATCAAGGGTCCGGACTTCCCTACCGGAGGCATCATCCAGGGACGCCAGGGCATAGTCGATGCCTACGAGACAGGACGCGGAAGAGTGGTCGTCAGGGCCAAGACCGACATCGAGGTGGCTGACAACGGCCGCGAGACCATCGTGGTCACCGAGATCCCGTACATGGTCAACAAGAAGGACATGATCGAGCGCATCGGCCAGATGGTCGAGGACAAGAAGATCGACGGCATCTCATACATCAACGACGAGACTTCCCGTGAGGGTGTGCGCGTGGTGTTCAGACTCAAGGCCGGAGCCAACTCCAATGTTGTGCTCAACACCCTCTTCAAGTACACCAGCCTCCAGTCAAGCTTCGCGATCAACAACGTTGCTCTTGTCAAGGGCCGTCCACGCACCCTCTCCCTCAAGGAGATGATCCAGAACTTCGTGGATTTCAGACACGATGTCATCATACGCAGGACAAAGTTCGATCTCGACAAGGCACAGCGCAGAGCCCACATCCTCGAAGGCCTCCTCAAGGCCATCGATGTGATCGACGAGATCATACAGATCATCCGCCGCTCTTCAACCCCTGACGCCGCAAAGGCCGAGATGATGGAGCGTTTCGGATTCACCGAAGTACAGGCCAACGCCATCTGCGAGATGAGGCTCCGCCAGCTCACCGGACTCGAAAGAGACAAACTCCAGGCAGAGTATGACGAGCTCGAGAGATTCATCGCGCGCTGCAACGAGATCCTCGGCAGCGTAGAGGAACAGATGAAGGTCATCAAGGCCGAGACCATGGAGATGAAGGAGAAGTACGGCGACAAGCGCCGCACCGAGATCACACTCAGCGCAGAGGAATTCAACCCTGAAGACTTCTATGCAGACGAGGACGTGGTCATCACCATCTCACACCTCGGATACATAAAGCGCACCGCCCTCACCGAATTCCAGGCACAGAGCCGCGGAGGTGTCGGCAAGAAGGCAAGTTCGACACGCGACGAGGACTTCATCGAGCACATCTATGTGGCTAACATGCACTCGACGATGCTCTTCTTCACCGAGAAGGGTATCTGCTACCGCCTCAAGGTATATGAGATCCCTGAGGGATCCCGCACCTCAAAGGGACGCGCCATCCAGAACATCATCGCCATCGATCCTGACGACAAGGTCAAGACATACCTCAACGCCAAGAAGATCGAAGACCCTGAATACACAGGATCGCACTTTGTGGTACTCTGCACCAAGAAGGGCATCGTGAAGAGGACCTGCCTCAGCGAGTACGCGAACTCACGCAGCCGCAACAAGGGACTCATCGCCATCAACTTCAAGGAGGGAGATGCCCTCCTCGATGCGGTGCTCACCAACGGCAATGCCGAAATCATGATTGCGGGACGCAACGGAAGATGCGTCAGGTTCAATGAAAACGACGCCCGCGAACTCGGCAGAACCTCGATGGGTGTGAGAGGCATAAATATTGCTGAGGACGACGAAGTCGTAGGCATCATCGCATGTGATCCGGAGGCGGCAGAGGCTGAGAAGAGGACCATACTCGTGGTAAGCGAGAACGGCTACGGCAAACGCTCCGAGGCTGACGAGTACAGACTCACCTCGAGAGGTGCCAAGGGTGTCAAGACTCTTGACATCACCGAGAAGACCGGAGCCCTTGTGGCCATCAAGAGCATTGCGGAGGACGAGGATCTCATGATCATCAACAGGTCCGGCCTCACGATACGCATGAGTGTCAAGGACATCAGAGTCACGGGACGTGTAGCTCAGGGTGTCAAGCTCATCAACCTCAGGGCAGGCGACAGCATTGCAGCGGTATCCCCTGTCGCCGGAGCAGAAGAAGTGGCAGAGGGTGAGACAGCTGCAGCAGAGAACACTGAAACAACAGAAAACGAATAATAATTTTTAACCAAAAGATTTATGAAAAAGATTGCTTTAGTATTGGCACTTATCGCTTCAATGCAGATCGCCGATGCACAGGTAAAATCTCCATCAGCAGCCAAGGCAGCTGCCGAGAAGGCTCAGGCTGATGCAGCAAACCCTAAGAAGAACACCAAGGTTGCCACATGGATCAAGCTTGGACAGGCTTACATCGATGCATACTCAGCTCCAGCTGGAAACGCATGGGTGGGAGCAGGCAAGCAGGAACTCGCTCTCGTGATGGGCTCAAAGCCGGCAAAGTCTGAGGTTGTCGAGGTCAACGGCCAGCAGATGACAAAGGACACATACGAGAACTGCAACCTCTACTTCTCAGCAAACGAGGTACTCCAGATCATCGAGGTGACAAAGCCTGTTTACACAGACGCTCTTGACAAGGCTTACAAGGCTTTCCAGGAGGCTGCCAAGGTTGACGAGAAGGGCAGCAAGACCGCCGATATCGCAAACGCACTCAAGGACATCTCCGGCAAGCTCGTACAGGACGCTTACAACGAGTACACATTCGGCAACATGAAGGCTGCCAGCGAGTACTTCGAGAAGGCTGCTGTGGTATCTGCCACCAAGCCATGCACCGCAATCGATACCAACTCTTTCTACAACGCCGGCTTCACCGCACAGATCGCAGGTGACAACGACAGGGCAAAGAAGATGTATGACATCTGCCTCGACCAGTACAACTACGAGGGTGAGGGTGGCGAGATCTATGCAAAGCTCGCTGACCTCTGCGACAAGGCAGGCAACAAGGAGGCAATGAAGGGTTATCTCGAGAAGGGCTTCTCAAGATATCCTCAGAGCCAGAGCATCCTCATCGGTCTCATCAACTACTACATCTCAAGCGGCGAGGACACAGGACGTCTCTTCCAGCTCATCGACGAGGCAAAGAAGAACGAGCCTAACAACGCTTCTCTCTGGTATGTAGAGGGCAACATCAACACCCAGCTCGGCAAGATCGAGGATGCAGTCGCTGCTTACGAGAAGTGCGCGCAGATCAACCCTGAGTATGAGTATGGTTTCATCGGCGAGGGTATCCTCTACTACAACAAGGCCATCGAGCTTCAGGAGAAGGCTCAGTCAGAGATGGACGATGCAAAGTACCAGAAGCTTGCTGAGGAATTCGAGGCTGCACTCAAGAACTGCATCGCACCTTTCGAGAAGGCATTCAACCTTTCAAAGGATGACGCTCTCAAGGTAAATGTAGCTGAGTACCTCAAGAACGCTACTTATCGTTTCCGCGATGAGGACGCAAACTTCAAGGCAGCTTACGAGAAGTACGCTGACATCGTTGCCAAGGGCACTGCCAAGTAATTTCCGAATGATATGAAAAGAGACCGGTCCTCAATGAGGGCCGGTCTTTTATTATTGCAGCATTAAGAGATCAGTCTTGGGTGAGTTTTTCAAGAGAGAGTTTCACCAGTTCAAGGACACGCGGTTTGTAATCAGTATCTGCATCCTTGTACAGACGGTGGGCAATGATGCAGCATACAGTGCCGGCATTGTGCCCAAGCTTGGCGGCAAGACCTGCGAGGGCGGAACCTTCCATTTCGAAATTGGTGATCTTGTCACCATTGAACTCGAATGAAGAGAAATCCTCGATCATGTCAGGCATGGCGAGCCTGTTTCGCACCACCCTGCCCTGCGGTCCATAGAAGCCTGATGCAGAAATAGTCATACCCTTGTAGGTACAGTCCCTGAACTTCCCGATGAGGAAATCGCTGGCTCTGACAAAATATGGGTCAGGGAGATGCCTGTCCCACTTGACATGCTTCTTGAAAGCTTCTTCATAGTCAAGGAGAGAGATGGAATCCCTGTCCTCATACCAGTTGAGAAGCCCATCGCAGCCGACCGATATGTGCGAGAACACAAATGACCCGAGAGGGATCTCAGGCTGAATGGCACCGCTGGTACCGATGCGCAGGAGATTGAGCGTCCTGTGAACGGGATTGACCTCACGGGTATTGAAATCGATATTTGCAAGGGCATCAAGCTCTGTCACCACGATATCGATATTATCCGTACCTATACCTGTGGAAAGGACAGTCACACGTTTGCCATTGTATCTGCCGGTCACGGACACAAACTCCCTCGACTCTACGCGGCATTCAATAACTGACAGAAGAGGCACAAACATGTCCACTCTGCCCGGATCGCCGACAAGTATCACATTGTCAGCGAGTTGTTCCGGCTTGATATGGAGATGGAATACTGATCCGTCTCCATTGATTATAAGTTCTGATTCTGGTATTCTCATTGTTTTGGTGCTTGTGAAGAAAAGTCAAATATAGTTTTTTGCAACTGATTTTCCTATTTTTGCATTTCCATTAAAAAAAACACGCATTATGTGGCAGAGAGTACAGACACTATACCTTGCAATCGCATCAGGACTTATCATATCAATGTTTTTCAGCGTCATGGCAGTGACCATCGGCACTGACGGAGCACAAGGGACCATCAACTATATAGAAAAACTCCCCTACCTTTATCTGATGATTTCGATCGCCTGCGCCAATATCATCGCGCTTGTACTCTTCAAGCACAGGCCGCTTCAGATGAGAGTGGCTACCATCGCGGCGCTCCTGCTTATCGGATTCCAGATATGGATCGCAGTAGATTACTTCAAGGCTCCGGATGGCATAGTGTTCAAATACACAGCAATCTTCCCTCTCGTCGCTGCTATAGGAGACATACTCGCAGTCAGAGGCATCTGGGCCGACCAGCTCATGGTCGAGAGCTTCTCAAGACTCAGATCTTCCAAGAGATCCAGAAACTGAGGAATCAGAGTGCACCGTCCATCTCCTTTCCGGACACCACCAATCTTTCGACAGAAATATCACCTCCACGCACTTCCAGGAACGGTCTGCCGTTCCTCAGCCCGACCGTACCGAAACCTCTCTCCGTAGAGATGAACGAGCGGAAATCGCCACTGATGCGGGGATCAAGATAGAGAGTAGATGTGACCGCATCGTACCTCGCCCCCGTCATGGCCTGGAGCAGAGAATAGCTAGACATCGCCCTTGAATACCAGTTGCCGCACTCATATTCGTTGAAAGGGTTCCTGACGCTGCCATCATATCTGTCAAGGCAGGTCCTGACAATGTCAAGGCCCTTTTCCACCTCCCCCTCGAATATGAGATTCGCTGCCACCTGATACTCAATGCCGGTCCAGACTTCGTCAGAATAGACAAATGGAAGGCTCTGTTTGCCGCCATGTGGCCATGAGCACAGAAGCAGCCCCCCTTCATGACCGAAGGCGTAGCCCGGTCTCTGAGGGTTTGCGTGATAGAAAAGATCTTTCTTCAGGTTGTATCTATAGACAGAACGGAGATGCTCAGCCACCTTGTCCGGATCGACAGGATCCTCAAGCCCGGCCGACAATGCCATCCAGCTGCCGATGATGCCGTCTGACAGACATCCTGTTCCATACTGATATTTCGGCCCTTCCTTTTCGAGCAGGGCAAGAGCTTCAGGCGAATAGGCCTGGTCATTGATTCCAGTCAGACGTGTCGGATCCTTCGCATCGAGCCCTGTCCATCTGACAGCATGATAGAAATATTCTCCGTTCCACAGTTCATTCTCCATATAGGACCGGCACTTCCCATACAATTCCTCATATCCGGTGCAGTCCTCCCCGAGTCCTCTGCTGATCTCGACAAAAGCTTCCAGAGCTGCGGCGTAGAAACTTGTACACATGCCGTCAGCACCCCAGAACTCACTCTCATAGGTCGTGATGTGAGGCTCCTCCATGGCCCCGACCTCACGCGGGTCCCAAGTCCTGATGCAATAGTCGAGGCTTGCCTTTATCTGAGGATAGAGACCGCGGATCCAATCGGTATCGCCACTGATCCTCCAGTCGCGATATGCCTTGATGACACCGCCCAGCTGACCGTCAGAGGCAGAGATATGGTCATGACGCAGAGGTCTTATCGGGAGGCCGCTGCGATACATCTGATGGCCGGATGCATCCTGGTTGACATTGAATTCCGTCTCCCTCAGGCTTCTCTCCATCCGAGGGAATAGATGAGGCAGCGCCTGCGCGTAATTCCAGACATGAGTACAGGAGCCTGCACAGCTGCCGCCGGTCTCCCCACTTCCCTCATATGCCCAGAATCTTCCATCATGCTGACGCAAGACTGTCGGGGATTTCAATATGGTCAGATTGTCCGCCACGGCACGAACCACCTCTGCAGGCAGGGTGGAATCATAGAATGCCTCAGTGAAGGCTTCTGTGCGGGCGCGTAAGGACTCATAATTGTCGCGCCAATAGCTGCTCACCTCATCGACAGAGCCGAATCTCTCCGAATACCATGGCCTGTAGTGCTCAGGGTATCCCTCATAGAGAGATTTGTCATATCGTGCCCCGAAATCAGATGCCTGTACAGCATCATTGCCGAACCTCAAATCGGACGTGGGAGCATACCAGCTGACTAAAAGCCTGATTGTCCTGCTTTCACCAGGTGAAAGAGTGAACGGCACGTACAGAGAGCCGCCGGTAGTACCTTCAGCCGGCTCCACCGGAGATGTGTCCCCAGAGGCCGCCTTGTTCCATGCCATAGTCTTCGGATCAAACCAGCCTCCGCGGAACCAGCCGCAGTCTACAGTCATATTGTCCTCAAAAGGAACTGTCACCGCGAAGGCTCCCTCATCCCATGGATATCGTTCCTCCGGGATGCATTTCAGGGCAAAGCCGCCTTCCATCCTGACGGTCTCACTCTGCCCCGGATTGTCCCAGCCCATGAAATTTGATGAGTTGAAAGAGAAAATCGCCTCAACCGCAGACGATGAAGTGTTTGTAAAGCAGTACTCAATGGCACCGGCAGGAAGTCCGGAATCATCTTCATTTCCCGGGATGAACGGACTCCATCCTGTAATCTCAGCCGACAGCGGCATGCTCTCGTCATTAAGGCTTATCACCGCAAAAGGGAATCTCGCCTCGAACGAATTGACCTCCGCATATCTCGGAAGACCGTAAGTCTTTCCCCAGGATCCCGTACCATTACCTGGATTGCCGAACTTCTTACGGTCTGGAACCGGCCCTTCGACGACCCTTGTACCATTCTCAAGGTCCTTCACATGGATGGCGGCAAACATTGCAGGCTCATTGAAAAGGTCAGGATGATTCCTGACTGACATATGCGAGATGGCTCCAGTCCCTTCAAGGCAGAACATTCCGGCTCCCATACCGCCTATCGGGAAGGCAATATAGTCCAGATGGTCACTGTCAAATATGGAGTCATACCTGTTGGGAACCGGGGATTGTGCACACCCCGCAGCGATAAGCGACGCTGCAGCAATGATAGCATGTACTTTCGTCATATTTAGAGGAGGTATTCTGTCATCTACCTTGAATTGAACCTTTGAAGGACATTCTCCTCATAGGTCTTTGTCACAGGGATAGGTGAAAGACTGTCGTCGTCAAGGGTGATTGAGTAGCCGTCCCCGCTTTTGGAGAGCAGCCTGACCCTCATCATGTTTATTATGTATTTGCGATGGCAGCGCACCAGATTGCTGTCATGAAAGCTTTCCTCGATGGTCTTGAGCCTGCACCTGAGCATGTACTGCTTGATCACTCCTCCGTTGTCATTGTACCACACCTTGACATAATTGTCATCGGACTCGATATACAGGAGGTTGGATTCATTGATCGAGAGCTTCAAGACACCGTTGTTGTCGAACAGCGTTATCTTGTTCTCCTGCTGAGGAGGCAGCTGGACGTCGGACACCACATTGCCGTAGTTGATCATACGTATGGTATTTTCCTTGTCTCTGATATCGAGCAGCATGGCGCTGAAGAGGCTTGGGAGGAGAATCGCCAGAAAGCAGTAGGCAACAGACTTGAAGCAGAGCACCCAGAACGGCATTCCAGATACAGATAGCGTGCCCTTGACATCTGCCGCGAGCGTGGCTGAAGCGTAGAACGCACTGATGAACAGGACCTCCATGATGACCCAGAGACAGGCATGCCAGACTTTGAGCCAGCTGCGCGAAAGATACATCATCGTCCTGCTGACCATCAGATATGCAAGGCATATCATGTAGAAGAGAACCACATAACCCATAGATGAGGCAAGACTCATGTTCAGCCACGGGTTGTGTGAAAAAGGAATGAACACCAGCATCATCACGGCCGCCCACATCCCTGTGATAATGACAGGAACGTAGATCAGCGGCATGTTCATCAAATACTGCGGAGCCGGTGCATTCAACCTCAACATGGTGCAAATATAGAAAAAAAGGGCTACATTTGTCCTGCTTACAAAACATACGGATATGGACAGAAGAGTAGCGGTGACCGGACTTGGCGTCATCTCATCAATAGGAAACAATGTCGAATCATTCTGGAACAGCCTCAAGGAAGGCGTCTGCGGCATCGACTTCATAGAAGAATTCCCCACTGAAGACCTCCCGGTCAAGATAGGAGGAAAGGTCAGAGGCTTCGATCCATTCGAGTACGGAATGGACAAGGCCTTCGTGCGCAAGCAGGACCTCTTCACCGTCTACGGCATGGCTGCAGCATGGCAGGCAATGAACGATTCAGGACTTTCAGCCACCGGTGAGGGCGCAAACATCGACGGCAGAAGACTCGGTGTCTATGTCAGCTCAGGTATCGGAGGATTCAGCACTATCTACAACGAAGTCTGCAAGATGCATGACGACCCTTCAGGACGCTGGATATCCCCTAACTTCATCCCTACCATGATCGGCAACATCGCAGGAGGCCAGATCGCGATCAGATACGGTGCCAAAGGCCCGTGCATAGACATTGTTACAGCATGCGCGAGCTCCACCAACTCCATAGGAGAGGCGTACAGAGCGATCAGGCACGGTTATGCAGATGCCATCATCAGCGGCGGCACAGACCACTGCACCATACCTATCGGCATTGCGGGATTCTCAGCATGCCGCGCACTCACCAGAGATGAGGATCCGAAGCACGCATGCCTCCCTTTCAATGCAGACAGAGCCGGATTCGTGATGGCAGACGGTGCTGCCATTCTCATTCTGGAAGAATATGAGCATGCCGTGGCAAGAGGTGCACACATCTATGCCGAAATGGTAGGTTACGGCAACACCTGCGACGCTTACCACGCCACAGCACCGCGTCCTGACGGCAGCACCCAGGCGCAATGCATCTCCGACGCATTGGCGGAAGCCGGTTTTGACGAGTCTAAAGACAGCGTCTATATCAACGCCCACGGTACAGGCACAAAGCTCAACGACTCTGCAGAGACCCTGGCATACAAGATCGCATTCGGGGACTATGCATACAAGTGCCACATCAGCTCCACAAAGTCCATGCACGGACACATGTTCGGTGCGACCGGAGCAGCCGAGGCGATCGCCACCATACTCGCCCTCAAGGAGGGTATAGTGCCTCCTACCATCAACCTTGACAATCCTGATCCGGAATGCGACCTCGACTACACGGCGAACGTCGCAAAAAAGGCCAAGCTTTCGCTCGGCCTCAGTGACTCATTCGGATTCGGAGGCCATGACAGCTGCATAGCCTTCCGCCCGACGGATATCTGATCTTACTATTCTCCCGCCTCCTTGAGACGCTCGGCATTTTCCGCGATGGTAAGCTGATCGATGCACTCCTGGATGTCGCCATCCATGAACACAGGAAGGTTGTACATGGACCAGTTGATACGGTGGTCTGTGACACGTCCCTGAGGGTAGTTGTATGTACGGATCTTTGCTGATCGGTCGCCGGTCGAAACCATGGTCTTGCGCTTGGCTGCGATGCCGTCAAGATACTTCTGGTGCTCGAGATTGTAGAGACGCGTACGGAGTTCCTCGAAAGCTCGCTCCTTGTTCTTGAGCTGTGAACGCTCCTCCTGGCACTGCACTACGAGGCCGGATGGGATATGTGTAAGGCGGACAGCTGAGTATGTGGTGTTGACACCCTGTCCTCCAGGACCTGACGCACAGAAGAGATCGAGACGGATGTCGCTCCAGTTGAGCTCGACATCGAACTCGCCGGCCTCAGGGAACACAGCGACAGATGCAGCTGATGTCTGGATACGGCCCTGTGTCTCGGTCTGAGGCACTCTCTGGACACGATGAACGCCGGATTCGTACTTCATCGTACCGTAAACGCCATCCGCATGAGACAGCTTGAAGACGATCTGCTTGAAACCGCCCGAGGTACCTGGAGCCTGATCTGTGACCTCGACCTTCCATCCCTTGCTTTCAGCGTATTTCGTGTACATCCTGAAGAGGTCGCCGGCGAAGATCGCAGCCTCATCGCCACCGGTACCGCCACGGATCTCGACCATGGCGTTCTTGGCGTCATCCGGATCGGCCGGGATGAGGAGAAGCTTTATATTCTGCTCCATGTCAGGAAGCTTAGGCTCGATTTCATTGATTTCCTCTCTGGCCATCTCGCGGAGATCGTCATCCTTTTCATTCACGAGGATATCCTTTGCAGATGCGAGATTGTCAAGCATCTTCTTGTATTCGAGACCTGCGTTGATGATAGGTGCAAGCTCTTTGTAGTCCTTGTTGAGCTGGACGTATCTCTTCATATCAGCCATGGCCTCAGGGCTTGCGAGCTGGTCCTGAAGTGACTTGAACTTGTCCTGCAGAGAAAGGACTTTCTCGAGTAGTGTATTTTCTGCCATAAATGGTATTGATTAATCTATTGTCTTGATGTAGCAGCGGCGCCTCATGAAAGGCCAGTGCTCATAGCTGTTCCAGACATTCACCGCGCTGTTGGTTTCGATCTGAGGGTTAGTGATGCCCCACTTGGTACCTATGGCGATAGCCTTGGCGGAGGTATCCTTGTAGTAGATCGCAGAGGCTCCCTTGCTTCGCCATTCCTCAACCACTCCGTTTACCATGAGATCCTGGGTCTCATAGGTATGCATGGCCTTGAGGAGATGATACCACCCGAACGGGAAGAGATGTCCCTTCGCCTTCTTCAGCGCCTCCGATATGGTCGGGAAGCATATGCTGAACGCCACGAGCTCGTCATTGTCATCCATCAGGATAGAGCAGGTCTTGTTGTTGACGAAAGGTATCATGGCCTTGGACTCCTCCTCGATTTCCTCATCAGTGAAAGGGATGAAGTTGTACACGGTGTCGGCAAATGCCCTGTTGTACGCCTTGAAGAACTTTCTGACCATCTCCGGTTCCTTCTTGAGCCTGTTGACATCTACCGTGCGGATATGATACCTCTCTTCGAGAAGACCGGCAATCCTGAGCACTTTCTCAGGAACGCCCGAATTCGCAACGACCTTATACTGAACCCAGTCACATTCTTTCACGAAACCGAGTCTGGCCATGAAGTCATTGTAGTATGGATAGTTGTAGATGCAGTTGAAAGGAGGTGTATTCTCATATCCTTCAACCAGCATGCCCTGCTTTCCCAGCGTATTGTAGTAAAGAGGCCCATGAATCTCTGTCATGCCCTTCTCTCTGGCCCATGCCTCAGCGGTATCTATCAGAAGCCTTGCCACCTCGAAGTCATCGATGGTGTCGAACCAGCCGAAACGGGCGCGCTTCTTGTCATAGCGCTCGTTGTAACGGGGGTTGATCGATGCACAGACGCGGCCGACCACCTTCCCCGACTCATCCCATACAAGCCAGAGCTTGTGCTCACAGTATTTCAAAGTGGATACATCGGTCAGAGAATGTATCTGATCCGAATGCAGAGCCGGTACATACTGAGGGCAACCCCTGTAAAGTTCATCCGGGAAACGGACGAACTTCCTGAGTTCCTTTCTAGACTGTACCTCTTTGATTGTATAGCTCATAGGTGCGATTTCTGTACAAGTCTGCAAATTTAGCAAATTCAAACTGATAACGCAATTTCAGCATCGTCAAAGCCCTTTTGCCTTGCCCTCATCCCAGATGGCATCCATCTCGGCGAGAGTCATGTCGCGGAGGTTCTTCCCCTGGCGTATGGTCTTCTCCTCGAGATAGGTGAATCTGCGCCTGAACTTCTCGCTTGAAGAACTCAGAGCCACTTCCGGGTCCACTCCGTAGAGACGGGCGGCATTGATGACAGCGAACATCAGATCCCCGAACTCCTCTGTCATATGGGCCATATCCCCTTCGGCACAGGCATCTTCAACTTCCCCGAGTTCCTCATGGACCTTGTCCCACACATCCTCCTTCTTCTCCCAGTCGAAACCGCAGCCACGCGCCTTCTCCTGCATGGAAAGGGCCTTGAGTACTGCCGGCATGGTCTTGGGTATACCTGACATTATGGTCTTGTTGCCATCTTTTTCCTTGGCCTTGACAAGCTCCCAGGTATCAGCAATCTCCTTTGCTGTCATGGTCTTACCCTCTGACGCAAAGACATGAGGATGGCGAAAAACCATCTTGTCACTGATTTTCTTGAGAGAGTCCGCTATATCGAATGCGCCGCTTTCCTGCGCGATACGGGCATAGAATACCATATGGTAGAGAAGATCGCCGATCTCCTTGGCCGTCTCAGCCTCATCATGATTGATGATGGCGTCGCTCAGCTCATATACCTCTTCTTCCGTCATAGGGCGGATGCTCTCCATGGTCTGGGCCGCATTCCATGGGCATTTCTCCCTGAGTTCATCCATGATGTCCAGCAATCTGCCGAACGCTTCAATCTTTTCCTGTCTTGTATGCATGTGTAATCGTCTTATCTTCTGACTGGGAACTCTGTGATGCGCAGTGTGGTACACCCGAAAGGAATGAGCTCGATCTCGGACTCCTCACCGCAGTCACGCTCTGTCTGGGAATAGAAAGTCACAGGACCCGCAGAGCCCTTGTAAAGGGTCCAGCTGTCCAGCGACATGGCCTTCGTCCTGATGACTACAGGAGCATCGGCATTCGTCCACGGATAGACTGGTCTTCCACCTCTCTTGATCACAGTGAACGCAGACCCTATATTTTCCGGAGCAAGGGATCCCGACGGGAGGCAATAGTTCCACTTAGAATCCGAGCTGACCTCATAGTACCACTTTCCGTATGACACATGCTCCTCCGGCGCAAACTCCCTGCGGGTCCATGTTTCATTCATACGGAGTGCGTAGATGAGCGGTCCACGCTCCACGACAGCAGATCTGTCATACCAGCGGGATATCTTGACCTCCATAGGAAGCTCGAGAGTGACGACGTCACCTTTCACCCACTCGCGGGTGACGACAGCGACCGTACCTGCCTTGAGATCCATGTCCAGAGAGGCGCCGTTCACCTTGATGACAGCGGAGCCGCACCACTCAGGGATGCGGAGATGGAGAGGGAATGAGGCTGATTTCACCTTGCGTCCCTCATATGACACAGTGAAGCTGACCGCTTCATCAAACGGATAGAAGGTATCCTCTGTGATGACGGCATCCACGCCGCCTGCGACAGAAATCTTCACCTGAGATGGGGCGTAAATCAGAGCAGCAGCTCCTCCATCCGGCGTGGCATACCACAGATTCTGGGTCAGCTTTGGCCATCCCTGATGCATGTTCGTGGTGCAGCAAGGATAACCGTTGAGCTCACCGAAAACGGTATCGGTGTCGTAATGGGTGGTATTGAAGTTGCGGATGGTACGGTCGCAGAGCACCTGATTGATCTGGTGGAAATACTGACGGCTCTTGAACTCGTCATCGGTCTGGGCAGGAAGGGCATTGTATGCCACCCTTTCCAGATGGTCTGCCCACTGTGTATCACCGGTGATGCGCGTCATCTCCTCGAGAGAGAACATCATCTCCACCGCCGTGCACAGTTCCGAGCCGCGTGTCGGGTCGCCGAAATGGATCATCTCATCTCCCGCCCAGAGTCCGGTAGGAAGACCTATTGTCTGTCTTATCAGCTCAACAGCATGTTTCGTGGCATCTATCTGCTTCCTGTCACCGCACTGCTGCCAGTATACAATCGGTTCCTTGAATCCCTGTGCCACATTGACACAGTGAAGGCTGTTCTGGGTATAAAACTCCGAGCCCTCCCCATGGATGCGGGTCCAGTCCGTCGTCTGACGGTGGATGAGTTCTGCCAGCTCGAGCAGGAAAGCGTCACCTGTACGGTTGTACAGCCAGTATACGATCTCGAGATTGTCTCCACCACGCTGCGCACCCCAGAATGTCCAGTGATCCAGAGGGAACTGAGGAAGCATTTTCAGCTGATATCTGAAATAAGCCGTAAAGAATGGGATCACTCTTTCATCACCGGTAGCCATATAGTACTGCTTGATGATCTTCAGTGCGACCATCTTCGGCCACCAGTCATGGGAATTGCTCCTCTGAAGACCCGGCTCATGAGGACGGTCTGTATCCGGACCGAAGTAACCGTCTTCTTTCTGAGAACCGAGGATGGCTTCAACCCACACCTGGGCCTTCGCCTTCAGTTCATCATCATCAAGTATATATGCCAGAGGCAGAAGGCCATCTATCCAGTATGGTCCCCTCTCCCATGCGTCACCGTCGCCTCCGAGCCACGCATTTCTGGCTCCCACCACCTGTGGATAGATCTCATCCAGATGCCCTGTCATACCGCTCTTCTGGCGCTGAAGCTGCTCGAGAAGCCAACCACGGGCCTGTATCGACCCAAGCGGCAACTCAAGATATGGAGACTCGGTGAGTGGTGCACGGTTGCCTATGTACTCTGCAGCACAGAGAACCTTCGCGCAGAAAAACAGCACCGATGCAATGGAAATGACTCGCTTCATAGACTGTGATTTCGAGAGCGGCCATCTCTTCTGCACGTCACTGCCCTGGCATGAAACCATTGCCAGGGCAGCACGAGCAGGCAAAAGCATGCTCTCCAGGTATTATTATTCCGCTGAATTCATTGCCTTGATAACCTCGGTGTTAGCCGCGTTGACGCGCTTGACATCGAGCTTGTTGACCGCACGGTCATAAGTCATGAGGCCGTTGACTTCACCCTCGACATCCGTCGTCTGGGTATAGACAGCAGCGCTGACACCCTTCTTGACGAACGGAATCATCTCCTTGGCGAACTGCTCGTACCTGGATGTGACTGCGTCTGTATCCTCAAGTGTGACATAGCCCCAGTTCTTGTCCGTATTCCAGAGATGGCCCTCTACAGGAAGGCCGATGCCGCCGTACTCACCGAGAACGACAACCATCTCAGGATCCCAGATATTGATGTCAGGATTTGGATAATGATGTGAGTCGAGAAGGTCGCCGACCTTGCCGGATACCCAGTTGCCGCCGGAAGACATGTTCACGAGACGGGTGTTGTCTGTGCGGTATGTGAAATCCACTGCCTCCTTGGTATCGAACTGGCCCCAAGCCTCATTGAATGGAACCCATACCACCACGCACTGGAACTTCTTGACCTGATTCATGATTTCCTTCCACTCCTTATAGTAGTTGGCCTTGGCCTCGGCCGTGGCAGGATAATCATTGCCGGCATCATAGCCGTGAGAATAATCCCAGTCTTCACGTCCCGCATGAGCTGCGAATGAAGGCATGTCCTGCCATACGAGGATACCGAGTCTGTCGCAATGATAGAACCATCTTGAAGGCTCCACCTTGATGTGCTTTCTGATCATGTTGAAGCCGTACTCCCTGGTCATCTGGAGATCGTAGAGGAGTGCCTCATCGGTCGGTGCGGTATAGAGACCGTCCGGCCACCATCCCTGGTCGAGAGGACCATACTGGAAGAGAGGCTCACCATTGAGCTTCATTCTCTTGAAACCTGCCGCATCGCTGTCTGCGGTGATGGACCTCATCGCGGTGTATGCCTGAACACAGTCCAGAGTCTTTCTGCCGCGTTTGAGAGTGATCTTGAGACCATAGAGATATGGTGAATCAGGAGACCATGTGTGTACGTCATCCACCTTGACTATGATATCCTTGCCTGGAGCTCCGGCAGCCTTTGCGATAACTTTCTTTGAAGGAAGTGATGTATCGTAGCCTTCCGCGCCGTCAAGAAGCTCTACAGCCACCTCGTCGTCGCTCTGTGAATCACATACAGCCACATTGAGAGTGATGGTACCGGCCTTGATGTCGGAAGACACCTGATAGTCTGCGATCGATGCCGCGGACACAGGCTCGAGCCATACGCTCTGCCATATACCGGTAACAGCGGTGTACCAGATACCACGAGGTTCGCTCACCTGCTTGCCGCGAGGCTGGAGGTTGTCGTCAGTGGCATCGGTGACCTTGACCACAAGCTCCTGCTCGCCCTGGGTGAGGAATGGGGTGAGATCATAAGAGAATGCTGTATAGCCACCAGTATGCCTGCCTACAAGACTGCCGTTGAGATAGACCTCGGAAGCCCAGTCGACTGCATCGAAGTTGATCTTGATGTTTTTCTTCTTCCAGTTCTTCGGAACTGTGAATGTGGTCCTGTACCACAGAGACTCGTCTGCAGTCACAGTCTTGCCCACACCGGAGAGTGAAGACTCGACAGCGAACGGCACAAGTATCTGTCCGTCTGCGCCCTGCCATGACTCCTGCTCCTTAGGGGTGATGCTGTACTCCCAGAGACCGTTGAGAGACTTCCAGTCAGCCCTGACCATCTGCGGACGCGGATACTCAGGATGAGCATTCGCAGGATCCACATCGGCAGCCCAGCGGGTCCTGATATGTTCTCCTGCAGGCGCCCATGCTGCAGGGTCTGTGTTCAACGAAGAAACTGCAACCTCAGACTGATTGCAGGCACAGCAGCATGCCACAGCGGCTGCTGCCAGGAAAAAGAAACGTTTCATAAATAAATAATCAGTACAGTAAGAAACAAATATACTGAATTATTTAGAGACGAAAAAAGAAAAGTGAACACGTCCGTACACCTTCTCTTTCACGAAACACGGATGGTCAGTGAACGAATGCTCGTCGCCGTGCTCGAGAATGAAATAGCAATCAGGATGGAGTATATCCTGAGAGAGCACCTTGTCCGGAATCTCCTGTAGATTGTCCAGGGCATAAGGAGGGTCCGCAAATATTATATCGAATTTCTCCCTGCATATAGGCAGGAAGTCAAAGACATTGTCGCGGACCATGGTGACATTCTTCAGGCCGAGCCTCATGGCCTCTGTCTTGATGAACGAGGCATTCTCACGTGCCATTTCCACGCAATATACACGCGCGGCACCCCGCGATGCAAACTCATATGCTATTGCGCCCGTTCCTCCAAAGAGATCCAGGACCTTGAGGTCCTCGAACTCATATTCGTTGTTGAGGACATTGAAGAGACCCTCGCGGGCAAAATCCGTCGTAGGCCTGGCCTTGTAGCCCGCCGGCGGGTTGATCATCTTCCCCTTGAGTCTGCCTCCGATGATTCTCATATACGTTCTACTGATTTGAAGTATCTGTACAAAGACATCTCCTCCTCCGCAGAAAGCTCCGTCATCATGGTGATGGTCGAAACTTCGGGATTGAGCTGGAGCGACTTCATGGCAAAGAAGATGAAATACTCTGCCGTCGTGAAGTCCACGGCAGGGTAAGAATTCGCAAGAAGAAGTTTCTCCCCCTGTGCCAGCACGATGTGCACGGCACCGTCTGCAATAGATACCAGCACCTTGTTATACTCTGTGCAGCGTTCTGTTGCACACAGCATGTCATAAAGTACCGGCACCCTGTCCCCTGCATATACCATGACCGCATCGAAACGTGGAACTGCGATATGGCTCACCTGCTCGGATGCGTCCAGAGGGAAGAGTTCAGAAAGAATGCACCTTGACACCTTCTCGTCAAAGAAACGAGTCGGCACCAAGGTGCATTTCTGTATTTGGGTCATTATACTACTCCCAGTTACCTGCGTTGTTGTTAGGTGCAGTGATGCTTCCTACCTGGAGGCCCTCATAGCGGTTCATGTCACGGCGCTCTGCGTCGAGATTGATACGGAGCTGGTTGTCCATACCCTTGAGGAGCTGCTTGTAAGGAATCTTGGCCTCGAAGAGAGGAACCTGTACACCGGAAACGGTCTTTACGATAGCGTCCATGAGGACTGTGTCACCCTCTGCAAATGGGATGAACTTGAGCTTTGCAGGATCGAAGCCCTCTCTTGACTTGAAGAGAGTGTCCTTTACAGGGACGAAGTTCTCGACTGTGAACACGAGGTTGTTGTCACCCTTCTGGTAGAGTTCAAAGAGCTTCGCATTGATTTCTGAAGGCTTTACACCGCGGAAAGACTTCTTGACAGCATCTGTGTGAGCCACAGCTGCAGAGTCGTCAGAAGAACCCACCTGCATGATGATGGACATCTTGCCCTCATCGTAGAACTTTGCAAGTGTATCGACGCAGCATGTGAATACGCCGGTAGCGCTCTTGTAAGCGACCTCAAGGGTACGGATGTCCTTGAGCTGCTGGATAGCCACAGCCTCACGGGCTGCCTTTTCCTTATTGAACCTTACAGGCTGCATGACGCTGTTAACAATAGCCCATCCGAGAAGGACGATGATGACTGGCAAAACGATCCAGGTCAAAAGCTTTTTCAAAATACCGTTCATATTGTGTGTTTTTTATTTCCCAATTCCCGACAAAGTTAGAAAAATGATTTATGATATGCAATATTCTTTGTAAATTTGCCCTGAACTTAAATATAAGTGGCCGGTGAACATCGGAAATGAAGGAATAAACACACTTGAAGCGCTTGTGCGCGGTGCCGGGAATATCGGCATCGCGACCCACACGCACCCGGACGGAGATGCCATAGGCAGCTCCGTGGCGCTGTATCACTACCTTCATGACCTCCACGGAAAAGATGTGCGCATCCTTCTGGACAACGCACTTCCAGAAGCCGCCGGCTTTGTCCTCGACCATTGCACCGGATGCGTGATCAGGTACGACCACAAGCCGGAGGATGTGCGCAAGTGGGCATCATCCTGCGACCTTCTGTTTTTCCTCGATCTCAACGGAGCCCACCGCACGGGAGAAATGGCAGCGGCATTCGAAGGCCTCACAGCCCCGAGAGTGCTGATTGACCACCATCTCAACCCTCAGACCGAAGAGTTTGCGCTGGTTTTCTCGGAAACGGAAATCTCTTCCGCCAGCGAGCTTCTCTTCCATGTGCTCATGGCGATGCCGGATATCGACGGAGACGCATCGAAGCTCCCTGCAGCCAGTCTGACCGCAATCATGACAGGCCTGACCACCGACACCAACAACTTCGCGAACTCCACCTACCCCAGCACATTCCAGGCTGCTTCATCCCTCATTGCAGCCGGGGTCGACAGGGAGGCCATCATAATGCACTTATACAACTCCTACCCGGAGCGGCGCATCAGGCTCATGGGAGAGCTTCTGCATGACAGGATGGTGATTACAGACAAGGGAGCAGCATACATGATACTCGACGCCGCCACACGCGAAAGGACGGGGATACGCCAGGGAGAGACCGAGGCCTTTGTCAACATACCTCTCACCATCTACAATGTCAGACTGAGCCTCTTCCTCAAAGAAGAGGATGGCATATTCAGGGTATCCATACGATCCAAGAAAGGCACCTCTGCCAACCGTCTCGCCATGAAGTATTTCAACGGCGGAGGTCACGAGCAGGCCTCCGGAGGCAAGCTCACGATAGGCAGAGAGGTCATGGACGCTTCCGATGCGGCAGACTATATCAGACGTGTAACCGATGAATTCCTGACACATGAGAACTAGGATAATGATGGCCTTGTGCATGATGCTGGGACTCGCTGCATGCAGCAAATCAGCGACAGAGACCCTTTTCAACACCCAGGAGACCAACATAGACACATTTGTGGACAGATATCTCCAGAGCAATCCTGACGCCAGGGTTGTCTACAACAAGAGTGTCGTGAGGATCGTGGTCGCCGAAGGAGAAGGCACGGAGCTGGCAAAAGGCGGCTGCGCCACCGTATTCTATGCAGGATACAACTTCAGCGGCAGTGCCATGAACGCTTCCACACTTTTCGCCACCAACAACTCGGACGTGGCCGCGGCTTCCAAGTGGAACATCAGCGACGAGTCCGTATTCGCTCCTGCGGAGATGAATCTGGGCGACGGACTGGTCGAGGGACTCAGGCTCGGCATGGAAGGAGTGAGGAAAGGAGAGGAATGCATCATCCTGTTTTCAGGAAAATACGGCTTCGGACGCCAGGTAGGCACGATTCCTGCAAATGCAGCGCTTGCGTACAGCATAAATGTACAGGACATACGGAATTAAAAGACAATACAAGATACAGATAATGAAGAGATTGACGAATATCGCACTGGCAATCGCAGCCGCAGCGGCTCTTGCTGCAGGCTGTGCCAAGAGCGCATCGACCGGCAAGAACGACTTGAACAAGATGTATTTCGATGCATGGATAAAGGCTCATCATCCGGATGCACAGAAGACCAGGCTCGGCGCATATATCATCGAAGATATACCCGGCAGTGGAGAGCTCATAGGCGATTCGAAGAAATCCCCTTATGTCTATGCCAGCTACACTGTCAAGGATCTCGAAGGAAACATCTCGTCAACGACTTTCAGCAAGGTCTCACAGATGCTGGGTGACTATGATCCTACGAACTACTATGGAGACCACGTGGTGTCGAGGATAGAGAACGAGTCATACGCAGGCATCAATGACATGCTCGCGACGATGAGAGTCGGAGGAACCCGCACAGCGGTCATCCCTGGCTGGCTCATGACCGAAGCAGTATACGACAGCGAGGAAGATTATCTCAAGAAGATTTCAGGGACCGAGTCGGTATATACTGTCAGCGTCTCTGACAGATTCGATGATGTCATCCAGTGGGAGCTCGATTCCCTCGAGACCTACATGAAGCACAACTATCCGGGAATAGACACCCTCGCGAAGGGATTCTACTACGTGCAGCTCAAGGCGCCGATCGACACCACGGCCTTTGAAAACGAGGTCACAGTCCACATCAACTACACCGGAAGGCTGCTCAACGGCCAGGCCTTCGACACCACCATCAAGGACACTGCGAAGGTAAATGGCATCTACTCGGCATCCAAGGACTATGCTCCTTCCGAGATCACCTGGAACACCGAAGACTACAAGTCCATCAAAATGGGCGGCGACACCGATCTGATAGAAGGTTTCACCAAGACCCTGTCTCAGATGAGAACGGGAGAGATAGGTCTGGGAATCTTCCATTCCGCGTACGGATATTCATCCAAGGGTGGAGGCAGCGCCATCCCTTCCTATTCACCACTCATCTTCGAGATACAGATGCTCGGACTCAATGAAGACGGATCGGTAGACAAGAAGGATGAGGAGTAGGAGAAGGACCGGATTCATCAAGACAGCAGCAGCTGCCGCAGCGGGAGTTGCTGCGCTGCTGCTGCTTTTCATTTTCATCGGCAGGAAGCAGAAAGACGAAGTACGCGTTCCGATCAACCTGAACGCGACCCTTACCAATGCCATGTCAGACACCTCGTCTCTCGCCAGGATGGACAAGGCCATTGAGAACTACATGGTGCAGTGGGGGCTCAGGGGTTCATCTCTCGCCATCATGAAAAACGACTCACTCGTGTATGCCAAAGGCTACGGATGGGCAGACGAGGAAGAGGAGATGCATATGGAGCCCGGCAAGGTGATGCGCCTGGCATCCGTCTCCAAACTGCTTACCGCCACCGGCATCATGGTTCTCAGAGAGAGAGGTCAGCTCTCGCTTGACGACAAGGTGTTCGGGCCTGAAGGAATCCTCAATGACCCGGAATTCACCGCAGTGATCAAGGACACCAACTGCTTCAACATCACTGTCGAGCACCTGCTCAGGCACCAGGGAGGTTTCACCACCAGAGCCGGAGATCCGATGTTTGTCACCGGCACCATCATGCTCCAGAACCGGCTCAAGGAGGCTCCGGACCACGACACTCTCACCAAGATCGTGCTCCGCAGAAGGCTGGGGTTCAAGCCTGGAACTTCACAGGACTACTCGAATTTCGGATACATGCTGCTGTCCATGGTCATCGAGCACGTCACCGGCGAAGACTACGAGAGCTGGATGCAGGACAATGTTCTCCGCCCTGCAGGATGCGTGGATATGCACATCGGAGAGAATTACTACCATGAAAAGCGCGAGAACGAGGTGAAATATTATGTCCACCTCAAAGACGAGCTGGTAGACGAGTACAACAACAGCGGGCACAAGGTGGTAAGATGCTACGGGGGCAGCGACTTCAAGGCACTCTCCGGAGCCGGCGCATGGATTGCCTCCGCCCCGGAACTGGCCCTGTTCGTGGCATCGATAGACGGACGCCCTGAGGTCCCGGATATCATCAGCGAGGAGAGTGTGCGCGAGATGACCAGATATATCGATGAAAACACCTACTCCCTCGGGTGGAATGACACACGGGAGGACGGAACATGGACGCGCACCGGAACACTTTCGTGCACCAGTGCGCTGATCAAATACTATCCTGACGGAGAATGCTGGATCCTGGTGACCAATACCGGCACCTGGAAAGGGCCGAGATTCACCAAATACACATCAACTCTTTTCAACCGCCTGAGGGACAAATACTCACCTCTCCTGCCGGAGCGTGATTTCTTCTATGCGCCCACCCCGGAAAAGGAATCCGGCAGAGGCAGAAAGGCGAGAAAGTCCTGACTACTCCTGAGCGTTCTGAACGATACGCATGGTATCGCGTGCAATCATGAGCTCCTCGTTTGTGCAGATGACCGCAACCTTGATCTTCGAATCAGGGAGAGAGATGATGGTATCACCGTCGATGGCGACATTTGCATCGTAATCGAACTTGAGTCCCATGTATGCGAAGTTCTCGCTGACGCGGCGGCGGAGACGTGCGTTGTTCTCACCGATACCCGCTGTGAATACGATAAGGTCGACTCCCTGCATCTCGGCTATGTATGATCCGATGAGCTTGATGATGTCGTAGGTGAATATCTTGAATACAAGCTTGGCTCTCTGGTCGCCCTGCTCCACGCGGGCATTGAGATCCCTGACATCTGATGATGAGCCGGAAACACCGAGGAAGCCGCTCTTCTTGTTCATCAGGGCAGTCATCTCATCAGGAGAGAGGCCCTCTTTCTTCATGATATAAGGCACGATGTTGGGATCGATGCTTCCGCATCGTGTTCCCATGATCATACCTGCGAGAGGAGTGAATCCCATCGAGGTGTCAAGCACCTTGCCATTCTGGACTGCAGAGATAGAGCTGCCGTTGCCGAGGTGGCAGGTGATGATCTTGGAGTTCTCGAGATCGATGCCGGCGAGTTCAGCACCCTTCTGAGACACATACTGGTGGCTGGTGCCGTGGGCGCCGTACTTGCGGATGTGATACTGCTCGTAGTACTTGTACGGAAGGCCGTACATGTAGTTGAAGGCAGGCATGGTCTGGTGGAACGCGGTATCGAAGACAGCTACCTGAGGAACATCAGGGAGCACGTTTGAAACAGCGCTGATACCAAGGAGGTGAGCCGGATTGTGGAGAGGTGCGAAATCGCAGCAGATCTCGATCTTCTTGAGCACATCCTCATCGATGAGGGCACTGCCTGAGAAATAGTCCGCACCCTGGACGATGCGGTGGCCGACAGCCTCGATATCATCGAAAGACTCAAGCACACCGGTGCCAGGCTTAACGAGTTCCTCAAGCACGATCTGCATTCCGACCTTGTGATCCGGAATAGGAAGAGTCATCTCCACCTTGTCTTTTCCTGTAGGAGTATACTTGAAGTGACCGTCCGGAAGGCCGATCTTTTCTACAATGCCTTTGGCGAGAAGCTCATATGCATCTTCGCTCTTCATGTCGAGGAGCTGGTACTTGATAGACGAGCTTCCACAGTTGATAACGAGAACTATCATGTCTGAAAAATCTTTGTTTGGGAAGGGCAAAATTATACAATAATCGTTATTTTCGCAAAAATACAGGATGCGATATGGATGAGGTGAGAGATGTTGCGGGGATATCGGTCCCCTTTACTGCCGGCACAGCCGCCGGTTTCTGGATGGCTGATTCTTTTCTCAGGGAAACGCTCTCCCCTTCCATACTGTCTTCCGCCAGCCTGATCTTCACGGCCGCATTCATCTTTCTTGCTGTCAGGAACCGTGGGTTGGCATGGTTTTCCGCCGCATATTTCGCCACCGGGCTGTTCTGCGCATCGGCATCATCAGCCGGTATCGCCCTGATTCCGGATACAGGCACAGGCATCGCAGCCCGATGTTCATCCGCCCTGAAAGGCCTGATAGACGACATGCCATTCCGATCTCCCGATTCCGGGGCGGTGGTAAAGGCGCTGCTCACCGGCGACAGGAGCGGGCTCAGCAGCGAGTCTGTCCGAATCTTCAGGCAGAGCGGCGCATCCCACATACTCGCCCTGTCCGGCCTGCACCTCGGGATCATATATCTGATTATCAGCAATTTTTTCACGATATTCGGCAATTCCATCACATCAAGGAAGCTCAGGTGCCTGCTTGTATGCGCAGCTGCCGGATTCTACACACTGATGACGGGTGCGGGACCGTCCATCGTCCGGGCCTTTCTTTTCATCTGCATACGCGAATTGTCCGGGATATCATCCGGAAGGCAGCAAGGGGCGGCAAGAACCCTCCTCATCTGTCTCACAGTCCAGCTGGCCATCTCGCCACAGGTGATGAAGAGCGTGGGATTCCAGCTGTCCTACCTGGCCATGTGCGGTATCGTCACCATACTCCCTGTCATGCAGTCATGGTACCCTGAAGCTGAGACCCGTATGGGACGTCTCGACCCGATGAGATGGATATGGAATGCAGCATCACTCGCCATCTCCTGCCAGATATTCACGGCGCCACTGTCCTGGCTGCGCTTTCACAGCTTCCCCCGATACTTTCTCATCACCAACATCAGCGCCCTTCCCCTGGCTACTCTGATCATGTTACTGTCCGTCGTCACGGCGATTCTCCACGCTGCCGGCATATGTCCAGAGATACTGGTCATGACAGACGAACGCCTGATCAGTATCCTGACAGGCGTTCTCGAAACCATTTGCAGCATGTAGGCTACTCTGCAGCAGACAAGGCTTTCTTGTAGATATCCTGGATCACAAGACCCGAAAGCGTCATCCCGAATATGGCGGTGACATGCGCGCACGTACCATTTATCTGGGCCTTTGAGTCGCTCCAGTCATGATTGAGCAGCTCCCTGTCTCCCGGACCGTCTTCCACCGCCATCTGCGGTCCCGGCTCATACATGCCGGGCATCCCCTCCCCCCTGTTCGGAAGGACCTCCTCGTCATACACACACAGAAACTTCTTTGACGGGAATGTACCTGCCCTGCGCATGCGCTTGCGCAGAATGGCCCCGAGAGGACATCCTCTGACATCCCAGAACTCAGAAACCCGCACCTTGGCAGGATCGAGCTTGAGCGCAGCGCCCATGGAGGAGAAGAAGACCGCTGGGGTCTCGGTCGCCCTCAGGATGAGGGATATCTTATCCTTGAGAGAATCCACCGCATCGATGATATAATCGTATGATGACAGCTTGAACTCCTCACGAGTCTCCTCGGAGTATATCTTCTGGAGCGCGGTGATCTCCGCCTCGGGATTGATCTCGAGGAGACGGTCGCGCAGCACATCCACCTTGACCTGCCCTACTGTCCTGACGGTTGCAGGGAGCTGACGGTTGACGTTGGTGATGCTCACGCGGTCCGAATCCACAATGGTAAGATGTCTGATGCCCGACCTGACGAGCCCTTCGGCGCACCAGCTTCCCACGCCGCCCACACCGAAGAGAATGACTTTCTTCTCTCCGACGGCCTCCATGACATCCGGGCCCAGCAGGAGCGCGGAACGATGAAATATCGCCTTTTCGGATTCAGACATCATGCCGGGGTTCTATTTGAGAGTGTATGTGACAGTATCTGTATTCCAGCCGCTGAAACGCAGGGTGACACCATCTTCAGTGTTGCGGAGCGCGGTCTCCACAGTCACCGACTTCTGCTCGCCAGGCATGAGAGAGAAGAAATTGTCAGTGTAGAATGATGGACGGATATGGCTGCCGTCAGGACCGACCATCTCGATCTGATCAAAGAAGGAGATGTTTGACGAGCGGTTCTTCATGGTAATGTCCACGAAGAATCTGCCGTTTTCCTCACGTGTCTTGTATGTGTACCTGACTGAAGCCTTTCCAAGTTCGGAGATAGTCTGGAATCCTGAAGTGGTAGGCCCGGTGAGGGTCTTCTTTCCTTCGTACCTGTCCTTCGACCTCCAATAGAAATTGCTTGACACCAGAGCCCCCTTCTCATCATAGAGGTAGAGCTTTATGAAATGCACCTGCGACAGGGTTTCAGGGAATTCAAGAGTAAGAACATCATTGGCGACTCCATCCTCAGGAAGATCCACTGACGCCGTCTTCTCTGACACCTTGCGGCTCTTGATATCGTATATCTGTGCCTTTACCTTGTATCCGGTGAAAGCCTTGTAATAGTCATTCACGACAGACACGGTGTTCTTTAGATAGTCGAACTGGGCATGGAGAGGCTCGAGGGCGTTCTGGGCTGCATAGAGCGACGCCATAGGTTCGAGAGACCAGTCCCACATCATGGAACCCACGTGCCTTATGGCGCTGTTGTGGAACCAGAAGAGGACTCCTGATGCAAAACGGTCACCGTATCCGAGCTTGTTGTAGTTCCACACCTCCCAGATGGACTTGTAGTTCATGGCACCCACGAACTGTGCCTTCTGAGCGAACTCATCGATGGACGAAGACTCGCCGTACTGATTGACCATGTCCTTGTACATGGTGGTCACGAGTGAGAAGCCGTTGCCGTCGAGGTAGTCCCATACCTCCTTGTTGATAGGCCAGAGATCCTTCTCGTCCATCATCTCGCGAAGCTCCTGCACGAGAGGCAGACACGGAGAACCGTATTCCGGGTTGAAACCATCCACGCGGCTGCCGCGGTCAGATGCGGTATTCTCGTAGTGGCGCATCTGGTTGACCTGCTTGTACGGGCTTCCGTCATGTATGCCGTCACACTCCGACTGAGTCTGGTACCCGCGTGTGCCGTCGAGGCTGGCCACGAGCTCCGGCATGCCTGTGACTTCTGTACTCTCATTCGAGCAGACATAGTATGCAAGAGAAGGATGGTTGCGGATACGCCTGATGCATGATGCCACATTGGCCAGATACATAGGCTGGTCCTGAGGATGGCGGGTGTCACCTGTCATCCAGAACTCCTGCCATACCATGAGACCGAGCTCGTCGCAGAGACGGTAGAAGGTCTCGCTCTCCTCGATGCCGCCGCCCCAGAGACGGAGAAGGTTGATGCCGGACTGCCTTGAATAGCGGAGCTCGGCTTCCGTGCGCTCATCTGTCATCCTCAGCATGGCCTCCGGAATCCAGTTGGATCCACGTACGAAAATGCGCTTGCCGTTGACATAGAATACTCGGGAATTGTCTGGGGTATTCTGGTCTGAAACGATTTCACGGATACCGAAACGAGTGCTGACAGTGTCGCAGACCTTTCCGTTAACCGATACTGAAAGTCTGAGGTCGTAGAGATTCTGAGGGCCCTTGTTGACCGGCCACCAGAGACGCGGAGAGTCGATCACAAGCTGGCTGAACTCCTCTGGAGTGAATGTCACTTCCTGCTGACCGCCGCGCATGATCCTGACGTCCTTGCTGAATGTGATGCCCTCGCCGACAATCTCACCGCTGACAGTACATCTGACATCCTCCATGGATGTCGATGGATTGACTACAGTCACGGAAACAGTTTCCTTAGCCTTGTCATATGCAGGATGGCTGAGTTCGGAGCGGATGAAAGGATGTCTGAGATCCAGAGCACCGGTCGCGTAGAGGGACACGCCCTTCCATATACCGGTATTGCGGTCACGGATACCATCCATGAAGGTGAAGTCCCAGCCGACGCTCATGAGCATGGTGGTGTTGAGACCGATATTGCCGTCACCGCCATTGTGCCATTCTCCTATGGCGCCCCATGTCTTAGGCATCTTGGTACCCGGGACATCGACTGGATAGACCTTGACGGCAAGGACGTTGGTGCCGCCGACCTTTATGACTGAAGTGACATCAATGATATCCTGCATGAACATGCCGTTGATGGTGCTGAGGAGGCGGCCGTTGACCCACACCTCCGCACGGTAGTTGATGCCGTCCATCTGGAGCCATACGTTCTTGCCTGCATAAGACTCAGGCACATCGAATGAAGTACGGAACCAGCTGGTGTAGAAATCGCGGCCGGCATCGGCCAGATCGGGGATGATGCCTGACTCGATCATGTTGTTCACGCCGTGATAAGGCTCCGGATACACACCGTTGTGGACCAGGGTATTGAGCACTGTGCCAGGCACGATGGCCTCCATCCATGCGGAGCCGTCGAAGTCAGCAGTCGAGATCTTTTCTCCCGGAGCATCGACATCCGCTATCCGTGCCATGGTCCATGAGGCACTGCCGTCATGGAAAGGCTTTGAATCAAGAGTGATGCGCTCCTGGGCGCTGAGGGAAACCAGGCTGAACAGACTGGCAGCAAGAACGGTCAGATATCTTTTCATCATTGTAATTGTTATCAAGCCTCAAATTTAGGCATTTTTTTCCATTCGGTATGACATTGCGCCCAAGGCATGGTGATCTGATGCACCGGATTGCCGCTCCCGCGCCGTTTTGTGAATTATTGACAGGGATTCTTGATAACTGTTGCGGTATATTGAATCATCCGATTTGGCGGACTCACGACATGTGGCTACCTTCGCGATACCGGATGGGGCCTCCCCCTCCGCACATCGGAACAACAAAAAGACTCCAGGCGTATATGCCGCCTGTCACACAGAATTGATTTTTCATAGTGCGACAATAGAAAGCATATCCCGTTTTGAGTTTTTTCGGGAATGTTGTTCCGATGCAGCCACGGTCTTGGGGACTCTGGCTGCTTTATCGTTTATGACGGGAGACTCAGCGGATCTTTCTGACGGTCTTGAGACGGACGTCCGAGCTGGATGCACCCACGAGGAAATTCACCTTCCCTGCCTCAAGCTTCCACGCATGTACACTTTCATCCCAATATGACAGGTCCTCACCGCTCACCTGCATGGTTACAGTCACGGTCTCCCCCTTCGAGATTCCGACCCTCTTGAATCCGCGCAGCTGGCGCTCCGGTCTGAGAACTTTTGAATCCGGATACTGCACATAGAGCTGAACCACCTCTTCGCCATCGCGGTCGCCCGTATTGGAGACATCGACACTCACCTCGAAGCCTCCGTCCTGAAGTTCTTCCACCTTGAGACCTGAATACCTGAACGAGGTATATGAGAGGCCGAATCCGAAAGGATAGAGAGGCTTTGCCTTTGAATACATATAGGTGCGTCCCTTAGTGATGTCGTAGTCACTGAGGTCAGGAAGGTCCTCGATGGATTCGGGCCAGGTCTGCGAGAGACGGCCTGCCGGGTTCAGCTTGCCAAGAAGGACATCTGCCACTCCGTGTCCGAGCTCCTGGCTGCCATGGGTGACATGGATTATGGCCGGCACATGGTCCTGAGACCATCTGATGGCGTATGGAAAACCGCTCATGAGTACCATCACAGTGTTCGGATTGGCTTTCATGACCATCTTGACAATATCCTCCTGTGAAAGTGTCAGGGACTGCCTGTCCACTTCCTCCATGCCATCGCTGACCACCTGGGATGTGCCCCAGCCTATCTCTGCACCGCCACCCGCGACATCGAGACACGGAGTCGGGTTGTCACCGACCACAACAATGGCTATATCGGCCTCCTTAGCAAGCGCGACGCCGGCTCCGGCGAAGTCTGCCGTCTCACAGAGGATTTCCACATTGTCGCCTATGGCCTCGTGGAGGCCCCTGAGTATGGATATCTGGTATGGAGGTGTGCCTCCGTACCAGTCCTGCTTCACGACATCGGCATATGGACCTATCAGAGCCACTTTCTTCACTCCATCAAGTTTCAGAGGAAGTATTCCGTCATTTTTCAGGAGTACCACAGACTTGCCTGTGACCTCGCGGCAGAGCTGATGGGCGGCATGATCGAGGCACGGCTTTTCGGAGCCGTCGCGTCCTATGCCGGCATATGGGTCATCACCGCCAAGCAGTCCGAGCTTTTCGAGCACGTTGAGATTGCGCTGGATGGCATCATCCAGATCCGCCTCTGTGACAAGCCCTCGGGCAAGAGCCTGCCAGATCGCGCCCTGCGAATCTTCCTTCTCGTCCGAGAGGAACTGCGTCACTCCCATCTTTATACCTGCAGCAGCGGCATGGGCATAATCCTCATATGCACCGTAGACATCCACAAGCCTGCGCATGGCGTCCTGATCGGTACATATGATGCCGTCATTGCCCCATTCCTCCACCATGAGAGACCGTATCACGGGATGGACCGTCATCGGGATGCCGTTCACTGCATTGTAGGCTGTCATCACACCGCGGCAGCCACCTTCCGTCACTCCTTTCCAGAATGTATAACCGTAGTACTCACGCAGCTGTCTTTCCGAAATGTCAGAGGAAGAATAGTAGCGGCCGTACTCGTAGCTGTTGGCAAGGAAATGCTTCATGAGCGCGGCAGACCTCCAATGGTCAGGATCCGGGCCCTGCGCACCCCTGATGAAGCCGACAGCCATCTTGGAGATCAGCCATGGATCTTCGCCGTAGCATTCCTGCGTGCGCCCCCATCTCGGATCGCGGCCGAGATCCACATTCGGAGCCCACATCACCAGTCCGGCACGGTCATATTTCGGATTCTGGAAATAATATCTCTGCTCAATCGATTCCTGAGTGGCCACTCTGGTCAGAAGCTCCGGGTCCCATGTCTGGCCGAGGCCGTATCCCTGAGGAAAGCTCGTGGTAGGCAGAGGACGCCATGCGCCCCAGTTTGAGGGTCCTCCATATGCAATCCCATGCATTCCTTCAGAGTAGAAAGACTGCGGCACCCCCAGTCTCTCCACACCCATGTCACAGGACAGGAGGTGAACTTTTTCTTCAAGTGTAAGCTGGGAAGGGACAATCCTGGTCTGGGCGGACAGCACGATGGCAGCGGAAGCCGCCAGGATAGCTGAAGATATGGCTTTTCTGATCATGGTCTTTTCATCAATGAAAGGTGAGAACCGGTGTGGCTATTGTTTCAAAGATAGCAAATAGAGTTCAAAATAATTATATTTGGTATCAGAAAACACAACAAGATGAAAAGAGTAGCCATCATATTCATGCTCCTGACAATCAGCGCCGCCACTTTCTGCGCATCAGGCACGTCCGTCCCGGACACCCTGCGTCTGCTCTCTATCGCCAACAGCTACGGTCAGGACGCAGTCGAACAGAATCTCCACGAAATCGCCCTGGCTGACGGGCACGTGATGATCATAGGAAACATGTACATCGGAGGATGCAGCCTCGAAAGGCACTGGAACAACGCCGCGGCGGATTCCGCCACATATTCCTACAGGAAGGTGTCGGCAGAAGGCATACACACCAACACCAAAGGTGTCACCCTCGGCTCCTCACTGAAAGACGAGCCATGGGACATAGTGGTATTCCACCAGGCAAGCGCGCTTTCGGGCAAGCCGGAGACATACGAGCCATACCTGACCGACCTGCTCAGATATGCCAGGGCGCGCACACCGAAGAAATGCAGGATGATGCTCAATCAGACCTGGGCATACGCCGCCGACGCCACACATCCGGCATTCCCGGACTACGACAGGAATCAGCAGAAGATGTATGATGCCCTTTGCGACGCATACAGAGCAGAAGCGAAGAAGCACCGCCTGAGCCTCATTCCCAGCGGCACTGCGGTTCAGAATTCCAGGGCATCCTACAACGGCGACAACGTGACACGCGACGGATACCACATGCATTGGTGGTTCGGCAGATACCTGGTGGCATGCACCTATTACGAAGCCATATTCGGGAAAGATGTCACGGGCAATGCTTTCCGTCCTCAGAACCTCAGCGCGGAACGGACCCTGCTCGCGCAGAAATGTGCCCATGCCGCATGCATGCACCCGTTCACGGTGACGGATGTGAAGGCCGGGCCTGACTATTTCAGCAGATATGTGGCGTCTCTTGAGATGACACCGCACATCAGGGAATATACTCTCCCTGACGCTCTGACGATGAAAGACGGGAGCAGAGTGGACACTCCTGAGAAATGGTTCGGCAGCAGAAGGCCGGAACTGCTGGAGCTGTTCGAGACAGAGATGTTCGGCAAGGCACCCGGGCGCATCGACGGCACCACCTGGGATGTGATCGAAGAAGACAGGAATGCACTCGGAGGCAAGGCGGTACGCAAGCAGGTCAAGATCGACTTCAACCGCAACGGACGCTATATCACCGTATTGATGTATCTCCCGGCTGGCGCCGCCGGCAAGGTACCGGTATTCATGGGTCTCAACTTCGAAGGCAACGCCTCCGTTTCCACCGACCCCGGCATCCTGTACCCGACACACTCACATGCCAAGGCATACGGCGTCTACACTGCACCGGCGAGAGGGGCGCAGGCAGAAAGATGGCCCGTAGAAGAAATCGTCTCAAGGGGATATGGGATAGTGACCTTCCACACCTCGGATGTCGACCCTGATTTCGATGATGGTTTCCGCAACGGAGTGACCCCATTCATATTCAAGGAGGGGCAGCTCTATCCCGAGCCTGACCAATGGGGTACCATATCTGCATGGGCATGGGGCATGAGCAGGGTGATGGACTATCTGGAGACTGACCCGGATGTGGATGCATGCCGTGTGGCCGCGATAGGTCACAGCCGCCTGGGCAAGACAGCGCTGCTGGCAGGAGCACGCGACGAGCGCTTTGCGATGGTGGTATCCAACTGCAGCGGATGCTGCGGAGCGGCATTGTCCCGAAGGGATTACGGAGAGACTGTGGAATCCATCGTCCATCTCTTCCCGCACTGGTTCTGCGGTAACTTCTTCAAGTATGCCCGCGATGTTGACTCACTCCCGTTTGACCAGCATGAGCTCCTCGCCCTCGTGGCTCCACGCCCGCTCTATGTGGCGAGCGCCGAACAGGATGCCTGGGCAGACCCTACAGGAGAACTGCTGTCCCTCCAGGAAGCCCGCAAGGTCTATGACTTCCTCGGACTGGACCGTGGTCTCACAGGCTACCACATCCACGAAGGAGGACACGGCATCACCTTGACCGACTGGACACATTATATGGACTTTGCAGACCGATATCTGAAATGAGAAAGATTTTGACAGCGGCAGCTGCTGCCCTCGCCATCACGGCATGCACCACGGACGCGCCATGCGCAGAAACCGCAACAGCCGACCTGATGCCTGGCGCATCGATACAGCTCACGCCATGCTTCATCAGGGCGCACACATCCCTGGACGCCGACATAGAATGCCACGGAGAGTTCGGAGGCATCACGCTCAGACGCGGAGACCTGAGCATATTCCTGGGGGCGGAGCTCCACATCACACCGGACTCTGTGCTGGTGCGCGAACTGAACTGGTACGAGGTGACTGAGAAGACACAGGAAATCACCCGCGAGGCCTTTTCGCACGGATTGAAGCTGGGAGACAGCTTCCATGTCTCTCTCACCACCGCAGAGCATGACCAGACCGGGCATCTCTCAATCAAAGGTCCAGGCTTCGACTTTGAAAAAGACATCTATTGGCAGGGCGGAGGCCTCCCGTCTCTTTCCAATGACGGAGATTCTGAGATATCGGCGACGCTCAGCTTCACGAGAGGCGACGTCGGCCGGAAGATATGGTTCCTGGCTGACAGCTATTTCGACGAGAACGATCTGGAAAGATGGCCATGCCACATGTGGCAGGAAGGGCACAGAGACAACTGGATGGCGGACCATGTCCCCGGAGGATGCTCCGTACAGATGCTGGA
>JAGHSA010000035.1 GCA_018066125.1 Candidatus Cryptobacteroides onthequi | reverse complement strand
TCATACCTCCAGCGACAACGTTAGGAGAGATATCACCTGCAGCCTGGATAGCGTCGAATGCCTGGATCATACCGATGACGGTACCGAGGATTCCGAGAGAAGGTGCGATGGCGATGAAGAGGGAGATCCATGAAAGACCGTTCTCCATGTTGCTTACCTGTACTGAACCGTAAGAAACGATAGTCTTCTCAACAACGTCGAGACCCTGGTCGTAACGGAGGAGACCCTGATAGAAGATGCTGGCTACTGGACCGCGTGTGTTGCGGCATACGTCCTTTGCAGCCTCGATGCCACCCTTTGCGAGAGCGTCCTCAACCTTGGCTACGAGAGTCTTGGCGTTGGTCTTTGAGAATGTGAGATAGAGAATTCTTTCGATAGCGAGAGCTAGACCGATGATCAAGCAGATGATGACGAGAGACATGAAGCCTGCGCCACCCTCGATGAACTTGGTCTTGAGAGCCTGGTGGAGAGGAATCTCTTCTGCGCCAGCTGTCATAGCTGCGAGGTCACTAGCAGGAGCTGCTGCAACCTCAGTTGCTGCCTGCGCTGCTGCCTGCTCTTCCTGAGCAGATACGGTTGTTGCAGTAAAAGCCATTACAGCGATTGCTGCCAAAAACATGAAAAACTTTTTCATAATCGTTTTTGTGTGATTGATTAATAATGTATTAAATAGTTTTAAAATTGTCTTGTCGTCAAGGACGCAATTCGCGCGCCTATAAAACCTGTGCAAGTTAGCAAAACTTTTCCAAATAACAATACTTGCAGGCTTAATTATCCTCTCCGGATTCCCTTCACAACCCGAAAAGCCGCCTTGCGTTTGCCGTTGTCACTTCCGCGACTTCAGCTATGTCCCTGCCCTGAAGTTCCGCTATCTTCGCGGCTATCAGCGGTATGTACATGCTTTCATTTCTGGTGCCTCTGTGAGGTGTCGGTGTGAGATACGGGGCATCAGTTTCCAGAAGTATGCGGTCCAGTGGAATCTTGCGCACGACTTCCGCCAGAGAGGCTTTCTTGAAAGTCACCACTCCGCCTATCCCGACGCTCCAGTCCCCGTACCTCTGCAGCTGGAGGAAGGTCTCGTAACTCCCGCTGTATGCATGCATGTTTCCTCTCAGACCCAGATGTGCATATTCTCTGATGATGCCCAGAAAGTCTTCCGTGGCTTCGCGCAGGTGTATGTTCACGGGCAGGTCCATCTCCGCTGCGAGCTCCAGCTGTACCCTCAGCGCCTCTTTCTGCTCGCTGGCGGTATCGGCTCCGTAATGGTAGTCCAGACCGATTTCCCCTATGGCCACGATGTCCCTGTCGCGGTACTGGAGCATGAGGTCGATTTCCTTCTTCCAGTCACTGTCCACGGAACCGGGGTAGAGGCCGAGCATGGCGTAAAGCTCTCCCGGATGCCTGGATACAAGCCCGAACATGGCTTCTCGCTCCCGCGAGTCCACGTCCGGCTGGAGCATGATGCCGACCCCTGCCTCATGGGCGCGGGCTATGATTTCGTTTTCTTCTCCGTCAAATGCGGAGTCGCTTATGTGTGTGTGAGTGTCGATGAATTCCAGCATACTGCAAAAATACGCATTTTCGCGGCATGTGTCCCTATCCGAACCGGAACTTGATGCTGCAGTTCTGAAACATGTCCCTCTCTATGAAACCGTCATTCTCCAGCAGTCCCGTGATGCGCGACGCCTCCGCCCAGCTGCACCCTGTCCGGCTGCACAGCTCCTCCGTCGCGATGCCCCTGTTGCATTTGATCAGTTCCGCAATCTCCGTGATGAGCCGGAGCTCCGGATCCTCGAGCCGTGTGCCGTATACGGACACTATCTCCTCTCTGAGGACCTTCTTGCTCCTGCGGCTGAACGTTCCCAGGCCGAGGCTTTTGATGAACGAGTCCAGATCGTCTATGGACTCTGCCACTCTGGCGCGTATGAGCCTGTTGCATCCCTGGCTCCTCAGGTCGTCGGCTCTTCCGGGAAGCGCATACACTTCCCGGCAATAGTCGAACGCGAGGTTTGCGGTGATCAGACCGCCGCCTCTGGCCTTCGACTCGATGAGGATGGTGGCGCGGCTCAATCCGGCTATGATGCGGTTGCGCCTGAGGAAGCTGACAGGCTGAGGGGACGTGCCCGGCGGGTAGTCCGAGATCAGTCCGCATCCTTCTGTCGAGGCTATCCTTGCCGCGGCGCTTCTGTGCTGGGTGGGGTACACCTCCGTGATGTAGGTGGGGAGTACCGCCACTGTCGTCAGTCCCGCCTCCAATGCCGCCATGTGGGCCGTGATGTCCACGCCTAGCGCGAGTCCGCTGACAATGACCGGCTTCTGCCGGCATCTGGACAGGGCATCCACTATCCTCAGGCACCATTCCCTGCCGTATGCCGACATGTCTCTGGTGCCGACGATCGCGATGGCCGGCCTGTCGCCGAATATGTCCGCGGGTTCGGATCCCGAGCGGAGATATATCCCGATGGGGGCGTCCGGGCAGTCCCTGAGCAGCTCGGGATAGGCTGCATCGCCGTAAGGGATGAACCTGTATCCGAGCGACTCCAGCCGGCTGAGCTCCCTCGCACTCCGTTCCAGCTCCGCATGACAGATCTGACCCCTGAATCTGGAGAAGGGTCCCATGACCCGTGCGATGCCTTCTTCATCGAGATCGAACACTCCTGATGCCGACCCGGCCTCCGCGATGATGCGGTGACCGGCCCCTGGATTGAATCCGAAAATGCGGTTGAGGGTGCAGGACGCCACCTTCTCGCTGAAATCGTCTGTCTGTACCATTTCCGGCAAAACTCGTGAATAAAAATGTAAAAGACCTTCAGAAACATCGCTCTGGAGGTCTTTTTTATCAAATTTGAAGATTCTTGTCTTTAAACGATGAGCATTGCATCTCCGTATGGCCCGAAGCGGTAGCCTTCCTCAAGTGCCACTTCGTAGGCGTGCATGACGTTCTCGAATCCTCCGAATGCGGCCACTGACATGAGCATGGTGGATTCCGGCATGTGGAATCCTGTCACGATGGCGTCAGGGATGGAGAATTCGTATGGAGGGAAGATGAACTTGTTTGTCCAGATGTCGTTCGCCTTCACTTCCTTGTCTGTGGTGACATAGGTTTCGAGTGCCCTGATGGTTGTGGTGCCCACCGCGAGGATCTTGTTTCCCCTCTTCTTGGTCTTGTTGATGGCCTCGGCGGCTTCCGGAGTGATGATCATCCTCTCTGCATCCATCCTGTGCTTGGAGAGGTCTTCGACATCCACCTTCCTGAACTGGCCGATACCCATGTGAACGGTGATGAATGCTTTCTCGATGTCCTTGAGTATCATGCGGTTGAAGAGCTCGCGGCTGAAGTGTATGCCGGCTGCTGGCACACATACAGCACCTTCGTTCTTCGCGAAGATGGTCTGGTAGTTCTCCTTGTCCTCAGGGGTGACCTTCGGCTTGACGAATACAGGGACCGGAGTCTCTCCCAGTCCGAAGAGAGTCTCCTTGAACTCCTCGTATGTGCCGTCGAAAAGGAATCTCAGGGTTCTGCCTCGCGATGTGGTGTTGTCGATCACCTCGGCCACGAGATTGTCGTCACCGAAATAGAGCTTGTTGCCGATACGGATCTTGCGGGCAGGATCGACGATCACGTCCCAGAGCTTCTGCTCTCTGTTGAGCTCCCTGAGCAGGAATACGATGATGTCTGCTCCTGTCTTTTCCTTCTTGCCATAGAGGCGTGCAGGGAAGACCTTGGTGTCATTGAACACAAAGGTATCGCCCTTTCCGAAATAGTCGATGATGTCTTTGAATATCCTGTGCTCGATCTCGCCTGTCTTCTTGTGAAGGACCATCAGACGGCATTCGTCGCGCCATCTTGTAGGTTCCTGTGCAATGCGGTCCTTAGGCAGGCTGAACTGGAATTGAGAGAGTTTCATATCTGTATTATTGTGTACACTAAAGATATATACGGAGTTTCGATGGAAAAAGTTTCAGACGGCGGCCTCGCGGAAAACTTCGAGTATGGAAGGGTAGGTGTTTTTGAGGAAAGGCGGCAGACTTGACTTTGCCACCCATGCGGCCTTTGAGATGTCCTCTTCCGACTGCGGGGTGAGATTCACAGGGTCGGTGTAGAGCATGTCATACCACCACGTGTGTTTCAGGTGCCACATCCCGTTTCTGAAATATATGTGGTCCGTGATGCATATCAGGTCTCCGAGTTCGAGCCGGTCCACGCCTGTCTCCTCCTGAACTTCTCTGACAGCAGTCACAGCTATGTCCTCTCCCGCCTCCTGATGTCCCTTGGGGAGATCCCAGAGCCCGCTTCTGCTGATGAGCAGGTAGTCTCCTCTCCTGTTGGATACAAGACCGCCGGCAGCATTCACTTCGCGGAATTCGGCGCAGAGACTCTTGTATGTCTCTTCCGGGCGGTCGGACGGGATGAATATCCTGCAGAGCGAATCTGACTTTTCAAACATTCCGACGAGCCTGTGGATACTTGGGCCTTCGCCAGGATGGAACACGATCGCGTTGGGATCTGTCAGCGCCTGGTCGTCTGGAGTGCATATGATGATGCAACGGTTCTCGAAGTAAATTTTCTGCATAATATTCCTATATTTGTAGGATATTGATGCAAAAATAACATAGTTTTTACATTTTCGGAATTATGGCAGTTGAATACAAGAGCAGGCATGGGATGGTAGCCCGTCCTCCATACGAACTCTATATGTCATTCGTGGACATGAGGAATTTCGTGAGCATGCTTCCAGAGGACAGGAAGAATGATGTCAAGGCGGACTATGACTCCATAAGTGTCACCATTCAGGGCTTCACCATAGGTGTAAGAGTGAAGCAGAGGACTCCTTATTCGAGGATAGATGTCTCAGATGACGGTGCTCCATTCAGTTTTGACCTTTCTGTCCATTTCGATTCCACATCTGATCCTTCCAGAACAGATTTCTGGATCGAGCTCTCTGCCGATCTCAACTTCATGATGAAGATGATGCTGGGCTCCAAGATCCAGGAGGCTCTCGACAAGCTTGTGGACTCGCTTGTCGATATCTCTGAAGGACGGATGCCAGAGGGCATCGACCCGTCCATGTTCCCGGGTTCAAAGAACAACTGATGTCATCAGCCGTATCACAGGCTTTTTTCGACTCCGTCACAGCCAGCCTCGGCCGGGAGACTGCAGAGCGCCTCAGGGCGGCTTTGCTGGAACCTGCATCCGTGTCGGTCAGGTTCAACCCGTTCAAGGATGCGGATCTTTCATACCTGATGGATGGCGCCGCCGCGGTGCCGTGGTCTCCATGCGGGCGCATCCTCGGTCAGAGGCCCGTGTTCACACTCGACCCTCTCTTCCACAGCGGTGCGTACTATGTCCAGGATTCATCCGCAATGTTCGTCGGCCAGGTTTTCCGCGATATGCTCGGCAGACTGGATGTTCAGGGACGGCCTGTGAGGGTGCTGGATCTCTGTGCTGCCCCGGGAGGCAAGACCACCGATATGGCAGCATCGCTCAGGTCTGAATTCGGAGAGAATTTCATTCTGGTCTCCAATGAGGTCATGCGTGCCAGAGCTTCTGTGCTGGCGGACAATGTCGCGAGATGGGGCGACCCCAATGTAGTGGTGACCAGCGTCGACCCGAAGGTGTTCGCACGTCTGGAGGGGTGGTTCGACTGCATCGTGGCGGATGTTCCGTGTTCCGGAGAAGGCATGTTCCGCAAGGATGAAGAGGCAGTCGCCCAGTGGTCCCCGGACAATGTCGCACTCTGCGCTTCGAGGCAGAGGCGCATCGTGGCCGATGTGTGGCCGTCACTGGCTGAAGGTGGAGTGATGGTTTATTCTACATGCACCTTCAATGATACCGAGAATGACGGCAACGCCTCATGGATATGTGCTGAACTGGGAGCGGAGGGCGTCCGTCCTCATTCCGCGCCGGAGGGCGTGATGGAAACCCGCTGCGGATACCTCATGGTGCCGGGGCTGGTGCCCGGTGAGGGGCAGTATTGCGCCGCAATGGTAAAGACCTCGTCTGCCGGAACCTCGGTTCCGCACGTGAAGCTTCCGAAGCCTGATGCCGCCGGAAAGATGGCGTCACGCTACTTCGATATACCGGTCACCGCGAGGATGAAAGGCGATCTGATGGTTGCTTTGCCTGATGTGATCGCTCTCGAGGCGGCTGTCCTCGGCTCCGTCATGCCTCTGCTGGCATCCGGATGCGCAGTCGGCCAGGTGAAGGGACGCGATCTCGTTCCTGATGAGGACCTTGCCTTGTGTACCTGCTGCAGCACTGATGCATTCCCGCAGGCGGAAGTGGACACAAAGACAGCTCTCAGATACCTGCACAGGGACGCACTTGTGCTTCCGGATGCGCCGAAAGGGTTCGTGCGCCTGGTCTGCGGCCGGACAGGTATCGGATTTGTAAAGAATCTCGGCAACCGTTGCAACAATCTCCATCCGCAGGGGAGGAGGATATTAATGGATATTCAATGAATAAGATGAAAAGATATTTGATGATCGTGCTTGCGGCCGCTCTCTGCCTGCCGCTGAGTGCTCAGAAGACAACTGAGGAATATTTGACCAGGTACAACCTTCTTGTCAGCAGACTGGGCCCGACCGGAGTCGGAATAGAGACTCTCATCAACAAATGGGAGGCGGATTTTCCGGATAACGAGGACATGCTCTGTGCCAAGTTCTCGTACTATTTCTCAAAGTGCATGTCTTCCCAGGTCGTCAAGAAGGACCAGAAGAAATTCATGGGCAAGGCTCCTCTTCTCTCCCTGGATGACAGTCTCGGCGTGAAGACCAACTATTTCGAAGAGATTTTCTTCGAAGACTCCCTCTATGCCATGGCCAGCCAGGCCCTCGACAAGGCCATCCGCGAATATCCCGATGATCTCGAACTCCGACTCACGAAGGTGACATCCCTTGTCTCGTATGAGAAGGAATCACCTGACATGGCCACCCAGACCCTTCTGAGCCTCATCGACTACAACTATACATCGAAACCGTCATGGGTCTATGCGGGAGCAGAGGTCGATCCTGCGACTTTTGTCCAGCTTGTACAGGATTATTGCCTGACTTTCTACACCATAGGTTCGGACACTTCGATGGAGTCGTTCCGCAAGATTTCCGAGAGGATGTCCTCATACAATCCGAAGAACAGCCAGTTCCTGGACAACCTGGGCACCTATCACCTGATAGCCAGAAGTGACAACAAGAGTGCTCTCAAGTATTATTCAAAGGCACTCAAACTCGATCCGGGAGACTACACCGCCATCAAGAACACCGTTCTTATCGCCAGACGTGACAAGAACGTCAAACTGGAGAAGAAATATCTTCCTCTCCTGATCAAGGCGGCTGAAAACGAAGGGGAACAGCTTGCCGCCAAGGCGAGACTTGAAGCACTCAATACCAAGTAGGGCGTGATGGATGCATCAAGATTCATAGCGGGAAGGCTTCGTTTCAAGGGCAGGCTCGCGATGGTTTCCATTGCGGTGTCTTTCCTTGTCATGATCATAGCCGTGTCGGTCTCTTCCGGTTTCCGCAAGGAGATACGCTCCGGTGTGTCTTCCATCTCCGGAGACATCCAGCTGACTCCTTCCACTATGAATTACGTCAATGAGGACGACCCTGTCTGCGGTCATCCGTCCTATTATGACAGACTTGCCGCCGTAAAGGGTGTAAAGGCCATCGATCCCGTGATCTACAGGGCTGGTATCGTCAAGAGCGGGGACAATATACACGGCGTCCTGTTCAAGGGTGTGCAGAAGCCGGCCGGCGATACAGTCGATCTGGGCGTGACCATTCCTTCGAGACTTGCCGACGTGCTCGGTCTCTCTGTGGGGGACAAGATGCTTACCTATTTCGTGGGTGAGAGGGTGAAAGTCAGGAAATTCAATGTGGCAGGCATATACCGGAGTCTGCTCGACTCTGACGATGCCCTGCTGGTATATGCTTCGGTGGACGATCTCCGCAGGCTGAACGGATGGGAGGATGACGAGGTGTCTGCCATCGAGGTCACCCTCGATGATGCGTTCAAGTCCCCGGCTCTCATATCCATGAAGAATGAGGAACTCGGTTCCATGGCACTCATGCTGGCTGGAGATGATGAGGATTCCCTTGTGGCCACCTCTGTGATCCAGCGCTATCCGCAGCTGTTCAGCTGGCTCAGTCTCATAGACTTCAATGTACTTTTCATCCTGGTGCTGATGACCATCGTGGCAGGATTCAATATGATTTCCGGTCTCTTGATACTCCTTTTCCGCAATATCTCCACCATAGGCATTCTCAAGTCCATGGGTATGACGGACAGGAATATTGCGGCGGTGTTCCTGAGGGTTTCGTCCCAGCTGGTTCTCAAGGGCATGGCCATAGGCAACGCGCTGGCTCTCCTGTTCTGCCTGATACAGGGGACTACCCATGTGCTGAAACTCGATCCGGCCAATTATTTTGTGTCGTTCGTGCCCGTGGCAGTCAACATTCCGATGATCATCATCGCCGATGTCATTTCATATGTGGTGATAATGCTGCTTCTGCTGATCCCTTCTCTCTTCATTTCGAAGGTGGATCCGGCCAGAACGGTCAGAGCCCAGTGACCGCTATTCCGGGCAGATGGTGTTGAACGCTTCCTGGAGAGCCAGGATGTTGTCCAGGAAATACATTGTCTCCTTTCCGGAGAATTTTCCGACTTTCACCGTGTCGATCTCGAGGATCGCGTCATCCGCCATGTCGGGGAGTATGGAGCAGATGCTCGCCCAGGTGCTGTCGTAGACATTCTTGTACTGGGCGTAATTGATACAGTCTATGATGCGTCCTTCGCCTGCATTGTAGGCCGCCATGGTGAATAGGTCGAGCTGGTCGCCGGCAACTCTTTTTGAGAATATGTCTCTGAGTCTCAGAAGATACTGCACACCGGCCCTGATATTCTCTTCCGGATCCAGGAGATTGTCCCTGTCAAAGCGGCTTGCCGTGTGGGGCATCATCTGCAGGAGTCCGGTGGCACCTCTCCATGACAGTGCCTCGATGTGGAAACGGGATTCCTGATAGACCAGGGCAGCGAACTCTTTCCACTGCCATCCGAGTTTCGCCGAATACACTCTGAAGAGGCTGTCGTATGGACTGAGCTGGTTGACCTTCCCTCCGTTCTCTGCCATCAGGAAAGGATTCTTGATGGCTTTTACGTACAGATCATGCACGGGTTTGAACTCATCTGATTCGTGGTATTCCTCAAGCCACTCATTGATCTCTCTGAGAGCTATCTCGTTGTTCCCGTCCACAACCCATCTGGCCAGGTCTCCCACGTGGTCTGATGGAAGTATGTCTGTCCTGGTGGTTGTGTCTGAGATGGGTCTCACCACTATGTCCACCGCTCCGTCTGCCAGAGAGTCCAGATAATTTTCCCCTTCGAGCGACAGACTGATCTCTATCTCGGAGTTCATGTCTGCAGCGAATTTCTTGAGGATGGCGTAGTTGTATCCTGCCGTGAGGTTCTTGGTCGAGTCACTGTATCTTCCAAGTTCCATGGCGCATCTCAACTCCCTTTCGCGAAGAGAGCAGCCCTGCTCGATGTGTCTTCTGCTTTCAAGATAACTGTATCCTGCAGCGAGAAGCAGTCCAAGGACAATTGCAAGCAGGTTGAGCAGCAATGCCTTTCTTTTCATTATCAGTGCGAGTGTGTATGCTCAGGCTCTGAGACAGTACCTTTCGCCTTGCCAGGCTGGGTGTAGAATGGCCAGTAGATACCGAATTTGACTGTTCTCTGTGTCCTGATATAGTGGTTTGCTGTGAAATAGTCTGATTTCTTAGGCACTGTGCCCATGCCGACATTCTCCGCCTTGATGAAGATGCATGCACGCTTCCACTGCATGTTGACGAATGCATCGAAGTATGGAGAATTGCCGTATTTCTGCTCAGTCTGGTTGTGGAAGACTCCGAGTACCGGATTCCATGAAGGAAGATACCATGAGGTGTTGTACCATCCGTCGAGTCCGATCTGGACGTGGAGCGGCTTGATGGTTCCTCCCTTGGCATCACCAAGTCCGAACTGGATGTAGTACCTGAGGTTTGCGGCAAGCAGCGGCAGCGGTATGACCTCCTCATTCGAGGACAGCTGGGCAAGCAGCCTGTGATCGAAATGGAACTTGGACAGAGTGAAGTTCTTGCCAAGCGACGCTGTCAGGATGCTCATAGGAGTGCCGTTCTGACGCACAATCCCGTTCTCGTCATAGTAGATGTTGTCTGCAAGGAGCGTGTATCCCACTTCTCCGTTGAGTTTCCATCTTGGGATGGACAGGTATCCCTTGACCATGGTCTGTGATATCTTTCCGAAATCGTTGTCCCAGGCGAAGTGGTTGGTGTATATATGCTGGACATAGTATTCAGGCTCGTCCAGATTGGTCTCGAAGTGAGCTCCGATGATGACAGGGCTGCTCTTTTCCCTCCTGAAAGGGTAGAGTTTCATCCTGGCGTCGGCGCTGATGTCCAGGTCTCCGGCCTCGTCGCCGATAAGGCTGAAGTGGGCTTTGGCGTTCCAGTCGAATTTCCTGAACATGCCCTGTGCCCCGGCGTATGCGTAGGTAGATGTCCACAGCCTTGAAGAAGGCATGGAAAGATATTTGGGATCGAAAGTGGCATAATTCATCACCTTCTCTCCCACGCCCACATCAAGTCTGGATACTATGCCGTCCTCGGCCCATGGCTGAAGCCTGATGTAGAGCCTGTTGTCGAATTTCGTGACACGGAGGGAATCGTGGGAGCTTACAGGGTTGTAGTTGAATACATTGTTGAAGAAATCACGTCCCGTCTGATCTGTGATGTCATCGCTGTACACTCTCTTGTAGATGGAGAACTCGCTGCTGTGGCCTATGAACGCTGTTGTGATGTCCCTGGCTATAGAGTCTGGTCTTTCGATATGCTCATCCTCCTCAGGCTCCATATCCATCTCCTTCTGAGGAGTGTCCTGTTCTGCATCTTCCGGGTTTTCAGGATCGCCGGCAGCTTCGCCTTCTTCGGTCACTCCTGCAGCCCTTGCTGCTTTCCTGTCCTGCCATTTCTCGATGAAAGTGAAAGGAATCCTGTACTGCTGGTCCAGGAACAGGGTGTTCTTCTTGATCTTGCTGGACGCAGCAGCGAGCCTTATGTCGATCTCTCTCGCATCGACAGTGGTGTCCCTGATCCAGAAGTTGTCCTGGATACCGCCGTTCTCTTCACGGGATACCATGTTGTATATGTATCCGGCGTGCATGAGGTATTTCTTGCCCATGTAATTCACATAGGCCGCAGTGTTCTTGTTGATGGTGGCCTCCTGGTTTAGCATTCCCTCGCCGCCGAATCGGTCATACCTGAGACAGAAGTTGAGGCTCGGGGAAATGTTCTGCGTGGTCAGGAGGTGCAGGTTGTCAGACTCCTTGCTCGTACCTGACAGCAGGGTGCCCCAGTAGGCGAGTTCGGTGTATGGAGTCTTGGTGTTGTACATCTCGAGATTTCCCGGATCATATGACCATGACTCCTGGGCATCGTAGAACATGACTCCCTCTCTTGACTTTCTCTGTGTGAAATCGTAATGCAGCAGAGGCGATCCTGCCACGCCAAGCCATGCTGCGTTGACATCGTTGCGCAGGGCAGGATAGTCATGGAACCTGTAGTTGTATGAGGTGTCTTCACCGAGCAGGGTGATGTTGTGGAAATCCCTGTCCTGTGTCCATCTGATGATTCTCTGATAGGTGAGGCTGTCAGGTATCACATAAGTCTCCAGGATACGCGGAGTGCTTTCGAGGACACTGTCCCTGTATGCCTGTATGCTGTCCTTCCTGGCCTTGAGGCTGTCCATCTTCGCCTGCCGTATCGGGATCATCCTCTCTATGTCGGCCTTCTTCTTACCCTTCCTGTCGAGGGTCGCATACCAGGCATCATAGGCCGCCTGCTGCACGGCTGCGGCGTGGGCATCATAGAGGGAGTCGATTCTCGGCCAGTCGAGGCTGTCGCCGTATGCCACCAGGGTGTCCTTGACATAGGCGTGGCAGAGCGAATCCACCACGGCCGGATAGTATTTGAACCTGAATGTGTCTGTAAGTCTGAGGGAGTCGGGAGCGATCAGGGTGTCGAGCCCCGCGGGTCTCGGACCGAATCTGAGAGTCATGGAGTCTATGTCCTCTTCCGGACCGAAGTCTTCGAATCCCTGGTTGAGGAGGCTGTCGTCGATGACTGCGGTCATCTTCTTCTCTTCCTCGGTCCAGCCCTTCCTGTAGCCGTCATGTCTGTATCGGACAGTGTCAGGAACAGGCGCCTCGATGCCTGTGGCGATGAGCCCGTCGTTGGTGACGACATCCTCGTGGAATGCCATCATCTGTGCCGTGACCGTGCTGACCACGACCACTGGGAACCAGACTTTTGACCACAGACTCTTCATGAGCGACTTATACTTAACCTACAAAGATAACAATTTCTCCGCTTCTGCAATGGCACCGGCCTTGCCGACATCCAGGATGCGGAGGCTTGGTGCCACCACTCCGTATATGGGGCAGGTGTCAGCTGCCGCGAGGTAGAAATCTATGATGGAGAAGCGCTCAGGCATCCCCAGCTCTTCCATTTTTGCAAAAATCGTGTCGGACATGCAATGGATGCCGGCAAAAGCCATGCGTCGGCATCTGTCCGCGTCCAGGCCGGGGTATGGTGACTTTACTTCTCCCGTCTTGACATTTTTCCACCCCACCAGACGCATGCCGTCATCGAACAGCAGATAGCGGCTGCTTTCCCTCTGGCTGACAAGGAGAGTCGAGACGGCATCAGGCCTGGCCTGATCCATGAACCACCTGAGGTCCAGGTCGGAAATGATGTCCACATTGTGTACCAGAAATCTGCCGCAGCCTTCCAGCAGGGGTCTTGCGTTCAGGATGCCGCCGCCGGTCTCAAGCGGCTGGACCGGCTCGTGCGATATGACCACATCGGCACCGAATCCATTCTGGTCATGGACGTATTCCTCGATCATTCCGGCGAAATGGTGGGTGTTGATGACAAGCTCCCCGAATCCGGCATCGATTATCTTGTGCGCGACGTGATACAGCAGCGGCCTGCCTGCGACCGGGACCAGAGCCTTGGGCATGGTGTCGGTCATGGGCTTCAGTCTGGTACCGAGCCCTGCTGCAAATATCATCGCTTTCATCAGAATTCCTTTTCTATCTCCCTTTCCCTGTGGGTGAGGACCACCTTGATATCGTATTTCTCATGGAGATGTCTTGCCATCGCCTCAGCGCAGTAGACCGAGCGGTGCTGGCCTCCTGTGCATCCGAAGCATATCTGGAGATGGTCAAAGCCGCGCTGGATGTACCTCTCGACATGCGGGTCCACGATGCCGTAGATGTTTTCCAGGAATGCGGACACTTCTCCTCTGGACTCCAGGAACCGTATCACTTCCCTGTCCATGCCGGTGAGGGACTTGTATTCCTCATATCGTCCGGGGTTGTGCATGCCCCGGCAGTCGAATATGTAGCCGCCGCCGTTGCCCGATGCGTCATGCGGCAGTCCCTTGCGGTAGGAGAAGCTCATCACGTCCACTCTGAGAGTGTCGCTGTGCAGACGGACTTTGTCCTCTGTGCCGGATATCTTCCTGAGCACTTCAGTGAGATATGGGTACTCCTCGAAAGGCTCTGCGACCAGTTCCCTGACATTCTCCAGGGCGTATGGTATGCTGCTGAGGAAGTGCGGACGTTTCTCTATCCTGCCGCGGAACCCGTAGGCACCCAGTACCTGGAGGGTGCGGAAGAGCACGAAGATGCGGAGCCGGCGCATGAATTCCCCACGGCAGATGTCATTGTACGGTTTCAGGGCCGCGAGGTAGGCATCGATCATCCTGTCCTTGAGTTCCTGAGGGAAGCGCGATTTGGCCTGCCATACAAATGAGGCCACGTCATAGTAGATGGGCCCCTTCCTTCCGCCCTGGAAGTCGATGTACCACATCTCACCGTCTTTGATCATCACGTTGCGGGCCTGGAAGTCCCTGTACATGAAAGTCTCGCTTTTCTCCCTGAGGAGGTCGGCCTTGAGCCTGTCGAAATCATCCTGGAGACGGAGCTCGTTGAATTCGACGGATGAGACCTTGAGGTAGCAGTATTTGAAATAGCTGAGATCGAAGTCAACCATCCTGCCGTTGAACTCGCGGTCAGGATAGCATATGTTCAGATCCAGGCCTCTGACCCCTTCATACTGGATTTTCGGCAGACCGGCCATGGCCTTGCACAGGAGTTCGCACTCTTCCTGGGAGTAGTGTCCGGAGTTGCGGCCCGGGGCGACTCTGTCAAACAGAAGGTCGTCTCCGAGATCCTCCTGGAGGTATGCCAGCCCATCTTCACTGACAGCGAGAACCTCCGGCACGTTGATGCCGCTGGCTCTGAACAGGCGGGACTCCACGATGAAGGCCTTGTCTTCGTCGGTATCCGTACCCACCACTCCTATCAGGGACGATCCGTCCGCAGACAGTCTGTAATAGTGCCTGTGGCTTCCGGAAGATTTGATGGAATCGACTGTCTGTGCATCGTGACCGGTGTATGCGGCAAAGAGTCTGAGGAGTTTGTCCATTATTCTTCTGACCCTGTTTCGTCACAGTTGCCTGACGGAGACTGGAGCGGTATTCGGCTGAATTCTCGGAGGATCAGGAAAAGAATGACTGCGGCTGCCGCGAAAAGTACTCCGTAAAGCTTCGGTCCGAGTACATCAGACCAGTAATCCTTGCCCTCGAAGCATTCCAACCTGCTGCAGATGACGGCGACGGTGTTGTTGACGCAGTGCATCAGCATGGTGAGCTTGAGTGATCCTGTCTTGAAATAGATGTATCCGAAAAGGCATCCTATGATGAATGCCGGCACGGCCTGCCATGGATTGGCATGGATGAGAGCGAAGAAGAGGGCAGAGATGACTATGGCCCAGGCAGGTGAGACAGTTCTTTCCCCGGTGCTCTTTCTGGCATTGAGCAGACCGCGGAGGATCATGCCCCTGCAGAGCCACTCCTCAAAGAGGGGAGCGAACACCGATACGCACAGGAGGTTTACCCAGAGGCGTCCTTCGGTCATGGACGAAAGGGCGTCCTCAAGCCATTCCGGCATAGGAGGAAGGAGCGAGTTGACCAGGTCGCTCATGAATCCCGAAACGAATACCGCTGCGGCAGCCATGAGGGCGCAGGCCAGGGCCCCGGCCCTGCCGAAATGACTGCTGTCGAGAGCGTATCCCTTGTCCCAGAGGGCGTTGGACTTGCTCTTGAGGCTCGCATACATCATCGCAGGAATGAACATTACCGGGTAGGATATCAAGGTGCCGTATTCCATGGCGGCGTCAGCTCCGAGTCCGACGCCGAACAGCATCGTGATGAGAGATCCTATACAGGCTCCTGCCAACAGCCACAACAAGAGCGCCAGCATGCCGCTGACGCCCGGAGTATAGTACTGGAAGCCGGAGAACAAGTCGTAGTTCCTGACTGTTCTTTTGACTTTACCCATATTTATTTCTTGTAGAGAGGTGATGGATATACTCCCTTGTCAACAAGTTCCTGGAACTTGGCTACAACGCCTGGACGGTCCTCCTTGAATGTCACACCGAACCAGTGTGAAGGGGTGGAGAGCACATCGCACTTGGCCTGTCCGGCCTTGACCATGCGGTCTACTGCGAACGGGATGTAGAATTCCTTCTTGAGCTGATCCATGTTCTCCTCGAGGAAGTCATTGAAGAGATCCTCGCTGTACTCGAAGTAATCAGGAGTGAACCCCCACATGTTCATAGAGCAGAGGTCCTTGCCCTTGAGCTCGACTCTCTCTCCGCTGATGGAGTTGTCGCCTCTTACCACACCGTCTGCCTCCTTCATGATGTTGAGGTGCTCGGCCACGTCTGTGAGATGCTGCTCGGCGTCATACTCGCAGATGCCTCTGGATACGCCGCCTGACTCGGAAAGTGTGTTCTCGAGCTCGAATCCCACGATGCTGTAGACTCCCTTTGATCCTTCATGGGCGCGGAGCCAGTCTCCGAGGATACTGAAGGATTCCTTTCCATAGTAGTCGTCACCGTTGATGACAGCGAAAGGCTCCTTGATCACATCCTTTGCCATGAGGACAGCGTGAGCTGTTCCCCAAGGCTTCTGCCTTTCTGGGTTGAGGTTGAAGCGCGCAGGGATCTTGTTGAGCTCCTGGACTACGAACTGGAACTCGAGAGGCTCGCCGTCGATGCATTTCACGCCGCTGTATTTCTCTTTTACGACCTGTTCGAACTGCTCGCGGAAGTATTCGCGGACAATATATACAACCTTGCCGAATCCGGCGTTGACTGCGTCGTAGATAGAATAGTCAATGATGGTCTCACCGTTAGGTCCGAGACCGTCCATCTGTTTGAGACCGCCATAACGGCTGCCCATTCCGGCAGCGAGAACGAGAAGTGTTGGTTTCATCTGTTGTATGTTTTTAGGAAATGCAAAAATAATTAATTTTGCAGATATGAAAAAGAGCCCGCTCTTCAAATATATCGCATGGTCGTCGGCAGTTTTCCTGCTGGTCGTCTGCTTCTTGCTTCATGACAACATCTTCGACTGGATACATGCCGGCGTGGTCATACACCGCCAGCATCGTCAGATAGAGAGGTATGAGGCCCAGATAAAGGATCTTGACCGTCAGATCGAGTCCATGTCGACCGACCGCGACACCCTGGAGAAGTTCGCAAGAGAGAGATTCCTCTTCGCTGAACCGGGTGACGATGTCTATGTCACAGGCCGGTAGCTAGAGCAGCAGAAGAAGCGCAAAACACCCGAGCATGATGCCCTCGCAGGCGATACGTCTGTGGGATGTGCGTGATGTGATGGTGTCGGCAGCTCCGGCGTCGGCCATCTCTGCAAGTTCGGACTGTCCAGGCACTTTCCCTGATGACCACTTGGCGCTTATGATGCCGTCGGAAATCCATGTCGCGCCACCGTTTGAGCGGTTCAGCGTCATGAGTGTCTTGATGTCGGAGAAGCAGAGATACTCTCCCAGGGTCATAGGGACATTGTCGATGTCCGGCGTGATGAGTATAGGCCTCATGCCTGCGGCAGCGGCGCCTTCCAGCGCTTCAGCTATGCCTGACCATCCTGTCTGGCTTATCTTTTCCGGAGCATATGCACTTACCACGAGCACGTCTCCGTCAGCTGCGGTCTGGTCCACATACTCCCCGAAGCCGTCGCGTATGCTGAGGATGGGAAGGCTGGTGTCCGGCTCTCCGGCATCGAAGTCTGCGTCAGCCTCCATGCTGCTCCAGGTGTCCATGATCTGACATCCCGGGGAAAAGGCGGTGAAGTCCACCAGGGGGATGTCCCTGAGCGAGAATATGCTGAATGCGAGTACGGCAGCGGCTGTCATGCCGAAGGCTGCATACTTGCCGGGGCGTGGTCCGAAGATGGAGTCCTTCTGAATGAACGCGATGGCGGACAGTATGAGCAGTACTATGTTCTTTGCGAAAGACTGGAAATGGGTCAGATGCACGGCCTCACCGAAACATCCGCAGTCCATTGCGGGGTTGAGTGCCCAGAGTATGGCAGTGATGACGGTGAAGATGCCGAGTAAAGCCAGAGTGACCCAGGCTGCGATCCGCCTCCATACTCCGGAGATGAGTGCGGCGCCTGTCAGTGTCTCGGTCAGGGCGAGCAGTATCGCCGCAGGTTTTGAAACGGCGGTGAGCGCTCCCATGTGGAAGAATTTCAGATATTCGGATGCGACAAGCCCGGCTCCGACCGGGTCCATCAGCTTGAGCATGCCGGCGATAAAGAACACGGCACCGACGGTCACCGCACAGGTGCGGCGTATTCCTTCTATAAGATCATTCATGGTCAAGGTATCTGTCAACTACGGCCCTGATACGGCTGAAAATGGCATCCGGAGGCAGCATGGCGCCGTTTTCGTCGGAGCAGTCCACGGTGATGAACGCAGGGTCCAGCTCTGCCTGCCGGCGGTACATGTCCCTTACTTTCTTCTGAAACGCGATGTCGGCTTCATGGATGTCTTTCTGGCCTCCGAGGTAGTTTCTGTCATCTCCCTCGCGCTGCTGTGTCAGGCTGGCTTCGACAAAGCCTATCGGCACGTCCAGGAATATGTTGAGGTCCGGCACCGGCAGGCCGAAACTGCCGTATTCGGTGTCGAATATCCATTTGCGCAGCTCTTCCGCACCGGCTTCATCCGGCATCTTGGCGCACTGGTATGCGATGTTGGAATAGACGTACCTGTCCAGCAGCATATGGCCGCCGTTGTCAAGCACGCGCTTCATTTCCGGAGCGGCGCCGTGCCTGTCTTCTGCGAACAGCAGAGCCACGAGCTGAGGATGGACCGCCTCGTTGGCGCCGAACCCTCCGCGCAGGAACTTGCCGATGAGCTCTCCATAGACTCCGGCGTCATAGCGTGGGAAATGAATGTATTCCAACTTCCCGAACCTGCTCTCGAGATATTCTCTGAGTTTCTTGACCTGGGTGGATTTCCCCGCTCCGTCAAGACCTTCCAAAACTGTCAGCATCGTGTAGTGTATTTGAACGGCAAATATACTATTTTTGTACCACAAACAATCGACCGCAATGACAGATCCGGCACGCAAGATATCGGTGATGGCCATCCTGAACCTCACCCCAGACTCATACTTCGCTCCGAGCAGGCACAACATGGCTCAACTCTCGTCGGGAGCGGACATAATCGATATCGGAGCCATGTCCACCCGTTCGGGGGCGGCAGACGTGTCCGAAGAGGAGGAGTGGGCGAGGCTCGCCCCTGTCCTCTCCACCCTGCCGGAGGGGCTGGAGATATCCATAGACACCTTCCGTTCCGGCATCGTGAGGAAGGCTTATGCCGTGCTTGGACGCCGTTTCATCGTCAATGACATATCTGCGGGAGATGATGATGCCGCCATGCTGGATACAGTGGCGGAGCTCGGTCTGGACTATGCCGCCATGCACAAGAAAGGCGACCCCCGCACCATGCAGACGCTGTGCAGATATGAAGAAGGAGTCACCGAGGCCGTGCTGGCCTACTTTGACAGCTTTGCGGCCAGAGCATCCCGCGCCGGGCTGAAGGACTGGATACTGGATCCGGGATTCGGCTTCGCCAAGACGGCAGAGCAGAATTACCGTCTCATGCTGGATCTCGAGCGCTTCGGCCGTTTCGGCCGGAAGATCCTGGTCGGTGTTTCGCGCAAGAGCATGATATACCGTCCTCTCTGCATCACACCTGAAGAGGCTCTGCCTCAGACTCAGGCCCTGCACATGGCCGCTTTGGAAAGGGGAGCGGATATCCTGAGAGTCCACGATCCGGAAGAGGCATTCCGTACCGTAAGGCTGTACCGTATGCTGCATGGGCTTGATTGATGGTGTACATCTTAATGGATTATTTATTAGATTTGCATATAACATTAATTTAACGACCGTAAAATGAAAAGAATTTTCACATCACTCATTCTCGGATTGGCAATGCTCTCAGCCATGCCGGTGAATGCACAGACTATCGGAGAGACACGCGGATCAGACGACTTCAAGATCGGTGTGGCAGGTTTCTCTTACCGCAAGTTCACGCTTGACCAGACACTCCAGTATCTCCAGAGCATGGGTGTGAAGTACTTCTCTGTCAAGGACTGGTGGCTTCCTCTCAACTCCACAAAGGAGCAGATGGACGCTTTCAAGGCAAAATGTGCCGAGTACGGCATCCAGGGCTACACCCTCGGTCCTATCTATATGAGAACCAAGGAGTCTGTCGATGAGACTTTCGCATATGCACAGCGCTACGGTGCCGACATGTTCATCGGTGTGCCGAACTACGAACTCCTCGACTACGTGATCGAGAAGGTCAGGGAGACTGGCATCAAGGTGGCTATCCACACCCACGGACCTGACGGAGCTGCATTCCCTGACATCCGTACAGTCGTGGATCTCGTCAAGGACCCAAGTCTCGGAGTCGGCTGCTGCATGGATCTCGGACATACCTTCCGTTCAGGATATGATGTCGCACAGGATATCAAGAAGTACGGCAAGTGGATCTATGACATCCATATCAAGGATGAGACTGCTGCTTCAAAGGCAGGACAGACATGGGAGATGGGCCGCGGAATCATGGATTTCAAGCCTATCGTCAAGTCTCTCCGCAAGATCGGTTACAAGGGCGTGGTATCTCTCGAGTTCGAGAAGAACGGTGACAACCCTCATCCGGGAGTCGCAGAGTCTATCGGCTACCTCCGTGGTGTCCTCGATGCCACAAAGTAATATCGATGCTTGAGTCCAGACCTCTTATATAGCCTGGCTGCATACAGTGTAGTCCTGACCGGGTTGTTCTCCATCCCGGTCAGGTTTTTTCGTCCTGAAAGGGACCTGACGGATTTCAGGGGAAAGAAATCCCGTACCATAGTCATCACGTGGTGGCTGACCTGTCTGGTCCTGCTGCCTTATGCCATCAATCCCGCATCAGAGAATTTCTATGTGTTCTCCCGCGGAGCCATGGTGCTGATCGTGCCTCCGTACATCACAAAGTTCATCAAGTGCTATTATGAGGACATCTGGGTCTTTTCCTGGAAGATGGCCCTCGTCAGGGGACCTTTGATGGCGGCATACATCATATTCTGCCTGTTTACGGACCATCCTGAGGCAGGGTATTATCTCGCTGTCGTCTTCGGCATGATAGAGATATGCTATCTCGCGCGTCATCTTACAAGGGTCACATGCATCCTCAACAACGTCCATTCATCAGAGTATTCGTCACCTGATGATTTCCGGTTCAGGACGGTCGTGATCTATCTGTATGCCATCCTGACGCTCGTAGTCGCCATCTACGCGCTCTTTCTGTTCTCCTCAAGAACTGCGATGGCAGCCAGAGATGTGCTGCTTGTCATCCTGAACTGCATATTCCTCACTCTCAGTACATTTCCTCCGGGGCACATCCTCAGGGCCGGCAGTCCTACCGGACAGATCGTGTCCAGTTATAAGCCCGAAGCCGATGCTGCTCCGGTCTCTTCAGAATCGAGCGCCCGTATGGAGCACGTGAAGGAGCAGATAGTGGAGATAGTTGAAAGGAAACGCGGGTTCCTGGATCCCCACCTTTCCCTTGACAAGATCGTAGAGCAGCTGGACTGCGGAAAGACGATGGCGTCGAAAGTCATGACGCATGAGTTCGGCGGCTTCTACAACTATGTAAACGGGCTCCGAGTGGTGTATGCGGATGATTATGCCAAGACGCATCCGTTCGCAACCAAGGACGAGATAGCAGACAGTTCTGGCTTTTCTTCGAGGCAGACATTGGCATCTGCGAGCAAGAAATTGAAACAAAACATCCAAAATTGAAAGGATTTTTACTAAAAGCGGAGCATTCTTTCATACTTTTGCTTCGGGACGAGGGGATTTCCTGCCCCGGATCCTATGGTCCGCTACAAATAACCTAATGGGAACCAGAGTCAGTAAAATGATTCTGGTTTTTTTTGTACTTTTGTTTCTGAGAATTGTAGATATGAGAAAGATTTCACTTTTATCGGCAGTTGCCGTTTTTCTTCAGGCGCTGACTGCTCACGCTCAGAATACATGTGTGATGCCGCCGTTTATCCATACTGGCGATACCGTGGCGGTCGTGGCTCCTTCATTTGCCATCAGGGATACTTCTGTCATACCGCGCGCATGCAGCATCATCCGCGAGTGGGGATTTGTTCCGGTACTCGGTCCCAATGCCGCTCAGGTGCATCCTGAGTACAAGGACATGAAGTTCGACCATTATGCAGGCACTCCTTACGAGCGTGCCTCCGAGCTCCGATGGGCATTCGAGGCTCCGGAAGTGAAGGCAATCATCTGCACGAGGGGAGGATACGGCACCATACAGCTTCTTGACCTCATACCTGCGGCTTATTATTCCGAGCACCCGAAGTGGCTTGTGGGATACAGTGACATCACCACCATTCTCGCAGGAGAGAATATGGGCGGTCTCATGGGCATCCACGGCAACATGTGCTCGTCATTCGGAGGGAAAAAGGGTGCAGACAGCGCGAGTGTCGCCATGCGCAATCTCCTCCTCGGAGTCATTCCGGAGTATGACCTTCCGGCACATGAGTGCGACCGCTACGGCCATGGGGAAGGCATGCTCGTGGGCGGCAACATGATCACATTCGAGGCACTGATGGATACGGAGTATGATGTAACTTCCCTTGACGGCACCATACTGTTCATCGAAGAGGTCGAGGAGACCATGCACGCCATCGACCGCCTGTATCAGATGCTCAAGGTCCGTGGCAGGATCCCGCATTTCAATGGAATCATACTCGGTGAATTCACCAAGTGCGGAAAGGATCTTCCATATGAGGATGTGGAGCATATGCTCATGCAGTATACGGCCGGCCTGGGGATCCCGGTCTGCAACGGCTTCCCGTCAGGACACGGGAAGGTCAACCAGCCGATCATCATGGGAGCGAAGGTGTCTCTTGATGTGTCTCCTGACGGATCCCGCATCCGCTACATCCTGCCGGAAACGGAATAATCGATACAGTTCATTAATCGATAGTGATGATAACATCTTTGATTGTCGCTCTCTTTGCGATGGGAGCATCCGCGGCCCCGGCTGCCGACACCGTCACCGTGGATGTGCCGGTGGAGCATCAGTGGCTTTATCTTGACAGGAAATCATGCCGTCTCGGTGTGAACGTGGAGGCAGGAGAGAACGCGCCTGATATCAGAGTCAGACTCGATCTCGTGACTGATCTGAGTCTCATGAGCGAAAGCAGAGACACCGTGCTCACCCTGACCCGAAACCTGCGTCGCGGCAGACCGTCTGTGAAGTTCAACCTTGGCAGGCTGGATCCCGGATTCTATCAGGTCAATCTTTCTGTCGAGGGTGCTCCCGCCCGGTATGCTCCTTTCAGGGTGTTCAATATAGGTGTCCGTCCAGAGGAGATAGTTTCTCCGCAGGATAAGCCTGAGGACTTCGACTCGTTCTGGCAGTCGACTCTCGCAGAAATGGCTCAGGTGCCTATGGATCCGGTGCTCACAAAGATCCCGGAGCGTTCGGATTCCCTGCGCACCACTTACACCGTGAAGATGAAGTCATGGGGCGGTGAGATCATGGGCGGCATCCTCTGTGTGCCGGTCAAGCCCGGGAAGTACCCGACATACATCGATTATCTCGGTTACGGGGCCAACCCTATATGGTACGAACCGTCTGCAGCGCCGGAGAGGGTGGAGTTCCTCGTGAGCGTACGCGATCAGGGCATCCTGAAGAGGAAGGACCACTATCGCTGGATAGACCGCGGGCTCTCGTCGAAGGAGACCTTTTACTACAGGGGTGCATTCGCCGATGTGGTAAGGGCGATCGACTATGTCTGCAGTCTGGAGCAGACAGACCCTGAGCGACTCTTCGCGAGAGGCGAAAGCCAGGGAGGAGCTTTCGCACTTATAAGCGTGAGCCTCGATCACCGCATCAAGGCCTGTGCTCCGGCCGTGCCGTTCCTCAATGATTACAGGGACTACAGCCGTATCGTGAGATGGCCGATGTGGGAGGTGTTTGACCAGTGCAGGAAGGAGGGCATCGACAGGGAGGATCTCTTCCGCATGCTCAGATACTTCGATGTCAAGAATTTCACCGACCGCATCCAGTGTCCCGTGTTCATGTCATTCGGTCTTCAGGATGCCACATGCCCGCCTCACACCAATTTCGCGGGTTACAATATGATCACTGCTCCGAAGCAGTGGTACTGTTCTCCAAAGGCAGGCCACGGACAGTGGGCCGAAAAGGACTGGCATGCCGCCAGGGCGGAATGGTTCAAGGCCTTCGAATAGATGATCATCAGGTACTGAAACGATAAAAACCACATATGTCTGTAGAAATCATCAAAGCCGGCACAAGAAAGGAACTGGCACTCTTTGCAGAATTCCCCAATGTCCTGTACAAGGGCAATCCGTATTACGTCCCGACCATAGCATCGGAGGATGTCAAGATCTTCGACCGCAATCACAACGCCGCATTTGAGTTCTGCGACGCAGATTTCTTCCTTGCCTACAAGGACGGAAAGCTTGTCGGAAGGATAGCAGCCATCATAAATCCGCGTGCCAACAAGGCCTGGGGTACCAGGAATGCACGTTTCGGATGGATCGATTTCATCGATGACCGGGAGGTGTCGGCTGCACTCGTGAAGGCGGTGACGGACTGGGGCGCCGAGCGGGGAATGGAGCATCTCGAAGGCCCCCTCGGATTTACGGATTTCGATGCCGAGGGCATGCTCGTGGATGGTTTCGACGAACTCGGCACATCCATCACCTTCTACAACCACCCATACTACATGGAGCATCTCGAAGCTCTGGGCTTCGTCAAGAATACAGACTGGGTTGAGAGACGCATAACGCTGCCGGACGCCGTTCCAGAAAAGATTTCAAGGATATCTGCGATAGTGTCTCAGAAATACGGGATGAAGGCAGTCCAGTACAGCAGGCGTGAGATCAAGAAGCTGGACATAGGTCACAAGCTGTTCGATCTGATCAACAATACCTACAATGTCCTGTACGGCTACTCAGCCCTGTCTGACCGCCAGGTGGATCAGTACGTGGATCTCTACCTTTCCATGCTCGACCTGAACCTTGTCACTTTCATCAATGACAGTGAAGGCAATATCATCGCATTCGGAGTCATGATACCGTCCATGTCCAGGGCGCTCCAGAAATGTGACGGCAAGATGTTCCCGTTCGGCTGGTATCACCTCGCAAAGGCTCTCTATCTCAAGAAGACCGATACAGTGGACATGCTTCTCATCGCGGTGCGCAAGGACTACCAGTCCAAGGGCGTGCCTGCGATGATCATCAGCGATCTGCTCCCTCGTGTGAAGAAGTTCGGATTCAAGTATGCGGAGACAAATCCGGAGCTGGAGACCAACAACGCCGTCCAGAATCTCTGGTCAGACTTTGAAAGCCGTCAGCACCGCCGCAGGCGCATCTACGGCAAGAAGATCTAGTCCCCGACGTGACACTCCTCAGTGTGTACCCTGCCCTTGCGGTCGGTCCATGTGAGGATGTACTTTCCCTTGAAGCCCCTGAATGTGACCTTTCCCTCATCGTCTGCCCTGACTGTGAGGCTTGTCTTCCATTCGTGGTTGATGAGCTCATCGAGGGCATAGTACGAGGTCTTTGGCTGCATGTCGCGTGTGAAGAGTCCGGAGACGGACGGCTCTCCCGGTGCACCGCAGTTGTCGACGACATTCCACCAGGTGATGCCGTTCATCTGAGGAAGGCTGAACCACAGGCGGTAGAGGTTGCGTGTGATGACGGCCTGGATCTGACGCCCGCGCTCATCATTGCCTGGGGCGGTGATGGTGATCTCGCTGAGGTGGATAGGGAGGCCGGCCTTGCTGAGGCGCTCGTACCATCCATATACGTGCTCCGGGGTCTGTATCGCAGCTCCATCTGCAATGTCGAGGCACTGCTTAGGGTTGAAAAGATGCATCTGGCTGCCCATGACGTCGATCTTGCCGCCGCGGCTGCGGATGTCATTCACCTCATCCACATAGCACTGGCCGAGGTTGTAGTCGTTGATGTTGAGCTTTACATACTCCGGGAAAGACTCTGCTGCCACCTTGAATGCCCTGTATGGGTAGTCTCCAGGCATGATGCCATAATGGCTCTTGGTGAGTATGCTCCCGTCTCCGAGGAGGCCGCGCTCGTAGTCGGTCGAACTCTCGTTCACGACGTCCCAGCTGCTGATGACGCCCTTGTAGCGTTCAGCTATGGTGCGGATGCGGCTGTCGAAGGCATTTACAAACTGCTCGCTGAAATGCGGGAACTTCGCACTGAGCTCTGCCGGAGTGAGAGCCTTGTATTCGTCTGAGTATGTCTCTGAGTCCTTGTAATTCTGGAGATTGCCGTATTCTACGATCATCCTCTCCATTGCGGCCTTCTCTTCCGGATCCTTGATGCCTGTGGTCAGCCACATCGGATGCTGCCACTTGCGGTTTCCCCATACCAGGGTGTGGCCGTGGATGCGCAGACCCTTGCTGATGCAGAACTCCACGACAGGGTCTGTCGCAGGCCTTCTCCAGTGAGGCTGGAGCATCGGATCTTCGCAGCTGTTCCAGTAGTCTTCCGTGTCCCAATATTCCTCCACAAAGCGGAGTCGTCCTGGCTCAGTCTCGAAGACCTTCCAGTAGAAAGCGACCGTGGCAGAGTTGAACAGGGTGCCGTACAGCTCCTTGTAGCGGTCATTGTACTCCTTTTTGCCGAGCTGGTTGTAGTTGAACAGATGCGCTCCGAAATAGAAGTCGCTGGATATCTGCTCGACCTTCACTTCTGTGCCGGGTCTGATGCCATCCAGCACTATGCAGGCGTCTGCCTTGCGGTTCGCCTCGATATCAGCATCTATGCGTGCCTGGACATCACTGTTCCAGATGTCCCAGTAGGCTTTGCTCATGACTCCGGCCTTGTCTTCGGATGCTGAATGAGGGAATGTCGTCTGTGCACCGGCGACGAAGGAAGCTGCGGCTGAAAGGCAGAATGCGATGGTGAAAATGCTCTTGTTCATGAAGCGTATACAGGGATTAATTGATTTCAGGTGCGACTCTCTTGAATATTACCTGGAAGCAGGAGCCTGAGCCGAGGGTGCTTGAGACCCTTATGCGCCCTTTCATCTTATCTACCAGTCTCTTGCAGAGAGCCAGGCCTATGCCGGCGCCTTCGGTTGATGCGCGGACCTTTGAGTATTTTTCGAAAATGGAGCCCAGGCTTTCCTCAGGGATGCCGCATCCGGTGTCCTTGACGTAGATGACCACGTCGTCACCCTCGTTTCTCCATCCCAGGGTGATGCTTCCCTCGGCCGTGAACTTCACGGCATTGTTCATGATGTTTGAGAGCACCTGAAGCATGCTGCCTCTGTTGACCATGACATACTCATCCTCATTGCCTTTCTCAAGAATGAACTGCAGATGGGCCGGGACTATGACGCGATATGTCATGTAAATTTCATCCAGGAGGTCGCTGACCTTCTTCCTGGACAGGACGATATCCGGCTCGCGTCCCTCTTTTGATGAGAAGGTGAGGACATTGTCGATAAGAGATAGCAGCTGTTCGGAATTCTGCCTGATGACTTCAGAGTATGTGCTCTTCTCCTCGTTCTCCAGGTCGTCGTACATGTCGAAAAGGAGGCGGGAATACCCGAGGATGGCATTGAGAGGGGTGCGTATCTCGTGTCCCATCGATGCCAGGAAAGCTCTCTTCATGGTGGACTGCTCCTCGATCTTGAAAGCCTCGTTCTTCTGGCGCTCGATCTGATGGTAGGTATCCATGTTGAAGAGGATTCCGTACGCCTTGTCGGCCTGTCCGCTTCCATGGTTGCTCACAATCTTGGCATTGAAGTGGTGCCCGAGAAAATCGAAATGGAGACTCCTGACAGTTCCCATCAGTTCGTTGTCTGTAATGATGTCCAGGAACTCCATTCTCTTCTCAGGTGAGAGCATCTCGGCAAACTGTTCGGCGTTGGCCGGGACCGGTGTGGTGCCGCAAAGTTCCCTGAAGGATTCATCGAAGAGTATGCTGCCCGTCCTGCGTATCCTGAAGAAGTGGCAGTTGGCGGCAGCCAGAGCCTCTTCCATGTGCACTGTCATCTTCTCAGCCGCCTGGCCTTCACCTATCAGGTCCCTGCTCCTGGCCTGGTTTGCCAGGAAAAGATACAGCGCCACAGACATCAGGCATATGAATACCATCAATGTGAGTATTCCTATCCAGTAGTCTGATATGATGCTGTTGACCAGATTCCTCTCTTTCCACGGAAGATTGACCACGTGGGCATAGCGCGGCAGCTTGCTGCCGAAGCTGAAGTCATTCTTGAGTATCTTCCAGTCCAGCCAGATGTCCGGCTCCATGGTCCTCCAAGGGATGTCTTCGGGCCTCTTTCCCTCGACGAGGATCTCGTCGATCATGGTCCTGACTTCAGGAATCATCACTCCGAACGGCACGAAACATCCTCCGGCGCATGCATTGAATGCGGAGTGGTGGCTGAGATTGAAACGTTCCGGTGTCACGGAATAGAAGATTCCGACGGGGTTCGAGACGGAAGTGATGCCAGCCCTGTCATCCTTGATCTTGAGGTAGGAGCACCCGCTTTCGCTGCAGTTGAGCATCTTCGTGGCGTCGAAACCGGATGCGGAACTGCATCTCAGCTGGACAGGGATGATGGTGCTCTTGCTGTGATCACGCTCTTCATCCGGTATGAAGTGGTCGGCGGCGGAGTAGTCAAGATTTGTGACATAGAGAGAGGTGTCGCCAAGCTGACTGGCAATCTCCTCTCGCAGGTATCTGTCCAGATAAGTGCTGTCCAGATTGACGATGGTCCATGGATTGCACCCCATGTCTCTCATAAGATCAAGTGCGGGCTTGATGCCCAGGGGAGTCCTGTATCCGGTGAAGTTCTTTCTGTTTTCAAGCAGGCCCTCGTGTTCCGGCCATGTCGCTCCCATGAAGACGACGGGCAGACTGTCCAGAAGGGGATGGTGGCATCTGGCAGCGGCATGGAGGACCTGATCACTGTAGAGTACCAGCATGTCGATATCCCATTTCTTCTGGATGATATCGAGCTTCTGCATCAGCAGTCCGCTGAAATCTTCGTCCGGCCATGGGTGATATGCCTCTGTGACGGCGGCGTAGTCTATCTTGTAGGCCGAGGTGTCAGGGAAGGCGTCTTCGATCGCAGCCATGAACTGGTAGAAGGAGACATGCTGGTGGCTGAGGTTGTGGATGACTATGATACTCTTCCTTTCTTTCGGCGCCTCGGGTTTGTGTGCGCAGGATGCAGACAGTGCGAAGGTCAGCGCCAGGGCTGCGTATTGAAACAATTTTCTCATAGCTTGACCTCCTTTCCTGATTTTGTGAAAATGAGATGGAAGACGGAGCCCTTGCCCGGCTCGCTTTCCACAGTGATGCTTCCGCCCATCCTGGTGATATACTCCCATGCGATCGACAGCCCCAGTCCTACTCCTTGAGAGAAAGGGTCGACCTTGAAGAACCTTGAGAAGATGAGACCCTGGTTGTTCCTGTCGATACCGATACCCTGGTCCCTGACGCTCACTGTCACGCTGTCATGATGATCTTCCCATGATACAGAGACATGTCCGCCGGGCTCAGAGAACTTTATGGCGTTGCCTATCACATTCTGGACTATGATCTTGAAAATGAGCCTGTCCGCCTTGATGGCACTGTCCTCAGGGCCGCCGTTCTGCTCCAGTATTATAGAGCTGGATGCCGCCTTGAGCTCCATCTCACAGCAGATGTCTGCGATCAGATTCCTGACCATGCAGATCTCCTGGGTCATCTGGACCGCGCCGTTCTCGATCCTGGTGAGGGCAAGGATGTTGTTGATGATGTTGGTCAGCTCGTCACCATAGTTCACCACGGCGTTGCGCATGACCATCCTTTCATCCGCATCCGTTTCCAGAGTCGGGTCGGTGATCACCTGGGAGAATCCGAGAATGGAGTTCAGCGGCGTGCGCATCTCATGGCTGATCGAGGAGATGAAGTTGTCTCTCTCCTGAGCGTTCACGAGTCTTCTGTGGGTCTCTATGAGCTGGGCCTCCGCCGTCTTGACATCGTTGATGCTTACGCTGACTCCGCTCTTCTCGAGACCGTGTTCGGTCTCCTTGATGAGCATCCTGAGCTCGATCCACCCCTTTTCGTGGGTGATTGGGGAAGTGCCGTAAACCTGGATCTGATGCTTTCCAGGGGTGTCTATGCTGAGGAATTCCACAATCTTGTCCCAGTAGAAATCGTCAAACAGGTCTTTCTCGAGATCGGTCAGGCATATCTCTGAGTAGGGGTCCTCGCAGATCATCGTGTCATTCTCTATCGTCCAGATATGGATCTGCGACTCCGTCCTGATGAAATCGAATTCCTCTTTGATTCGTATGGATTCGCGTGCGCTGCTGAGCATGGCGCGCTTGATGCTGCGGCTCTTGCGCGACTGTCTGGAGATAAGGTACAGCAGTGTCGCGGCCATGGCTACGGTCGCAGCCGTGAATATCGCGAGGATGATCCACCATGTCCCCGGATCCCGGTCCTTGATATTGGTGTTTCTTATCTGTACGTATCCCGGGATGTCTTCGAGCCGGTACTTTCCTCTCAGTACATTCCAGTCCAGATAGTAGTCCTTTGTGAGATAGAGGTTGGTGTATATGGCCTCACCGTTGCCGGCAAGCATGATTCCCGCCATCCTTGCGACCTGCCGCATGGTGACGTCGATTGGCGCGAGGAAACCGCCGGCGCAGCTGTCACAAACTTCGAATTGCTGAGGCACCGCCGTGCAGAATGCCATGAATGACTTGTCTTCTGTCATCTGCCTGGTGGTCTTGTCGTTCTTGAAGAAGAGGACCCTGTTGCCGCTTATGGACGGATTGAATGCGTACTGGGGATAGATTCTGGACCTTTTCTCCGTGCTTATGTTGACCCATGGGTCCCATAGTGACAGGGCGGTCATGCTCCATGCTTCAGGGTGGAGTTCCAGATTCCTGTCCAGCAGACTCTCGTTGAAACGCAGCTTGACATTATCGATGATCCTGTCCTCTCCGAAACGTGAGACAGCATTGTTGACCATGTCGCGGAGGTCGCTCTCATACCTGCATTGGGTCCAGTCGATTTCGGTCACGACCTTTCTGGTCTCGGGCCATAGTATGTGCATGAGTTCCAGGTTGTGCCCGATATCTATCGTGTCCTTGATGATGCCGATATTGATGTGCTCGCTGCGGTCCCTGGCGGTAGGGAACATGGCTCCGAAGGATACCGCAGGCAGGGTCTTGAGCCTTTCGTCGGGAGAGTCATACAGCATGTGGAGATTCATGTCTCCTCCCGCTATGATCAGACCCACCTTGTTGCCCTCGGCCTCCATCATGTCGAGTTTCTGCGAGATGTCGAACTCTTCTGCGTGGCTGTGAGGAACGTAGACCTGCTCTATCCTGGCTCTGACTCCGTTCGCCTGGAGTTCTTTCCTGAGCTCTTTGCCCCAGACAGGGGCTGACGGATCATCTGACTCCATGTCCCAGATCGCGAGAACATTGGTGCTTTCGCGTCCCGGCATGCATGACACGGCGGCGAAGCCCAGAAGGACAGCGCAGGACGTGGCGGCGAATATCTTTTCTAAGTGTTTAAGCAAGGCTTCAGTATGGTCAGTATCTTCAAATATAGTAAATATTGACTAATTGCACTATATTCGCGCCCGAATTTAAGACTCAGATATGAATCCGGTTTTCAAAGAGGGCACAAGCTACAAGGCCCTGTTTCTCTCACTCCTGCTTTCCGCCATCGGCTTCGGACTGTACAAGGGGGTTGTCGACAACTATCTGGCGGAAATCGTCCGTGTAAATGAAGTCGACAGGGGAGTGACCGAGTTCTTCCGGGAACTGCCTGGACTTCTTCTGGTCGTGCTGCTGGCGGTATTCTACCGCTTCTCGGCTGAAAAGATGTACAAGATGGGTCTTGTGATCATGTTCGCCGGCATGACCGCTCAGGCTCTGGTGTCTCCGGTGAAGGCACTGGTGATAGCCGCCATCTTCTTCTACTCGCTCGGAGAGCACATCCAGCTGGGCATGAAAAACACCCTTTCGCTCGAATACAGCAGGGATGGCCGTGGCGGGCAGGCTCTGGGCTATCAGAACGCCATCTATCAGATAGGCAATCTTCTCGGGTATGCAGCGGTCATCATCCTCTTCGCCCTGGCTGCCGGGGCTTCATTCGGATCAGGGACGGCAGACGCCTCTCAGGCCGCTCCGCTATACAGACCCGTGTTTGTGGCGGCGGCCATATTCATGGCCATGGCCATGGCTGCGGCTTTCATGCTCAGGGGTCAGAGTGACACTGACAAGTCCAAGAGCCGCTTCTATTTCAGGAGCAAGTTCCGCAAGTACTATATGCTGGAGGTGTTCTACGGTGCCAGAAAGCAGGTGTTCTTCACATTCGGCCCGTATGTGCTCATACTCTTCTACAAGGCGGATGCCGCTGTGATCAGTCTGCTGTTCTCCATTTCGGCAGTGGCCTGCTTCCTCCTCGCTCCACTCGTGGGCAAGCTCATCGACAGGGTCGGGTACAAGGCTGTGATGATCGCGGACACGCTCATTCTGGTGATCGTATGCTTCTTCTACGGATTCGCCCATCATATCTTCCCGCCGCATGTCGCGTTCGTGGTGTGCTGCGTCAATTATGTCCTTGACTCTGTCATCTCCCTGGCGTCCATGGCATCGAATGTCTATGTCCAGGATATCTCAGACAGCAGGGAAGAGATGCGCGCAACCATCTCGACCGGCATTTCGGTCAACCACCTCATCACCATATTCATAGCCCTTCTGGGTGGATGGATATGGAAGGTCCTCGGCATCGAGACGCTCTTCGTGCTCTCGGCGGTCCTCGGCCTCTGCAACAGTGCCTACGCCGCCACCATCAAGGTTTCGGGAAAGAAGGCCTGAATACGGCTATCTGAGCAGCTCTTCCGGCACACACGCCGCCATGGCCATGTATCCGGCTTCGCTCGGGTGCAGGTGGTCCCCTGAATCATTGAGCTCCGCAAACGCGTGCGGGTCGGCGCTGTCACGCACAGCCTTGTCGAAATCTATGCATCCATCGAATGCGTCAGAGTTCCTCAGCCAGGAGTTGAACTCTTCTCTCACGGCTTCGCGGTCCTCATTGTAGGTCCTCCACCCATAGATCGGGAGCAGGGTGCCGCTCCATACCCCGAGTCCGAGGCTGCGGGCATGCTGCACATAGAAGTGCTCCACGCCATAAGCCAGGTCATCAGCTGTCGGCATGTCGCTCCATGGGCGGAACGGGTTGTTCTCTGCCCCGACAGGGTGGATGATGTCATTGATGCCATGCTGGATGATCACGTCCCTGGCGCCTGCCACATTGAGCTCGATCGGGAAGCGTGTGGCTCCCTTGAGACCATATGCCTGATAAGTTATGCAGTCGTACTGGCGGAGGATGCGCGTGCCGCTGACAGCGCGGCGGATGATGGAGACATTGCGGTGGCCTTCATCCCATGCCCGGATGGCGAGGTGGTCGGGCCAACTCTGTGCCGTGATGGAGTCGCCGAAGCATACGAGTGCGTGATTCTTCTCTTCGGTGAGTATGTCGATGGTGTTGAGGAAGTAGAACCAGCTGGTGTTCCTTGTCAGACCGAGCGGAAGCGTCTGGGCCTCGGCATAGTCGCCATAGCTGTATTTTCCTTTCGAGAGGGGTCCTGTGATCAGGGTTCCGGCGTTCATCTGTGTGAATCCGGCAAAGTACATGCTCACCTCGACAGTCTGCCCCGCCGTCACGTCGAAACTGACTGCATCGCTTTCCGTCTCGGTGCCCGGAGCGATGGCGACGCTCCTTTCCCCTGCAAATGTGATGGCGGCCAGAGTGTCCCCGCATCGTACGCATGCCTTGGTGAGTGTCACATCCTCAGTGCCGGTGAGATTGGAGAACCTGAATCTGAGTGCGCTGCCGCTGAAGCACATGCGTATGGGATATCTGAGCGTGAGGTCCTTGGCCCATGTGGCCTCCTTGCGGTCGGTGATGGAGGTGGCGTTGCCCCAGCAGGCCACCCACTTGCTGTATTTCTGTCCTGTCATGATCTATTCTTCGTATCTCGGGAGACTGACGATGGAGGGCTCATGGCCGAGAGCAGGAATGAGCCTGCCGCGGAAATCATCCATGGATATCCTGACCGTGGAGGTGTTGATGCACGGGTGCAGACCAATGCTGTCGTGGCCGTTGAGGAGATCCTCGTCGATGACGAGATTGACCTTTTTTTCCGGGTCGAAAAGGAGTCCCAGGACGGTGACCGAACCGGGGGTGAGGTTCAGCATGGATTCCATGTGCGCCTCGTCGGCGAATGAGAGCCTGGAAGATCCGATCTGAGCTGAAATGTCCTTGGTCTTGAACTTCTTGTCACCCGGCATCAGCAGCAGGTGGAATACCGTCTGCTGCCTGTTGCAGAGAAACAGGTTCTTGCATATCTCCGTCTCCAGGACCTCAGCCACGGCATCGCAGGTATCCATGTCGAAGGCCTCGGCATGGTCCGCTCTGGTATAACTGACTCCTATGGAGTCGAGGAAGTCGTATGCCGCAATCTCTTTGGCGAGCCTGCCGCTGCAGTCTGCAGGGCGGCCGTTTTCTGTCACAATCTCCATTCTGTCATGTCTGTTTCGAGCCGCAAAGGTACTTCTCCCACTTCGCAAATGCAATTGTCTTAGACACCGAAAATATATATCTTTGCGTCTGACAGTGTTTTATTTGCAAGGTTATGAAAAAGATAGCGGCATACATCGTCTGCGCGCTGTGCCTCTGGGCATGTGGCGGCGCGGCGGACTCAAACGAAAGTTCACCTGTTTCAGAATCAGCCATCCAGGCTGCCATATCGGGCACAGAGGCCCAGGACAGAGCCCTGCTTGAGAGAGGTGTCAGACAGGCAGCTTTCCTGTGGAGAGCTGCCGATGGCACGGAAGAGGAGTTCTGTGATCTGGTCAGGAGCAGTTTCAAGGGGACTCCGGAAGGGAAGAAAGAGCTCTTCGACAAACTCTCCTCAGCCTATGCAGCCATCAACGGGATGTATGGCGAGCTCGGTACCGTGCTTCAGAGGCCGGTCATCCTCAAGGGGCCGGCACCTGACGATGTCGATTTCATACTCAGCATGTACAGCCCGTATTCGCACCTGTCAGACGATATGTTTGCCAACAGGCTGGCCTTCATCACTGTGCTCAATTTCCCGAACTATACCCTTGCGGAAAAGAATGAACTGGGAAAGAACTGGTCCCGTCTGGAATGGGCATATGCCCGTATGGGAGACCAGTTCACGACCAGAGTCCCCGCACGTATAGGCCAGGATTCCGGTGAGGCCGGCAGCAGGGCCGAGAGCTATATCGCGGACTACAACATCATGATGGGGCATCTCCTCACCGAGAGCGGTGAGAGACTCTTCCCTGAGGACATGGTCCTCCTGAGCCACTGGAATCTCCGCGACGAGATCAAGTCCAACTATGCCGACGTTCCTCATGCGCGTGAAAAGCAGGAAATGATATACAAGGTCATGGAACATATCGTCCTCCAGGATATCCCCGGAGAGGTTGTGAACAATGCTGCGTACGACTGGGCCCCATACTCAAACAGGACATGGAAGGACGGGCAGGAACTGACTCTCGCTCCTGAAGGGGCTGAGCGCTATGCCCGCATCCTCGACATATTCCACACCATGCTCCAGGCCGACCCTTACTGTCCTCAGCAGCCTGACGCCATCATACGCAATTTCGAGGGCGGTATGGAAGTGTCTGCCGATGAGATCGAGTCTCTCTTCGTGAAACTGCTGTCATCGGATCAGGTCAAGAGGACCGGTGATCTCATCAGGAAACGTCTCGGCAGGGATCTCCGTCCTTACGACATCTGGTATGACGGCTTCAAGAGCCGCTCTGCCATGCCGGAGGACCGCCTCTCCGAGCAGACCAGGGCTCTGTATCCCGACCCGGAAGCTTTTGAGAAGGGGATGCCGAAGATGCTTCAGAACCTGGGCTTCTCAAAGTCTTATGCAGAATATCTGGCAGACAAGATCGGCGTGGAGGCTGCAAGAGGTTCGGGACATGCCCTGGGTACTCCCGGCAAGGGGTACAAGTCATATCTCAGGACCAGGGTTGCAGACAGCGGCATGGACTACAAGGGCTACAACATCGCCGTGCATGAGTTCGGCCACAATGTAGAGCAGACCATCGACATGTACGATATCGACTACTACACCCTGAACGGAGTTCCAAATACGGCTTTCACCGAAGCTCTGGCATTCATCTTCCAGAAGCGTGACCTCAAACTTCTGGGATATGATACGAAGATCGATGACAACGTGACATTGGACATATTCTGGGGCATGTATGAGATCATGGGAGTGTCACTGGTGGACATGTACACATGGCGCTGGCTCTATGCCCACAGGGATGCCACTCCGGAAGACCTCAGAGACAATTGTCTGAGGATAGCGCGCGAGGTGTGGAACATGTATTTCGAGCCTGTCCTCGGCACACATGACTCTCCGATACTGGCCATCTACTCTCACATGGTCAACTCCCCGATGTACCTGCCTAACTATCCGTTCGGGCACATAGTGGAATATCAGCTGGAAGAGCATTTCTCCAGACTGCCGGATCCGGACGTTCTCGGACCGGAGATCGAGAGGATATGGAAGATAGGCCGTCTGACACCTCAGGCCTGGATGAACGAGGCTGTGGGCTCGGATGTGTCGATCGATCCGATACTCAAGGCTGTGGACAGGATCCTTGCTGCCTCCTGATATCCTCCCATCTGTGGAGGACTTCGAAAAGCTCGTCCATCCTCGGATTTGACTCGATGCTGCCGAGATTCATCTGGATGGTGACAGGGCAGTTGTACTCCATCGCCTTCTCCTCTGCGAAGTCCCACATCTCAGGGGTGGTCTCAGGGAATATCCTCCACCATCCGAAGTCCACCCGGGTCATGTTTTTCTGCATGCGTGGGGCCTCGGCGTAAGGGAATTTCAATATCATTTCCTCAAATACGTCAGGCTTGAATACGTCAAAAGCATTGGCTCCTGCCTGCATGTGCCACCCGAAATGGGATTTGGCGGCACCTTCGGTGAAAAGCGGAGGTGTGGCCAGTTTCTTAATCACACGGTACTGTGAGAGTGAAACGTTGATTCCGCAAGGCGGTGCGACTCCCTCCGAGCCGTCGAGGTACATGAACTCGAATCCGCAGTCATAGATAGCCGCGATCTTGTCGGCGATCTCATCCTGGAGGTCAGAATTCTGGTCCAGATAGATTGTCTTTGCTCCGAACTCGCTGATGTCCAGCACACCTCCCACTTCTCCGGCCGGATGGCCTGACGCCACTGTGCCGAAATGGCCGCGGCTGACGCCCTTGAATGTGTAAGGCCTTTCAGTGGTGAAGGACTCGTATGAGAAGGCTTCGCCTCCGAATCCAAGCACTCTGCATCCGTCATGCATCGGTGCATCCACAGGATTCTCCTCCACGACGATCTCGCTCACCTCTCCTGATGCTGGGAGGGCACTCTTCAGCGTGAATACCCTCTTTTTGCCCAGACGGTGATCGAGAACCGGGGTGACATATGCACTTGAGATGCCGATATGGGTCTGGAGCGTGTGGAATCCGGGAGTGATGCCTGCCGCCTTGAGCTTATCCATCATTTCCCTGATATCATCAAGCCCGCGTGTGTATTCATCCCGGAGCTCATAATCGCCGAGTCTGGTGTATCCGTGCCCTTTGGTGAAGCAGGTGTAGTAGAAGAGCATCATCTCCATTCCGGCCTTCTTCGCATACCCGATGTGTCTGTCGATATTTTCCGGGGTGGCATCGGACACCCAGTAGATGGATCTGTTCAGCAGGGGCGAGCGTCTGCTCTGTACGCCTCTCGGGAGGTTGAGATCCTGCTCGAATCGGTCCATCGCATCCAGGAAGGCTTCCTTTCCCGGCGCCGCAATGATGGCGGCCCTTCCGCCGCGCAGCCTGATGCCGCTGTAGAGGTCTGCGGTCATGATCCTTCCGTCCCGGGCATCAGTATGCCAGATCTCCGTGTAAGGGTCGCATCCGGCCACGCATACTGCGGCCTTGCCGTCCCACATGGCGTTGAGCCAGTCGCCGAAGTTCTCCCTCTCCCTGACCGGGAGCTGAAGCAGGCGCATCTCAGACACTGGCGGCACGTCCATCCTGAGGCCTTCATAGTCCCTGTCATGGTCGCAGATGAAGTCCTCGAGCTCAAACGTGATATAACCGTCAGCCTCGTCTATCCTGATGACCGCCTCATATGCTGCAGTCTCAAATCCTGCTATGAGTCTGTCTCCTTCCCGCCTCACACGGTTGGCCCTGTATGTGGTGCGCGTATTGGGGTTCTCGAGCTTGACCTCATTGTTGAACGGGCGCTCCTGGGTGACGGTGAACAGGGGGATGGCATCTCCCTTGGACAGCATCTCCTGTCCGTTTTCTTTCAGTACGAGCGACCTGGCTGTGGCGTCCTGCCCTATGGTCAGGCGGAAGGTGGATGACTCAAGTACTATGTCTGTATTTTCGGTCCTGCTGCAGGCGCATGCCGTCAGGACCGCCAGGATGGCTATCCAGTGTCTCATGTCTGTATTCTATTCTTTTCCGAACAACTTCTGTATCACGATGGCTATGGCTCCGTCGCCGGTCACATTGCAGGCCGGGCCGTAACCGTCAAGTGCGAGGTAGAGGGTCATGACAAGGGCAGTCTGGTCGGGGCTGAATCCCATGATGGATTCAAGCAGTCCGACTGATGCCATGAGGACACCGCCCATGACTCCGGGCGCTGCGACTGCGGCTATACCCTGCATCATCACGAAACTTGCATATACTCCGAAAGGCAGCGGGCTGCCGCTGAGGTAGGCCACAGCGATGGCGCTGGCTGCCAGCTTGATGGTCGATCCGCACATGTGCACTGCGGAGCAGAGCGGGATGGTGAAGTCCACGATGTCATCGCTCACGCCGTTCTTGCGGGTGCAGTTGGAGGTGACAGGGATCACTGCGGAGCTTGAGCATACCGAAAAGGCGGTGAGGTATGCAGGCAGCATGTTCCAGAGACACGTGAAAGGATTTTTGCGAGCTATCGCACAGGCGAGGCCGTACTGCAGTATGAGGTAGATGATGGACAGGACAATTCCTGTGAGTATGATCTTGAATCCGGATCCCAGAATCATGCTGATGACTCCTTTCGCTCCCATCTCGCATATCATGGACATGATGTACCACGGGAGGAGGGGGATGATGGCTTTCTCAATGGTCAGCTTCACGATGTTGCCGAACTCGTCAAATCCTTTCTTGAGAGCCGCGGATCCCGTGAATATGATGCCGACTCCTGTCATGAACGACAGCACCAGGGCGGTGAGGATGTCGCATACCGGGGGAATCTTGATGTCGAAGAAAGGCTTGAACTCCTTGGCGCTCATGGCGTCTGCCGACATCTCTCCCGGAGTCAGGTAGTGAGGGAAAAGCCCCGACACGCTGATGTGGGTGAAGAATCCTGCGCAGATCGTGGAGAGGTATGCGATGGCCATCACTGCGAGGAGCATCTTACCGGCGCCGCGCCCGACATTGGCTATGGCCGGTGTCACCAGCCCGAGGATGAGCAGAGGCACCACGAACTTGAGCAGCTGGGCGAAGAGGACATTGAATGTCTTGAGTATGCGCACCACCCAGTCGGGTGCAACCAGGCCCAGAAGGGCACCGCACGCTATGGCAATGATGACCTTGAGGAAAAGGCTGATCTTGATCTTTTTCATGTATGATATTGGATATGACGTCATACAAATATACAAAAAGTGCCTATATTAGAGTTCAAAACAGGACCATATGATAGACAAGAGACTTTTGACCACTGTCATCGCACTTTCTGTTGCAGTGGCATCTTTCGCACAGACACAGACTATACGCGCATTCTCTCATCGCGGGGGACGCATGGAACGTGACGAGAACACCATGGTGGCTTTCCAGGAAAGCTGGGATCTCGGCTATACAGGATTTGAGACCGATGTCCGCATGACGGCTGACGGTGTGCTCTTCATCCTCCACGACCATACACTGGAGCGTACCACTGACGGAAAGGGAATCATCGAGAAGATGACTGCGGACCAGGTCCGCGGTCTCCATACGAAAAAGGGCAACAAGGTGCTGTCTTTCGAGGAGCTGTGCCGCTTTTTCGACGGCAAGGACAACCTCTACGTGGAGTGGGAGCTCAAGACCAGCCCGGCAGAGCTTTATCCTCAGGACAGGCTTGAAGAGATGGTCGAGAAGGTCTACCAGGGTGTGAAGTCTATAAAGACAAAGAACTCCATGATGGTGTTCACGTCAGGTGACTACCGCGGTCTGAGATATCTCCAGACGCACCATCCGGATGCTGATCTTCTTCTCATCATAGGCAGGCCGCTGAGTGACGAGACCATCGCCATAGCCAAGACCACAGGTATCTATACCCTCGGATGTACCATGAACGGCACATCCCGCAAAGATGTGAAGAAGGCCCATGAAGAGGGTATCACCGTCAGCCTCTGGCCCGGCCAGTCTGTGGAGGATTTCATCCTCGGAGCATATCTCGGATGTGACAGGATGTGTACTGATGTACCGGCCGCTGTCAAGAAGTATGTCACCGAAAACTTCCCTTGGCTCAACGTCGTTTATTAGGAGATGCAGATGAAAAAACTTTCTCTGGCCAATCTTCCCACCAGGATAGGGAAGTTGGAACGGCTCTCACAGGAGCTTGGATGCAGCATATATATCAAGCGTGATGACCAGACCGGCAGCGAATGGTCCGGCAACAAGATAAGAAAGCTTGAGTTCTCTGTGCAGGAGGCCCTGCAGCAGGGTGCCGACCTGCTCATCACCACCGGCGGCATACAGAGCAACCACTGCCGCGCCACGGTCGCCGTCGCTGCTCATTACGGCATGAAATCGGCAGTCCTGCTCCGCATCAGTGAGCAGCCTCCGGTTGAGGGGAACTATTTTCTCGACCTGCTGATGGGTGCCGATGTGAAATTCTGCACCAGGGAGGAGTACAGCACAAGCCGCAACGAGATCATGGCCGCAATGGCGGAGGAATACCGCAGCCGGGGATACCATCCTTACATCATCCCGGAGGGAGCTTCAAATGGTGTCGGCACTCTCGGTTACTACAATGCTTTCCATGAGATACTCGACCAGGAGCGCGAGCTCGGGATCAGATTCGACACGATAGTGCTTGCGACTGGATCCGGCGGCACAGCGGCCGGATTGAATCTTGCCAACATCCTCGGCGGGCACGGGCGCAGAATCGTGGCCATGGCCGTGTGTGATGATGTGAAATATTTCCAGGATCACTGTCACCGTATATCCATCGAGGCGCTCCCGTACCTGGTGGAGCAGGGGGAGATCAGTCAGTCGGAGGCTGACCGCTGTGCCGCGGCTCTGAAGCCTGAGGACTTTGAAATCAATGACGGATACGTCGGTATAGGCTATGCACAGAGCAGGCCTGAAGAGCTGGATCACATAAAGCATATTGCCCGTCTGGAAGGCGTGGTGCTGGATCCTGTCTATACAGGCAAGGCCAGCTACGGCCTGTGGAACGAACTCCGCGAAGGCGGAAGCCTTCGCGGAGCAGGAAATATACTGTTTATTCATACGGGTGGCCTTTACGGCCTTTTCCCTGTGTCAAAGTCATTTATTTTCTGACAGTGACTCTCTGAGGCCTCTCTCCGGTCTCAGTGCCTTCTGTACTGCGTGTGGCGAACGGACGCCCTGCATAGTGGAGACGGAATCTTCCGTATGATCCGTCAGATCCTGAGAGCTCACCCCTGAAGATCTCTTCATCCAGATGGTAGTCGCTGATGATGAAGTCGATGTTGTCCTCGAAGAGGTGTATGAAGATGTTGCCGTCCCTGACTGTCCAGTCTATATGGTTGGTCACCACCGTGTTCTTCCAAGGAATCCAGGAGTCGAAGTAGTCCACCCAGTATCCGTCGCCACTTGAATAGGTATATGGGTCTTTGAGGAATGTGACCTGGGTGTATGATGGGCAGTATGTGGTTCCTTCCCAGATATATTCCTGGAACATGTCTCCCTCCCAAGTGCCCTCAAGTGTGTATGCGATGTCAGAATCACATGACATGAAGATGCCTGCCGCAGCGATGAGTGCTGCCAATGCGATTGAAAGTCTGCTGTCGGTTCTCATAATCATCTGGATTTATCGGTTTGTAATTAGACGCCGTGCGTGACGTTTTGTTAAATGCCTGTTGAGAAAAATGCCTGCCGCCCCGCCGGCTTCCTCATGACGATGTTCCAGATCGCTAGTCCGGAGAATAGATCTTCTCGTACTTTTCAGGGAGCCCCTGTTCCAGAGCGGCGATGAGCTCCTGAAGGTGGTCGCTGTAGACTTCTCTCGGGGTACATCCGTGGTCGCTGCATATCTTTGCCGCGAGGGCCACGACCTCTCCCATCTGGGCGCATGTGCCCATCACGCGATATGAGCAGAGCGCGATGCGCGATCCGCTGATGTCGCGTCCTGCCATGAACATGTTGCTGACATTGACGCTGTAGAGGCAGCGGTATGGAATCATATACGGATCGTTGTAGTCACGTCCCTGTACGAGTTTCGCACGTCCGATGCCGAGAGGGTTGTGGTTGTGCTTCATGGTGGCGATGAACGGGCCGTCAGGGAAGTTCTGCACGGACTCCGGCGCAGGGAAGTGCTGGTCGATAGGGTAGGTCGCCCACACCGCTGCGTCAGGATGCCTGGTCCACTCTCCCTCCACGTCATGCTGTGTGATGACATAGTCGCCCTTGAGCCTGCGGCTCTCCCTCTTTCCGAGGAAATGTGAGACGCTCTTGAGTGCCACATCGGCGAATTCTTCTGCCGTTTCCGGGGAGTTCTTGAGATAAGACCAGTTGCCGTAGATGACCTTGAGCATATAGTCTCTCATCCATTCTCCGTCCTCGATCTGGTCTCTGTACCATCCCACTTCCCAGCTCCAGGCACTGCGCCATGCCTTGATCCTGGTGGAGTCCGACATCTGCACAGCCCATGGCAGCACTGGGAATGATGTCACTTCGCCCGTCCTGTCAGCGTTCCAGACCATGCTGGATCCGTAGGTTCTCCGGTCGTCTGTCTTCGGTGCGAGGTCCTCGCCATAGACATCGCGTGTCTCCGGACCCATCATGTATTCCGCCCCGGCAAGGAATCCGAGATTGGCGTCTCCGGTGCAGTCGGCGAAATATCTGCCCTTGAACTCTACATATCTCTTGCCTCCGAAGTCTTCGGCGATGACGGAGGTGATGCGGTCGCCCTTTTTCTTGACCTCAATGACCCTGCAATTGAGCCTGAGATCCACTCCTTCGCCCATGAACTTGTCGAGGAAGGCGTCCGGGTCCCTGTACGGCCTGCCGTATTCGCTGATGATGCGTCCCATCTTGGGATACCTGCCCTCCAGACAGCGTCCTGAGACACTTATCTTGACAGCGGGGGAGCCCACGCCTCCGAGCCATGGCTTGTCGTCCAGCAGGAGAACCTTGAGGCCCTGACGCGCCGCACCGGCTGCCGCCGAAATGCCCGCTGTGCCGCCTCCTGCCACGATGAGGTCATATGTCTCCTTTTCCTTTGTGATAGGGGTGAGGCTGCGTTTCTCCGGGAATGAAGGCCTGTCGCTGCGGGTGATGAGGACTGCGTCGCAGCGACCCTCAAATCCTGTCAGGTCGTGGAGTGACAGACTCACGGTTTTCTTCTCTGCCTTGAAATCTCCGGCATACTGCCATCCCCATGTCTGTGGCTCGTCGCCGAGCTTGTCGCCGACTGCCTTTCCGTCCACGGCTATCTGGAACAGTCCCGGTGCCAGAGATGGGTCCCAAGGGGCGTTCCAGTTGTATGTACGCACCCAAACATGGTAGCTTCCGGCAGAAGGGAGCGTCACGATGGTCTTCGCATCGGCTACGGGGATTCCCATGCCGTGAGCGAGGAGGTAGGCCGAGCCCACCTGGTCGCGGAACTGCTCGTCGAGAGTCCAGCCTCCGAGGTCGTCAAACCTTTCAGTCTCGATCAGTACGTCATGGCTGGAACATGCGGCGAGGGCCAGACCAGCCATCATGGAGATGAAGAACCTGTGTCTCATGGTGCTTTTCTGATTTCTCGTG
>JAGHSA010000032.1 GCA_018066125.1 Candidatus Cryptobacteroides onthequi | reverse complement strand
CTGGTCGGGCGTGCCGATCTGATTGTTCCACCAGTTGCTGCAGATGAAATCGTTGGCTGTCCAGTAGTCGATCGCCAGAAACAGCTTCTTTTTGAGCTCCTTGCGGCCCTTCATCGGCGAACCTTTTATTTTGTATGCCCTTGCCATCTCCACCATGTGGCGGAGATGTTCGGCATTCTGGAATGCAACGTTTCGGGTATCGACATAGTTGATGTCCGGCCATGAACCGTCGGGAGAAAGGTCCGCCATGCGCTGCGCTACCCTTTCGTAATCAATCGGCCCTGAAGGATCAAGAGCATCCGTGGCGAAGCGGCTGCGGACCAGCTCCAGATCGCGGTCAGGCAGCGAAGATGCAGCGTTTGTGAAAAATGGGAAGACCAGTGCGCAGAACACGGTCAGGATACGGAGCAGACTCTGTGACATATCGGGGCCATTGCAATTTCAGTTCAAACAATATTTCTGAGAAGCTGTTCTGAAATGAATCAAAAATAATGTTATAAAGACACGTAATTTATTGAACACAAGTTCCCTCGTCTTGGGTGTCCGAAAAGTTTGGATGGACAGTGGAGGTCGTACTCCGTCCTGACGAATGCCCGACTAAGTTCCCGGTGCTTGCTTGACAAATTTTTCCAATGATTTCAAAACAGCTTCTAAGACAAAGATACCAATTATCAATAAAAAATTCCTATCTTTGTCCTCAGAGATTTGCGGAAGTAGCTCAGTGGTAGAGCATCGGCTTCCCAAGCCGAGGGTCGCGGGTTCGAACCCCGTTTTCCGCTCCATACAGGGCTGGCTGACATTCAGCCGGCCCTTTTCCAGTTAAGAAGATGATAAAGACTGTTTTTTTGGACATGGGTGGAGTGCTCATAGACCTGAGTGTCTCCAGATGCAAGGCTTCCTTCATGGCCCTGGGATTTGACAATGTCGACGAACTCATAGGCACAAGCCAGCACAATGGCTTTTTCTGTATGCTCGAAGGCGGCGAAATCGATGAACCGGAGTTCTGCCGTCTCTGCAGGGAGCACTGCTCCAGAGAGATCACGGACGATCAGGCCGCCGATGCATTGAGCTCGCTGCTCGGCACGGTGCCGCCTGAGAAGATAGCCTATCTGCGCGAGCTGAAGGACAGATACCCGCTCTATGTCCTGAGCAACAACAACCCCATCAATGTCAGGAGGACCTTCCACATATTCGAAGACTGCGGCCTTCCGTTCGATGACGTGTTCACAGGTGCATTCTATTCACACGAGCTGAAGGTCCAGAAGCCGGCTCCGGGCATCTTCCGTGCCGCCATCGAGGCCACCGGATACGATCCTTCCGAAATCCTCTTCGTGGACGACTCGGCTGTCAATGTCGAAGGCGCCGCCGCTGTCGGCCTCAATGCCCTCCATTACATTCCCGGCACAGATCTCCGTGCCGCCATCGAAAACAAGCTCGCCGAGCTGAACAAGTGATATCATGAGACATCTCCGCACTGCCGCCGCCATCGCACTGATCTTGGCGGCTTCATTTTCCCTTTCCGCACAGAATCACGCACCGGTGCCGTCACGCACACAGAGGTCCTACTCCGCAGCACCGAAACGTCCTTCCGGCATGCCTGAGTCCGTATATTGCGAGGCTCTCCGCAACCATGTCCAGGGCCTTGCTGTAGATCTCCGCAAGGGGTGCATGTATTTCTCATTTACCACTACATTTATCAAGACGGACCTCAGCGGACGTGTCATAGGCACCATTGACCGCATTCAGGGACATCTGGGCGCCATGACGCTCAATCCTGATGACGGATATGTCTATGCATCGCTCGAATGCAAGGACGATGTCATCGGCCAGGGCATAGCCAAGGGGCTGGGAGTAGCCGTCGCGGCCCAGAGTTCATTCTATGTGGCCATCATCGACGTCGATAGAGTCAACAGGCGGGGAATGGATCCGGAGCGCGACCCCGTGCTCAGGACCGTCTGCATCACCGATGCATGCGAGGACTATGACGCCAGACTTGTCAACTTCGGCAGGCCGGTGGAACACAGGTACGGATGCTCCGGCATCGACGGTATCACCTGCGCCCCGAAGATCGGTGCCAGGGGCGGACGCAACCGCATCTACGTGGCATACGGCATATACGGCGACAACAACAGGACTGACAACGACTACCAGGTCATACTCTGCTATGACCCTGCAAAGCTCAGGCGCATGTCCCAGCCTATGAGATTCGGCACCCTGCACACCGTGGGCCCGCGCCATCCGCAGCAGAAATACTTCATATATACCGGAAATACCGAATGGGGAGTCCAGAACCTGATGTACGACCCGTTCACCCGCGAGATATTCATGGCAGTGTACAGCGGCCACAAGCCGGAATATGCGAACTTCAAGCTCATGTCGTTCAGCGTGGACCAGAAGCCATTCAGGGCTCCGCTTGCCGGATGCAGCTACGATATGGCCAGGAAGACGCAGCTTGTGACATCAGACATGGGCATGCGCGATCCACGCAACGGCCTGTGCGGCTGGTTCTTCAAATACGGCTCTACAGGCATGACCTCTTTAGGCAACGGTTATTATATCTTCTCGGAGAATGGAAAGAACCGCGCCGGCAACCAGTGCACCGACGCCCGTCTGTACAGATGGACAGGTGACCCTGTGACTCCTTTCGTTCCTGCCGGACGATAAAAATCGGATTTCCGCTTAACAAACGCCAGACGGCGGCGTCTTATTGTCGGAATCTGATTTTGAAAGATATATGACCATGAAAAAGATTGGAAAACTATTCACACTTGCAGTCATCGTCGTCGGACTGCTTGCGGGCTCAGAGGCGGCGGCTTCGGCCGCCCCTGCTGCCCAGACCGACAAACTCAGCGCCCTGGTCCGCAGCTACTCGGACTGTGACGGCGTGGATGTGGTGAAGGTGGGAAATCTCGGCACCTCACTCCTCAGGAACCTTATACGTGCTTCCGTGATGGAAGATATCGGCGATCCCGATGCCAGGGCCATCCTGGGCCTCATACGCGACATCAAGGGCATAACCATCATGGATTATGAAGACGCGCCAAAACGCGTCAGGGATGCCATCAATGCGGAAATAGGCGCCATTTACTCCAAGAAGGAAAATCTCCTGATGGAGGTGAAAGACGAAGGTGACAAGATGTATATCTTCGCTGCATCGGATGCAAAAGGCGCCGATCTCAAGGACCTTGTCCTCTATACCCCTACAGACGGGGCCATCATCTGGATCAAAGGAAAGATATCTGCAGAGGCCATCGCAAGACTGGCCAGGTAAGACCCATGACAAGACAGGAATTCAACAGTACATGGCTGCCGCTCGGCAGTGCTCTCTACAGGGTGGCATTCTACATCCTGGAGGACGATGCCGACGCCAGGGACGCCGTGCAGGACACATTTGTCCGGCTGTGGAATTCACGTGACACCCTTTCCTCCATAAACAACCCTCAGGCATACGCCGTCAGGATACTCCGCAACCTCTGTCTGGACAGGGTGAGGGCAGCTGCAAGACACCGCATGGAAAGTGTCGAGGCCATCAGGGAATCAGGCCTGGATGTGCGGGGCGACGGTCCGCCTCCTGACAACATTGACAGAGAGACTCTCTCCAATGTCCTGAAGATGATCGAGGAACTGCCTCCGAAACAGAAGGAAGTACTCAGGATGAGAGTCTTTGAAGACAGGGAGTACGAAGAGATCTCCCGACTCACAGGGATGAGCCAGATCAATGTGAGAGTCAATCTCAGTATGGCAAGAAAGACATTGAGGAATCGTTTGAACCAGTTGAAATGAAAAGCATCAGAGAAATAGAAGACCTCGGTATGGAAGACCTCGGCAGGATTGCCGCAGACACTTCCATCCAGGTGCCGGCGGACCTGGAAGAGGACCTCAGGAAGACTGTGGCAGCGCTCAGCCTGGCGGAGGAGGAGAGAGAGACGAGGCGCTCCGTCGCCCCTTCCTGGGTGCGTCCGCTCGCAGCTGCAGCGTCACTCGGTCTGCTCGTGGCGGCTGGTGCCGCCATTCTGAACACCCCGGAGGAACTTCAGGATACCTACAGCGATCCGGCAGTGGCATATGCCATGCTTGAAGAGTCGTTCGGGAAGATATCATCAAAAATGAGCCAGGGCATAGCGAAAGCCCAGGAAGCGGGATACGAGGCGAGGGAAATCACCAACCAGGCCTTGGGCCTTTAATCACACCAACATCATGAAGAAGATAATTGCATTTGCAGCCATCGTTCTTATGTCTCTCAGCGCATTCGCGCAGAGCGGAAAGTCCATCTACACCAGATACTCTGACGAAAAGGGTGTGGAGGCCGTGTATATCTCCCCGAACATGTTCAAGCTGATAGGGAAGATACCGGACGTCAACACCGGAAATGGAGACGTGAATCTCGCTCCCATCATCCGCAACCTTTCGGGATTCTATCTCCTCAGCACATCCAGCCCGCGTGTGATCTCGGACCTTTCCCAGGATGTCCAGAAACTGATCAAGGCAGGAAAGTATGAACTTATGATGGAGGCAAAAGACGACGGGGAAACGGTCCGTATCTATACCGAGAACAAGGGCGACGACATCGTCAGTCTCGTGTTCTTCAGCTCCGAGCCGGACGAGGTGAGTTTCATCTGCGTGGATGGTCTCATCAAACAGGAAGAATTGAATATTCTTATCGATAAATCTACACGTTAGGGAGCTGTTATTAAAAAAATTGTATAAATTTGTAGAGAGCCATTTACGTGATATGTGAAGCGACCCAAGTGGCCGCTTCTTTTATTTTTTCAGTGAAAGATTCGGATATGAAGCCCAACATAGACCTCTACATGGAAATGCTCGGCATAGAGTCCACCTCCGGCATGGAGAGGGCCCTGTCGGAGCGTCTTGCGCAGAGACTCAAGACCCCGGGCTGCACCCTGACCAGATATGAGGTCGGTGACGGCACCGAGAACCTGCTGTTCGCATGGGGTGATCCTCAGATCGTTTTCTGCACGCACATGGACACTGTCCCTCCGTTTATCCCGCCGACCGTGGAGGAGCTCCCGGACGGAGACCTGCTCTTCAAGGGAAGGGGCACTTGCGATGCCAAGGGGCAGATCATAGCCCTCTATACAGCCTGCCTCGAGCTGGAGGCGCGTGGCTGCACCGGTTTCGGCCTGCTGCTTCTCAGCGGCGAGGAGACCGGCTCATTCGGGGCCAAGGCATTCCGCACCCAGCATCCCGGCGGCAGGGTAGTGATAGTGGGCGAGCCCACTGACGGCTGCATGGCCAGCGCCAGCAAGGGCACCAAGTCATTCGGGCTCACATTCAGGGGCGTAAGCTCCCACTCCGGCTATCCGGAAAACGGTGCCAGCGCTGTCGAGAGATTCGTGGACTTCGCTTCCGGCCTCAGGACTGCGGACATCCCTTCTGATCCGGTGCTTGGCGAGACCACATGGAACATCGGCAAGCTCGTCAGCGACAACCCGCAGAACATACTCAGCGACCGCCTCGACTGCCGCATCTATTTCAGGACCACATTCGCATCCGACGCGGCCGTCTGCGAGATGATGAAGACCGTGCCTCATGCCGAAGTCACCGCATATGGGGGAGATACTCCCATGGAGTACCTCACCCTTGACGGCTTCCGTACCAAGGCCATCGCATTCGGCAGCGATGCGCCACAGCTCACCAACTACGAAAGCAAGATACTCTGCGGTCCAGGCTCGATACTTGTTGCACACAGACCGGAAGAGTGCATACGCCTCTCCGAACTGCAGGAGGCGGCTGACAACT
>JAGHSA010000050.1 GCA_018066125.1 Candidatus Cryptobacteroides onthequi | reverse complement strand
ATTTAAACTAAATAGCTTAACTACGAAAATACCTACTATTTTTGTGGAAAATCAATTTATAATGGAAGTCTTCAGAATAAAAGAAATACTGGAACAGAAAGGCTGGAAAGCAAAAGAGTTGGCAGATAAACTAGGTACGACCCCACAGTATGTCAGTGCCATCATTCGCGGAGAAGCTAGTATTTCTATCCCAAGGCTCCAGGAAATCGCAAATATCTTAGGCGTAACAATTCCTGAACTCTTCTCTGATTACAAGGCTACTGTTACAGTTGAGCCAGGAACACTGGTATGCCCGCACTGCGGAAATAAGATTAAAGTGACAGTTGAGAAATAAAGTTATCGCACTAATTTGGATATTTAGTATTTAGAATAGAATAAGCTTATGACGGCAATTGTAGGAGTATTGAATAAACAAGCTATAGCAGTGGCCGCGGATAGTGCGGTTACAATTGGCTCTGGTGTTAAGGTTTATGACAAGGCCAACAAGATTTTCACTTTGTCAAAACGCCATCCTGTTGGAATTGCCATATATAGCAACGCATCTTTCAACTCATGCGTTCCTTGGGAAATCATCATAAAGATGTTTCGAAGAGAAATCGGGGACGAGGAACTAGACTCCGTGAAAGAGTATGCAGATAAATTTCTCGCTTATCTTGAACAATTCAAGCAAAAGAAAACTACTGTAGAAGAACTTAATTTTTTTACTTCCGGAGAGATATCCAGATTATGGTCTTTTGATGTTTTGAAACAAATGCCCAATAGCGATCCAGAACATGGTCTCAATAAGGCAGATGTTGCAGAATTACAAAAATTCTTGACTGATGTCAATGGTAACATTGCTTCTAAGCCTGTTTTGGCGGATCTTTCGAAAATCGACAAAGCAGCTTTTATTCAATGCTATAGTCAAGCGTTTTCACAGATAAAAAAGGAGATTGGTGATGCCGGAGGTGATGAATCATTATATAATCTAGTTGTTGATACTTTCTTCAATCTCTTCACAAAAGCAACGGATATTCGAGAGAAAAGGAGCGAGTTCGCGGGTATTTCATTCTTTGGATACGGGAAAGAAGATATTTATCCGTCTCTATACCATATACACATTTACAATTGTATCAATGGTCTTCTATTCTATAGAGAGATTGAATATGATAGGGTGGAGAACGCCGGTCATACTGCCTATATTTGTCCAATGGCCCAAAAAGACGAAATGCTTACGTATATTACAGGTATTAATCCAGAGATTGAAAATACGTTGATATCAGGAACCGAAGCTATTATGAAGCAATTGATTATTCAACTTGCATCTGCTATTAGGCCGCATAATAAATTAATCGCTGAAAATATTTCAAAATTCGATGTTAAGCCTTTGATAGATCAGCACTACCGTGATATTCAGTCTTTCAAACAAAACAAAAACATCCAACCACTCATCAACATAGTATCTACTATGGCAAAAGAAGATTTAGCAGAGTTGGCAGAGAATTTGATATATATGACCTCGCTAAAAAGGCACATTACTCCAAATCTGGAAAGTGTTGGAGGGCCTGTAGATGTAGCAGTCGTATCAAAAGGTGATGGATTCATTTGGATGAAAAGGAAACACTATTTTGATCCAAAATTAAATAAATGCTTTTTTGATAACTACTATGAAACAAACAATAAATAATTATACAACAATGGATACTACTTTGTATGGAGGTTATGTAGAAAGAAACCAGTATGTAGATAGGAAGGCCGTTGAGAAAATGACAAAGGAGGCTAGTAAGATCATTAATGAACAATTAAAGAAGAGTCCCATTATTGAACCTAAGCAACAACAAGCGAAATAGAAATCTACAAGAAAGGTTCTTTTGATACTAAAATTGGGAAACAAAGCACAAAGATGCCTCTCAGTTAACTTGGAGGCATCTTTTTATGAACATGGGCGAACTTTATCAATATAGCATAATTGAGCCGGCCACGAAAGCTACAATATTCTTTGGCATGTCGCTAACTCGCCAAAATGTCGCCAAAAATAGAGATACAAAAAGAGCTAACCATTGAAAATCAATAAGTTAGCTCTTAATTCCGTGCCTCGGGCGGGAATCATTAATGTAAAGCGAGTATTTTTTCTTTCCTTCCCTAAGGGGTCTACCCGTTTAAAGAAGATATAGACATTCCCTTAGTATCCGTTACATACATTCATATAATCTCAAACGCACTTCCGGCTTCAAATAATGGGGTACAAAATGGGGTAACCAAATGGAAAAATGCCTCCCAGATATCTGAGAGGCATTTTTCAGTGGAGATGGGCGGACTCGAACCGCCGTCCAAACAACGCACCAGAGGGCTTTCTACACGTTTAGTCTTCCTTTGGTTGTCGGCGGCGGCATGAGGGAAGACGCCCTTGACCGCAGCTTATCCTCTGTGTCTTTGCGGCTCTTAGAGGCGTCTGAGCCGTGCATCCGGTCTGGATGATACCCCGGGTGCCATTCATGACCGGCCTGAAGAATGGCGGGATACTCGTCGGTGCCGCAGCCTTGGCGACACGGATTAAGCTAAACTACATGTAGATTAGGCAGCGAGTGCGTAATTGTTGTTGCCAACTAGTTTTTTGAGGTCTGAGATTTACGGGGAAGGCCACGACCCCCGGCGTGCTTACCATCCGACATCGATGCTGTCAAAACCAAAACATCCCCAGATGATGCTGCAAATATAGCAAAATTATTTGTCTCTCTTAGGATTCCTCCAAGAGATGCCTTCGAAGCCTTTGGTGTAAAGGCTAATCTTTTCCCGCAGGATCTCTGCGGCCTCGGCAGGGGAGTCTGCACCGTAGACCCTGTCGTCGGGGATGTTCTCGTATCTCATGCGGCCGTCGATGCGTGTGTCTGCGAGCTTCTGAGCCCATCCTGGGATGGACCTGTATGCGATGATCAGGCGGTAGTAGGTCCATGCGAACGCCATCTCGGACAGCGTGCCGGCTCCGCCTCCTATGGCTATGACGGCGTCGGCATTGCCCGTGAGGGCGTTTCGGACAACATCCATTCCTGTAGGGATGACAATGTCGACAAATTCGTTGACCTTGTCATGGTCGAATGAGGGTATCAGGGCGATGGTGTCGCCTTCACGGTAGCTGGAGGATGAACGCGCTCCTGCACAAACGGCTTCCATGACACCCGCCATGCCGCCGCAGATGACTCTGTAGCCTTCGTCTATGAGCATGCGCCCTGTGTCGAAGGCGAGCTTATATCTATCGGTGCCGTGTGCCGCCGAAGCGTCACCCAGCACCGCAATGATTTTTTTCATGTACTGTTATGCCTTTTCTTCGGTCTCCTTCGGGAGAATGAGGTTGAGAAGGAGAGCGAGGATGAACACTACTGCCACGCAGTTGTCTGCGAATACGGTCTTCACGATGTCAGGGAAGATGTTGAAGATGTCAGAGACAGAGGTGAAGCCGAGGCCGATGCTCAGGGAGAGGGATACTATGAGGAGGTTCCTCTGGCCGAATCCGCACTTTGCTATCATGTTGAAACCGGCGAACATGATGGCACCGAACATCATGATGGTGCAGCCGCCGAGTACAGCCTGAGGGATGGATGTCAGGATGACGCCGACTGAAGGGAAGATACCTGCGAGAATCATGATTGCGGCACCGGTAGCGATGGTGAAGCGGTTCACGACGCCGCTCATCGATGCGAGACCGACATTCTGGCTGAAGCTGGTGATAGGGGTACAGCCGAAGCATCCTGCGATGGTGCTGACGAAACCGTCGCATGCGATGGATCCTGAGACTTCCTTGGTGGTCACGTCTCTGTGGAGTGCAGAAGATGCGAGAGCAGAGGTGTCACCGATGGTCTCGGTAGCCGATACGAGGAAGATGGCCACTACTGAGAGGATGGCGCCGAGGTCGAATACCGGCTTGAAAGGCATGAACTTCGGAAGTGAGACGATGCCGCAGCCGTGAAGTCCGGAAAGATCCACCATGCCCATGCATGCTGAGAGGATGTATCCCACGATGAGTCCGAAGAGGACGGAGAGTGAGCGGATATAGCCCTTGGCGAATACCTGGAAGCCGAGGCAGGTCAGGAGTGTGACGGTACCGACGATCCAGTTCTGTGATGTTCCGAACTCGGCTGCACCCTGGCCTCCGGCGAATGAGTTGGCGCCGACAGGGAGGAGTGAGAATCCGATGGCGGTCACGACTGTAGCTGCCACGATAGGGGCGATGATCTTGATCCAGTGCTTGGCGAAGAGGCCGAGGAGACCTTCGACGATACCACCGATGATGACTGCTCCCATGAGAGTGCCCATACCCTTGCTGAGGCCGATGCTGATCGCCAGTGAAAGGAAGGTGAAGCTGATACCCATGACGATAGGGAGCTTCGATCCGATCTTCCATGCAGGATAGAGCTGGATAAGTGTGCCGATACCGGCGATGATCATCGCGTTCTGGACGAGGCTTGCGGAGATGCCGCTCTCAATGCCGACTACGTTGGCGATGATGATGATAGGGGTGATGTTGGATACGAACATTGCCAGCACGTGCTGGAGTCCGAACGGGATGGCCTGGCCTACCGGCACAGTGCCGTCAAGCTTGTAGAGGTTTTCAGATTTGCTCATTGCTCACGGAATTTAATGGTATGGGTCGATGCATCCATCTCATCTACGATGGCGATGGATTCCAGATGATAACCTTTCTTGCGGATGATGTCACCGCCATCCTGGATGCCCTTCTCGATGGCGATTCCTATGCCGACCACCTTGGCTCCGGCCTGCTCTACGATGTCGGTGAGTGCAAGCATTGCGGATCCAAGTGCCATGAAGTCGTCTACGATGAGCACCTTGTCATCGGGAGACAGGTACTTCTTGGAGACAAATACCTGGTTGTTGCATTTGTGGGTGAAGGAATATGCCATGGCGGCGTATTTGTCGTCATCGACATTCACGCTCGGGCTCTTCTTGGCGAAAAGGACAGGGACATTGAAACGCATGGCTGCCACACTGGCGATGGCGATACCGCTGGCTTCGATGGTGAGGATCTTGGTGATCTGCTCGCCTGCAAAGCGGTGCTGGAACTCCTTCGCGATCTGGTCCATGATGTCGATGTCGATCTGATGATTGAGGAAACTGTCGACTTTGAGGATGTTTCCCTCCTTGATGATACCGTCCTTGAGTATCTTTTCTTCCAGGAAATTCATGTGAGTGGGTGTTTAATGATTCGTAAAGTTAGGTCATATGCCATTATTATCCAATTGAATGCGGCAGAAAAGAAATCAACAGCCCTGTGTTGGTAACGATTTTGCAGAAAAAATTTGCAGATTACAGAAAAAGCTGTACCTTTGCATTCGCTTTAGGGAGCTTAGCTCAGTTGGTTCAGAGCGTCTGCCTTACAAGCAGAGGGTCGGGGGTTCGACTCCCTCAGCTCCCACAAAAGAAAAGTCCGGTCAGAACGACCGGACTTTTTCGTTTTATTTCTATCTTTGAGTGTTTTTAATGCTCAATCACCATGTCACGAACACTGCTTCTCGCTGCTATGGCAGCCATACTCGCATGCGCTGTCTGCTGCGCGCCAAGGAGAAATGCCTCCGCCAATCAGGAAATCAATACAGAAACAACAGATATGAATACACTCAAAGTACCTTCAGTCGGCGGTTTCGCTGACCTTGACAAGTTTGCAAAGGCGAGCATAGCCTCTGTCAACTGGCCGGATGCCTTCCCGTACGCTCCGGAAGTGAAACTCTCTGTGGCTCACACTGCAGACCGTCTTCTTGTCCGCTTCGATGTCACAGAAGACAATCCAAAGGCTGTGACAACGGAAAACAACGGTCCTGTCTGGGAAGACAGCTGCTGCGAGTTCTTCGTTTCAATCCCTGGCCAGCCGGGCTATTTCAACTTCGAGACCAACTGCATCGGTGCGGGTCTTGCCGCAAAGCGCACCTCCCGCGAGGATTGCGTTCATTTCGATGATGAGAAGATGGCAAAGGTCATCCGCCGCTCGACCCTCGGCTGCCAGCCGCTCGATATCAAAGAGACCACTGCCTGGGCTCTCGAGCTTGAGGTTCCGTTCGAGGTTCTCGGCCTGGATGGCTGCCCTGAGTGCCTCAATGCAAACTTCTACAAGTGCGGTGACAAGACAGACAAGCCTCACTACATCAGCTGGAACAGGATAGACAATCCAAAGCCTAACTTCCACCTTCCAGAGTTCTTCGGTACACTTGTTTTAGAATAATCGCCATATGAAAAGAAACATCATCGCAGCATCGGCTGCACTCTTTGCGCTTGCCGCATGCAGCAACGCTCCGAAGACGGAGACCATCGACCTTTTCAACGGTACGGACCTCACGGGCTGGGAGTTCGTGGTAGCCGATGACGCAGTGCCTGCATCGCAGGTGTTCTCGGCAGTGGACGGAGAGATCCACATCACCGGCGAGCCTTTTGGCTACATGTACTATGCGGCAGAGAAGTTCAGCAACTACACCCTCGAGGCAGAATGGAGCTGGTTCGACGAGCCGAAGAACAGCGGTATCTTCCTTCTCATTGCGGAGACTGCCAATCCTTTCCCTAACGGTATCGAATGCCAGCTCATGGCCGGAAATGCCGGAGATTTCGTGCTCCTCGGCGGCTCTGACATGGAGGAATATGTCGCACCCGAAGGAGAGGGGAGACCTAAGTTCCCAAAAATCATCAAGAAGGAGGCGTCGAGCGAGAAGCCTGTCGGCGAATGGAATCAGGCCCGCATAGAGGTGAAGGACGGACACATCACCGTCTATATCAACGGCGTCCTCCAGAATGAGGGTACAGACCCTGTCAAGGAGGGATATGTCGCTCTTCAGAGCGAAGGCGGCCCTATCAAGTTCCGCAACGTACGCATCACCCGATAGGTTCGGGATTCCCGCAGACGATAAAAGGCTGGTCCGATCGGGCCAGCCTTTATCATTGTATTGTTGAGCCGTTAGAGGTTGTTCTTGAATCTGAGGGTGATGATCTGGTCGATTGTGCCCTCGGCCGCTGCAGGAAGAGAAAGCACGATACCTTCGCTTACCTGGGTGAAAGGAACCTTCTCTCCGTTGTCAAATGCCACTGCGCTGACGAGCTTGTTGCCCTTGATTGGAACAAGGATGGCGTCTGAATGCTCGAAGACATGCACGTAGAGTGTGTTGTCCTTCTGTGTGGTGACACCCCATGCCTGCTCAGGGACGCATCCGCCCTTGGTGGCATATACTGTCTCGCCGTTCTTGTCGAGCCACTTGCCCATCTCTCTGAGTCTCTCTACAGCCTCGTCAGGAATTGTTCCGTCCGGACGCGGGCCGATGTTGAGGAGAAGGTTTGCGTTGTTGCTTGCAGCGCGTACGAGATATCTGATAAGAGTCTCGACTGACTTGTAGTCATGGTCTGTAGGCTTGTATCCCCAGTTGTGGTTCATGGTCTCGCAGGTCTCGAGAGGAAGGCTGTCGGACACCTGGGAGTCTCCTGAGAATCCTGATGTGTTCTTGCCCGGGAGGTCCTTCTCGAACATCTGCATGTCTTCTCCGTCGAATACAGGGAGGTGGTGGTTGTTTCCTACCATGCAGCCTGGCTGGATAGAGTGGATGAGCTTGTACTGCTCGACCAGCTTCCAGGTGTTCTCGAGTTCCTCGCGGCTGTTTCCCTTCTTGTCCCAGACTCCGTCGAACCAGATGCATCCGATAGGACCGTAGTTGGTCAGGAGCTCGGTGAGCTGGGCGTTCATGAAGTTCAGGTAGCTGTTCCAGTCGCCGCCCTCAGGGCGTCCGGAGTTCTTGCCGGTGGTGCCGAGAGGGAAGTAGTCGTTGCGTCCCCAATCAAGGTGTGAGTAGTAGAAATTGAGCTTGATGCCCTCCTTGGCGCAAGCCTGAGAGAGTTCCTTCAGGATATCTCTCTTGAAAGGGGATGCGTCCATGATGTCATAGTCTGTGACCTTGGAGTCGAACATCGAGAATCCATCATGGTGCCTTGAGGTGATGGTGATGTATTTCGCACCGGCCTCCTTGAAGAGGCTTGCCCATTCTTCGGCATTGAACTTTGACGGGTAGAATCCTGCTGCGAGGTGCTTGTACTCATCGTAGGTGAGAGGCTTGGTGTTCATCGCCCATTCACCGTCACCGAGCATAGAATATACGCCCCAGTGAATAAATATGCCAAATCGGGATTCTGCGAATTCCTTTCTGTTCTGAAGATTCTCTTCTGTAGGGACATATCCCTGAGCCCTCAAAGCTCCTGATATTGCAAGAGATAGGAGGATGGATGCAATAAATTTTTTCATTATTTGATAATTATTAATAAATTAGCACGGATTTGTCTTTGTACAAATATAGCAAAATAAACGAAAAACCATTATTCCCCCTTATTTGTGATGGTGAAAACAGAACAACTGATAGCAGCAAAAGTCGTAGAATTTTTAGAATCCTCAAAGTGTTATCTTGATGCAGACCTCCGTCTTGATTATGTGTGTTATTCTCTTGGCACCAACAGGACCTATGCTTCGCGGGCCATCAAGACGATAGCCCCTTCATTCAATGCTCTGATAAATGGATACCGCATCCGTCATGCGATCGGCATCCTTAAGGAGCATCCTTTCATGCCGTTCGAGACTTTGTCCTCTCAGAGCGGATTCAACAATCGCCGCACTTTCTACCAGGCATTCAAGCTGGAGACAGGCAAGACCCCTTCAGACTTCCGTCACAGCATGTTTGAAAACGGCATCCTGGCAGGAAAGTAAAAAAGTTGTTAAATTATTTGATTATTCAGGATGATGATTTAACTTTGCTCTTGATGTATATGATGAACGCATATTGGTGGTGGCGCCCGTTACAACTCAGACAGTCGTAAGGGGACAAGCTCCGTATGTGTACACATACATGAAAAGAGCTCTGCCGTAGATTACGACAGGGCTCTTTTCATATAGAAAAAGTATTACTTGAAATATGAGTTATTTAGTAGACAAAGACGGTTATTACGGTGAGTTCGGAGGTGCGTATGTGCCTGAAATCCTGCATCAGTGCGTGGAGAATCTCCAGAAGGAGTATCTCAAAGTCATTGAAAGTGAGAGTTTCCAGAAAGAGTACAATCAGCTCCTCAGGGATTACGTGGGCAGACCGAGCCCTCTGTATTACGCAAACAGGCTCAGCGAGAAGTATGGCGCCAGGATCTATCTGAAGCGTGAAGACCTCAACCATACCGGTGCGCACAAGATCAACAACACTGTGGGGCAGATCCTCATAGCACGCCACATGGGCAAGACCCGCATCATCGCCGAGACCGGTGCCGGCCAGCACGGAGTGGCGACAGCCACAGTGTGCGCCCTGATGAACATGCAGTGCGTCGTCTATATGGGAGCGACTGATGTGAAGCGTCAGCACATCAATGTGGAGAAGATGAAGATGCTCGGTGCCACGGTCGTACCTGTCGAATCCGGCAACAAGACTCTCAAGGATGCCACGAATGAGGCCATCCGTGACTGGTGTTGCCATCCTTCTGATACATTCTATATCATCGGCTCTACTGTGGGACCTCACCCTTATCCGGACATGGTGGCCAGGCTTCAGTCTGTCATATCCAAGGAGATCAAGGAGCAGATCATGGAAAAAGAGGGCAGAGACTACCCGGATTATCTCATGGCCTGCGTCGGTGGCGGCTCCAATGCCGGCGGCACCGTGTACCATTATATCGATGACGAGAGGGTGAAAATCGTTCTCGCCGAGGCCGGCGGAATGGGAGTGGACAGCGGCAAGACAGCGGCGACCATCGCTCTCGGCCAGGTCGGCATCCTTCATGGAGCAAAGAGCTATGTGATCCAGAGCGAAGACGGTCAGATCGAAGAGCCGTACAGCATCAGTGCCGGTCTTGACTATCCGGGCATCGGTCCCATGCATGCGAATATGGCGGCTCACAGGCGCGCGCAGATCATACCGGTCAACGACGATGAGGCCGTGGCTGCGGCATACGAGCTGACCCGTCTGGAGGGCATCATCCCGGCACTTGAGAGCGCCCATGCCCTCGGTGCGCTTCCGAAGATGAAATTCAGGCCGGAAGATGTGGTCGTGCTTACGGTTTCCGGCAGAGGAGACAAGGATATCGAGACCTATCTCAACTATTACAACAGATAATATGGGCACATATAAATATACGACAGCGTCAAAATCAATCCTGGGCGACCTCTACACTCCGGTGTCTGCCTACCTCAGGCTCAGGGACAGCTTCACCCAGTCCATTCTGATGGAGAGCTCCGACTATCATACGGGGCGGGATTCGCGTTCATTCATCGCCATGGATCCGATAGCGCAGGTGAGCATTTCCCACGGGGTGGGAAGGTGTGAATTCCCCGACGGGGAGACATTCGAGCACGAGATCGGCTCTGGATACCGCAGCGACGCCATCATAGGGAAGTTCATGAGCGCGTTCCGATTCGAAGGAAGCGACAGGGAGGCCCTGGCATGCTGCCAGCTCTGGGGCTTTACCTCATTCAATGCCGTGCGCTATTTCGAGGACATTCCGGTGAAGGATGAGACTCAGGAGAAGAATGACGCTCCGGACATGATGTACATCCTGTTCAGGTATGTCATCGAGTTCGATCATTTCAAGAACCGGATGTCCATCCATGAGATCGTGCCGGAAGGCGGCAAACCGGATCTGGAGGCCGTGGAGCGCATGCTCAGCCGTCCGCTCGCTGTCACTTTCCCGTTCCATCCTGTGGGCGAGGTGATGTCTCCTCTGACCGATGAGCAGCACAAGGAGAACATCAGGCGCGGCATAGCGCATTGCAAGAGGGGAGACGTGTTCCAGATCGTCCTCTCGCGCAGGTTCATACAGCGATACGAGGGTGATGATTTCAAGCTGTACAGGGCATTGAGAAGCATCAATCCGTCTCCATACCTCTTCTATATGGATTTCGGCGGTTTCCGCATATTCGGTTCTTCGCCGGAGACCCATTGCCGCATCGAGGGCGGCAAGGCGTACATCGATCCTATAGCCGGCACCACCAGGCGTACCGGCAATGACGAACAGGATGCAGCCAACGCGGACTACCTCCGCAATGACCCGAAGGAGAATGCGGAGCATGTCATGCTCGTGGACCTTGCGCGCAATGACCTCTCGCGCAATTGTCACGGGGTGAAGGTGGATTTCTACAAGGAGCTTCAGTATTACTCCCATGTCATCCATCTCGTCAGCCGTGTCAGCGGCACCCTGGATGAGGGGGCAGATCCGGTAAAGGCTTTCATCGACACTTTCCCTGCAGGCACCCTCAGCGGCGCTCCGAAGGTGCGTGCCATGCAGCTGATATCCGAATATGAACCTCACAACCGCGGTGCATACGGCGGCTGTGTGGGAAGCATCTCCTTTGACGGCTCACTCAACCAGGCCATCACCATCCGCTCTTTCGTGAGCCGCAACCAGGAACTCTGGTTCCAGGCCGGGGGCGGCATTGTGGCCAAGAGCGATCCGGAATATGAGCTCCAGGAGGTCAACAACAAACTCGGCGCACTGCGCAAGGCGATAGTGCTGGCATCTGAAATGTAAGGGAGGAAAGGGATATGAAGATAGCAATGATAGACAACTACGATTCGTTCACCTACAATCTCGTGCATCTGGTCAGAGAGCTGGGGGCGGACATCACGGTGTACCGCAATGACCAGTTTGAACTTTCGGATCTGGAAGGATTCGACAAGATCATGCTCTCCCCGGGACCGGGCATCCCGTCCGAGGCTGGACTTCTCCTCGATGTGATACGCTGCTACGCCGGCAAGAAGCCGCTGCTGGGCATCTGTCTCGGCGAGCAGGCCATGGGAGAGGTGTTCGGCGGCACTCTGGTGAATCTAAGTGAAGTGTTCCACGGAGTGCAGACCCCTTGCCGAATCGTGGCAGACGATTACATTTTCGCCGGACTGCCGGAGAATATCAGTGTGGGACGTTACCACTCCTGGGTGGTCGATGCAGTCACCATGCCCGACTGCCTTGAGGCCACGGCTCTCAGCGACGAGGGACAGGTCATGGCTCTCCGCCACCGCAGCATGGATGTGCGAGGCATACAGTTCCATCCTGAAAGCGTCCTGACGCCGGATGGCCGCCAGATGATCGAAAACTGGCTCAGACATTGAAAGATAACGATATAATGGACATAACAATGAAAGCATTTCTTCTCAAACTCATCGGAGGCGAGACCCTCACCCGCGAGGAGACCCACGAAATCATGCTGGGCATCATCGCCCAGAAATACAATGACTCGCAGATTGCCGCCATGCTCATGGCTCTTCAGGCGAGAGGCGTGACTGTGGATGAACTTCTCGGCTTCCGTGACGGTCTCCTCGAGACAGGAAAGAGAGTGGACATCAGCGATTACAATACCCTTGACATCGTGGGTACCGGAGGTGACGGAAAGAACACTTTCAACATCTCCACCTGCTCCGCATTCGTGATTGCGGGAGCCGGGTACAAGGTGACCAAGCACGGCAACGGCGGCAGCTCGTCGGTAAGCGGTGCCAGCAACGTGCTCCAGGGGCATGGGGTGAAGTTCACAGACGATCCGGATAAGCTCCGCAAGTCACTGGATGAGGCCGGCATATGCTACTTCCACGCCCCTCTGTTCGCATACGGCATGAAGTTCGTCGGACCTATCCGCAAGGCTCTTGCTGTCCCTACATGCTTCAATCTCCTCGGACCGCTCGTGAACCCTGGACATCCGAAGAACTCACTTCACGGTACAGCCAATCAGGCCCAGCTGCGTCTCTATGTCAATGCTCACCAGAAGATAGGCGACAACTTCGGCGTGGTCACCAGCTATGACGGCTATGACGAGATATCTCTGACCAGCGGTTTCAAGCTTGTGACGAATGATTTCGAGAAGGTGTTCACGCCTAAGGATATGGGCTTCAATTATGTAGACCCGGCTGAGATCTATGGCGGCTCGACTCCTGAAGAGGCGATGAAGATCTTTGATGCCGTGCTTGAGGGCACAGCGACCGAGTCGCAGAAGAATGTCATACTCGCCAATGCAGCCTGCGGCATATCAGTCATGGACCGCAACCTCTCAGTAGAGGAGTCTATTGCCATCGCGCGTGAGTCGCTGGACAGCGGCAAGGCACTTGCGGCATTCAAGAAATTTGTAGAGATCAACTCATAATGCACGATATTCTCGCCGACATAGTCGCTGACAAGCGCATTGAAGTGGCTGCCGCACGCCAGGCTCTCCCTCTGGAGCGCCTCGCCGCCATGGCCATGGAGACTCCCGCCTCAGCCAGGAGCATGAGCAGGGCTCTGGCCTCTTCGCCGTATGGCATCATCTCCGAATTCAAGCGCAAGTCTCCTTCGAAGGGATGGATACACGAAGATGCGGATCCATTGGATGTCATCCCGTCGTATCAGGAAGCAGGTGCCTCGGCACTCAGCATCCTCACTGACATGAAGTATTTCGGCGGTACTCTCGAGTTCATCCAGGAAGTCCGCCCGCTGGTGGACATACCCATTCTCCGAAAGGATTTCATCATCGACGAGTACCAGCTCTATGAAGCCAGGCTTGTGGGTGCGGATGCCGTTCTCCTGATCGCGGCGTGCCTCAGCCTGGAAGAGTGCAGGTCTCTGATGGACAAGGCCCATGAACTCGGGCTGGAGGTGCTGCTGGAGACCCATTCTCTCGCGGAAATGGAGTACGCATCTCTCGGTGCCGATATGGTCGGCATCAACAACCGCAACCTCGGCACCTTCCATACCGATGTGCAGAACTCCTTCGATCTGGCCTCTGCGCTCCGCGCCTCTGCGGATGCGCCTGTGCTTGTATCGGAGAGCGGAATATCTCAGCCGGATACCGTCAGGGCCCTCCGCAATGAGGGATTCCGCGGCTTCCTGATGGGCGAGAATTTCATGAAGAACGACGATCCGGGCGCTGCGCTCAGGTCTTTCATTGCGGCGCTGGATGAGTAAGCTGATCAAGGTCTGCGGCATGAGGGATGCGGAGAACATCCGCGAGGTCGAGGCGCTCGGCATCGATCTCATGGGGTTCATCTTCTTCCGCAAGTCACCCCGCAATGTGGAGGTGATTCCCCAGTACCTGCCGTCGGCGGCTGCCAGGACAGGAGTGTTCGTCAATGAAGACAAGGCGTTTATCCTGGAGAAGGCAGGGCTGATGGGATTGAGCCATGTGCAGCTTCATGGTGCCGAAAGCCCGCAGCTCTGCAGCGATCTCAGGGCTGAGGGTCTGAAGGTGATGAAGGCGTTCAGCATTGCCGGTCCGCAGGACCTTGAGGGGGTGGCGGCATATGCCGGATGCTGTGACATGTTTGTGTTTGATACCAAATGTCCCGGAGTCGGGGGCAGCGGCCGCAGTTTCGACTGGTCCCTGCTCGACGCGTATGACGGTCCGGTCCCTTTCCTCCTGAGCGGTGGCATAGGTCCTGAGTCGGCATCGCAGCTTCTGGCATTCAGGCACCCGTATCTTGCAGGATACGATCTCAACAGCAGGTTCGAGACCGCCCCGGCTGTCAAGGACGCAGCCGCGATCAGTTCATTTTTGAAGACAATTAAAGAACATACTGATGAATAGAATCGACAAACTTTTCGGAAGCAACCCTCAGAGGGTCCTTTCCATATATTTCTGCGCCGGTGCACCTACGCTCGAAGGTACAGCTGGCGTGATTAAGTCTCTCGCCGACAACGGTGTGAGCATGATTGAAATCGGCATCCCGTTCAGCGATCCGATGGCTGACGGTCCTGTCATACAGGATGCGGCCACTCAGGCTCTGCGCAACGGCATGACGCTGAAGACACTTTTCTCTCAGCTCAGGGATATCAGGAAAGATGTGGATATCCCTCTTGTGCTCATGGGATATCTCAATCCGGTATTCCGTTATGGCTTTGAGGAATTCTGCAAGTCATGCGTGGAGTGCGGCATAGACGGAATGATCATTCCGGACCTGCCGTTCAAAGACTATATGGAGACATACAAGGCCATTGCGGACAGATATGACCTGCGTTTCATCATGCTGATCACACCTGAGACCAGCGAGGAGAGGGTGCGTCTTATCGACGAGCATACAAGCGGATTCATATACATGGTATCATCGGCATCCACTACCGGAGCCCAGAGCGATTTCAATGCATCCAAGCAGGCATATTTCCAGAAAATCGAGGACATGAATCTCCGTATCCCACGCATGGTGGGTTTCGGCATCAGCAACAGGCAGACCTTTGACGCTGCTTGCGCCCATGCGGCCGGAGGCATCATCGGCAGCCGTTTCGTGACCCTGCTTTCTCAGCATGGGGGTGATGCGGATGCGGCCATCAAGGAGCTCAAGGAGGCGGTCGGTGTTGAGTAAGAGCAGTTTTTTTGCTATATTTGCAGGGATAGGAGATTGACAGGATGAAACAGATACGCTTTTTTATCGCACTTGCTTTTGCCGCATTGGCCGGGTTGACTTCATGCGGCGGTCCGTCTGATGTGAAGCAGACAAAGAATCTGATAATCATGGTGCCTGACGGCACATCGACCAGTGTGCTGGCCTGCTCAAGGTGGTACAAGCTTGCCAAGGGCGGCGAGGCTGAGCTTGCAGTCGATGAGGGCTTGTGCGGTCTTGTGCGTTCATACATGTCTGACGCCCCTATCTCAGGATCTGCTGGAGCCATGTCGGCATATATGACAGGTCTCTGCCAGCAGAGCCCCAATATCAGCATCTTCCCGAAGGCCAACCCGGAGAATGATTTCTATCCCGTAGACACGACAAGGACTTTCCAGCCTCACGCTACAGTGATGGAGGCGGCCAGGACTCAGCTGGGCAAGGCGACGGGTCTTGTGGTCACCTGCTATTTCACCCATGCCACACCTGCGGCGTGCACGTCTCATTCCTATTCCAGGAACGATGATCAGGCCATAGGTGCACAGACGGCATCTTTCGGCCATGATGTGCTGTTCGGTGGCGGTACAAAGCATGTGACTCCGTATATCAAGTCCATCCTTGATGACAACGGCACGGAATATATCGAGGATGACGTCAAGGCGTTCCGCAGCTACAATGGCGACGGCAAGGTATGGGCACTCTTTGACAGGAACGACATGGATTACGAGGCAGACCGTGACCCGGAAACACAGCCTTCGCTTGCGGAGATGACGGCGAAGGCCATCGGCATCCTTTCAAAGAAAAAGAACGGATTCGTGCTCATGGTCGAGGGCAGCAATGTGGATCATGCTGCGCATGCCAATGATCCTGTAGGCACGATAGGGGACTTCCTTGCATTCGATGAGGCTGTGAAGGTGGCGTTTGACTTTGCGAAGAAGGATGGCAACACCACTGTCGTCATCATGCCGGATCACGGAAACAGCGGCATCACCATCGGTTCAGAGAATTACGGTGGCTATTCATCCAGGGGACTGAAGGATGCATATTCCGGTGTGGTTGATTTCAAGTGCACGGTGTCTGCTCTCTCTGACAAGCTCCGCGCCATCAAGAGCCCGGATGAGATCCCGTCTGTATTCAAGGAGTGGGCGAATGTGGATATCACTCCTGAGGAAGAGGCGCAGGTGAGGTCTCACTTCGACAAGCAGGTGACCGACTATATGAACATTGGAGGTTCTCTCAATCATGTCGTCAGTCGTATCCTCAGTTCACGCACGTATTTCGGATTTGTCAGCGGCAACCACACCATAGAAGACGTGTTCCTGTCAATCTACTCACCTTCGGGGAAGCGTCTTGAGGGCGTGCATACAAACGAAGAGCTTGGCAGATACCTGTGTCAGGTGATTGGTCTCAAGAGTGGTCTTGTGGCTGAAAGTGACAGGCAGTTCTCACCTGCAGAGAAGGTTTTTGACGGCTGTGAGATGTCAGTCGATTCAAGTGATCCTGTGAACCCTGTCCTGACCGTGAAGAACGGTGACAAGACTATGGTTCTCCCTGCATACAAGGCTTATGTGACTCTTAATGACGAGCGTGTAGATCTTGAGATCTCCACAGTCTACATGAAGAAGAACAAATCTTTCTACGTCGCTTCAAGGCTTGGAGAGATGATGAAGTGATCATTGCATCATCTGTAGAAGATGACAGAAAAGCGGCAGATGATGCCGCTTTTTTTGTTCCTACAAGTTTTCTCAGTGAAGGTGTCACATACGGAAAAAGCCCCAGACTGTGTCTGGAGCTTCGAGTGGAGATAAAGAGATTCGAACTCTTGACCCCCTGCTTGCAAAGCAGGTGCTCTACCAACTGAGCTATACCCCCGAATGCGGATGCAAATATGAGTATAAATTTTGGAACAGGCAAATTTTTCTGCCATAATTATTGAGAAACGGGGAAAATTGTAAAATAATCCCCATAATTTGCTAATTTTGCGATATCAAGTGTAATTATTATCAATCAAATACAAATCCATCATGAATTCTAACAGCAAGAATGCTCAGGAAGCATATCAGATGCCTGAGATCTGCGTCATCGAGGCCCTTTCAGAGGGGGTCATCTGTGACAGTGCCAACGGAAACATCGATCCATGGGAAAACGATGGCGATGTGCTTGGCGCACCGAGGAATTTCTAACCATCAAAACCGGACAGAAAAATGAAAAGATTCTTCATCACCCTGGGAATGATGGTGGCAGCCACCCTCTCCCTCACAAACTGTAACAAGGAGAATGCAGAGGTTGTACTCCCTGCTTCGAATGAATTCACCATTGTTGCGTCTGAAATCGAGACGAAGACAACCAATGACGGCATGAACACAAAATGGTCCGCAAACGACTCAGTTGCAGTGTTCCATGCGGTGGCCGGCACTTCTGATTATGTCTTTGACGGCAAATTTGTCACCGCTGAAGGCGACGGCAAGTTCACAGGTACCCTCACATCAGCTCTCGATGCAGGAAAGTCTTATGACTGGTACATGATCTATCCGTACAACTCAAAGTTCACGACTCCGGCCAACACCACTACCTACTCATACATAGGAAACCGTGCAAAGGGTCTTTCTCAGGCCGGCAATGACAGCATGTCGCATGTATGCGGTTCTTCTTTCACTCTTGTCGGCAAGACATCGGCTGTAGCTGCCGCTGAAGTCCCTTCACTCCAGATGAAGAACGTGGCGTCTCTCGCTGCCATCAAGGTCACCAACTCGACTTCTTCTCCTATCACAGTGGCAAAGGTCACTCTCGATGCCGGAGTCGATATTGTCGGATCATATTATGTGAACTTCGCCGACATCGACAATGTGACCCTTCTCCCATCCGAGGGCTATGTAGTCAATACATCGGTTGTCGAGGTCAAGAATGCTGAGCCTATCCCTGCAGGCCAGTCGGCAACATATTATGCTGCTGTAAAGCCATTCACCGCAGCCGCAGGTTCGTCAATCAAGGTCAAGGTAGAGGCAACCTCAGGTTCGTTCGAGAAGACCATCGACGTCACAGCCCCTGCCACTTTCGCTGCAGGCAAGGTTAAGACTGTAAATGTCCCTGTGACTTCGCTCACAGCTGCTGCCGCTCAGACTCTCTCAGATGTCACCGCGGAGGGAACTTATACGGTAAGAAACGTAACTGTAGTCGCTACGAACGGCAGTTACGCAATCATCAAGGATGCAACAGGTCTCGGGTTCATATACAAGAGCAGCCATGGTCTCAAGGTTAAGGATGTAATTGATATTGTGGAAGGTACAGCCAAGCTTTATAATGGAGCATATGAGTTCACAGATGGTACATTCACGAAGACCGGTGAAGTTGCCTCTGTTGATCATGGTACACCTGAGGAGTACACTGCAGCTTTCCAGACAGCATATTCGGCTGCTCCTTGTGTGAAGTACGTTCATGTCATCGGAACTCTTGCAGAGGATGCACGACTTGTGACAGCAGATGACGGTGCGGCAGTATATCTTCCTAGCAAACAGACATCCAATATCGGCAAGGTAGTTGAGGTGTCAGGATACCTTACAGGTTGGGCTGCATCCAAGGGCAACGCCAGCATCGTTCATGTTTCCGTCAAGGAGTATGTCGATTCATCGAAACCACAGTTTGGAGTCTCATCTGAAAACATTGTTGTCGATTACAATGCAACTTCAGCAACATTTACCGTATATGGAAATGTTGATTGGACAGCAACCTCTCTGAGTACAGGTCTTTCTCTCGATGTCACTTCAGGAAACGGCAAGGCGACAGTAACAGCATCTTTCCCGGTTAACAATACAAACGAAGCTGTAGAATATACAATATCTGTGGAGACATCAGCTGCAGCTGCGACTAAGGAATTCGAGATTACAATCCATCAGAACGGAACGCCAGCAGCAGGAACATACGAGGCCGTGTTCGATCTGGCCAAGGCCACAGAGATATCTGCCACTGCAGACAAAGTTGAGTGGTCTGTTGATGGATTCACCATTACATCTGTCAAGGGAACCAGTCAGGTATCTGCCAACAATTATCTTGGTGGCGATGCAAACAATCGTACTTCGTCACGAGTATATAGCGGGATGACCCTTACCATCACTCCGGCCAGTGGCGCGACGATAAGTGAGATCGACTTCTATGCTACGACAGATGGCTATGCAACAGCTATCGGTACTACAAGCTCTTGGACTAATGCGAGTGCAAGCGTGTCCGGATCGACGGCGGCTGTAGTTCCTTCAGATGGCTCAAAACCTGTGGTCTGCAGCGTTAAGGCGACTGCCGGTTTCAAGACAGTAAAGATATTGTACACCAAATAATCCTGATCAGATAGGCCTGGCGGTTTAATCCATGACAGCCGGCTCATGTGACAGTTATTCTTTCACACAGGGACCAATTACAGTCGTTCTACATAAGCATTACCGCCGACCCGTCCGGGCCGGCGGTTTTGCGTTGTGGAAGCAAAAACCCTGATAATCGCTTGTTTATCCGAGGATTCTGCCTATCTTAAAGTTTTATACATGCTTTGGCATATCACCTGGGAAACAATCAACAACAGACAGTATATGAATAACTACAAGTTTGGCAGAAGACTTCTCGCAGTCATGTCGGCATTTGTGCTGGCCATAGGCTGCGTAGAGAATCCTCAACCGGACCCCGCTCCGACCCCGACTCCGCCCCCGGCTCCTCCAAAGGACCCTGTCGTGACACTGGCAGCAGCGAGTGCCGATGTCACTGCGCAGGCCGGTACCGGTACGCTGAGCATCAGCATAGAGAATGCAGTGAGCGGAGAGACAGCCAAAGCGTCGTCGGACGCTTCGTGGCTCGCAGTCACCGGTACGACAAACAGCTCCGTTGCCTACAGATATGATGAGAATACTCTGAAGGACAGCAGAAGCGCGAATATCACCGTCAGCTATGGCAAGGCTCAGGCCAAGGTGTTCACAGTCCGTCAGGCCGGTGCAGCCGTCACCGAAGAGCCAAAGACGCCTCACATAAACCTGATGACTCCGAATGTCAAACTTGCCTTCAGCGGAGGGCAGTTCGAGCTTCAGCTGCAGATAGAGAACCCTTCGGAGGGTGCAAAGCTCGATGTACAGAGCAGCGAGTGGTGGATCAAGATCGACAATGTTTCGGACAATAAGGTCGTAGGATACTGCGACGCCAATTATACCGATGAAGCCAGGTCTGGAGTGATCACATTGAGCTACCCTGGTGCGGAATCACAGACAGTCACCATCGAGCAGGGCTCGATTCCATTGCCACCATGGGTCAATGTCCTCACCGAAAAGGTGAACGTCCCGGCTGAAGGCGGAAACTTCGAGATCCTTCTGAAAGTTGATAATCCTGCAGAAGGAGTGCATGTGGTGCTGGAAAGTGCTCCTGACTGGATCAAGATAGAGAGCGTGAGTGATGAGAAGATCGTCGGTTCATGTCTGGCCAATCCGCATGACTACACCCTCATGGGTTCTGTGGACTTCTACTATGAGGGAGCTGCACATTATTCTGTAAGCGTATGGCAGGAGGCTGGAAAGGGTACTGATCCTGAACCACAGAAGCCCGTCATACGATTTGCTTATGATGATGCCAACTTCCCATTCAGGGAGATATACTTCAATATCGGCTACTACATCGAGAACCCTCATGCGGGTGCGGACATTGATGTCAAGTCCGACCAGGAATGGCTCGAAGTGGAGCGAATCGAAGGTGGATATATCTACTGTGTGGCTCGCGCAAATACCGGTCCGAAGAGAACGGGAATACTCACTGTTACATACCCGGACGCAGCGGCCATGTACTTCCCTGTCACACAGGAGGGAGTACCAGACTACAAGCCTGTCATCATGACAAGCATCCCTCAGGACAGGTACAATGCTTCATGGAAGGGTGAGCAGTATTATTTCGAAGTCTCTGCCGCGGGCATGAGCGCTGAGGAATTGTACCAGGATCTCCGGGCCAGTGCCGACTCACCATGGATCTATGTTCATGTACTTCAGGCTGAGAAGAGATGCAGGCTTGATGTCGATCCAAACTATGAAAAAGAAGCCAGGACGGCGCATTTCACTATGAGCTATGGCTATTACTCTGAGCCAAAGGTCATAGAAGTGACCCAGGGCGGCGAGGAACTGTACAAGCCTTGGATATACGTCAATGAAAACCTCTGGGACAACCTCAGCAACCGAGGCGGTTCGATGTGGCTGGTCTATAGTGTCGCGAACAGTGATTCTGTATCAGAACTCACATGCAGGAGCGATCAGCCATGGCTCACAGTGTCGGAGAAGACTCGTGACCATATCGAGGTCAACTATGACAAGAATCCTTATGGAGAGGAAAGAACCGCACATCTGACACTCTCATATCCTGGAGCTGATGACGTGACCGTCACATTCAGGCAGGAAGCATACAAGTACCTCAAGCCTGTGATTACCCTTGGATACAATTCATTCCCAGATGCTTCTTATACATCTAGGTCATATGGTCTTTCATATACTATTGAGAACTTCACAGAACTCAGTCTCCTGAAGATCACCTCTGACTCTGACTGGATCAAGATCGGCAAGTATGATGAGAGCAATCTTGAGTACTTCCTGGATGAAAATCCAGATTACACTACGAGAACAGGCCATATCAAAGTCTCGTACGAGGGTGCTGACGATGCCGTATTGACTATCACTCAGGAGGCTCAGCCACGCTGGGATTATAGGATCCAGATTGATGAGCATACCAAGTACCATCCTCAGCAGGGAACGGAGAATGGTGTGACCAGAGTCACCATCATCTATCCTTGGGATGAGTACCAGCTGACGGCAACATCAAGCAATGATGAAGTATGTCACATCAACAACGTAGTGCTCGTGAAACAGTATGAGGACATTGACGAGTATGAGGTACGGTACACGGTATCCGCTAACCCTACCCACTCAGACCGCAAGGCTAACATCACGCTGAAATATGGCGACCTGACTCATGTCCTCGCCATCGAGCAGTTCTCTACAGAAAAGCCTGTCATCAACCCTGAGACCAACAAGATCCATGTACCGTTCTCAGGTGTGATCGGACATAGATTCAGATACGAGATCACCAACCCTGCAGCAGGTGCTAAGCTCACAGTCGATTCGAAGGCATCCTGGATCAAGACAGCCAGCATAACTGACTACGAGATCTTCTTCAATGTCGATCCTAACTCAGATCCTTCTGCACGTAGTGCCACCGTATACCTCAAGTACGCGGATGCAGATCCTGTAGGCATCACATTCGAGCAGGATCCTTGGGTTCCAGATCCATTCTTCAGCTTCGTCGATCAGAAGGTGACCATGAACAAGTTCGGTGATCTTGTGACCGTGAAGATCAACCTGGAGAACTTCGATGTGAACGACTTCAGTTCCTTCAGTATAAGCAGCGGCTGGGCAGCTGTCGACGGCTATGATTTCGCTAAGAAGACCATGACCATCAGAGCTGAACAGAACACCACCGGAGCGGACAGAGAGCTTGACTTCACCGTGACTTTGACACTGAAGAGCGGCAAGAAGCTCAGCTCGACCATCAAGATCGTTCAGCAGGCCAGGGATCTCATCCTCAGTCACGATAAGAACGAGGTCAATGTCAATTCTGAAGAGAACACCGTAGTGATCAGATTCACTCCTGAGACCAGATTTGATGACTATGTATCTGTGAAGGGTGCTCCTGGCTGGATCACCACCAGCAGAAGCGGTGACAATATCACCCTGAAGATTGCCAAGAACGAAAGTGCTGCAAGCAGAAGCGCTACACTTGTATTCTCTTATCACCACCATGCAGATGTTTATATCCCGGTAACCCAGAAGGGAATTTCAGAAAACCTCCCTGCTGATGTGGTGGATCTCGGACTTCCTTCAGGCAAGCTCTGGACCACCATGAACATGGGAGCTTCCAAGCCTTCAGATTCTGGTACCTTCTATGCTTGGGGTGAGATAGGGGGCAAGAGCAGCTACACTTGGGATAACTACATGTGGAAGCCTGATCAGATGAAGTACGATGAAACCGGCACTCTCGAGATGCTTGACGACCCTGCAGCCAGATTCTTGAGCTTCGACTACAGGATGCCGACAATCTATGACTTCATCGAGCTTGAGGAGAACTGTAACCTCGCTGAGGAAACCCTCAACGGCGTCAAGGGTCTCAGAATCTCGAACAAGAAGGACAGCAGCAAGAGCATCTTCATCCCTTACACCGGCTACATGGACAGTACTGCTGTGAAGGGCAAGGGCAATGGTCTTTCACTCTGGACCAACAGCCGCTACGGAAACAAGCTCGAGGCTGTAATGGTCATCGGCGACAGTGAACAGATCAGCGGAGCAGCACGCGAACGCTACCTCGGTGCTCCGATCCGTCCTGTCTTCTCCCCATATAACCCATAGGGCAATAATGCATAAGTAAAACGCCCACCGGATGATTCCGGCGGGCGTTTTTCATAAACGTTGCTTTTTCATACCGTGTTTTGCAATTCACTGCCATATTTCGTATTTTATGCGGTCGGTTCACGACCGACAATCACCATGACACTTTGGTCTTTAGATACTCGCAGTCTTCCGGTATTCTGATGGAGTCATCCCTGTGTGCTGCTTGAAGAAACTCCCGAATGAACTTTGATTTGAGAATTCAAGTTGGCTTGATATTTCGGAAATCGGGAGACAAGTCGATGTCAGAAGACGTTTAGCGTTAAGGATCGCGGTCCGGTCAATCCAATATGTTGCTCCAAACCCCGTTATCTTTCTTGAAACAGATGACAGATGTTTTGGCGATATGCAAAGAGCACATGCATAATATCCAACCGATCTGTGAAATATGTCATCAGGATGCAGCATATTCATGAACCTTTCCATAATTTCGGAAGAAGCATTGCGTTCCCTCGCATTGCCTGGTTCGAGAATCCTGAAATGAGACATAGCCAGAAGGTATGCCTTTGTCAGGTAATAAATGACCTCCTTTTTTTCAGGATTCTGATCTATGCGGATGATATCCTTGCAGATATCGATATATTTCTCGAAGGAACCATATGATGTAGCTCGAATTGGAAGGCCGCTAAGATCCCTATAAAACATAGTTTGCTTCAAATCAAGCCATTGTAAGAATGACTCGGACATACATAGTAACGTAGCCCTGAAGTCTTCAGAAACATGCATGATCTCATACAACTGTCTCGGCATCAAATATACGACACTCCCTGCCATGATACTCATTTCGCGCATGTCTACGGCGAAGTTTAGGACCCCCTCTGAACAATTGATGACAACATATGACTCGCTTTTGAGAATCCTTCCCTCCAATGACTTTACCTCAGCATCTTCGACTATCACGTATTCATCGTTCAGACATATCTGTTGCTCGTCACTACAGAGCATGGATAGTATTCTTTTATTCATTAGCGATCGTTCATTACAGTTACGAAATCTTCCATATGTCATTCCATCTGCCGTAAGATAAGCAAATTTTGAGAAATGTTGAGCACTTCCCGAGAATCGATGTAATTGAAAATGCATACCTTTGATTGTAGCGCTATTTTTTAAGTAATAACCTATACTGGTTTAATCAAATTTAATTAATAACTAACCATGAAAAAAATTGCTTTTTTTCTATTGAGTTTCTGCATGCTTATCTCGTGTAAGATGTCTGATTATCAAGCAGAGACTATCCAAACATCAAATAGTACATTATTCCCAAACGAAAAAAGCGAAAGCAGGCAACTTGTTTTTGCCAAGTTGCTATGTGCGGCTGACATTGATGTCGCAACCTGTAAGGAAGTTAAGAGTGTGATTGAAAAGTCTATTTCTTTGGGATTTGATGAAAGCCTTATCTTGGCGGACCTTTTTTCTGCAACGAAAGCAGGCAATAACAGCTACAATTGTCCTATGCTTCTGTCGAAAATTAAATCAGTTTCAGCTGAAACAAAATCTGAAAATTTCACGAATATTTTCAATGACCCTACGCTTCAGATTTATTGGCCATACTCTGATAACTGGGACGGAGTTTCTCTCCCAACGATAACATATTTACCAGAAGATGAAGATCAGAACTGGAATTGGGGGATAAAATATATGCCAGGTAACGATGATGTTAATTCAAGGATAGTTATGGTTGATGAGAGTTATGCTATAACCAATCCGGTATGGGTCATCAATAAAAATGTTATCCCATATGAATATATACAGACTATAAGAGAGAATGCTTCGACTCATAATCAGATAATCACAAAATCCAGCGACTTTCACCCTTGGATTCTGGACCAGGTCAAAATGACGAAACAATATGATGGTATTTTTAGTGCTGGAAATAACGTCAAAATAACGATAACAATACCTCCCACAACCGGCTCCTTAGGAGGTACTAATGCAGTATTCTTTACGATTCTTAGGAAATACGCAAAAGGGGATGGTACATGGGTCGCTATTAATAGGACATTGAATGACAATTGGATTCCTGAACAGTACACAAATCACATGCTTATGGTAGAGACAGATGGTGGCACAGAACAGACAATAACATTTGGGAACCAGATCTCCGATGGTCAAGGAAACGTGACTACGGTTAGTCAAAGCGTTACCTATGAAGACGAAGATGATATTATTAATCAATGGCTCTATTATAGAGATGTTCTCTTGGCACAGAGTCCGTCTCATGAATACGTAACATCTGATGGAAAAACATACTTGAAAATGCATATACAGCAATGAGCATGAAACAATTTATTACATGGGTTTTAACTCTGTTTTGTATGGCCCCATCAGTTTTCGGCCAGAATGCAGATTGTGAATCACACAGGAGCAAAGGCTACACTGGAGATGTCTCCATGGGAGTCCTTCATTTCCCAGGAGGAGGATATGAAAACAGGCCAGTAGTGTTCACGACACATGGCTATACATTTGACAACAATTTGTTTATTGGCGCAGGGCTTGGGATAGATGTTCCCATGTATAAGACAGATGGGTCGGGTGTGCAGTATTTGTATCTTTCATGTGGTTACGACATTGACCATGGACGAATTGACTCATATGTAAAGTGCAAATTCGGCATGTCATACGGAAATCATGGAGATAATCAGATCGGCGCAATGCTCATGCCAGAATATGGCCTCAAATATAATAATCTATCTCTGGGACTTGGGGTAATGGCCGACTCGGAATGCCAAAGGAATACGTATTTCAAATATCAGTGGATGAAGACTGCGTTAATCTTCTCTGTCTGTTTTTAACAATATGATAACGACTTGATTGCCGCCGACCCGTCCGGGCCGGCGTTTTTTATAATGACGGGGGCCCGGCTGTCATGGCTTTTTCATACCATGTTTTGCAATTGACTGCCATATTTCGTATTTTTATGGGGAAGGGACGGTAAAAGCGGGGGTGGTAAGGTTAGTCAGTGTGTTTTTGCTCAGATGATGGTTCTTGAATCCACGATAAAGGAGTCCCTGCTCTGGGGAATCACATATGTCGGTGATACGATATGGTCTTATGTCATGGTGGCAGTCCTTCTCGGTTGCGCCATATGGTTTACCATCCGTACCAAGGGAGTGCAGTTCCGTCTTATCCGGGAGTCGTTCCGCCTTTTGGGCGATTCGGCGACCACGAGGGATAAGTCCGGAAGGCATGTCTCTTCATTCCAGGCCTTTGCAGTGTCCATAGCCAGCCGCGTCGGTACGGGGAATCTTGCCGGAGTGGCGACTGCAATCGCTGTCGGAGGACCAGGCTCAGTCTTTTGGATGTGGCTCATAGCGCTGTTCGGGGCTGCCACATCGTTTGTGGAGTCCACTCTGGCACAGCTCTTCAAAAAACCATCGGAAGACTCTTTCATCGGTGGTCCTGCATATTATATAGTCAAGGGACTCAAGTCACGTTGGATGGCCGCTCTTTTCGCTGTACTAATCTCCATCACCTTCGGCTTCTCATACAATTCCATACAGTCAAATACCATCTGTGATGCCATGAATGTCGCATTCGGCATCGACAAGACCGTCATGGGAATCGTGCTCACCGTAATGGCGCTGGCCATCGTGTTCGGCGGCATACAGAGGATTGCCAGATTCAGCAGCATCTTTGTGCCGCTGATGGCCGTAGGCTATCTCATTCTGGCGATATACATCATCTGCTGCCACATCGGCATGCTGCCGCAGGTGCTCAGGCTTATCATCGACAACGCATTCGGCTTTGATCAGGCGGTCGGCGGAGGTGTGGGCGCCGCCATGTCTTACGGCATCAAGAGGGGACTGTTCTCCAATGAGGCGGGCGAAGGCTCGACCCCGAATATCGCAGCCACCGCGAGCGTGAGCCATCCGGTCAAGCAGGGCATTGTCCAGGCACTGGGGGTATTTACCGATACCCTGGTGGTCTGCAGCTGTACTGCGTTCATCATCCTTTTCAGCGGTGTGGACTGGAGCTCAGGCCTCAATGGCGTGGCGCTGACTCAGGCAGCCCTGGTGTCGGAGGTGGGTCCTGTCGGAGCGGTATTCATCGCCGTGGCGATATTCATGTTCGCCTTCAGCTCCATCATCGGCAACTATTACAGCGGTGAGGCGAATATCCGCTATCTGACCGACAGCAAAGCGGTATTGTTTGTGTTCAGGCTCCTGTCTGCGGGCGTCGTCGTGATGCTCGGTGCCATTTCCGGCCTCAATCTTCTTTGGGCGCTCTGTGATATTTGCATGGCGCTCCTGACTGCTGTCAACCTCATCGCCATAGTGCAGCTCGGCAAGTATGCGTACCGACTGCTGGATGACTATCTCGCTCAGCGCAGGGCCGGTGTGAGCAACCCTGAATTCCACCGCAGTTCCATGCCGGAACTTGACCTTGACTCTTGGGAATAGCCGCACATGCCGCACATGCCGCGCGGTTCAGACCATTGCCCCGTCGGGAGCATAAAGAATCGGAGATTATTGCCTGAAAACAATAATCTCCGATTTCTTTCAGCCCTGTCGCCATCACGTTTTGCTCCGCAAAATCGCGGATGCCGACACCCGCTCCGTGCAGCGGGGGGCACGTCCCTCCCGGGGCAATGGTCTGAAACGCTTATGCGGCCTTCTGCTGCTTCTGGGGGTCCTTGAAAAGGATGGCGAAGAGGATGCCGACCACAAGGGCGTACCCTGCGAATATGTACCAGGTAAGGGACCAGTTGCCTGCAAGGCCTGAAGCCTGCGGGTTGTAGACGAGTGCATTCACGACTCTACCGGCAACATAGGTGCCGACTGATGCTCCGAGACCGTTGGTCATGAGCATGAAGAGACCCTGGGCGCTGGAACGTATGTCCTTCGATGTGTTCTCATTCACATAGAGGGAGCCGGAAATGTTGAAGAAGTCGAATGCGACACCGTAGACTATGCAGCTGAGGATGAACAGCCATACACCGGAACCAGGGTTTCCGAGGCCGAAGAACCCGAATCTGAATACCCATGCGAACATCGCGATGAGCATCACCTTCTTGATACCGAACTTCTTCATGCAGAATGGGATGAGGAGGATGCAGAGAGTCTCGGAAATCTGTGAGAGGGAAATCAGCGCATTTGCATTCTTGGCACCCCATGCATTGGCAAACTCAGGCTGCTCTGCAAATGAAGAGATGAATGTGTTCGCATATCCGTTGGTGATCTGGAGAGAGGCTCCGAGAAGCATCGAGAAGATGAAGAATACGGCGAACTGACCCTGCTTGAAAAGCCTGAATGCCGAGAGGCCGGTTGCCTCTGCGAATGACTGCGATCCTGCGCTCTTAGGCTTGCATGGGCAGTTTGGCATGGTAAGGGCGTACGCGCAGAGCACGAGGCCGAGGATGCCTGATACGAAGAACTGCTCATATGAGTGCTGGAACTGGACGCCCTGTCCGTTCTTCATGAAGTTCACGAAGAGCATGCTGCAGATGAATCCCACTGTGCCGAAGACACGGATAGGAGGGAAGTCCTTCACCGGATCCTTGCCGCTGACTTCAAGGGCATTGAATGCCACAGAGTTCGCGATGGCGATGGTCGGCATGAAGAATGCCACGCTCATGAGATACATGGTGTAGAAAGGACCGAACTGGATGGCGGAGCCTGCATTCATGGCATACCATCCGGCACCGATCATGAATATGCCTGCCAGGCCCTGGCAGAGCGAGAGCACCTTCTGGGCCGGGATCCACTTGTCAGCGACGATGCCCATGAGAGCCGGCATGAAGATGGATACAAATCCCTGTGTGGCGAAGAAAAGCCAGATCCTGGGACCCATTCCGGATCCTGCGAGGAAACTGCCCATGGATGTGAGATAAGCTCCCCAGACAGCGAACTCCAGGAAGTTCATCACGATGAGTCTAAGTGTGATGTTGTTGTTTTTCATATCAGTGTAATGCGTATTAATCGATGCGGATGCGCGAAGGTACGAAAAAGAAAGGATTTCAGCCCGATTTTTTCTATCTTTGGATTCTTATTGTAAAGAGATGAAGTTCGTACAGACAGCAGCAGACCCGCACTCAAATGCCAGATGCGGCCTGATCACCACTGACCATGGTGAGATCCGCACCCCTATCTTCATGCCGGTGGGCACGGTAGGGTCGGTCAAGGGTGTCTACCATAAGGAACTCAAGGATGACATCAACGCGGAAATCATCCTGGGCAATACCTATCATCTTTATCTCCGCCCGGGTCTGAAGACCCTCAGGGCGGCAGGCGGACTTCACAGGTTTGAGTCGTGGGACAGACCGATACTCACGGACAGCGGCGGTTTCCAGGTGTTCTCGCTTACGCAGATCAGGAAGATCACTGAGGAGGGGTGCACCTTCCAGTCCCATATCGACGGTTCCCGCCATATCTTTACACCTGAGAACAATGTCGATACCCAGCGTGTCATCGGTGCCGACATCATGATGGCGCTCGACGAGTGCTGCCCGGGTGACGCGGACTACAGGTATGCGGCCAAGTCGCTCAAGCTTACACAGGGCTGGCTGGAAAGATACGCGAAGCGTTTCCACGAGACGGAACCGCTCTACGGGTACGACCAGACGTTTTTTCCTATCATCCAGGGCTGCGTATATCCGGAGCTCCGTATCCAGGCTGCAGAGCATGCCCTCAGGTTCGCAGATGCCGGCATCGCCATAGGCGGTCTTGCGGTGGGCGAGCCTACGGAGAAGATGTACGAGATGCTTGAGACGGTGTGTCCTGTGATCCCGGCTGACAAGGCGAGATACCTCATGGGTGTCGGGACTCCTGCAAATCTTCTCGAAGGCATAGCCAGGGGTATCGATATGTTCGACTGTGTCATGCCGACCAGAAACGGACGCAACGGCATGCTTTTCACATGGAACGGCATCATGAACATGCGCAATGCCAAGTGGGAGAATGATTTCTCCGAACTTGACCCATACGGCACATCGTTCGTGGATCATCAGTATTCCAAGGCATATCTCCGTCATCTTTTCGTGGCCAAGGAGATGTTTGCAGGCATGATAGCCAGCGAACACAACCTGGCATTCTACCTGGATGTCGTGCGCCAGAGCCGCATGCACATAGAGGCCGGGGATTTCGCGGAGTGGAAGGAGGAGGCCGTAAGGAAGGTCACAAGCAGATTGTAGCATCATGGATTTCTATCTGAAGAAAATAGACCTCTACATATTCAAGAAGTTCATCTTCTCGTTCTTCATCGCGCTGCTGCTCATCATCGGCATCGTGATCATCTTCGACATAAGTGAGAAAATTGACGACTTCGTGGCGAATGAGGCACCTCTGAAGGCCATCATTTTCAACTACTACGTCAATTTCATACCATTCTTCATAAACATGTACAGCCCGATGTTCGTGTTCATCACGGTGATCTTCTTCACCTCCAAGATGGCCGCGAACTCGGAGATCATAGCCATCCTGTCCGGAGGCATCAGCTACCACCGCATGATGCTGCCTTACATGGTCGCCACGGTGATGATAGCCCTTCTGTCGCTTGGCCTGAACCTCTACGTCATACCCGAAGCGAATGCCACGCGGCTCAGGTTCGAGGCCCGGTATGTCAAGAACAAGGCAACAAGTGTCAGGGACGTGCACTATCAGATAGATCCAGGTACATTCGTGTATGTGGAGAGTTTCAGCACATGGAACAATACGGCCTATAAATTCACCCTCGAGAGCATCGAGGAGAATAAGCTTGTCAGCAAGCTCACTGCAGAGACGGCCGCCTGGGACAGCCTCAAGCAGGGTTGGCATCTCAAGAAATGCTTTGTCCGTGATTTCAATGAGGGGCTCGGCGACAAGGTATTCACTGCTGCTGAGATGGATACTGTCATCAACCTCACCGTGTCGGACTTCTACCGCAACAAGCAGACCGTCCAGACCCTGTCTCAGGATCAGCTCGATGATCTGATCAAGACCCAGGAAATGAGAGGAGACGCGAATGTCATGTATGCCAAGATCGAGAAGCAGACCAGGTTCGCAATGCCTTTCTCTGCAATCATCCTTACCATCATCGGAGTGAGCCTCTCGTCCAGGAAGCGTCGTGGAGGCATAGGCTGGAATATCGGACTCGGCATCGGACTCGGCTTTTCATACATCCTGTTCCTCAAGTTCAGCCAGATGTTTGTGTTCACCGGCACCATGACGCCTATGGTGGCCCTGTGGCTGCCGAATGTCCTGTTCACGATAGTTGCAGCCTTCATCTACAGGAAGGCATCTAAATAATCCGACATATGACAGTAAAGATCGTCAACAAGTCCCCATGGGATCTCCCTTCCTATGCAACCCCGCAGTCCGCAGGAGTGGACCTCAGGGCAAATCTCACAGATCCAGTCACTCTTGCCCCTCTTGAGAGGGCAATGATTCCTACAGGCCTCTTCATGGCCATTCCGGCAGGTTTCGAGGGGCAGGTTCGCCCGCGCAGCGGTCTCGCAGCCAAGCACGGCCTCACAGTTCTCAACTCGCCAGGCACCATAGATGCCGATTATCGCGGTGAGATCAAGGTGATCCTTGTGAACCTCTCGAACGAGGCTTTCACGATAGATCCGGGAGAGAGGGTGGCACAGATGGTCTTTGCCCGTCATGAGACGGCTCAGTGGGAGCCGGCCGAGACTCTGGATGAGACGGAGCGTGGGACCGGAGGATTCGGAAGCACAGGTACAAAATAGCCATGACAATAGAAGAAATCCATTCATTATACCTCCAGTGCTCGGGGCGCGTCACCACGGACAGCCGCGCCGTCAGGGGAGGAGAGATGTTCATCGCCCTCAAGGGCGAGAATTTTGACGGCAACAGCTATGCGCTCAAGTCTCTCGAGGCCGGCGCCGCTTTCGCTTTGGTCGATGAGGGCACTGAGGCTGCAGCTTCAGGTGACGCACGCGTCATTGCGGTGCCGGATACTTTCCAGACCCTGAAGGATCTGGCATGCTGGCATCGCAACCATACTTTCGTGGACGGCAGGCGCCTGACAGTGATAGGCCTCACCGGTACCAACGGCAAGACGACCACCAAGGAGCTCATACGTGCAGTGCTGGCGGCGAAATACCGTGTGACTGCGACTGAGGGCAACCTCAACAACGACATCGGCGTGCCGCTTTCCCTCTTGAAGATAAACTCCGATACCGAGCTTGCCGTCATAGAGATGGGAGCCAACCATCCCGATGACATAGCCAGGCTTGTGACCGTGTCGCAGCCCGACTACGGCCTGATCACCAATGTCGGCAAGGCGCATCTTCTCGGATTCGGCAGCTTTGAGGGCGTGAAGGCCGCAAAGGGATGCCTCTACGACTACATCGCCGCGCATGAGGGACAGGCATTCATCAATGCGGATGATGACGACCTCGTGGGTATGGCTGAGGAAAGGCAGGGCATGAGCCTTATCCCATACGGCATCGCGTATGACCATGCGACTGTGCTTGCATCCATCCCTGAGGAACCATTCCTCAAGATACGTCTCGGCCACAGGATAGTGAAGACCAGGCTTGTGGGTGCATACAACGCCACCAATGTGCTGGCTGCCCTTGCGGTCGGAAAGCAGTTCGGCGTGCCGGTCGAGGATGCTGTCAGGGCGATATCGGAGTACACACCTGCCAACAGCCGTTCGCAGATGATGCGTACGGAGCGCAATGTGCTCATCGCAGACGCCTACAATGCAAACCCATCCAGCATGAATGCCGCTCTCGACAACTTCTCTTCGATGGAGGCGCCATTCAAGATAGCCCTGCTCGGCGACATGCGCGAGCTCGGTGCCGATTCGCTCAGAGAGCATGTGGCCATCATGACCCGAGCCTGTGCCATGGGATGCCGTGTGTGCCTCGTCGGAGAGGAGTTCCACAAGGCCATGGCTGAGGCTCCCGAGGCTGCATCCGCAGCCGAATGGTTCCCGGACTCGCAGGCGCTTGCGGCAGAGCTCCGTGAGCACCCTGTCACCGGAGCCACCATTCTGGTCAAGGGATCCAGAGGCATCAGAATGGAAACTGCCATTCCGGAGCTATAGCTGGATCGAATACTGACATCTCAGCTCCACCCTCGCCGGCTTGTCGGATGTGTAATGCACCGCGGAAGCCCGAAGGTGGAGCTTGCCTTTTCCCCATTTCCTGCTGCAGACCGCGCTGACTGCATATCCCCGTCCGTAGTATGCCGGGACGTTGAAGCTTCCGGGTGCATCCCGCTCGTATACGTATATCCTGTCATCCCAGTTGTCGATGCGGAAGGTGGTGGCTCTCATCCATAGGCCGATCCTGACGGACCTGTAGCCGCATTCGCCGTAGTGAAGCCGCGCCCATGCCCTCTGCCTGAGCCAGTTGCTGCGGATCGTGACATTCCAGGGACCGGACGTCCATCTGCAGTCTGCCCTCAGGTCTGTCCTTGAGGTTCTGTCTTTCACCCTGAAAGTGATGCGTGGGGCGATGGCGAGATTTCCGGACAGAGGTATGTCCGACAGCGCGACGACCTTCATCTGGCCGCCACCCCTGGATGGGAAGACTGCGAAATCGGACGTGAGGCTCAGCCACGGGATACGCAGACCTAAGGTGATGCCGTTTTCGTCAGTCACCTTCGATCCTGCCCTCATGGATCCAGCCTGCCCGGGAGAGTAGCTTGCGGGGTAGGCTCTGGCCATTATGGCGAAGCTGTGCTGCCATCCGGGTGTCCAGACCATCCCTCCTATGCCGGCAACAGCACCCGTCACGGCATCCAGTGCCGCTTCTCCGTATAAGTCCATGCTTCGCACGTGGAGGCGTGCATCTGCCGATATCTTGGCCTCACCGGCGCTGTGTGCGTATCCGGTGAGGGAGAATTGGCTGCTCTTTCCGAGCCATGAGATGTCTGCCGCCGGCAGGAAGCCGACATCGGCCCGTCCTCCTTCCATTCTGGTCCGAAGTCCAGGCAGTGCCATCATTCCGCTTGCAGTCCATCTGCCCCTGCTGAGAATGGCGGCTGCTCCACGGTAGCTCGTGGCGCCATATGACCATGTCGGCGATATCCCGGTGGCTCTCTTGCAGAACGCATCCACTGTCCCTGCGCCACTCATCGAGAACCCGCTCCACATCGCCAGCCCCTGACCGAACCGTGCATTGAAGTCGCCGACGATGATTCTGTCGATGAGTCCTCTGCCCTGGATCATGCCGCTTGCAGACCAGGTGTCGGGACTCATTCCTTTCTGTCCGTAGCTGCTGCGGACAGCGGCGCATATGCTGCCTCTGTTGTCGCTGATGTGCCTGTACTTGAATCCCCACGCCGAGTCCGCACTGCTTCCCTCGTCCCTGCGACGCTGCAGTCGCGCGACCGCCTCGTCAGTGCTCCTGTGATCTGTGGACGACCTTCCTATCCCTGTCTTGGAACTGAGGTCGATGTAGGGTGCAATGTGTGAGACAAGTGCAGGGTTGAATCCGTCTATGAGGCCAAGCTCCGTAAGCGAGAGGATGTCCCCGGAACTGCGTCTCCAGTCATCCAGAGCCGCGGCCTGGAATGCTGTGAACAGGCCGCAGGAAACCAGGCTTGTGAGTGATGCGGTGTTGATCTTTACCGGATGTCTGGCGAGCGCTTCATATTTTTCTGTGACGCTTTCGTCCAGTTCCTCTATACCCTCGGCCCCGGTCAGAGCAAGCATGTGTTCGTCCTGTGCCGAAAGCCTGCTGCAGTATGCCATAATGCAGATTGCGACTGCTGCAGCTCCCCTCCAAAAGTCCCTCATAGTCAAAATGTATGTTTGTGAGCGGCAATTTATGGGGGATTGTGGACTATTCGATTAAAAAACGTAAATTTGTGAATTGGATTTCTTATGGTTATGGAGAAAATTACGATTTTTGACAAGACTTTCAAGACTTACATCCCTTATGACGAGTTCATCGGGGATATTGACAGAGTGGCTGAAGAGCTCAACCGGGATTATTCCGGAGGCGATGACATCCCTATCATTCTCTGTACTCTCAACGGAGCTGTAATGTTCTGCGCGGAGCTCATGAAGCGTATCACTTTCAAATGCGAGTTCGCCACCATCAAGGTGTCATCCTATTCAGGCACGCAGACCACAGGAGTCGTTCAGGTGAAGCAGCCGATGCTCTGCGACGTCACAGGCAGGAGAGTGATAATTGTCGAGGATATCGTCGATACAGGTTACACCATGAAGCTCATGAAGAGCTATCTCTCTGAGAAGGGTGCGGTGGATTCCAGGATATGCACTCTGTTCTATAAACCGGAGTCATACAGATTCAAGGACGTCATCAATGTGGACTACATAGCGCGTGAGATCCAGAATCAGTTCATCGTTGGATTCGGTCTCGATTACAACGAGATAGGCAGAAATCTTAAGGATATATATATCCTTGACGAATAATATCAATATATCATGAAGTATTTCATTCTTTTCGGCCCTCCGGGAGCCGGCAAGGGCACCCAGGCTGGTGCTATGGTAGAAAAGTATAACCTCAAGCACATCTCTACAGGTGAGCTTCTCAGAAGCGAGATCGCTGCAGGTACAGAGCTCGGCCTCAAGGCCAAGGCTCTTATCGATGCCGGTTCTCTCGTACCTGATGAGGTGGTTGAGGGTATGATCGAGTCAAAGTTCAATACCGTCAAGGATGTCAACGGCTTCCTTCTCGACGGCTTCCCTAGAACCATCGCTCAGGCAGAGGCTCTTGACAAGATGCTCGAGGGCAGAGGCGAGTCTGTGACAGGCGTCGTTTCCCTCATGATTCCTGATGAGATGATCAAGGAGCGTATCGCGCACCGTGCCGCTATCGAGGGACGTGCAGACGATGCCAACATCGAGACCATCAACAACCGTATCAAGACATATCACGAGAAGACCGAACCTCTCATCGCTTTCTATCAGGAGGCAGACAAGTACTATGAGGTCGAGAGCATGGGCACCATCGAAGAGGTGCGTGAGCTTGTTTTCTCTGTAATGGACAATCTTTAGTTTATGGCGGACAGCAACTTTATAGACTATGTGAAGATATTCTGTGCCTCCGGTCACGGAGGCGCAGGATCTGTCCATCTTCACAGAGCGAAATATGTTCCGAAGGGTGGACCTGACGGCGGAGACGGCGGCAGGGGAGGTCACATCGTCCTTAGAGCGAATCCGCAGTTCTGGACTCTCATTCATCTCAAGTACCGCAAGCATGTGAAGGCGGACGACGGAGAAAAAGGTGGAGCGGCCCTGTGCCATGGAAAGAATGGTGCGGACATCTACCTTGACGTGCCGCTGGGGACAGTCGTAAAAGATGCCGAGACACAGGAGGTGCTTTTCGAGATGGTTGAGGCAGGGGAGGAAAAGATCCTCTGTAAAGGAGGCCGGGGAGGCTGGGGAAATGATCATTTCAAGACAGCCACTCAGCAGACTCCGCGTTACGCCCAGCCTGGTGAGGACGGCCAGGAGGGCTGGTTCATTCTTGAACTGAAGCTTCTCGCAGATGTAGGTCTCGTCGGATTCCCGAATGCCGGCAAGTCCACGCTGCTTTCGTCCATCACCGCCGCAAAGCCGAAGATCGCATCGTACGCATTCACGACACTTGAGCCTAATCTCGGCATTGTCAGCTACTACGATGACCAGTCTTTTGTGATGGCGGACATTCCTGGTATCATCGAAGGTGCCCATGAAGGAAAGGGTATCGGTATACGCTTCCTCAGACATATCGAACGCAACTCTGTCCTTCTCTTCATGGTTTCCGCAGAGGAAGATGACATCGCGGCAGGATACCAGACGCTTCTCAACGAACTCCAGGAGTTCAACCCAGAACTTCTCGTGAAAGAGAGGGTGCTTGCAGTCACCAAATGCGACCTTATCGACAGTGAGATCGAGAATGAAATACTCCCGACTCTGCCGAAAGGCATTCCGCACGTCTTCATATCATCTGTAAACGGTCAGGGCCTCAAGGAACTCAAGGATGAATTATGGAAGGCTTTGCACAAGGAGTAATCGATTTTGACAGGGAGCTCACACTCCTTGTCAATTCTTTTCATACTCCTTTCACGGATTCTTTCTGGAAACTGATTTCCGACACGGCAGTATGGATCCCGCTGTATCTTGCCGTTCTGGCGGTCATCGTGTGGCGTCTGGGCTGGAAAATGGCTCTTGTGGCTCTGCTGGCTCTTGTATTCGCCATTCTGTCCGTAGATCAGCTAGGCAATCTCGTGAAGGAGGCGACAGGACGTCTCCGTCCGTGTCACGACTACCGCATGCTGGTTTCGGGCCTGAATGTGCCGGTTTCCAAAGGTGGTATGTACGGTTTCTATTCTGCGCATTCAGCAAATGCGTTCGCCTTTGCCATGGCTTCTCTGCTCCTGTTGAGGGCAGACCGTTTCAGGAGGTATGGCTCTTATGCCGTGCTGATTTTTTTCTGGGCTTTCCTGGTCGCACTCAGCCGTGTATTTCTGGCAAAGCACTTTGTGGGTGACATTGCGGCGGGAGCTGCAGTCGGCATCGCCATTGGGTATGTTTCCGGTTCCGTTGCGCGCATGGTCATGCGGCGCATGGATAAGAGATGATCACCTTACAGGGATTTTCAATTTCGCCCCGATATTGATCTGGTTCCCCTTGATGCCGTTGAGCTCCTTGATCTCATCCATTGTCACGCCAGGGAACTTCTTGGTGATACCGTAGAGGGAGTCACCTTTCTTGACTGTATATATGGTGAATTCCTCTTTCGGTTCTTCAGACTTTGCTTCTTCGGATTCTGTCGGCTTGACAGTCTGCTCCGGTGCCGATTCTCCCTGATTGACTGCTGCCGCTCCTGCAGAGGTGCTGTCCGGAACCATTTCAACCTGTACTGATGTGCTGTCAGGGACGACCGGCTGCATCGCCGAAGAGTCAGCAGGAACCGCGGTCTGGCTGCTGTCTGCAGCCGGGGCAGGGGCTTCCGTCTGCGGTTCAGGCTTGGATTCCTGTTTTGGAGCAGGTGCAGGCGCTGGTGTCGGCTTAGGTGATGGCATCACACCGCCCTTGTAGATGGTAAGTACCTGACCCACCCTCAGGTCGTTGCTCTTGAGGTGATTCCATTTCTTGATCTGTGCCACCGATACATGATACCTGCTTGCAAGCTTGCCGAGGTAGTCTCCGCTCTTGACCTTGTATCGTATCATCTCGCCGTTTCCTCCGATCACTCCGGAACCGCTCTCGATGCTCTTGAGAATGGCAGGGCTCATCAGAGAATCCAGTCTGTGGGTGTAGATTGTGTCCTGGACGTCAAGGAAAGCGTTGGAGTAGTTGAATGGAAGCTTGAGTATGTATTCCCCGTCGTTTCCGGGGATAATGTCATGGATGTATTGCGGATTGAGTTCCCTCAGGAGTTCGACAGGTACGCCGACGAGGTCTCTGATCTGTTCGAAGTGGAGATTCCTCCCGATGTGGAATGTGTCTGTCTGTGCCGGCATCATAGGCGCGTCCGGCACTATGCCATACTCCTTGTAGTAGGTCATTCCGTACATCGCTCCCACGAACGCCGGGACATATCCTCGTGTCTCTCTCGGGAGGTACGGGTAGATGGACCAGAAGTCTCTCCTTCCGCTTCTGTGGATGGCCTTGTTGACGTTGCCGGCTCCACAGTTGTATGATGAGATGGCCAGTGCCCAGTCTCCGAAGATATTGTAGGCGTCCATCATGTAACGTGCCGCTGCATCTGCAGCTTTCTCCACATCCAGACGTTCATCGACGAATGAGTTTATCTTCAGGCCGTACTGCTTTCCGGTGTTGTACATGAACTGCCAGATGCCCCTCGCTCCGGCTCTGGACTTTGCCACAGGATTGAGAGCCGATTCGATGATGGACATGTACTTGAGCTCCAGCGGCATGTCATATCTGCTCAGTGTCTCCTCAAACAGAGGGAAGTAGTAGGCGGCCAGGGAAAGCATCCTGCGCATCTTCGCCTGATTCTTTTCGGAGTAGAGGACCATGTAGTTCTTCACGGTTCCGTTGAAGGGGAGCGTGATGTATGAATTCATGGCCTTGAGCCTTTCGATCAGGACGGAGTCGGCCACATCGGTCGTGAACCTGACGCTGTCATTCATGAACATGCTCACTTCCTGGATGTCCTGGAAGTCGGACATCTGCTTGTTTACATAATAGACATTGAGAAGGCTGTCCGTCATTTCGACCGAATAGACAGGAGTAGCCATCTGACTGGCTTTCCTCTCGGCATCCTCGACTCTTTCAGCCATCTTTGCGTGGAGGCTGTCCCTTATTCCGAGTTCGCTTTCAAGTGCCCTGATGACTGCATTCAGAGAGTCGATCTGCGCCTTGAGTTCGTCCTTGCTCTGTCTTGGCGCTCTCTGGCCCTGGCTGCTGCCGGGGAAGAGGCGGTGCTCTACCGTCTCCTGAGCGGATACGCCTGTCATGAATGACAGCGTTGCTGCCAGTATTGCCAGAAATTTCTTCATTCGCTAAAATCTGAATCCCACACTCATGCCCAGACCGAAATTCGATGCGAACTGCAGGTCAGGTGTGATGATGGTCGGAGATATGTTTAATGAGAGATCGTCTGTGATTTCAAAGTCCTGCATGTAGGCAAAGATGTTGGCATCTATGACCTGAATCAGGTAAACGGCTGCAAATGCAAGGACTGAGTAGTCCCTGTAGCGTCTGTAGACGTCTCTGTAATATTGTGCTGTGGATGCGCTGATGGATCCATTATAGCCGGACTCGGGGTCTGAAGCTTCGAGATAGATTCTTCTGAATCTCTGGAAGTTTGTCCTGTTGAGACTCCAGAAATGACCTGCCCCGAGCAGTCCGCCCCAGTAAATCGGTATTTTCCAGTATTCGTGATTGTATGCCTGTCCGAGTCCGGGGAGAAGCAGCGAGTAGATGGCCGCCTTGCCTGCGTGAGGATAGGTGTCGCGCTCGAAGTTGTACACGCCGTCCATGAGGGTGGCCCAGTAGATGGCTCCGCTGGCTGCGAACATCAATCTGCTGAGATTCCTGGACTTTGTGTCCACTGCGAGGGTGGTTTCGGGGTCCAGTTCAAATGCTGCGTTGTACGCGTCCAGGGACTTGTTGTACAGGCCGCGGTAGTGGATACCCATCCCAATGCCGGCTCCTATGCCGCCATAGATGACAGGAAGCTTCCAATACTGTCTCTGGTATATCTGCTGTCCTCCGATCAGCACTGTGGATCCTGCGAAGAGTGTACCCACCTTTGCAATCGAATCCTTGTGTGTGAGCTGCCTGTAGAAATCCTTGAGGGAAAACACCGAGGATTCAGTCGTGTCGGCACTGTCTTCTGTGGCATAACTCTGCGAGAACGCCTCGCTCTTGAACTGAGCGTAAGAGCGCGTCTGGAAAACCGTAATGCAGAGTACGGCTGTGAATATGAAAATCAGGGCCTTTTTCATCCGATGTTTCAGTTCAGTGAGTCGCCGAGTGCCTTGAGGAAGTTCTTCATCTCCTCGTCTGAGTCGAAACGCAGAGTCATGCTGCCCTTTCCCGATGCACTTCTCTTGAGTGATATGTTGTCCCCGAAGAACCGTCCCATGTACTCGAGCACCTTATAGTACTCCTCCGGAAGGTCCTTGCTGTCGTCATACGGCTGCGGCTGGGCTTCCTTCTCAAGTCTGCGGACCTTGTCCTCGAGCTGACGCACCGAAAGGTCCTCTTTGATGATGAGGTTGCAGAGGTCTGACTGGACTTCGGGCTCATCTATACCGAGCAGGACCTTTGCATGGCCTACACTGATCAGGCCGGCCTTGAGGTCATGCTGCACTTTGGTCGGAAGCTTGAGGAGACGGAGGAAATTGGTGACGGATGCTCTCTTCTTTCCCACTCTGAGAGCCATCTGCTCCTGAGTGAGCTTGCATTCATCTATGAGTCTCTGGTAGCCGAGTGCCGTCTCGATAGGGTCGAGATCTGCTCTCTGGACATTCTCCACGATGGCCATTTCCATCATGCCCTGGTCATCTGCAGTGCGGATATATGCCGGGATGAGATCCATGCCTGCGAGCTTTGAAGCCCTGAACCTTCTCTCGCCGCTGATGATCTGGTATCTGCCTTCAGATATCTTGCGCACGGTGATAGGCTGGATGAGGCCGAGAGTCCTGATGGACTCGGCAAGCTCTTCGAGCGCTTCGGGGTCGAAGCTCAGTCGCGGCTGATAAGGGTTGGGCTCGATCTGGCCTGCAGGGATGCGCAGGACATCGGCATTGGCCCTGTCATTCTGGCTTCCGGCGATTTCCTTATTTACGTATCCGACAGGTTTGCGGAAGCTTTCGATATCGGATGTTTCACCCAGGAGGGCGCTGAGACCTTTGCCCAGTCCTCTTGCTGTTTTAGTTGGCATTGCGTTTAGGATTCGTTCTTGTCAAGGACTTCCTTGGCGAGGTTGAGGTAGTTGCTTGAGCCGTTGCTCATGACATCATAGAGGATGATAGGCTTTCCGTGCGAAGGGGCTTCGCTGAGTCTGATATTCCTCTGGATGACCGTGTTGAACACCATGTCTCCGAAATGATCCCTGAGCTCTCCGACCACCTGTGTGTGCACCTTGGTCCTTCCGTCGAACATTGTGACCACGAAACCCTCGATCGAGAGGCGCGGATTGACGCTGTTCTGGACCAGGCGTATGGTCTGGAGCAGCTTGCCGAGACCTTCCAGTGCAAAGAACTCCGGCTGTACAGGGATGATCACGGAATCCGCTGCCGTGAGGGAGTTGATGGTGATGAGCCCCAGAGAAGGGGAGCAGTCGATGATGATGTAGTCATACTCGTCTCTGACAGGGGCAAGCACCTTCTTCATGATGGATTCCCTGTCATCTGCTTCGAGCATCTCTATCTCGACGCCGACAAGGTTGATGTGTGAAGGGACCATGTGAAGCTTGGCGATCTCAGTCTGGATGAGGGCATCCTGTATGCCGATTTCGCCTATCATGACTTCATAGAGTGTCCTTTTCTGGTCATCTTCAGGAGAGAAGTTCAGACCGGAAGTCGTGTTTGCCTGCGGATCCGCATCGATGACAAGCACTTTCTTTTCAAGGACAGCCAGTGAAGCTGCAAGGTTGATCGCGGTAGTGGTCTTTCCCACACCACCTTTCTGGTTCGCTATGGCTATTACTTTTCCCATATGGACATATGACGCTTATTTAGCAAAAGTACGAAAATTAATCCACAACACCGATTTTATTTCCTACTTTTGTGAATCAACCAGACAGCCCATATGCCTTCAATCAGGAACGAATGGTATTGCATAGTCAATCCACATGCCGGTTCAGGAAAAACCATGCCTGAATGGGAAACTGCTTCGGATATTCTCCGCAGCAAGTCAGTCCCTTTTGTCGAAGTACTCACTTCCTACCGTGCGCATGCCACCAAGCTTGCCTATGAAGCGGCCATGGACGGATTCCGCCGTGTGATGGCCGTAGGTGGTGACGGTTCTGTGCATGAGATACTCAACGGAATCATGCGTTTCTGTGACGACACGCATGCCGATCCGTCCGATTTTACCTTGACAGTGATTCCTATAGGTTCAGGAAATGACTGGATCAAGTCCCTCGGCCTGCCTCGTGACAAGAAGAAGATCATTTCCCTTATATCCGCCGGTTCTTTTTCACGCCAGGATATAGTCAGGGTCGAAACAGCATCGGGAAGGTGCTATATGGCAAACATTGGAGGTGTGGGTTTTGATTCGGAGGTCTGTGTCACAGTCAATCATCAGAAAGATCAGGGCCTCAGGAACCGCTTCATCTACCTGAAATCCCTTATCCTCACCATCCTCAATCTGAAAAGATCGCGGTATACCGTCGTGGCGGATGGGCAGACGGTATTTGACGGCGAAGGGTACAGCATCGCCTTCGGCAACGGCCGGTACAGCGGCGGAGGCATGCGTCAGGTTCCTCTCTCGGAGATAGATGACGGTCTGCTGGATTTCATGATAGTCCCTTGCGTGTCCCTCCCGCGCATCGCCAGGGAGCTTCCACGGCTTTTCAACGGGCATATAGACAGGGCGACTTGTCTGAAGATGGGAAAGTGCCGGGAGATCTCAGTCAGGGGAGAAGGCGTAGTGGAGGTGGATGGTGAAGTGAAGGGGGCTCTTCCACTTCATATCACCATGACCGGGCAGCAGATCAATGTCTTGAAATAAATGCAGCTGATTCGAAAGAACCAGCTGCAATCCGAAATCAGTCCTGTGTCTAGAGGGCTATATACCTGCTTATGGCCTCAAGGAAATAGTAGTCGCCGTATGAGAGCGGCACATCTATCTGAGAATTTGCCGGAAGATGTCCTACACCATGGCGGAGAAGGAAACCTCCGTTCTTTCCGGGTGCTGCGAGATACTCGTCCGATGCGAGAGTGCGGATCTGCTTCTCTGCCATCTTGAGACACTTGTCTGCGAGAGCCACGTCCTTGGTGAAGGTGCTGAGCTCAACAAAGGCTGACGCCATGATCGCTCCTGCGGATGAGTCTCTGAATGTGTCAGGAATCAGTGGGCAGTCGAAGTCCCAGTATGGTATTCCATCCTCAGGGAGTCTGCCGAGGAGGTATCTTGCTATGTTCTCTGCCTGGGCGAGAAAATCTGCTTCGCCGGTTTCCCTGTACATCATGGTGTATCCGTAAAGACCCCATGCCTGACCTCTTGCCCATGCGGAATCGTCATTGAGACCCTGCGCCGTATTCTTTGCTTCAATCTCTCCGGTCTCCGGTACATAGCTGACTACATGCCATGTAGAGAAATCAGGTCTGAAATGGTTCTTGATGGTGGTGCGGGCGTGGGTGAGAGCCACTTCTTCGAAAGACTTGTCACCGCTGAGCTTTGTAGCGTTGCAGAGGATTTCCAGATTCATCATGTTGTCTATGATGACTGGATACTGCCATTTTGCATTCGGATTCCAGCTCATGATGCATCCCACGGTCGGGCTGAAACGCTCGCAGAGCTTGCCGGCTGCGTCGATTATCGTCTGTCTGTATGACTGGTCGCCTGTCACACGCAGGGCGTTGCCGTAACTGCAGTTGACCATGAAGCCGATATCGTGGTGTGTGACCATGCCGGGCTCAGGGAGGCTGGCCAGCTTGAGCGTAGTCTTTTCTGCGAGAGCCTTTATCTCTTCATTGCCAGTATGCTCGTAAACAAGCCAGCAGGTGCCGGGAAAGAATCCGCTGACCCAGTCGGTGATGTCGCTCTTTTTGTGTTTCCCGAGGTGGTCGTATGAGTTTGCAATGCCGTCATCGGGGGTTGCTGCTCCGAGGACCTTGCACTGATCAACGGCTGTGCTGAATACTCTGGATGCCAGTGCATCCAGAGACTCCTGCTTTTCTGTGCAGGACATGATTACGGCTGCAGCTGCAGCCAGAAGGGCAACTTTTCTCATAAGCTTATACCATCAATGCGCCGACAAGACCGAGGATTGCGTAGAACTCAGGGAGAGCGGCATAGATAAGAGTGTTGGTAAATACATCATGACCCTGTGATACACCGACGATGCCGTTGGCACATACCTGGCCCTGGCGCATTGCGGAAATCATGCATACGAGTCCTACACATGCACCTACACCGAAGATGAGGAGACCTGCTGCAGGATCAGCCTTGATCTTGCTGAGCATCATGAAGAATGCCACGAAACCATAGATACCCTGGGTGGCAGGGAGTGCTGAAAGCACCATGTATGAACCTGATGCCTCAGGCTTCTTCTTGAGTGCACCTTCTGCTGCGTTGCCTGCTGTGGTGGTGCCGATGGCACTGCCGATACCTGCAAGAGCGAGTACGAGGCCGAGGCCCAGATAACCTAATACTAAATTGAGCATAATTGTTTGGTTTTTATTTGTTTACTATTTTTTCAATGGATTGTATCTGTGTCCTGTTCCCTCATATCCTGAGTTCTTGAAGAACTCGAGGAAGTTGAGTCGGAGCGGGTGGACGAATGCTCCGAGCGCCGCCATGGCGAGATTGAGCGTATGGCCGATGAGCACGATGAGCACGAACGGTATCCATCCGAAACCTCCGTCTCCGAGTGCCATCCTGGCCAGGTCGTTGAATGCGAAGCCGAGCATGCATCCGGCAAGACCGAGTGCATAGATTCTCAGGTAGCTGAGCACATCGCCCAGCAGACCGGTCGCAGTGTTGTAAGTCTCCCAGAGGCCGGCTCCGATGTTGATCAGTGGGTTGCGCTTGAGATCATTGAGGAGGAAGATGCATGCCGCCGAGGCGATTCCGAGCGCCACCACGATGATCTTGGTGATTCCCGAGTCTATCACTCCGGCAAGCGCCACTGCACCCGTGACGGTGCCTCCCACTATGAGGACGGTCCATCCCCAGATGCTGAGGGAGTTGAGAATGCCCTTGTTTCTGGTGGCATAGACGGTCTTCACTATCATGGCAAGGCAGAGGTGTATGATACCCACCGCAATGGCAACCACCATCGTGCCGTCGTATCCGGCAATCTTCGCAGGTACCATCAGCGACTTCACACCATCCGGGATGATGGACCATGATGTCATGTCCACAGAGAAGAATGTGTGGAAGAAGAATCCTATGACGGTCGTTCCTATGCCGAGAGTCACCACCAGAGGTGAGATGTCGGCAAAGCTCTTGACTTTCTTCAGAAGGAATCCCGCTGCAATGAGTACCAATCCATATCCGCAGTCGCCCATGCACATGGCAAAGAACAGCAGGAAGAATATGGAAATGTACGGGGTCGGGTCGAAGCCGTCGTACTCAGGCCTGCCATACATGTCTGTGAATAGCTCGAACATCTTCACGAAACTGTTGTTGCGCAGCTTGATCGGAGGCTTGTCTGTCGTCCGGGCGGCCTCCTTGAGGTAGAATGTTCCCATGGCGTCCAGCTCACGGTCGATTTCCGCCTCGTTCTCCACGGGTGCGAATCCCGTCATCACGTCGACGGTGTCGGCCGCTGCGCTTTCCCTTGTGGCACCGGCGAGGTAAAGCTCTGCCAGGCTGAGTTTCTGTCTGTATTCCCTTTCAAGCTGTGGGACAGACTTCTGTATCTCCTTCAGCTCGCTTTCTCTCGCATCGAGTTCCATCTGTATCCCGGCAAGTTCCTTCCTGGACTGTTCAGCGGATCCTGAAGGGGAGTCGCACTCTGCTGCAGGGACGGAGGCGTCACCTTCGCCTGTCACTGTCACGAACCAGACGTTTCTGCCGTCGTTGCGTACAACCTGGAGAGGGCAGATCGAAGACCAGCCCTCTTCAAATTTCTTTGAAGGGACGCAGTAGAATCTTGTCTTGTATCCGGCAGCCTCGAGGCGGTCGATCACAGTTCTGTCGAACTCACCCCATGGCTCCCTGGCTGCGATTTCAGCGGATTTTGCAGCATGTCTTGCCAGGATGTCTGCATATGCAGGGTCTTTCGTGAAGTCCCCGGACTTGAGCCAGCCGATGTATGTACGCAGCTCTTCAGCCTCACGTATCATTTCCGATGACTTCTCGTCCACGGCCTTTGACGAGCGCTTGATGTCCATCAGCCCGATTCCCTGAAGCTTTTCGAGGAAAGACTGTGTGTCATCCTTGAGCAGGATGAAGGAGTACTTGTTCATTTTCTCGATCATACGCTTTCCTCCTCTTCTTCTGCCGCATGGCGTTCCTTCACGATCTTGGATGATGCCTTGGAGAGATTCTCCTCATCTTCCATGTACCGCTTGATCTTTCTTATCGCTTCCTGGTATCCCGGTATCTGAACCTTCTCGTAGAGGTTGACCTTCTGAGTGGTCTTCTTTCTCTGCCAGTCCAGAAGCTTTTTCTTGTACTCATATACCTCGGACTCGATGCCGAGCCTGGTGAGTTCCTTCAGGATGCTGACGCCGTCAGCATACCATGCAGGCTTTGCGAAGGCATTGAACGGCTTGATCTCGTAGTGGATCCTTTCGAGGTGCGGCGTCTTCACGCCGGCCACCTTGACGGTCTTGAGATCGACATCAGTGATGCTGATGAGCCCGGGTTCGAACTCATTCCATAGCGCTGCCAGATAGTCATACTTCCGTATGGCTTCTTCCAGCTCCGTCTTCAGCCTCTCTGACTCAGCCTTGGCCACCTGCACGCTGATGCGGAGAGCGGACTCCTTGTTCTTGAGCGTAGGGAGTGCGTTCTTCCTCACCTTCAGCTGTTTGCCGAGCTGATTGAGTGATGTCTTGTTGTATTGGAACTTAATCGCCATTTGGCCAGTATTTGTCTATCATTGCCTGTTTGATGTTGGTCTCTGCCTTGCTGAAATGCTTTGCGAAGAGTTTCCACGCCGTGTCGAGCATCTCTTCAATCGAGATGTTGACATCGATGGAAAGAAGCTTCACGGCATAGTCCTTTGCATAATCGAGGCACCTGAGGTCATAGTCGCTCAGATCGAAACCGTTTTCAAGCTTGGTCTTGGCGTTCTGCGCGTCGGCATAGAGACGTACACCTGCATTCATCACCTGTGAGTGGTCCTCGCGGGTCTTCTTTCCCTGCACAAGCTGCTTGAGTCGGCTCAGTGACCTGAACGGATCGATGATGACCTTTCCTGTGTCGGAATCAGCGCGGAGGAACAGCTGTCCTTCGGTGATGTATCCGGTGTTGTCAGGGATGGCGTGGGTGATGTCGCCGTCGTTGAGGGTGGTGACCGCTATGATGGTGATGGAACCTCCGTCAGGAAGCTGCACCGCCTTCTCGTAGATCTTTGCAAGGTCAGAGTAGAGCGAACCCGGCATCGAGTCCTTTGAAGGGATCTGGTCCATGCGGTTGGATACGATACTCAGCGCATCGGCGTAGAGTGTCATGTCGGTCAGGAGCACGAGTACCTTCTCATTCTTGTCCACTGCGAAGTATTCCGCTGCGGTGAGTGCCATGTCAGGGATGAGGAGACGCTCTACAGGAGGCTCCTCTGTGGTGTTCACGAAGCTGACAATCTTGTCGAGGGCTCCTGCGCTCTCGAACGAGTGGCGGAAGAAGAGATAATCGTCATTGGTGAGACCCATGCCTCCGAGAATGATCTTGTCGACATCGGCTCTGAGGGCCACATCAGCCATCACCTGGTTGTATGGCTGGTCAGGGTCTGCGAAGAACGGAATCTTCTGCCCGGACACGAGGGTGTTGTTGAGGTCGATGCCCGCAATGCCGGTAGGGATGAGCTGGCTCGGCTGGCGTCTCTTGTAAGGGTTCACGGAAGGACCTCCGATCTGTCTCTCTTCGCCATCCACTTCCGGGCCGCCGTCGATAGGGTTTCCGAAAGCGTTGAAGAAGCGTCCGGACAGACCTTCTCCCACCTTGAGAACTGGAGGGTTGCCAAGGAATGTGACCTCAGCGTCGGTAGGGATGCCTTCAGTACCGGAGAAGACCTGGAGTGTGACCATGTCGCCCTTGGTCTTGACGACCTGTGCGAGCCTTCCGTGCACGACTGCGAGCTCGTCATTCGCTACGCCCTGCGCCTTGAGTGTCACTGTAGCCTTTGTGATGGCTTCCAGCTGTGTGTAGACTCTTTGATATGCTTTATTCGCCATTTTCCTGAAGAAGATTTTGTATCTCGCTGAGATATGTGTTGAATTTCTCTGACTTGAACTCCGTGTAGTTCATCTGCTTGAGCATGTTGATGAGGTTCTTGAAGAATGTACGGCACTCTTCGTAGTCGTCGAAGCTGAATCTGTGGTCGCAGATATCAAGTACCAGATTCAGCATGTACATCTGCCTCTCGATCGGGGTGTTGCAGTCGATCGCGTCGAATGCGTCCTGCTGCAGGATGACGAAGTCGATGAGCTCTGATTTCCAGAAAGTCTCATGGTATCCCATAGGCACACCGTCATCGCCGAGGATGTTGATCTGCTCGTGTGCCTCGCGGCCTCTTCTGACAAGGTTCTTCGCCTTTGCGACCTTCTCTGTCCATCCCTTCTCCACGGACTCGTCAAGGAATTCCCTGATCTCAGGATACTCGAGGTATTTTGAGTATGAATCGATAGGATTTACGGCAGGATATCTCTTCTGGTCGGCTCTGTTCTGCTCGAGGGCATAGAAGCAGCGCGCCGCCTTCTTTGTGGATTCGGTTACAGGCTCCTTGAGGTTGCCTCCGGCAGGGGATACCGTACCGATGAAGGTGACAGCTCCTGTCTTGCCGTTGTTGAGGACCACCATGCCGGCGCGGGCATAGAAGTTGGAGATGATGGCCGACAGGTCCACAGGGAATGCGTCTGCGCCCGGAAGCTCTTCCATGCGGTTGGACATCTCTCGGAGAGCCTGTGCCCATCTCGATGTGGAGTCGGCGAGAAGCAGGCACCTCAGTCCCATGGCGCGGTAGTACTCGCAGATGGTCATTGCGGTGTATACAGATGCCTCGCGGGCAGCCACAGGCATGTTGGAGGTGTTGCATATGATGGTGGTACGCTCCATGAGCGAGCGTCCGGTATGTGCGTCGATGAGCTCCGGGAACTCGGTGAAGATCTCCACGACCTCGTTTGCGCGCTCTCCGCACGCCGCCATGACTATCACGTCGGCTTCACCCTGCTTTGCGATGGCGTGCTGAAGGACAGTCTTGCCGCAGCCGAAAGGTCCCGGGATGAATCCGGTTCCACCTTCGGCGATAGGGTTGAATGTGTCGATCACGCGGACTCCGGTCTCCATGATCCTGGATGGCCTCGGCTTCTCCCTGTAGCTCTTGATGGCAACCTTGACAGGCCACTTCTGTGTCATGGTGACAGGGACATCCTCGCCTGATTCGTCGGTGAGTGTCGCGATGACGGTGTCGACATTGTAGCTTCCGGCGTCAATGATGCTCTTGACGGTGTATTCACCCTTGAATGAGAATGGCACCATGATCTTGTGAGGGAGCCATCCCTCCTTGACCTCTCCGAGCCAGTCGGCTGCGGCTACCTTGTCGCCCGGCTTTGCGAGCGGCTCGAAATCCCAGAGCTTCTCACGGTTGATAGGGTCGGTGTATTCTCCTCTCTGGAGGAATACTCCGTGCATGGTCGTGAGGTCGTTCTGAAGACCGTCGTAGGTGCTTGAGAGTATGCCCGGGCCGAGTGTGGCCTCAAGCATCCTTCCCTCGAATTCGACGTTGTCGCCGTTCTTGAGGCCTCGGGTACTTTCGAATACCTGGACTGAAGCCTTGCCTGCACTGACCTTGATGACCTCGGCGAGCAGCCTGGTGTCACCGACTGAGATGAAGCAGAGCTCGTTCTCCGCCACAGGTCCGAAGGTCTGTACTGTCACAAGGTTCGAAACGATGCCGATGACCTTTCCTGTACTTTTCATATCTGTTGCTTTTGTTTATTCTGAATATTCGACTCCCTTGAAGGTGGAGCGTACCTGTGAGACGAGAGAGCGGAAGTATTCGCGTCCCGCCTCTTCATCAAGTCTGAGCCATCTGTCCACAATCTTGAGTCTGGCCACGAATCCGAGTATGACATCCAGATCGAAGTAGTCGAATGTCGTGATGTCCTCGATCTTCTGCCAGTAGAGGTCGTCGATGCCTCTCTCTCTGGCAAGGATGTCTTTCCCGTTCAGGATGGCGTCGACTTCCTTCTCCTCTTCAAATTCTCCATCCTCATTCCCGTCGAGGACGATGGTGTCCTGTGCCGACGGCTTGCCCAGTGATGTGTTGAGATAACGTGTCTTGGCGTTTCTCAGGTTGAGGTCGAAGCCGAAGTATTCCCTTACGAAGCGGACAGGTGAGGCTGCCGCCTTCCTGTAGAAATCTTCGCAGAGACTGTCAGGATCGAAGCCCCCGAGAGTGAAGTCCAGGACTGCGCAGTCAGAGGCGGAGAGCTGGCTCCGGATCTCCTCGATGACGGCATCTGTCCTGATGTCGTCCGCTGAGACCCTGTCTCTGACGATGACTGGCAGGCTGCTGACTATGTATGTGTAATTGTTCATCCAAAGAGGAGTTTCTTGGTGACAGGTCTCAGATACTCGCAGATGAGGTCCTTGAATGTCTCATCGGTGAGACTGATGAAATAACCTCCGTCCTTGGGGCCGATGGTGAAGCCGCCGGCGATCTTCTTGGAGAAGTCTGCCTTGACCTCATGTCCTATGGCCTCTGCAAGCTCTCCGGATACGAAAGGCTCAAGCTGGCTCCTGAGCGACTCGGGGAGAATCATCTCGAGATCGGACATCTGATCTGCGCTGAATTTCTGTGCAACTGTCCTGATGATCTCCTTGATGAAGTCAGGTGAAGCGAGAGCCGCGTCAACCTTCGGTCCGGCGATATTGCCGACGAGTATGTTCTCGATATCCTTCCTGGTGGCCTGAAGGCTCTGTGCCGAAGCCATGCGGATGTCCGACTCAGCCTTTGCCCGGAGGTCATCTGCAGCCTTCGCTGCGGCTTCTGCCACTGCCTTTGCTTCTTCTCTTGCTGCTGCTATGATGGCTGCCGCTTCCTTCTTTGCATTCTCAAGAATCTGTGCGCCCTCTTCCTTGCCTTTTGAGAGGCCTTCGTTGTACAGTCTCTCGGTAAGTTCCTGAAGTTTATTGTCCATAATTTCTGATATCTATTTGGGTAAAGATAACCAATCTGTTGTAAATTGTCAATAACGTGATAGTAAAAAAGCAAGCCTGACAGTGTCCTGACAGGCTGTTTTCTGCCGGTCGATATCCGGCGATAAGTGTTGTCTATGGCTATCCGAGAAAGCCGAGGAGAATTCCGGCAGCCACCGCCGATCCTATTACTCCCGCCACGTTCGGAGCCATGGCCTGCATGAGCAGATGATTGCCCGGATCTGCCTCCCTTCCGACTGTTTCTGAAACGCGGGCGCTGTCTGGCACGGCTGACACGCCGGCATTTCCTATGAGAGGGTTGATCTTGTGACCATCCCTGAGGAAGAGATTCCATACTTTCACAAACAATACTCCGGACGTGGTCGCGATGATGAAGGACAGAAGTCCGAGGCCGAATATCTTCACCGAGTCCAGAGTGAGGAACCTGTCCGCCTGTGTGGATGCGCCCACAGTGAGTCCTATCAGTATGGTGACCACATCCACGAGCGGTCCTCTGGCCGTCTCTGCGAGGCGTCTGGTGACGCCGCTTTCCTTGAGGAGGTTGCCGAAGAACAGCATTCCGAGCAGAGGGAGTCCTGACGGTACTATGAAAGCTGTGAGTATGAATCCCACGACAGGGAAGATGATCTTTTCCTTCTGGCTCACCTGGCGCGGCTTCGGCATCTTGATCATACGCTCTTTCCTGGTGGTCAGCATGAGCATGATGGGGCGCTGTATGACAGGCACGAGAGCCATGTATGAGTACGCGCAGACTGCGATCGCTCCCATCAGGTCAGGAGCCAGTTTGGATGAGAGGAAGATGGCGGTAGGACCGTCAGCTCCTCCGATGATGCCTATGGCACCTGCTTCGTTCGGCGCGAAGCCGAAGGCGAGGGCGAGGAGGTATGCACCGAAAATACCTGTCTGTGCCGCAGCCCCGATGAGCATAAGCCTCGGCTGTGATATCAGGGCAGAAAAGTCGGTCATGGCTCCTATGCCCAGGAATATCAGAGGCGGATACCAGCCCTGTCTGACGCCCTGATAGAGGATGTTCAGGACGGATCCGTCTTCGTAGATGCCAATGTTCATTCCCGGGAACATGGGGATGTTTCCTATGATGATGCCGAACCCTATCGGGACGAGCAGGAGCGGTTCCCATTCCTTGACTATGCCCAGAGTGATGAAGATGATGCCTATGCAGATCATCACTATATGCTGCCATGTCATGTTGGCGAAGCCGGTGAACTGCCAGAACTGGAGGAGGCTGTCGATGATGTTTTCCATTATGCGATAGTCACTATATCCGCACCTTCCAGTACGGAATCACCCTTGGATACATGGATTGCCGTCACGGTGCCGTCTTCAAGTGCCTGGATCTCGTTCTCCATCTTCATGGCCTCGAGCACAGCCACCTTCTGACCGGCCTTGACGGTCTGGCCAGCAGATACAGAGACTTCAATGATGACTCCGGGCAGGGGAGCGGTCACAGCCCTGCCGGCGCCTGCAGCCTTTGCCGGTGCGCCAGGAGCCTGGGTGCGCACAGGAGCCGCTGTCTGCGCCACAGGCGCGGTATGGACGGCTGGAGCTGGCTGAACCTGTGCCGCGGAACTCTCCATCCCGACGGAATACGATCTGCCGTTGACAGTCACATCGGCTTCTGTGCCTTCTATGCTGTTTATGCAGACGTTATACTCATTTCCGTTTATCTTGAACCTGTATTCTTTCATTTGAGTGGTTTTTTTCTGATTGTAAGGCTTCTGTCATTCCATGCCGAGGCGGACTGCTTCATGGTAAGCACGAAACTCTCGCTGTCATGTATCTCTTCGCCGAGATGGAGGTGCAGAGCCATCGCTATGGCAGCGGCGACTTCCGGGGTCATGTCTTCCGTTTGAGCCTTCTCTCTCTTGGGCGAGATCCCTCCGGTGAAGAAACGGCCCAGCAGGCTGTAGATGAAAAAGAGGAGCAGGAGTGCAGCGAATACCACTGTCACGCAGGTGATGGTGAGTACCCATCCGTGGGGGTCACGTTCCCTGATGCTTTCCGCCCCGCTCTTGCCGAGACCGGCGCCGTTCATCGCCATCGGGGACGGGTCGGATATCTCCTCCCTGTCGAATACCATGCCTCTGGCGTCTGTGGAATACCTGCTTACGCTCTTGCCTGCCGGCAGGTTCCCAGGTATGCGGATGCTGTCTATGACAGTGCGCCCGTTGCTGCTGACAAGGTACAGGGTTGATCCGGGCTTCAGGGTGAAATTGAGGTAGAATGCCCCGGATACGCCCTCACCTCCCTCGTAGAACAGAGTTACCTGCCGCGGGCCGATCCTGGTGCGGCTGTCCCCTCGGAGGATCGGACTTTTCGTGAGGTCAGAGATGTCGTCGGTCCAGAAGCAGCCGCCGATATTGACGCTTCCCCAGGATGAATTGAGCAGCTCTATCCATGCCGGATGTCTGCCGAAATCGTCTGTGACGGAATCGTGATTGTCGACCATCACTTCCGAGATGACGAGGTCGGTGACATTCTGTGCCTTCATCACGAGGGCGGCAGCTGCCATCATTATGGTGCAGAACAGACGTTTCATCGGCTACAGTGGGAGATTGTCATGCTTCCTGGCAGGAAGCTCCTGTCTTTTGCCGCGGAGGCTCTCAAGAGCCCTGATGACGCGGAATCTTGTATTGCGGGGCTCGATCACATCCTCGATGTAGCCTTTCTGGGCTGCCTGGTAAGGATTGCAGAAGAGATCGTTGTACTCCTGTTTCCTGGCGGCTGCCATGGCCGCCTGTCTTTCAGGGTCGGTCTCTGCCTTGATCTCCTTGCCGTAGAGGACATCCACGGCTCCGTCGGCTCCCATGACCGCTATGTTGGCGCTCGGCCATGCGTAGTTTATGTCGCCCCTCAGCTGCTTGCAGCTCATGACGATATGGGCTCCGCCGTAGCTCTTGCGCAGTGTGACGGTCACTTTCGGCACAGTGGCTTCTCCATAGGCGTAGAGAAGCTTGGCTCCGTTTGTGATGATGGCTCCATACTCCTGCTGCGTTCCGCAAAGGAATCCCGGGACATCCACGAGGGTGACCAGAGGAATGTTGAACGCGTCGCAGAAGCGTACGAACCTGGCGGCCTTGCGGGAGGCGTTGATGTCAAGCACGCCGGCGAGCACCTTCGGCTGATTCGCCACGATGCCCACGCTCTGCCCGTTCATGTGGGCGAAACCGACGATGATGTTCTTGGCGAAGTCCCTGTGCACCTCGAAGAACCTGCTGTCATCCACGATGGCCCCGATGACCGAGTACATGTCGTAGGACTTGTTGGGACTGTCGGGGATTATCTCGTTGAGTATATCCTCAGTACGTGATACGGGATCCGACGTCGGAAGTTCCGGCGCGGTGCTGAGGTTGTTCTGCGGGATGAAGCTGAGCAGTTCCCTGATGGTGGCGATGCCTTCTTCTTCGCTGTCCGCCGCGAAATGTGCCACTCCGCTCCTGGATGCATGGACGCTGGCTCCGCCGAGCTGCTCCTGGGTCACTGTCTCACCGGTGACCTGCTTGACTACGCCCGGTCCTGTGAGGAACATGTACGAGCTGTTTCTCACCATGAGGGTGAAGTCGGTGAGGGCAGGGGAGTAGACCGCTCCACCTGCGCAGGGCCCGAAGATGCCGCTGATCTGAGGCACCACACCCGAAGCGAGGATGTTTCTCTCGAATATGTCGCCGTAACCTGCAAGAGCGTCGATGCCTTCCTGGATGCGCGCTCCGCCGCTGTCATTGAGGCCTATGCACGGCGCACCGTTGCGGAGAGCCATATCCATGACCTTGCAGATCTTCTCTGCCATGGTCTTGGAAAGAGAACCTCCGCTTACCGTGAAATCCTGGGCGAAGACGTACACGAGGCGGCCGTCGATGGTGCCCTGTCCGGTCACGACTCCGTCTCCGTCGAAATGCTGCCTCTCCATGCCGAAGTTTGTGCAGCGGTGCTGGACGAACATGTCGAATTCCTCGAAGCTTCCCTCGTCCAGCAGCAGCGAGAGCCTTTCGCGGGCGGTCAGCTTGCCTTTCTGGTGCTGGGCATCTATCCTCTTCTGCCCTCCTCCCATCCGGGCTGAGGCTCGGCGTTCTACAAGTTCCTTTATCTTATCTTGCTGGATACTCATCTCTTAACAATTTGTCAGACAACAAAATTAGAAAAAACTTGACACAAGACAAAAAAGGCGGGAACCTGTGGGGTCCCCGCCTCGCTATGGAGCTAAATGATTATTCTTCAGCTGGTTTGAGTGTCGTGTAGACGTTTGTCACATCCTCGTCATCCTCGAGGAGGTCTGTGAGCTTGTTGAGAGCTGCCCTCTGGTCAGGATCCACGTCCTTGAGGTCTACGTTAGGGATTCTCTCGAAACCACCGGAGATGAGCTCGTAATTGTTGTCCTCGATGAACTTCTGGATCTGGCCGTATGCGGTATAGTCACCGTAGATGACCACTTCCTTTGTCTCGTTGTCGTCCTCATCGACGCTGATCTGCTCGAATACCTCTTCTGCGCCGTAGTCGATCATCTCGAGCTCGAGCTCCTCGATATCCATGCCCTCAGCCTCCTTGATGCGGAATACGCACTTGTGGTCGAACATGAAGCTTACGGAGCCGCTGGTCTGGAGCGAACCGCCGCACTTTGAGAAGTAGCTGCGTACGTTGGCGACAGTGCGGGTGTTGTTGTCTGTGGCTGCCTCTACGAGGTAGGCGATGCCGTGAGGACCGAAACCTTCATAGACAAGCTCCTTGAAGTCTCCGAGAGTCTTGTCAGTAGCCTTCTTGATGGCTCTCTCAATATTCTCCTTAGGCATCTGCTCTGCACGAGCCTCAGCCATGAGCGCGCGGAGGCGCGGGTTGCCTGTGACATCAGGTCCGCCGGCCTTGACGGCGATAGTGATTTCCTTTCCGAGTTTTGTGAATACGCGGGCCATGTGGCCCCATCTCTTCATCTTTCTTTCCTTGCGGAATTCAAATGCTCTTCCCATGATTATTCAGCTGCTTCGATTCTACCGATATACTTGTCTACATCATATCCCTCGATTGACTGAGGATACTTGTCCTTGATCTGCTTGTAGATGCTGAGCGCCTTGTCCTTCTGGCCAAGCTCCTCGCATACGACTGCAGCCTTGAGAAGGTAACCTGCGGTGAATGCGTTGTCAGCGATGCCTGCAGCCTTCTCGAACTGTGCGAGAGCTGCCTTGTAGTCACCGAGTCCGACATAAGCGTCGCCCATGCATGAAGCTGCACGTGCAGAGAGGATCTCGTCCTTTCCAGTGTACTTCTTGAGGTAGTTCACAGCCTCGCTGTAGTTCTTGGTCTGGAGCTCGCAGATACCTGCATAGAGGTATGCTGCCTTGCCTGCCTTTGAACCGTACTCGTTGATGACCTCGGCGAATCCGAGTGTGTTGCCGTCTCCGTTGAGTGCGGCCTCGAAGTTGCCAGCGCGGAATGCAGCCTCTGCCGGATACATCTGCTCCTGTGCCTCAGCCATCTTAGGCTTTGTGATGAACTGCTGGTAAGCGAGGATGATGAGTCCGAGAGCAATCACACCGATGATTACGCCCCAGAAAGCCGCCTTGTTCTCATTGTAGAGCTGCTCAGTCTTTGATACAGTCTGGTTGATCTTCTCCTGCTGGAGTTCGTTCTGATCTTTTGTCTTTGTTGCCATGATATGTTTATGTTTTCTATTTACCTTGTCAATGCCACTACGGGCACTATAGCTCGCAAAAGTACGATATTTTCGCCTAAAAACACAATTTATTTTTATGTTTAATCATTGTATATTTGCATTTGAACGATTAGTACAGACCATTTATGGCTTCAGGCAGCTCAAACAGCGCATATTTCTCAGGAGACAGGAAGTCTCCATGGCCGGTGGTGGCCATTTCGATGATAGGAACATCCATCTCGGGAGTGACATTCATCTCCGTCCCGGGCAACGTGGCGGCCACTTCGATGTCCTACATGCAGATGGTGTTGGGTTTCTTTGTCGGATATCTCGCCATCGCATATGTCCTCCTTCCGATATATTACCGGCTCAACTCCTACAGCATCTACGGATATCTGCAGGACAGGTATGGAACAGCCAGCCGCAAGACAGGCTCCGCGTTTTTCCTGCTGTCCAAGTTTCTCGGTGCCGGCGTGAGGATGTACCTCACCGCCCTGGCGCTCCAGGTGATACTGTTCAATCGTCTGGGCATACCTTTCGGCTTCAATGTCGCCATCACCATGCTGATCGTATGGCTTTACACTTTCCGTGGCGGAGTCAAGACGCTTGTGTGGGTGGATATGGTCCAGACTCTCTGTATGGTTGCAGCCGTGGTGCTCAGCATATGGTTTGTCGCCAAGTCTCTCGGGCTTGATTTCGGGGGACTGTTCACTACTGTCAATGACAGCCCGATGTCGCGCATATGGTTCTTTGACGATCCCGCAGACAAGAAATTCTTCTGGAAGCAGTTCCTTGCCGGAGTATTCACGACAGTGGCCATGACAGGACTCGATCAGGACATGATGCAGAAGAATCTTTCCTGCAAGGACCTGAAGTCGGCCCAGAAGAATGTCCTCAGCTACGGCTTCTCATTCCTGCCTATCAACCTGCTCTTCCTCTGGCTCGGAGTGCTTCTCTACCAGTATGCAGCTTCCGTAGGGCTCTGCGATGCCTCAGGCTCGCTTCTCGGCCTCAAGCCGGATGAACTTTATCCTACCCTGGCCACCGGTTCCGACCCTGCCACAGGCGTGAGATATCTTCCTCTCACTGTCGGCGCAGTTTTCGTGGTCGGACTCATAAGCGCAGCATTCAGCAGTGCAGGTTCCGCAATCACGGCCCTTACCACATCCTTCACCATCGATATCCTCAGAGCCAACGAGTATCAGTCGGACATCGAACTCACGCATACACGCAAGCTGGTGCATTTCTGCGTGGCTGTGGTCATGGGTGTACTCATCTACTGCTTCAAGCTGATCGGCAGCGGCAGCGTGATCAATGCAGTATATGTACTGGCAAGCTACACATACGGACCTCTGCTCGGACTCTATGTGTTCGGACTGTTCACCAAGATGAATCCGAGAGACAAGTGGATCCCTGTGATCTGCGTGCTCTCTCCGCTCATCTGTCTCGTGCTTGCACTCAATGCTGAAAGATGGTTCGGATTCCAGGTGGGATATGAGCTGCTTCTGATCAATGCCGCAATCACCTTTGCCGGCCTTCTCATCAGTTCTGTCGGGAATCGCAGGTAAGCATTACATTTGTGCATCATGCCGGTATTGGAGAAAATAGTCGTCCAGGACTTCAGGAACATTGAACTTCAGGAACTGGAGTTCTCACCCAACATCAATTGCATATCAGGAAACAATGGTGAGGGGAAGACCAATCTCATGGATGCAATCTATTATCTTTCGATGACCAAAAGCGCCTTCTCCACTTCGGAGAAGTTCAATTTCCGTTATGGTCAGAAGTCCTTTTCCATTGCCGGGACATATTCCATGCCGAATGGGCTGAGTTCCCGCTTCACCGTGCAGGTGACAGACCAGGGAGAAAAGCGCATGCGCAGGGATGACAAGCCGTATCCGAAGATATCAGACCACATAGGGGAGATTCCCATCGTCATGGTGTCGCCGTCAGACATATCTCTGGTGAGCGACTCCGGTGAAGAAAGAAGGAAATTCGTGAATTCGGTCCTGTCACAGATGGACAGGGAGTATCTGACAGCGGCGCAGAATTACAACCGCATGCTGATGCAGCGCAACAAGGTGCTGAAGGATGCAGGCTTCTGTGACGAATCGCTTTTTGCTGCCATAGACATGCAGATGTCCAGGACGGCCCAGAAGATATTCGAGGCCAGAGATGAATTCACCAGGAGGATCAACCCTCTGGTGCAGTCATATTACGAAAGGGTTTCCGGGGGACACGAGACAGTGTCCATCGAGTACCGCTCGGATCTCCAGAAGGAGAGCCTGGAGGAAGCCTTTGCACGCAACAGGGGGAGAGATATGGCATTGAGGTACACCTCTGCCGGGGTCCAGCGCGATGATTTCGTGTTCCTCATGAACGGATACCCGATACGCAAGTGCGGTTCCCAGGGGCAGCAGAAGTCTTTCCTGGTCTCGCTGAAGTTCGCCCAGTATGAGCTCATGAAGGAGAATTACGGATTTGCTCCCATACTGCTCCTCGACGACCTGTTTGACAAGCTTGACATGACCAGAGTGTCCAATCTGCTCAAGATGGTGGCCGGGAATGATTTCGGCCAGATTTTCCTCAGTGATTCCAACAAGGTCAGGATCACAGGCATAGTGGATTCGATCACGGCCGACAGGGCATACTTCGAGACTTCTTCAGGATCTTTTACCAGGTTGTAGCATGGAGATAATCGAGTCAGGACTTGGGCGCAAGAAGGCGCTTGACATGTCTCAGGTCATTGAGATGTATATCAAATCAATGAATCTGAGTGCCGGTCTCAATACCCGGAGGATCTTCGAGGCATGGGATCAGGCATCGGGTGCGGCGCGCTATACGATAAGGCGCTATTTCCGTGACGGGAAACTGTATGTGACGCTGAATTCCTCGATGGTCCGCAACCAGCTGTCCTTCCAGAAGGAGCCCCTGATGGCTGCTGTCAACCAGATCCTGGAAAACGACGAGCTGTTCATCAAGGATGATCCCAAAGTCAGATTTGTGGAAGAAATCATATTGAAATGAAATTTGTCATAGACGATACCATCGCCTTCGTCAAGGGGGTTTTTGAGCCTTATGCGGATGTCGTGTACAAGGCCGGGGCGGACATCTGCAATGCGGATGTCCTTGATGCCGATGCCCTGATCATACGCACCCGCACCCGTTGTGACGCTGCGCTTCTTGACGGTTCTTCCGTCAAGATCATAGCAATGGCTTCCATCGGCATGCACAACATCGATATCGAGTACTGTGAGGCGCATGGCATCTTCGTCCAGAACGCCACAGGCTGCAATGCCGGCGGTGTGATGAACTATGTGTTCTCGGCTCTCTACGGGACGGCCGCGCGCAAGACCATCAGCCTTTCCGGTGCCACCATGGGCATAATCGGCCTCGGCAATTCCGGCAGACGAGTCGCCAAGATGGCGAGATATCTCGGATTCAAGGTCCTCCAGTACGACCCGCCGAAGGCAGCGGTCGAGGGACCTGATGCATACTGCACCCTCGATGAGCTTCTGGCGGATTCCGATATCATCACCCTCCATATTCCGCTCACGGATGCGACCAGGAATATGTGCGACGCTTCGTTTTTTGCCAAGATGTCACCGGGCACGTTCTTCATCAATTCTTCCAGGGGAGAGCTGGTGGATGAAAATGCCCTGATGGAGGCGATTCCGCGCCTCGGTCCTGTGATCATCGATGCCTGGAGGAACGAGCCGGTTATCAATGCCGACCTGCTCGAGATGGTGGACATCGCCACACCTCACATAGCCGGGTATTCATACCAGGGCAAACAGACCGCTGCCCTTACTGTTGTCAGGGCGGTGGCAAGATATTTCTCGATATCTCAGCTGTATGATTTCTTCCCGCCTACAGACATAAAGGAGCTGGAAGCCATACGTCTCGATCTCAAGGACAAGTCGCAGGGAGAGATAGCTTCCATGCTCCAGTACAATTACCCGATATTCACCGATGATTTCATGCTCAGGATGAATCCGGCGGACTTCGAGTACCTCAGACACAATTACAGCTACAGAAGAGAGTTTTACGTGGATTATTAATCACATGACGATATGAATAACATTGATTCCCAGATTGAAAGATTCAGAACAGGTTTCCCATGGATGAAGATTGTCGCTCCTGCGACACCTGAAAGGGGCATTGTGGTGATGAACGAGAATGACCTCCGCAAGGCGGAGGCGTATGTGCCGATGTTTCCTGTTGCCGGAAAATGCAAGTTTGTGCCTGCTTCAGGTGCTGCGTCCCGCATGTTCAAGGATATTTTCGCCGGGCTGGATCAGCTCAAGGCCGGGAATGATGTGGCTCCTGACTCAGCTGTAGCCAAGATGGCAGCCGCCATCCGCAGCTTCGCTTTCTATACAGAGGAGATGTTCGGCCCTGTCGAGGACAGCCGCGAGTACCGCCTCAATGTGGCAGCCAAGGTACTTACCGGCGAAGGACTCGGATACGGGGAGAAACCGAAGGGAGTGATCCGTTTCCACAGGTATCCTGACGGCGAGTGCCGCACAGCCTTCGCAGAGCATCTGGTGGAGGGACAGGAGTACATGCGCAACGGAGACGGCAGCGTCAATCTGACTGTCACCATATCTCCTGACCATCTGGAGCTCTTCAAGGCAGCGCTCGCAGAGGTGAAGGATACTTATGAGAAGAAGTACGGGGTAAGCTACAATATCAGATTCACTTATCAGGACCCTGCCACCAACACTGTCGCAGTGGATCCTGACAACAATCTTTTCCTCAAGGAGGATGGCACCCCTCTCACCAGGCCTGCCGGACATGGAGCCCTTATCTACAACCTCAATGATGTCGAAGAGGAACTCATTTCCATCAAGAATATCGACAACGTCTCCAACGAGCGTTTCCTCCCTGTCATCGCGGAGTACAAGAAAGCCCTGATGGGCAAGTGCCTCATGCTCAGGGACAGGATCTTCTCTTACCTGAATACCTTTGAGATAGTTTCTGATCCGGAGGATCCGTTCTGCGCCCAGCTCTGTGACGAGGTGGAGGCATTCCTTTCCAAGGAACTCTGTATCAGCCTTCCACCACAGGATGACCCAAAGGCACGTATGGAGACCATCATATCCAAGCTCAACAGACCTGTAAGGGTCTGCGGTATGGTCAGAAATCAGGGCGAACCTGGCGGAGGACCGTTCATCATCGCAGACGCAGACGGCTCGACCTCTCTCCAGATTCTCGAAAGCACACAGATAAACATGGGTGATCCGCAGGCAGCAGGTGCTCTTGCTTCCGCCACCCATTTCAATCCTGTAGATCTCGTATGCTGCACACGGAACTATAAGGGGGAGAAGTTCGACCTCACGAAGTATGTCGATGACAATGCCGGTTTCATCAGTTCCAAGAGCTACCAGGGAAGACCTCTCAAGGCCCTCGAGCTTCCGGGATTGTGGAACGGCTCGATGAGCGACTGGAATACGGCCTTCGTAGAAGTGCCACTGGCCACCTTCAACCCTGTGAAAGTGGCCAATGACCTGCTTCGTCCGGCTCATCAGGAAGCCTGAGTTCTCAGAATCTCCAGCCCAGCTGGAATGCGAAATTTCTCTTGACTGCCTTCGGAGCGGCTTCTTCCACAAAGAAGCCGTTCATCTGCCAGTCGTACCTGATGCCGACTGTCAGGTTGTAGAGACGTGCCGTATAGCTTGCCGTGATACCCCAAGGGTTCTTTTCCGTTGTATGGCTGCAGTCTCCGGACATGCGCTCGGACAGCACTTCGCTCCAGTATGCGCCCACACCCAGACCTGAGCGTGCGGTTCCGTTTCTCTTCATGCCTATAACGAGTTCTGCAGGGACTTTGACAACGGTCTGAGAAAGTCTGGTGCCCTTTCCATAGATGTCATTGTCATCAAGAATGTAATAGTTCTCCATTCCTATGGTTCCCTGGGTGTGGATGGAAATCATGCCGAGACTGATTCTTGCGTCGGCTCCTGCCATGACGCCGTTCCTACCGTCCATTGTGAATCTTGTGCCTTTGTACCTCAGCATGTCTGAGTCGAATCCACATACCGGACCGATGTCTATTCCGACAGGCTTCCTGCTGCGGTGCTTGAATGACAGACGCCCTGACGGGCCGAAGTCGCTGTCCGTGGCGAATTGTCTGGTGACGTCGCCTATGTACTCGGAAACCTTCTCAAGACCTTCATAGTCTATCAGTTCTGCATCGTCCTCCGGTTTGTGGTATGGTGACTTCAGGCCAGTGGATACAGCAAGTGTAGGTATGCCGAGTCCGGCAAATCCCTCGGTGTCTGTCGCTGTCATGATCGATTTCTCGAAGTTCTTCGGTGCAATGTCGATGTTGATGGCGGCTGCCTCGCTTTCAAGTATTCTCTTGCCATTCCTGATGGTGGATACTCCCTCAAGCTTGAGTGTCTTGCCTTCTCTCAGCCATCCCACCATGTCGATGCTCATCATGAGCCTGATGTTGATGCCTTTCTTGTGGAGGGTGTCTGCCAGGGCATATGAGCCGTAGAGGCCGAGCTCTTCGGCATCTAATGCCGCGATGATGACGCTTCTCTTGAGTGATTCCCTGTCATTGGCCAGCGATCTCGCTATTTCGATGAGAGCGGCCGAACCTGACGCGTTGTCGTCGGCCCCGTTGTAGATCTCTCCATCCTTCACTCCCAGATGATCATAGTGGGCTCCAAGCACAATGTATTCATTCCTGAGTATCGGATCTGCACCTTCAATCACTCCTACTACGTTTCTGAAATCCTTTCCATCCCTGCTGAATGGCATGAACCAGTCAGAGAAATATGGTTTCATTCCAGAGCTTTCATACTCATCCCGGATGTATTCAGCGGCCTTGGCTGCATCCGGACTTCCAGCCTTCCTTCCCCTGAGGGAGTCGCTGGCAAAATAATAGACGTGCTCGACCAGGCGCTGCTGAGTCGTCTTCTCCTGTGCGCTTGTATTGATCGCTGCGAGTGCCATTGCAGCCGTCAAGATCATTCTGGATACAGTTGTCATTTTCTGATTCTTTTGATTCCGTTGCTGTTTGCAGTAAGTTCAGGGCAGGTGAAGTCCTTGACGTCGATGTCTCCGGCGCCGTTGACCTCGATCTTTCCCTTTTCTGATTTTCCCTCGAGCCTGATGTCGCCTGCACCGTTGACTGTGATGTCTATGCTGCCGGACTCGAGATCCTTGATGCCGATGTCGCTCGCACCGTTGGTGACCAGTGTTACGTTTTCTGCCTTCAGTCCATCAATATCTATATCTGCAGCTCCGTTACACTCGATTCTGAGACAGTCGGATGTGATAGTGCCCGCGTTTGTGAAATCTACTGCACCGTTGAACACAAGCTCGTTTATGGAAGGGGTGCCGACTTGGATTGTCAGATTCTTGTATCGGATGTGCTTATCTGCAAACCTGACCCAAAGGCGTCCGTCGACATCGGTATCCACTATCATGTTGTCAAGGACGTTCCCGGCTCCCTTTGCTTTCACATAAGGGGTTTCAGATAGCTCGAATCGGATGTCCGCGTGCAGGTCGAAGGTCATGCTGCTGAATGACTGAACCGTGAACTCCTTTGTGACGACGTCGCCGGATTCGGCCCCGATGCGTATGTTTTTGTTGACCTTCACGAATGTGCAGCTCTGAAGCGTCATGATCGCGGCAACTGCCGCAGCTGCCCATGCTTTCATTCTTCTCATTGTATGTCTCATTTGAATATTTCTTCTTTCCTGATGCCCAGGAGTTCCATTTTGCGGAGGAACTGAGGCACATCGTTGTCCATGAATGCTTTGCGTGCCGTACTCAGAACAGCATCCTTTGCACCGGAAGCCACGAAGTAGCCGAGTCCGCGTTTGGTGTATATTATACCGGAGTCTGTCATTTTCTCGTAAGATCTGGCTACGGTGTTGGGATTGACACCCAGCTCTGCTCCCAGTTCCCTGACTGACAGGATGCGGTCTTCGGCCTTGAGCTCTCCGCTGAGTATGCGGTCGCAGATGTTGTCTATTATCTGGAGATATATCGGTTTGTTAGCGTCAAATTCCATGCTGTGTCTGTTATTAATGCTTGATTGTCTTGACCCGGAGGTACGTCAGTCCTCCCAGGATGGCGATTATCACAATGTTGAATGTGTTCATCGCCACATTGATGAGTCTGGCAGCCTTCTCTGCATCGAAGTTCTCGGTGATCCTCTTCAGGAATGCCTCAAAACCTGCTGACTCTATGCCTATGCCACCGTTTATGATAAAACCTGCTGCCATGGCCAGGAGAACAGTCACTCCAAATATAGCCAGAATCGTTTTTCCTGCCTTGGCTTTCTTGAAATAGATTGCTCCGAGTACGAATGCCATCATTGTCTGCCACCATGATGCCAGGACGGCATTACCTCCATAGAAACTGATATCGTCAGTGGTTTCTTTCAGTGACAGGCTTCCGATCAGGGATGACGGATAATTGTTGAACAGGACACTGAGAAGCCAGTCTGTGGCAAGATAGATCGAACCGAGAATGAGTGGGACGACCAGACAGCTTGTGAGAATCATCGAGAGTGTCTTCTCCAGCCCGGAAGCCGGGACCAGAATCCAGTCGCTGCCGAACCTTTTCTCTGTGAGATTGCCGTAAGCCTTTGCCGTGAATGAGGTGATCATTGATATGACTACAATCATCGTGGCTGCCACCTGAAGCATATCAGGGTAGTTTCCAGCATGTCCCTGTTTGAGAAATCCTATGACACAGAATACTGTGAACATCACTATCGGGCTCAATGCTGTGATGAGGCCTGAGATTCCGTAAGAATTCTTGGCGTTGTTGAGATCGTATACAAAGTATTTCCCGAATCTCTTGAAGTCGAATATGTCTTTCATGTCTGTCATCTATTTCTTGAAAAGTTCCTTGATCAGTTCCTTATGCCTGTATACCGTATTGAACAGAGCTTCTATGTTGACCTTGCTTTCCTCTCCTGAAGCATTGGGAGCGACCTGTATGAATCCTCCCGGCAGCTGCTCGCTGTAGAGAGCGCCTGGATCTATCATGTTGCCATAGTCGAAGTAGAGTTTCTGTGATATCTCTTCCAGGCTGGCATTGAGAAGGACGTCCTGGCTGTCCAGTATGATTATCGGATCGATAATATTCTCCAGGTCGCGCACCTGATGCGTTGAGATCACTATGGTGCTGTCTTCAGAAGTGTATCTGGTGATGGCCTTGCGGAACTGGGTCTTGGATGGGATGTCAAGTCCGTTTGTAGGCTCATCCAGGAACAGATATCGTGTGTTGCATGCGAGGGCAAAGGAAATATATGCCTTCTTGAGCTGACCTGTGGACATCTTGTTCATCTTCATGGAAGGGTCTGTCTCGAACTCCTTCATTATCTCAAGAAACTTCTCGTAGCTGAATTCCGGCCAGAACTGGCCTGTGACTTTGGCATAGTCTGCAGCAGTGCTGTTGTATGGGTAGATGTCATCCGGCAGGAAAAACTGATTGCCCAGGAATGACGGCTTCCTGGAGTATGGGCACTCGCCGTCTGTCATAATGCTGCCTTCCTGGACCTTTTTGAGGCCTGCCAGGAGGGTGAGAAGGGTGGTCTTGCCGACTCCGTTCTCTCCAAGAAGGCCATAGATCTTCCCTTGCTCGAGATTGAGGCTGATGTTTCGGAGCACGGTCTTTGAACCGTAGCTGAATCCGAGGTTGCTGATAGTTATCATATTAATGGTTTATTTGTTTTGCTTCCGAGTGTATTAGTTCAATAGGACACTGCAAAGTTAGTACTGTTTTTTTATTATGCAATATCATTTGCAAAAAAAAAGATGGCTCATCCGGGCCATCCTCTAAAAGTCGATTCTTGTGACTTCAGCACTCTATCTGTGCTATCACCTCGTCGCAGGTCTTCATCACGCGTCTGTTCATGCATATGCCTATGGCACCTCCGACAGATGCTCCTATGCATCCTCCTATGATCATGCCGGTGGCAAGATGCTTGTCTGGAAGCTTATTCCATATTTCGGCGAAGAACCATGCAGCCCATGCGGCGGCAAGAGGAAAGCCGATGAAGAGCCAGTTCCTGTAGCGGTTCTTCAGTTTCTTGAATTCTTTTGCGGCCTCGAGCATGTTGCCTGTGGTGAAATCAGTGGTCCTGACTTTTCTGTTGATCAGACTTGTCGCCAGTGCGCATCCTAGCATAAGCGCTATGGTGCATCGGATAAACAGAGTCGACATGCCGAAATGCGGGAGAAACAGAACCGACCATATCACAACAAAGGCGCAGCATGTGTATTCCACTATATTGAATCTGCCGATCAGCCCCTTGCTGTCATTTATCACCTTCGAGAACAGTCTGTCGTTCACTATGGCTTCCTTACTGAGTTTTTCTTTGAGAATTGCGATCTGTGAGCGCATCTCTTCCATTTCATCATTTCTTTCCATTTTGCTGAAATTAAGAATTGTCTGACATCTTCATCAATTGCTGCTTGATTCTCACGAGCTTGACTGAAATGTTGGCCGGAGTGACTCCCACTATGGCGGCAATCTCCTCGTAGCTCATGCTTTCGAGCCACAGCAGTACGATCGCCCGGTCCACGAGACCAAGTCTGTTGATGCGCGCATAGAGCTGCCTTACCTGCTTCGAATCGGAATCATTGTCTTGAAAGAGATTGGCTGTCATCTCAAGCGGCACCCTCTCTCCCGATCTTTTTTTCTTCCTGTCCGAAGATATGCATGTGTTGAGGCTTACCCTCCAGATCCAGGTGTCCACTTTCGACTCGCCTCTGAAAGTGTCGAATCCCTTCCACAGGTTTATTAGGACATCCTGGAAAAGGTCTTCGACCTCATCCGGATCTTTTGAGAACATATAGCACACGGTATAGACCGTGCTCTTATGGTCTCGGATCATTCTGGAAAAATCAAGTTCTTTCTCGCTCATTTTGAATCAAATCTGATAGTTAGACGCAGTGAAACGGAAAAAACTACAAGAAAAATGAAATAGATGACTTTACTTGCCGAAAAGCAGATTGAAATCGGACGAAAGCGCAGCAGATGCCGTGCCTTCAGGGACGAAAGACCATGCTCCAAGAACTGAACAGTCTGATATGAGTGCCGGATCTATGTCTCCGTTTTCCCTTATGAAATCATATATGAGATCTCTGATTTCGGGCATCTTCGAGACAATCCTCTCGGAAAGCCTGTCCTCAGGGATGCCGGCGCCCTTTGCGAGGAGGTCGCCGCCTCCTGCCGCACGGTATGATGTCATTGCCACCTTGTATCGTGCATCAGCGGAGAATTCCCGGCCAGAAGCCATGGAGCTTATGCTTATCCTCTCCCCGCAGGCCTTTGTCAGATCGACTGTATAGCAGAGACCGGCAGCTGAATCGAAGTTGTACGACCTGTTGATGAATGACCATTTCTGCTGACCTGTCCGAGGGTCATCCCTGTTCTCGATATTCAGGGCATGCGGCTGGTTCTTTCCCAGCGTCTGGATCCATGCGTCGTAAGAGTATTCGAGGTAGTCCTTTATCTCCTTTCCGCTGAGTTCCATCACATAGAGTGTGTTCTCGAACGGATAGATTGTGAACATGTCGTTGAATATCAGTTCCCCGGCCTTTATGGATCCGTCGTAGGTGAGCGGTGCCGCAAAGGACAGGTCGGCTCCCGATGACTTCAGGCATACCGTATGGATCAGGTTCATGTAGTCACACATTCCCAGATATGAGTCCCTTGTGGCAAGATCCATTCTGAGATTTCCGACCTTGCGCAGAGTGAAGTCCCTGACGGCCTGGAAATCGTCTCTGAACGCCTCTCTCATCCCGGCGTCGGCCTTTGAGGCATCCACCTTGATGAGTCCGGAAGATATTTTCTTTGAAACGGTCCTGCCATTCTTCGTGTCGACAGTGATGCATCCGTGTCCCAGGTATCTGCAATGGCTACCCGAGTTGATCAGGGATATGCCGTCTCCATCGAGCGTGAGAGGTCTGTGGTCATGAGAGCAGACGACAAAATCCACTCCTTTCAGGGATAGGAACAGGTCTTTTGCCTGGCTTTCAAGGATGCTTCCGTCTCCTTCGCCTGTGCCGGAATGGACGGCTGCTATCACCACCTGCGGCTTTTCCCTGGCGATGATGGCATCGACATCATTCTGGACTTTCGGGAGCAGGGACTCGAATGTCATACCCGACCATATGCTCTCGTCAAGCCATGCCTTGATGTTCGCGTTAGTGTAACCGAGTACCACTGTCTTCATGCCTGCCTTCCTGAATGTGGCATATGGGGTGAAATACGGTTTTCCGTTGTCTGTACGGATGGCGTTTGCCGCGAGAAACGGGATGCCTGCCTCGGCGAGATCCCTGTCCACCCTGTCGTATATGGAGTGGCCCGTCTCTATGTCATGGTTTCCCACGCATATGGCGTCATATCCCATGTATGCCGCCATCCTCGGATATATGTGTCTGCCCGCAGTGTCGACGTAGTTGAAGTAATATGCGGCGTTGTCGCCCTGGAGGAAATCACCTGCATCAATCAGCAGCACGTTGTCGGCTCCGGCGGCATCTCTCAGGCTGTCGGCATAGTATTTCACGGCAAACAGCGAGTTCCTGACTTTGTTGCCGACATACGGCTCGTCGAAGTAACTGCCGTGTATGTCGTTTGTCGTCAGTATATGGAGTGTGTGCTCTCCGTCGGCCGGCTTCATGCTGCAGGCGCATAAGGCGGCTGTGCAGGCCATTGCGGTTATCAGTCTTTTCATCATAGCGGTGTGGTGTGTCCTTGTGGTTCACGGGCCTTCCGGCTCGTCTTTGCGTTGTGCTGTGCGCTGCTGCGCGCCGGATGTCTTGCGGCGTCAAGATCGAATATGAGAGATACCTTCTGCTGCGACCCGAGCATGCCAAGTCCCTGCATGAAGTGGAATTCGAGCGCGATCTCCAGATCGAGGAAAGATGCGATATGGGGTCTCCACCACGCTTCGGTCCTGTTGTACCATTTCGCTCCGACGAAGCTTGTGCGGTAGAATCCCAACCCCCTGTAGAGCAGGTTGGCATTCTTCCATGACCCGCTTCCGTCTTCTGCCGTGAATTCAGTCTCATAATACGGCATGAGGTCTTCTCCTGCATATAAGGTGTTCTCGATGCCGAGACTGTGACGCTGTGCCTTGAACTCGAATTCACCTCCGTACGGGAAGCAAGGGGTTTTCTCATATCTGCGGTCCCTTTCGTATGCGAAGATTCCGCCAGCCTTGAGCGACAGCTCGTCCAGCCCGGCAAGGTGGCCGATGTCTGCCTTGAGGTACGGGTTGAAGAGATGGTCGTCCATCACCCTGATGATCTGGTCTCCGTTGGCGAAATGCCCGAACTGGGCTGCCCAGCCGGCGCTGAATGTCTTGTTGATGCCGTAGAGGCCTGCCGAATATATCCTGAACTGCTCGCGTCTGTATGTGCCGTACATGCCGGTCCAGTCCAGGCCGAGCTCGGCACTGAACCGCTGAGACCGATATTTGAACAGCATGCCTTCGGCCTCGTTGTCGTAGAAGCGTGAGTAGTCCGAGATGAAGGCCTGTGAATAGTCGCCCTCGAACTCGCTGAGGGGGTAAATGCCGGCCACGGCGGAGAAAACGCCTCTGCGGAGACGTGCCTCGGCCTTGTAATAGAGCATCAGCCCCTCGAAATCGGACAGCCCCCTGTGCGCGAGACCTTCCTCTCCGACGGTGAGTGACCCGGCTCCCATGTCATGGGTGAATTCGGCTCCCGCCATGATGCGGTGCGTGACAGTGCTGCTCTGGTTGATGCGTATGCCTGCCCACGGGATGACCCTGGCGGCATTCAGTGTCTGGGATTTCTCCAGCTTCTGCTTCCCGCCGTTGAACTCACGGTTGTCGAAGAGATACTGGAAATCGAGGTCGTAGTCGAACTCGAATGGCTTCTTCTGCGTGTATGCCCCCGAAGGGGTCATGTCGCCGAAATCCGGGAATCCGAAAAATGGTATCTGGGCAGCTGCAGCCATCGCGCTGAGCAGGAATGCCGCTGTGGCTGCCGATATTCTGGTAAATGGACGCATATGTGACAAAAATACTTAAATCGGGGCACATTTCAAGAGAATCTTCTTACTTTTGTCCATATACAGATACATGCATATGCTCAGACTTCAGACTCCGGTGGCACCGGAAATCCTCAGCGTCAGGCTGAACCCCGGGGACAAGGTGGTGGTACTAGGCAGCTGTTTTGCCGACAACGTGGGGGAGAGACTCTCGCATGCGGGATTCGATGTGTGCTGCAATCCCTTCGGCACCCTCTACAATCCTGTATCGGTGGCTGATGCCATCGCGCGTCTGGACAGCGGCGCCCCGTTCACCGGAGACGACTGTGTCGAGATGGGAGCCGGGGCCGGTCTCATGTGCTCATTCAGCCACCATACGTCATTTGCGCGCCGAGAGGCGGCTGAATTCCTTGCCCATGCCAATGAATGTCTCTCTGAAGCCTGCCGCAGGTGGAAGGACGCACGCAAGGTCATCATCACTCTGGGCACGGTATATGTGTTCACCCATGGGGGCAGGGTGGTGTCCAACTGCCTCAAGCGTCCGGCCTCCGAGTTTGTCCGCAAGCCGCTCGCGCTGGATGAGGTCACATCTGTCCTGGACAGGATCGTCACATCGCACCCTGACAAGGAATTCATCTTCACCGTGAGCCCGATAAGGCATATGGCAGACGGAGCGCACGGCAACCAGCTCAGCAAGTCAGCACTTCTCCTTGCCGAAGAGGCCGTCGCAGCGTCACATGCTCCGCGCTGCTGCTATTTCCCGGCATACGGGGTACTGCTCGATGAGCTCAGGGACTACCGCTTCTACGCCGAGGACATGGTCCACCCGTCCCAGCAGGCTGTCGCCTACATATGGGAGCGTTTCTGTGATGCGGCTGTGGCTCCGGAAGACAGAAATGCCCTCCTTGCCAATGAAAAGGCTTGGAGAGCATCTCAGCACCGTCAGCTTCACTGACGTCTATCTTCCTCTGAAGTTTCTCATCTGCTGTGCCAGCTGTCCGGTCACGGCATACTTCATCATCTTTCTTGTGCCTTCGAACTGCTTGAGGAGCTTGTTCACCTCAGGGATAGAGGTGCCTGATCCCTCTGCGATGCGCCTGCGGCGCGATCCGTTGATGATCTCAGGATGCTGGCGCTCCTTCGGGGTCATCGAGAGGATGATGGCCTCGGTAGGCTTGAAAGCATCATCCGGTATGTCCACATCCTTAAGTGCCTTGCCTACGCCCGGAATCATGGATGCAAGATCCTTCATGTTGCCCATCTTCTTCACCTGCTGGATCTGCTGGTAGAAGTCATCGAGGGTGAACTGGTCCTTGGCGAGTTTCTTCTTGAGCTCGCGTGCCTGCTTCTCGTCAAACTGCTCCTGCGCCTTCTCCACGAGTGAGACAACGTCTCCCATGCCGAGGATTCGGTCTGCGATACGGGCAGGGTGGAACACGTCGAGCGCTTCCATCTTCTCGCCGGTGGACACGAACTTGATCGGCTTGCCGACAACCGCCTTGATGGAGAGAGCAGCACCGCCTCTGGTGTCGCCGTCCATCTTGGTGAGTACGACTCCGTCGAAATCGAGTCTGTCATTGAATGCCTTGGCTGTCTCCACAGCGTCCTGACCGGTCATGGCATCGACCACGAAGAGGGTTTCGGTCGGCTGGGTGGCGTCCTTCATGGCTGCGATCTCGTCCATGAGCTGGTTGTCGACTGCGAGTCGGCCGGCGGTATCGACGATCACCACGCTGTAGCCTTCGCTCCTGGCCTCTGCGAGAGCCGCCTTCGCCACCTTTACAGGGTCGGTCTCCCCGTCGATGGAGAAGACCGTCACGCCTATCTGGGATCCGAGAGTCTTGAGCTGCTCGACAGCCGCAGGACGGAATGTGTCGCAGGCTGCAAGGAGAACCTTCATGCCCTTCTTGCTCTTGATGTTGAGTGCAAGCTTGCCTGAGAAGGTGGTCTTACCGGAACCGTTGAGACCGGCAACGAGAACCACTGCAGGGCTGCCTTTGACGTTGATGTCCTGTGAGGCGCTTCCCATGAATTCGGCCAGCTCGTCGTGGACAATCTTGACCATCATCTGCTGAGGCTTCACTGCGGTGAGGACGTTCTGTCCCATGGCCTTGACCTTCACGCGGTCGCAGAATTCCTTTGCTACCTTGTAGCTGACGTCGGCGTCCAGAAGGGCGCGTCTGATGTCTTTGAGGGTCTCGGCTACATTTATGTCGGTGATCTTGCCTTCGCCCTTCAGTATCTTGAAGGAGCGTTCAAGTCTTTCGGATAGATTTTCAAACATTGCTATTGGTTTTGGGCTGCAAAAATAATCATTTCTAAGATAAATTCATTATATTTGCATTGTTTAGGCCAATCCGGATAAAGCGATGCTCTCAGATATCAAACAGAATTTCGAGAAACTCATAGCCCTTTACGAGGCAGAGAAGGCGAAATGCGCTTCTCTTTCTCAGGAGCTTGAGCAGAGCAGGGCTGCCGGTGAGGCTTACCAGAAGCAGATAATTGATTTAGAGCGACAGATAGAGAATCTGAGACTCGCAGGAGCATTCAAGGCTGCCGGTGATAGCTCCACCGACGCCAGACTGAGAATCGACAGACTTATCAAGGAGGTTGACAAGTGCATCTCCTTGCTGGAGAAGGATTAGACATGGACCGTAGTATCACAATCAAGATTGCGGGAAAGGAATACCCGCTGAAAGTCACATCACCTGAGATGGAACAGTTGATGAGGATTGCTGCGGAGGCCATCAACCAGAAACTCCAGGCATATGACTCGAAGTTCCCGGGAAAAGAGCAGATAGACAAGCTTGCATTCGTGACTCTGAATGAGGCGATAGCCAGGATATCATTTCAGAAAAAGCTTGCAGCCATGGAGGATGCGGAAAACAAGCTCCTAGCAGAGACTCAGTCCTATCTCGACAATATTGGAAAGTAGCCGTCAGGTCTCCTTGCTGAAAACAACACCAGAAATGGAACCGGGTTGCTCGTGCCGTTGACGACGGGCCGTTCATCACCTTCGGGGATTCCGCCTTGCGGGACGTCGGATATCGGATACGTCACGGAGCCCAAATCGTACATGATCAGACTTTTCTGACATCCGACTGACGGCTTTCTCTAAAATCAGCTGCTTTCTGGAAGCAGCTGATTTTTTTGTTTAAAACTATATTACTAAACCTATGTCACCAATTCTAGCAATAATCCTTGGCATTGTCATCGGTGCCGCAGCAGCTCTCGGTGCATATATCTTCTTCCACAGACGTTCCCTCAACGGCAAGAAAGAAGCTATCCTCGAGCAGGCAGAGCGTGATGCAGAGGCCATCAAAAAGGAAAAGATAATCCAGGCGAAGGAGAAGTTCCTCCAGCTCAAGAGTGAGCACGAGCAGCATGTGAACGAGAAGAATCAGAAGCTCCGCGAGGCAGAGAACCGCCTCAATCAGAAGGAGAACTCTCTCAATCAGCAGAATGCGGAGCTCGGCAGGAGGCTCAATGACGCCGAGAATGCAAAGAAGTCGCTCAACGCCCAGAGAGAAATCCTCGAAAAGAAGGCGGATGAATATAACAGACTCTCACTCCAGGTCAACAGGCAGCTTGAAGCCATCGCAGGCATGACTTCCGAGGAGGCCCGCAACATGCTTGTCGAGAACATGAAGGCCGAGGCGCGCACAGCAGCCCAGGCATACATCAACGACACCATGGATGAAGCCCGTCTCAATGCAGCCAGAGAGGCAAAGCGCATCGTGATAAACACCATCCAGCGCACTGCTACAGAAACTGCCATCGAGAATGCTGTCACCACTTTCCCTATCGACAATGACGAGATCAAGGGAAGGATCATCGGCCGTGAAGGACGCAACATCCGTGCCCTCGAGGCTGCCACAGGAGTCGAGATCGTAGTCGATGATACTCCTGACGCCATCCTTCTCTCGGCATTCGACCCTGTACGCAGGGAAGTCGCAAGACTTGCACTTCATCAGCTCGTGGTGGATGGACGTATCCATCCTGCACGTATCGAGGAAGTTGTCACCAAGGTGCGCAAGCAGCTTGAGGATGAGATCCTCGAGACCGGTAAGAGGACCTGTATCGATCTCGGAATCCACGGCATGAACATCGAGCTCGTAAAGCTCATCGGCCGCATGAAGTACCGTTCATCATACGGACAGAACCTCCTCCAGCACTCACGCGAGGTCGCAAACATCTGCGCCATCATGGCTTCAGAGCTCGGACTCAATCCTAAAGTCGCCAAGAGAGCCGGTCTTCTTCATGATATCGGAAAGGTTTCAGAGGATGATCCTGAGCTTCCACACGCACTTCTCGGAGCCAAGCTCGCAGAGCAGTACAAGGAGCGTCCTGAGATATGCAATGCCATCGGTTCTCACCATGAGGAGATGGAGATGACATCCATCATCTCGCCTCTCGTGCTTGTCGGAGATGCCATTTCAGGAGCACGTCCGGGTGCCCGCCGCGAGGTCATCGAGTCATACATCAAGAGACTTAAGGACATGGAGAACCTCGCCGGCTCATATCAGGGAGTCACAAAGGCATATGCCATCCAGGCAGGCCGTGAGCTCCGCGTCATTGTAGGCGCTGAGGAGGTCAGCGACGAGAGGGCTGGCGCACTCTCGTCAGAGATTGCTCAGAAGATTCAGGAAGAGATGACATACCCTGGACAGGTGAAGATCACCGTCATCCGTGAGACAAGGTCTGTAGCGTTCGCGAAGTAATGAGACGCATCGCACTCCTGTTGCTTCCTGTACTCATGGTCTCTGCGTGCCATCAGGGCCACGTGTCGCTCACAAAGCCGGAGATTCAGCTGATAAATGCAGAAGGTGATGTGATGCGCGTCCTGACTGTGGATTGTCAGGAGGATTCGCTTTTCCTGCGCACTCCCAGCAGTGATTTCCGCGTAGGCGACATTGGCTCTGACGTATACCACAGGCTGGCAGAGAAGATGATAGCCACAGTCACATCTCCTGAGCAGGACGGTGTCGGGATTGCAGGGCCTCAGGTCGGACTTCTCAGGCGTGTGGTAGCTGTCCAGAGATTCGACAAGGATGGCCAGCCGTTTGATGTGTACCCAAATATCCGTATCACCCGCAAGGGCGGCAGCTTGGAGCTGGGACGTGAGGGATGTCTCTCTGTTCCCGGAAAGAGGGGAGAGGTCATGAGATATCACGAGATAGAGATATCGTACGTGTCCCCTCAGACCTTGAAAGACACCAGCGAGACGGTCAGGGATTTCACAGCCGTCATATTCCAGCACGAGTGTGACCACCTCGATGGCGTTCTCTACATCGATAAGATCGAGAATTAATAATCCGATGACAATAAACAGGCCGGCCTTGCGACTAGATGAACGCAAGGCCGGCTTCTTTTTCTATTTGGCCACACCAGAGGCACTCTTTGTGGCGGAAGCCATTTGATGCCACTTAGGTGCTGATGGGGAGCCAGCATTTGCTGGCAAGCCTAAAACATATAGCCTACAACAAAGTTTGCTGAAAGAGTGTGTCCGTTGATCACATATGAGTCATATCTCCGGCCGATGTCTCGTATGCCATACGAGCCTTCCAGTCCCAGATATACTTTCTTTATCATATAGGAAACCTTTCCCATGATACCGGCATCAAACCGCTTGTAATGCCATTCTTGGTAGTCGTATATGGCATCAATATCTAATTGCTCCGGATAGGTCGGCAAATATATGCAAGACCAGTCTTCATTCGTTTCCTCCCAAACTCGGCATGACATATAAGGACCGGCCCCAAACTTGAAATTTCCGCTGCAATATAGGAGGGCTACAGGTATCTTGCAGTAACCTATCCCGTGTTTCTCCTTTCCCTCAAGTGTTATCTGGACCATAGGGTCTACCATCCATCTTTCAGAAATCTTCACCCCATATCCAACACCGGCTACAGCGCTCTGATGGCAGCCGGTCTGAGGATAGTTCCCCCTGATGTCGCTTATGCCCGTACCTATCTCCACATGAGTCTGTCCCTTAGCGAATGTGCAGACAAGGAGCATTGTTGCGACTGAAATAAGTACTCTTCTATAACTCATAGTTAATTAATACAAAATTGTGTAGTACTCCCTTCTTCCAAATTCTTCTCCATAGTCGGAATGCATGTATGTATATCCGCTGCCAAGATGGTACTCTGATGTACCAGTAGGTATTATATGTACAGTGTCTTCGTTATATGATTCAACATTTCCGTATTCGATGCTCTCAATCGTATGTCTTACTTTGACCTTCCTGTAATATTGTAAAGAAGCTGGGATTGTATAATTTTTATCTGAGTATATTTTGATGCTATATTCACATTGTTCGCTCCATTGCTCTGAAGTACCATAGTCTTGATAGTATGAATCTGTTACATCGCAGACCAACTTATGATAAGGTGGACCATAGATTGCTTTTACAGTCTCAGCATCCCAGTAAGATAGACTGTCAATCTGTGCGGTAAAAGGGAAGCCATTTACGTTTAGCATTGTAGGAAGGCCATTCCTTGATCCTTGGGAAGAATTGTAGAGCATGATAGATCCGAAGTCGAATGGCCCAATCGTTCTTTCTTGTGCAAAAGTGTTTTTTTCAAATTGCGGGATACCGCCATCAATTATATTTTCTGTACATATCGTGATATAGTTATCTCGATCTGCTCGGCAATGTTCATGGAATAAACCAATTGCATGGCCGATTTCATGCATTACTACACCTGGCTCGATTTGGTTGTAATACAAACTTATAATTTGTCTTCCTCCAGACATTCCTATTGAACTTGAGTAATAGCTCCCCTCGAAATTATTGGAAAACTCAATATAATTACCTCGTCCTGTTCCATACACGAAGTCCAATCCGGTTTTATTTTCCCACTCCGATATTGCTGATTGAACCTCATTGCTGCCTGAAAAACCTTGGCGATATGTATAATAGACCGTGTGATTTGGCCAATACTTTACGAAGTCGGATGTGATGGCTGCTCTTTCTATCTGGGGATATGCTAATTGATTTAACTGTTCCCCAGAAAGGACGATGTCTCCTTGAAGTATATACAAGCTATCCATTTGAGCCACTAGAACTCCACTTGGGAGCATTACAGGTGTTTTTTCAACATGAGGGAAAGCTTCAATGGCAATCTCGCTTGATTGTTCATAGTCGCTTTTTGTTGCGATGGCCATAGCCATCTCCTCTCGTAACATGGAATTGTTGGGCTCAATAGATTCCTCTTGGCATGATGCAAGAAGAATCACCGTAATTGCTGATAAAATTAGTTGATTTCGCATAATAATTGTGGTTAGTTAATGTAATATTAGTGAATATACATAATGTGAAAAACATTCGCAAATGTATTTAGCGAAGTAAAACATATACAAAACAACCTTATTCGTAATTATTTAAACGAATGAACTATTATGACACAGATTTTGCTCTTTTAATTCTACACGCAGCAGAGGTACTATCCACTATGTGTCCCTAACATTGAAGGACACCAGCGAGACGGTCAGGGATTGCACAGCCGTCATATTCCAGCATGAGTGCGACCACCTCGACGGAATCCTTTACACGGACAAGGTTGAAAGATGACGGAGCACCTTCGATGCTTCTCTGAGTATCTCTTTCTCTCCGGGCACCTGTCTGCCCTTCATGACATATCTTCCGTTGCAGATGACTGAGTCTATGCAGTCGCTGTGGGCCGCGTAGACATAATTGGCCAGAAACGACCCGGGCGAGAGGAAGTACGGATTGTCCGTATCCACTATGCATATGTCGGCTTTCCAGCCTTCTGCGATGCGTCCCGTCTTCAGTCCCAGGACCTTGGCTCCGTTCACTGTGGCCATGTCCAGCAGCTCGTTCAGCGGCAGAGCCTTCGGGTCGCCGCGCCATGCCTTCTGTACAAGGGCTGAAGTCTTCATGGTCTCGAGCATGTCCAGGTTGTTGGACGAAGCAGCTCCGTCCGTGCCCAGACAGATGTTTATGCCCGCTTCCTTCATCTCGCTGTACAGGAAGCGCAGACCTGATGCAAGTTTGCAGTTGGAGTTGATGTTGTGGACACAGCTGACCTTCCGCCCGGCCAGGATCTCTATGTCGTGAGGTGTGAGCCAGAGTGTATGGGCCGCGATCAGGTTCTCTCCCAGTATCCCGAGGCTGTCGAGATATTCGACAGGCGTGAGACCTCCATGCGCCGCCTTGCAGTCCTCGACTTCTTTCTTCGTCTCCGATATGTGCGTGTGGAGCAGGAGGCCGTTCTTTCGTGCGAACTCGGCCGCCCACAGCATCATCGGCTCGCTTACGGAATAATGGGCGTGGAAATTGAGGGCGAATACTCCATCGGCCTCAGCCATCTCTCCCTTGTATTTCTCGTATCTCTCGATGCACTGCTCCTTCTGCCTTTCTGCCTCATACGGATCCATCCTGTCCATGATGTCGTATCCGGTGACCGGCCTGATGCCCATCTGGGCGGCAGCCTTCATGGTGGCCTGGAATGACCAGTACTGGTCGTTGAATGTAGTCGTGCCGCTCTTGAGCATCTCGATGAATGCCACCTTCGAGCTCCAATAGATGAATTCGCTGTCTATTCCGGCCTCTACCTTCCATATCCTGGATATCCATTCATGAAATTCCACATCCTCCTCGATGCCCCTCATCAGAGTCATCGGAGTATGCGTGTGCATGTTGATGAACCCCGGCATCGCGACTTTTCCGCTGCAGCCGGTCACCTCCATGTCAGGTGAGACACTGACCGTGCCAGCGTCGGCGATGCGGCTTATGATGCCGTTCTCGATGAGCAGGTCTTTCCTGACCCCATCGACAGTTATGTCTTTCAAAAGTATCTTTCCTGCAGCCATATCCGTCTGTAAACAAAAAAGGCCGGCTGTCCAGCCGGCGCTTCTCAGAGGTCTCAGAATCTTTCATCGGCAGGCCCGTCGCCCTGCGTGTCTTCGTCATGACTCCTCTGAGGGATTTCGCCGTCAAAGCAATTGTCCTTTATGTATCCGATGACCTCGGCGAGACCCTCCTGGAACTTCTCGAAGTCCTCCTTGTAGAGGAAAATCTTGTGCTTGTCAAACGTGAAGCTGCCGTCTCTCTCTGTCCTTCTCTTGCTCTCTGTGATGGTGAGATAGAAGTCGTTGTTGCCTCTGGTTGACTTGACATCAAAGAAATAGGTGCGCTTTCCCGCCCTTACCGGCTTTGAAAATACATCTTCCGCTCCGCGCTCCTGAGAGTTTCCGCGATCATAGTCATCTCTGTACATATGTGTCGTTTTTTTAGCTTTTTCAATAAGCAAAATTAGAATAATTTATCGATTCTCTATTATCTTTGCATAAAATTTTCGTTGAAATATGCTTAACAGAAGAATTCTCCGTATCAAGGCGTTCAAGGAGCTTTACAGCTACGCTGAAAATCCATCCATGACGCTGAAGGAAGCTGAGGCAGAGCTTTCTCGCTCATGCGAGGCTACCAGAGATCTCTATCTATACATGATGGCCCTCATCGGTCCTCTGACCAAGGAGGCCTCCGACCGTATCGAGTCCAGGAGGAACAAGTTCAATCCGACGGAAGAGGAAAGGAATCCGAACATGAGGTTCGTTCAGAATGGCGTGGCAGCCGCTCTGGCTGCAGATGTCGATTTCGTCAAGCTGCTTTCCCGCAAGAAACTCTCATGGGATCAGAATGATGCCTTCCTCCGCAGATTGTATGAGACAGTCAGCTCCAGGGAGTATTTCCAGGAATATATGAAGTCAGAGAAGTCCGGACTCCGTGAAGATGTGGATCTCTTCGTGAAGATATTCGAGCAGGAGCTTGTGGATAACGAGGACCTCGAGGTCATTCTCGAGGATATGTCCATCTACTGGAACGATGATCTCGCCTATGCTCTCACACAGTGCTGCCGCTCTCTTGAAGCCATGGCGAAGGGTGCCCCATGGGAGTTCCCTCCTCTCTATCAGAGCGACATCATCAAAAAGACCAATCCGGCTGTGGAAAGCGATCTCGAGTTTGTCACAAAGCTCCTCAGGTGCGCATTCGCAGGCTATCAGAGGTATTTTGACATGGTGGCGGGAGCTGTGCCGAAATGGGACAAGGACAGACTCTTCTCTACAGATGTGGTCCTGATCATCGCCGGACTCGCCGAGGCTGAGAACTTCAAGACCATCCCGAACAAGGTGACTGTCAACGAGTATGTGGAGATATCCAAGTTCTATGGCACTCCGAAGAGCAGGTCATTTGTCAATGGACTGCTTGACAAGCTCATCAAGGACAACCTTTCACTTTCAATCTAGCAATCACAAATTTTTATCTGAATGAATATGCTTACCATTTTGCTTCAGGCAGCTGCACCGGCTCAGGGCAGCCAGGCAAGTTTCTGGATCATGATGATCCTTATTTTTGCAGTCATGTGGCTTTTCATGATCCGTCCTCAGCGCAAGCAGCAGAAGGAACTTGAAGAATTCCGCAACAGCCTTAAGAAGGGTGACAAGATCATCACCGCCGGCGGAATCTATGGCACTGTCGATGAGATCAAAGACAGATATGTCGTCATCAAGGTTGACGGCGAGACCAAGCTCAGAGTCGACAAGTCCTCAATCGTAAAGGACAATACTGCAGCCTAACGGTTCATCTCCATGCTCAGGCAGTGGTTAGTCAGGCTTGCCGCCGTAAAGAACTTGTCAAGGAGGGATGTGACTGCGTTCATCACATCTCTTCTTTTGGCTTTTATTTTCTGGCTGACCTACTCCATAGACCAGAACTATGACGGTGAGACTCTGAAGGTGCCTGTGGTGGCGGAAAGTGACATTCAGGGACATCAGAGGCTATCTTCCAATGTGTGTCTCATCGAGGCCAGCTGCTACTGTTCCGGCAGGAGGATTCTGGCGCTGAGCAGAGCGGAAAGGAAAGACCCGGTGGTTGTCCACTTTGATTCAGCTGTGTTCACACACAAGTCCGGTGATGAGTTCTTTGTGTCGGCGAATGACCTTGGAGGCTATATCTCCGAGATTTTCGGAAAGAATGTCACTCTCAGAGGATTCTCCACTACCGGTTTCACATTCAATTTCCCGGTGGAGAACCATAAGACTGTCGCGGTCGTTCCGGTCAGCGTCATCAGTTACAAGTCGCAGTATATGTCCCGCAGCGGACTCAGTGTGACTCCTGATTCTGTGATCGTGTACGGGGAGCCCCAGTATCTTGAGAATATCGACAAGATAGTCACCGAGCCTCTTCAGATGACCAATCTCAGCTCTTCCAAGAGCGGATCGCTCAAGCTGGATGTGCCGAAGGGTGTCAGACTCTCTCAGTCGGCAGTCAATTATTCTCTGGATGTCACACGCTATGTCGAGATCACCAAGAGCGTGCCGGTGGCTGTCAGGAATGCACCTGCCGGCAAGACCTTCTCGGTATATCCTTCAGTGGCTGATGTCGCTTTCAAGTGTGTCTTTCCTATGCCTTCAGACAGGACGGATGAGGTTGTCATCTACATTGACTATGCCGACTTTGCCAAGTCGAGGAACGGGCGATGCATAGCGAAGGTCTCCGAACTGCCTTCCGGCGTGATCGACTGCGAGGTGACCCCGGATATCTTTGACTGTATCGAAAATGGAGGCTAGCTCATGCTTACTCTTGTGGTGACGGGAGGTATAGGCAGTGGAAAGAGTGAAGTCTGCCATTACCTGGAGACAAAGGGCATACCGGTGTATGACTCTGATTCAAGGGCGAAGTCGCTGTATGACTCGGACAGGGAACTGGTGGAGAGGATTTCGGCGGCTCTCGGCTGCCGGATATCCGATGACTCAGGCAAGGTTGACCGCAAGGCTCTTGCTTCGGTGATTTTCAGCGATTCCCGCAGACTCGAGGCTCTCGAGTCGGTAGTCCATCCCAGGGTTCTGGAAGATTTCATTGCCTGGAGGGATGCTCACAGCGGAGCGGATATAGTGGTGATGGAGTCGGCGATTTTCCTTCAGAAGCCTCTTTTCCACCCTTATGTGGACAAGGTCGTTCTGGTGGACGCACCGATTGAAATGCGGGTCATGAGGGCATGCCGGCGTGACAACGCAGACGAACAGAAGATCAGGGCACGCATGGCGGCGCAGACATTTGATACAGCTGCGGCAGATTATTTGATAATCAACGATTCCGGACTCGATGTCCTCCATGAGAGGACTGACATGGTCCTGAAAGAAATAGTAAAACAAGAAAAACAGAAAAATATGAAAACAAATCTCGCAAGAATCCTGTCAGTATCAGGACAGCACGGCCTTTTCACCTTCATCGCACAGGCCCGCAATGGTATCATCGCTGAAGCTCTCAGCACAAAGAAAAGAACAGCTCTCGATGCTCACAGCAGGGTGAATACACTTGCAGACATCTCCATCTACACATCAGAGGGTGAGATGAAGCTTCAGGATGTGTTCCTTGCTCTCAAGGAGGCTCTCGGAGACGCTCAGGCTCCTACTTCAAAGGCATCTGCAGATGAGCTCAAGGCTCTCTTTGCAAAGGCTGTCCCTACTTATGATGAGGACAGGTTCTATGTGTCACACATGAAGAAGGTGATCGACTGGTACAACGAGATCGTATCATTCGCATCGCTCGACTTCGTGACCGAGGGAGAAGAGGAAGAAGTTGCTGAAGAGGAGGCATAGCCATGAAGTCTGTCCAGATCATCACACTTGGATGTTCCAAGAATACGGTAGATACCGAGCACATACTCTACCAGGTGCGTGATGAACTGCAGATAGTGCCTCAGGAAGCGGAACCCGCATACGTCGATTATCTCCTCCTGAACACCTGTGGATTCATCGGTGATGCCAAGGAGGAGTCCGTGAATGCCATCATGTCTGCCGTACAGCGCAAGAATGACGGCATGATAGGCCGGCTCATAGTGTTCGGGTGCCTTTCCCAGCGTTATTCGAAGGAACTTCCCAAGCTCATACCTGAGGTTGATGAGTGGTATGGCGCCAGAGAATTCGATCCGGTCGTCAGGGCTCTGGGAGTCACTCCGAAAGCTGAGAATGAAAGCGGACGCATATTCACGGAGGAGCATCCAGGCTCAGCCTATCTGAAGATTTCAGAAGGATGTGACAGGCGCTGTTCCTACTGCGCCATTCCGTACATCCGTGGAGCTCACAGGTCCGTACCTGTCGAGAAACTCGTGGCCGAGACGGAATTCCTGGCTTCCAGGGGGGTAAAAGAGCTCGTGCTCATAGCTCAGGACACCACATACTACGGTCTTGATCTCTACAAGAAAAGGACACTTGCAGAGCTCATAGACAGACTCTCTCGGGTGGAGGGTATAGAATGGATACGTATACATTATTCATATCCTTCCTCTTTCCCTGAGGATGTCCTTGAGATGATGGCGCACAATCCCAAGGTGTGCCCTTACCTCGATATACCGCTCCAGCATATCAGCGACAGGATGCTTGACATGATGCATCGCCACTGCGACAGCAGGACGACACGCGAGCTTGTCAGGAAACTTCGCAGTCAGGTACCCGGCGTAGCTCTCCGCACCACGATGATCGTCGGACATCCGGGTGAAGGGGAGGAGGAGTTCCAGGAACTGCTCGATTTCGTCAGAGAGGCAAAGTTCGAGAGACTGGGAGCCTTTACATATTCCGAAGAGGAAGGCACATACGGCGCGAAGCATTTCGCAGACGACATCCCTCAGGATGTGAAGGACGAAAGGCTTTCGCGTCTGATGGCTCTCCAGCAGGAGATTTCCTCCGAATTCAATGCCTCACGCGTCGGCACTGAAGAGAGGGTGATGGTTGACGCTTACGCAGACGGCGTGCTTGTCTGCAGGAGCCGATATGAAAGCCCCGAGGTCGATGGCGAGATTCTTGTAAGGTATGACAGTTCAAAGACCGGCGGCCGTCCTGCCGAGAACCTCTTGGGAGAGTTTGTCAATGTCAGGATAGTCGGTGCCGGCGAATATGATCTAACAGCTGAATTGATATGAAAAGAATGATTCTGGCTGCATTTGCGGCCTTGTCTCTGGCATCTTGCTCTCCTCAGGCCTATGTGATGTATCTCCAGACCCGCCAGCCGTCTGACAGCGGTGTGGATATGGATGGCAAGACCATGTCTATCGTCTATCTTGAGAACGGAACCGGACGCGATTCGCTATATAACAACTGTGTCGCTGACGGGCTTGCTTCCGGACTCGAGAAGGAATACTTCAACTCAGAGGCTGCTGTCGACCTGTTCAGCATAGTCACAAAAGATGATTACAGTTCAAAGGACTCTCTGGCAAGACTTCTGCTCGACATGGATGTGGATATAGTATTCCTGCTTGACAGACCGGAGTTCGCGGACAATGTCTCAGCTTCCGGCAAGACCAAGGTGACTTCACATCTGTATGTCTACGATTCGATGGACAGGAAAGATCGGGTCTGCGACCTGAACGCGTCCTACAATCTTACATCTGTCGATGTGAATGACGCCGTTTTCGCCAAAGAAGCGCAGAAGGTGGGTGCTGCCTTCTCCAAGAAGTTCATCAATACCTGGACAGACGAATCCTTCTGTCTCCTTTATTATGACGGAACCAAGTGGACAAATGCCCTTGTCTATGCAAATGATCTCGAGTGGGACAAGGCGGCTGACATATGGCTCGGACTTGCTGCCGACTCAAAGTCACCTGTGGCACGGTCATGCGCTGCATACAATCTGGCTCTTGCCTGCTATATGCAGAAGGAATACAGTCTTGCACTCGAGTGGCTCGCACAGTCAGATAAATTGAATCCTCTCTCTGTCAGCAAAGACCTGAGAAAGAGGATTCAAGATAAGATGTAGCTTCAGACGCCTAGGCGTTGTTCAGCTTTTTAGTCTTTTCAATGTCCACAGCTTCTGCGAGGATGGAGACAGGGTTCTTCACTTTGTAGGCTGTGGACATTTCTATCTGCCACTTGCATGTCTCGCATTCGCATGCCACGAAATCAGGATTGACGGCATTTATGTTGTCAAAGAGAGCTTTTCCTATGGCCTGTGACCTGGCGTAGTTCTCCTTCTTGAAGCCGTAGGTTCCGGCGATGCCGCAGCAGTTGCTGTCGAGGCTCACCAGTTCCATGCCCGGTATCATCTTGAGGAGTTTTCTGGTGAATATGCTGAGCCCCATCTTCTCCATGTGGCAAGGGACATGATATGCTGCTCTTGCCCTGTATCCTTCCTTGAAGGCAATCTTGGCTTCACCCTTCTCCAGCATCTCATATATGTATCTGATAGCCAGTACGATGCCGTCTTTCACGGAGGTGTTGTCAAGTCCGAGGATGTCCGGATACTCGTCCTTCATGGTGAGTGTGCAGGTGGTGGATGTCGTGAGCACCTTCCTCCCGTCGGACATGGCCTTCTCCATCGATGCGATGTTGATTCTGGCGTGTTTTCTTGCCGTGTCGAACATGCCGCTGCTGATCTTGGCGACGCCGCAGCATCTTTCCTTCTCGAGCAGGTCCACTCCCACTCCCAGGGCGTTCATCAGAGTTACGAAGTCTTTTCCAAGCTGAGGGTAGTTGTAGTTTACATAACAGCCATGGAAGTAACTGACCCTTTTCTTGAATGTGCCCTGGACAGGAGCTGCCTCTTTCCTGAACCAGGTTTCGAATTTTGTCCCGCTGTATTTCGGGAATGTCCTGCGATGGTCTATGGCCATGACCTTGTCAAGGACGAACTTTGTGGCGCCCAGTCCTGTCACGGCGTTGACAACAGGAGCGAACGGGGAAGCAACACTTCCCATCAGGTCAGTACTTGCAAGTATGAAGTCACGGACCTTGGGTATCTGCCTGCCGTAGGTTTCCCTTGCCGAATGGATGATGTCGGCAATCTTGACCCCAGAAGGGCATACCACCTCACAGCGCTTGCAGTTGAGGCAGTATTTGATGTTGTTATCCATGAAGAGGCTGCTCTTGAGACGGTATCTCTCCCCGTCAGGTCCGGACTGCTTCGGCCCGGGGTATATCACAGACACCTTGAGCACGGGACAGTATGCTGTACAGACGGTGCACTTGACACACTGCTCGAGCTCATTCGCGCTTATGTTCTTTTCCTGCATTTTTGTCTCCATGTCTATCCCTCCAGTATTTTGTCTGCCGCATACATTGCGGTGATTATGGCCACTCCTGCGCCGCTGCCCTCATATAGGGATTCCGCTCCGCTGAGCACAGATCCGGCTGCATAGAGGTTGGAAATGGCTTCCCCGTCCCTTGACGGGTGAAGGTCGTTGTCTGTCTTCACTCCGAATCCTATGAAAGCCTGCCTGTCGAAGAAAGATGACGAGTACCACTCATCTCTTTTTTCAGAGGCGTCCACATCAAGTCCGAGCACAGGCTCGTAGATCTTTGTGAAATCGGAAGCAAGACCCTTGCCGAAGAAACTGCCGGTTGCCAGGACGAAGTTGTCAGCCTCGAGTCCGTAGCTGCCGAGGTTCGATGTGAGTACCGACTTTATCTTACCCCCCTCGATGACCGCCCCTGTGACACAGTCACCCATCATCAGGGTGCCTCCTGCAGCCTCGAAGGCCTTCTTGAGCATCTTCTGTGTCCTTATGCCCGGGACTGACGGCATGAGGGTACTGATGAATGTGACCGGCATTCCCACAGCCTTCCTGATATCCTCAAGGGCTCTGGTGTCCTCATAACCGAAGATCTGGGGCAGTATGAGCATATCTTCGTCCTGCCTGATCCTGCTTATCTCCTTGACGAAACTCTTGCGTATCTTGTCCTTCTCCATGGTGAGGGCGATGTTTGTGGCTCTCATCTCGGAAGCATTTGACCTGAGCATGTCCAGCTCGTCCAGCTCGATGCTCTCGCAGCGGCAGCTGATGCCCTTTTTCTCAAGCGACTCTGCGACGAAGCCCGGGAAGAAGTCCTGGAATCCCTTGACCGTCACGATGAGCGCCTTGTCGCCGACCTTGTCCTCCCTGCTGACGAAAGCGGTGGTGTCTTCCATGGCAAGCCAGCATCTTTTCATCTTGCCGGAGCTTGTGTATCTCCAGAGATTTCTCTCTGTGCCTCTGAGGCTGATGCCGCAGTCTGCGAAGAATTCCTTTGCAGATGCTGCATATCTTCTCGTGTTGTCTATGCCGATCTTCACATACGGATGTGAAGAAGGAAGCTGTTCGATGGCTTTGAGAGGCTCTTCCACGGCTGTCCCGTCAGGAAGCCTCGAAAGGAGACCGAATGATCCGGAGTTGAAGCTCAGAGCGCTCTCGCCGGAGGCTATTATGAGGCAGTCCCTGCCGGCCTTGGCCAGCTTGATGCCGCATGTAAGGGCGGAGAGACCTCCTCCTATGATGATGGTGTCGAATTTCATTGCTCGTCCTCCTTGTCAAATCCCAAAACTTCTGAATACTCCCATGCACTGAGCTCGGCGCCCCTCAGGGCGTCTCCCCATGCTACCGGCCTGAGACCCTTCCATCTCTCTTCCATGAAGGATGCCAGGTCTTCCCTTTCTTTCTTGACGCAGAGCCTGTTCTTTCCGAGCAGGCCAGCTGCCCTGCATGCACAGAGCTGTCCCTGGCATGTGCCCATGCCGACTCTGGTCCTGCGCCTCAGATCAACGAGATTGTGTACGTCGAGGTTATCCATCGCGGATCTGACCTCTGCCACCGATACCTGTTCGCATTCGCAGACAAGGCTGCGCTCGAAACGGTCGTCCGCCTTGATCTGGGATGCTCTTGTCCCGACTCTGCCGACAGATGCCTTCTGGGCGATGGTCGGCATCTTCCAGAGCTTCTTTGATATCTCCTTGATGTCGCTGCTTTCCGATCCAGGGAGGGGAGTGGTGGCTGTGCTGCAGCCGACCGTGACTCCGAGTTTCTCGCAGACCGCGTCTGTCGCCATTTCCGCCATGAGGCGGTAGGTCATGAGCTTTCCTCCGGTAATGGTGATGAATCCTCTGAGCCCGTCGCGCTTCTCGTGGTCCAGACAGACGATGCCTCGGCTGATGTTGCGTCCGGTAGGGTCGTTGTCTGCCGAGACGAGAGGACGCACTCCGGCATATGCGCGCAGGACTCGTGTTGTCATGAGTGAAGGCGCGAGTCTGGAACCTTCCCTGAGCATGAGATCCACCTCTTCAGGCGTCACTCTCACATCGTCGCACTCTTCGAAAGGTATCTTGGTGGAGGTGGTTCCGATCACGCTGACGGTATCTCCCGGCACAAGGATGTCTCCGTCGGCCGACTTGCGGCAGCGGTTGATGACCACATTGTTGACTCTGTGTGCAAATATCAGCAAGGCTCCCTTTGCCGGATACATCCCGACATGGACTCCCGCCATCTCGGCCACCTGGTGGCCCCAGATGCCGGCGGCGTTGACTGTGACAGGCGCGAAATATGCACTTGTCTGTCCGGTGGTCTTGTTGCGTACCCTGACGCCCCTGACCGTATCTCCTTCGCGTATGATCTCGACGAGCTCATGGTAGGTCAGCACCTTTGCTCCGTGGAGTTTGGCATCCACGAGGTTTGCCGAACAGAGCCGGAATGGGTCAACCGATCCGTCCGGTACCTGCACTGCTCCGATGAGGGCGGGATTTACGGACGGCTCCATGGCGATGGCTTCGCGTGGATCCATTGCGGTGGCCTTGATGCCTGCTCTGGTGCAGGCGTCGATAAACTGTTTCTGGTAGTCGAGTCCGTATCCGATCTCCTCGTCCTCGGGAAGGGTAATGAACAGGCCCTGGGTGTCTTCCACGCAGTGCGCTGCAATCTTGCGGAGAATGGTGTTCTCCCTGATGCATTCTTCGGCTGACTCACTGTCTTTGACTGCGTATCGGGCACCGCTGTGAAGGAGGCCGTGGTTTCTTCCGGTCGCTCCTGTAGCGATGTCGTCTCTTTCCACCAGAAGGACCCTGAGTCCTCTGAGCGCGCAGTCTCTGGCAGTACCTGTGCCGGTAATGCCTCCTCCGATGATGATGACATCGAAATCATTTGTGGTCTGTGCTGGAATCATATGTGCAAATTTAACCAAAATATCTCGTACAGAGGTAATTTTTTAGGTATATTTGACGGATAAAAATACATGTTTTAATGGCTTATACACCGGACAGGGCGATTGAGATCGACAAGATCATCGCGGCAAAGGCAAAGGGAAAGAAGATTCCTGCATTCCTTCTCAACCTGGCGAAGAAAATCATCCACCAGGACTACATCAACTCATTCCTTGTACAGGGTTATGACGGAGTTGAATTCTGCGAAAAGTGCCTTGAGTATCTCGATGTCAGAGTGGAGGTGAAGGGGATGGAGAAGATCGATCCCGCAGACGGGAAGCGTTACACTTTCGTGTCGAACCATCCGCTCGGCGGCATCGACGGCGTCACCATGGGAATGGTGGTCGGAAAGGTATTCGACGGGAAGATACGCTATCTGGTGAATGATTTCCTCATGAGCCTCAAGGGGCTTGCACCCCTGTGTGTCCCTGTGAACAAGGTGGGAGGGCAGAGCCGCGATCTTGCCCGTCTCGTCGATGAGGCTTTCCAGAGCGAAAACCAGATGCTGATGTTCCCTGCGGGGAAATGCTCACGTCTCATTGACGGCAGGATACAGGATGTCGCATGGTCCAAGTCCTTTGTCACAAAGAGTGTGGCGACCGGCCGCGACATTGTGCCGGTGCACTTCATCGGCCGCAACTCCCGCAGATTCTACATTGTGGCGCGCATATGCAAGGCGCTGCACATCAAGTTCAATCTGGCGATGGTGCTTCTTCCGGATGAAATGCTCCGCAACAGTCATGGCACATTCAGGATAATTGTGGGCGACCCCATACCTGTGGAGACTTTCGACAAGAGCCGCACGGCCTTGGAATGGGCACAGTGGGTGCGGAAAAAAGTCTATGAACTGGAGTGACCCTGCATTTTTTTGACTATATTTGTATTTGAGGTGGGACGTTCCGTCGCGGCACTTGTGCTGAGGAAAGTCCGGACAGGGTAGGGCACCCCGCTGCGGAAAGCGCAGAAGGGAGTAATCTTTTGGCCGCCGTAGCAGAAAACTACCGCCCGCAAGGGTAAGGGTGAAAACGCGAGGCAAGAGCTCACGACGCTGTGCAGCGATGTATGGCGGGTACGGCACCGGGGCCTGCAAGACCAAATATACTGACAGATGAGAGCGGCCCGCACGATGTCAGGGGGTAGGTTGCGAAGATAAATGACGGAATCAAAAACAGAAACCGGCTTACGGCCCCACCTTATTTTGAAATGACACACTAAACTATACAGACATGTTAAGAAGAGATTTTCTTAAGATTTCGGCGCTCAGCGCTGCCGGAACCATGATTCCTTCGGGAATTGCCACAGCTGCGGCAAAGACTACAAAGGCCTCTGCAAACGGCGCTATCAGACTCGGATTCATCGGACTCGGCCAGCAGGCTATGTATCTGCTCAGCAGTTTCATGAAGATGGATGATGTGCAGGTCGTTGCAGGATGCGATGTTTATGACATCAAGCGTGACCGTTTCGTACAGAGAGTATCTGAGTACTATCAGGGCAAAGGCGTGAAGAAATTCGTTCCTGCAATGTATGAGGACTATCAGGACCTTCTCGCCCGTACTGACATCGATGCTGTAGTCATCGCTGTTCCAGACCACCAGCATGCAGTCATCGCCATCGCAGCTTGTAAGGCTGGCAAGGATGTATACCTTGAGAAGCCTATGACCCTAACCATCTATGAGGGACAGCAGCTCTGCAAGGCTGTTCGCAAGTACAACCGCATCCTTCAGGTCGGTAGCCAGCAGAGGTCAAGCAGCGAGTTCCTTCACACAGCTACCATGGCACGTGAAGGCGAGCTCGGTAAGATTCAGAAGATCGAGGTGTGCCTCCCTCGCTGGGACGGCAAGCCTTTCCCTGTAAAGTGCCCTGTTCCTAAACAGGCGGTTCCTGCAGGACTCAACTGGGACAAGTGGCTCGGACCTCTCCAGGAGAATGACTATGTCTATTATTATCCGGACATCGATCCGCTTCTCGACGAAAAGGGAAGAGAGAATTGCTGGGGCGCATGGCGCTGGTATCAGCAGACCGGCGGCGGTTATATGACCGACTGGGGTGCACACATGTTCGACATCGCTCAGTGGTGTGTAGGCAAGGACCTTACCGGTCCGGTTGACATCATACCTCCAGGATACAGCTACTACAAGAACCTCACATACCGCTACGACAACGGCATCATCGTAGAGGAGACTGCCTTTGATGACAAGGGAAGCGGCGTGAAGGTATACGGCGAAAAGGGATGGATCGCTGTTCACCGCGGAATCCTTTACGCTTCAGAGCCTAAGTTCGACATGAAGGTCGACAACAATGACGTACCTTTCGAGGCACGTGCAGGTCACCACAGAATCTTCATCGATTCTGTCAAGAGCCGCATCGATCCTAACGTTCCTGTAGAGGTAGGACATTCATCCTGCACCATGTGCAACGTCGGTATCATCGCCGGCGAGCTCGGGCGTCCTCTCGTATGGAACCCTATCGTTCAGAAGTTCATGGATGACGATGAGGCCAACGCACGCAAGCACTATCAGTACCGCACCGGCTACGAGCATCTCCTTGATGTATAGGCGGCGGTGCCTTGAATGATAAAAATCGCAGATGTCCCTTCCGGGCATTTGCGATTTTTTATTTTTCGGTGTAACTTTGAGTCCCTGTTAGAATGTAGTATCCTATGAACACAAAGTACGTTTTCGTAACAGGTGGAGTGGCATCGTCACTCGGCAAGGGCATTATCGCCGCTTCGCTGGCCAAGCTTCTTCAGGCCAGAGGATTAAGGGTCACCATCCAGAAATTTGACCCATATATCAACATTGACCCTGGCACGCTGAATCCCTATGAGCATGGGGAGTGCTACGTGACTGATGACGGAGCGGAGACGGACCTTGATCTTGGTCATTACGAGCGTTTCCTCGGTGTCCATATGTCCAAGGCCAACAATGTGACCACCGGCAAGATATACAACACAGTCATCACAAAGGAGAGAGAAGGTGCCTATCTCGGCAAGACCGTCCAGATCGTACCTCACATCACAGACGAGATCAAGAGAAGGATGCTCCTTCTCGGCAAGACCGGCAAGTATGATGTGGTGGTCACCGAGATCGGAGGTACTGTCGGCGACATGGAGTCCCAGCCTTTCGTCGAGGCCATGCGCCAGCTTCAGTGGGAGCTTCCTGATGAGGACTTCATGTCCATCCACCTCACTCTCGTCCCTTATCTTGCCGCTGCCAAGGAGCTGAAGACTAAGCCTACCCAGCACTCGGTACAGCAGCTGCAGCAGGCCGGAGTCCATCCGGATATCATCGTCTGCCGTACGGAGAAGCCTCTTTCTCCGGAAATCCGCCGCAAGATCGCCCAGTTCTGCAACGTCAAGCCGGGTCATGTGATACAGTCGATAGATGCTCCTTCCATCTATCAGGTTCCGCTCAATATGGAACTCGAAAAGCTTGATGACATGGTGCTTGCGCATTTCGATCTCAGTTATCTGCCGGATCCGGATTTCGCAGGACTCAAGCTTTTCCTCGACAGGCTTTACAATCCGGTGCATACCGTCAATATCGCCCTTGTCGGCAAGTATGTCGAACTTCAGGATGCGTACAAGTCTATCCTTGAGTCTTTCATACATGCAGGTGCAGCCAATGAATGCAAGGTGAAAGTGCATTCCATCCAGAGCGAGCATGTCAATGATGACAATATCGCCGAAAAGCTCAAGGGTATGGACGGAGTGCTGGTGGCACCGGGATTCGGTGAGAGAGGACTTGAGGGCAAGATCGTGGCCATCAGGTATGCCAGAGAGAACAAGATACCGTTCTTCGGCATCTGCCTCGGCATGCAGATGTGCGTTGTGGAGTTCGCAAGGGATGTCCTGGGACTCACGAACGCCATCTCGACAGAAGTCAATCCTGCCACTGCCGATCCGGTCATCGACCTCATGGAGGATCAGAAGAGCACCACCATCAAGGGCGGTACCATGCGCCTCGGCGCGTATGACTGCAAGCTTGACAAGGATTCGCTTGCATACAGGATTTACGGTTCCGAGACTATTTCAGAACGTCACAGACACAGATATGAGTTTAACAATGACTACCTTGAGAGGATGGAGGCTGCAGGCCTCAAGGCGTCCGGAAAGAATCCGGATACCGGCCTTGTCGAGATAGTCGAGATCCAGGATCATCCTTTCTTCATAGGTGTGCAGTTCCATCCGGAGCTCAAGTCCACACCGGAAGTGCCGCAGCCGATTTTCGTGGCGTTCATCAAGGCTGCCCTGGAGTATCAGGAAAAGAATAATGCGTAGATTGATTCCGGCCCTCTGCATCCTTGTGGCTCTTGCCACAGGATGCCAGGCCAAGACAAAGAAATACAAGATTGAAGTCGTGAACCAGTATCCTCACGACGTGACTTCATATACCCAGGGCCTGTTCTTCGTGGGTGATACTCTTTATGAAAGCACTGGCCAGTGGGGTGAATCCACTTTCCGTATTGTAGATCTGGAGAGCGGCAAGCCGCTGCGCAGACTTGATTTCGATCAGAAATATTTCGTCGAGGGCTCGGTTATATTCAAGGACAGGCTCTATATACTCACATGGAAAAACAAGGTCGTGTTTGTATATGATCCCCAGACACTTGAGTACGAGTCCACTCTGTCTTACCCGAGAGAGGGCTGGGGACTTACCACGGATGGGGAGTCTCTCATCGCTTCGGACGGATCTTCTAAGCTGTTTTTCATGGACGCGGACCTGAAAGTGTCCAGAACCGTGGATGTGAGACTTGACGGCCGCCCGGTGAGATATCTCAACGAACTGGAGTATATCGACGGCAAGGTATGGGCGAATGTCTATACCACCGACATGATTGTCATAATAGACCCTCAGACCGGCAAGGTGGAAGCAACCGTCGACTGCGGGGGACTGCTTCCAAGGAAACTCCGTACCCCAGACACAGATGTCCTCAATGGCATAGCATACAACAAGACTGCCGGCAAGATATATCTTACCGGCAAGTACTGGAAAAGGATGTACGAGGTCAGGCTTGTGCCTTCGAAATAGGACTTCGTCTTGCCTCTTCGATGATTGCATACAGTTCCCTTGATGCTTTTTCAGGGGAATCCGCGCTGCAGATGGCGCTCACCACGGCTATTCCGTCAGCTCCCGTGCGTATCACATCGAAGGCGGTTTTCTGGTTCATGCCTCCGATCGCCACGGTCGGATGGACAGACAGCTTCACAGCCTCTGCGAGGCCATCAAGGCCGAAAGGACCGGCAGTGTCTGTCTTTGTCGCAGTGGAGTAGACGGGTGATATCCCGATGTAGTCCACGTCGAGTCCGTTCGCTTCGATCACCTCATCCATATTCTCTACTGACAGACCGATGATCTTGTCCGGCCCCAGGAGTCTCCTGGCAGTCTCGTAAGGCATGTCCGACTGGCCGATGTGCACTCCGTCCGCATCGACGGCAAGCGCGACATCGACCCTGTCGTTGATCAGCAGCGGCACTCCGAGGGGAGACAGCGCTTCTTTGAGCTTGGCGGCAAGCCGGATGAATTCTCTGGTGTCGCAGTCTTTCTCGCGGAGCTGTACCATGGTGGCTCCGCCCTTTACCGCTTCAGTGACTACCCAGTCTATGTCCCTTCCGAGAGAAAGGGGACGGTCTGTCACCAGGTAAAGGCTGAGGTCTTCTCTTTTCATTACTGTCTGATCATTTCTGCCGCTGCGGCAGCGTCCATAGTTGAGAGGGCGTCAAGGAAGTCCACCTGGAATGATCCTGTTCCGCGGTATCCCTTAGATGCAGCGATATCGCCGGCCACGCCCATTACAGCCATGCAGTTGAGAGCTCCGGTGAATGGGTCTGAAGATGCTGCCACAAAGGCTCCGGTAAGCGCTGATGCGCTGCAGCCCATGGCTGTGATTCTTCCCATCGCTGGGTGTCCGTTGGTGATGGTCTCGACTCTCTCTCCGTCTGTGATGTAGTCGGTCGCTCCACTAACAGATACCACTGAGCCTGTCGCCTTGGCGAGAGCCTTTGCCGCCTCGACGGCATCGGCGCTGGATGCTGAAGAATCGACACCGCGGCTCTGGATGGCGAGACCGGCGATGCACATGATTTCAGAGGCGTTGCCTCTTATGACTGTCGGATGGTATTCCCTGATGAGCTCGAGAGCGGTCTGGGTCCTGATATTGCTGGCACCCGCACCTACAGGGTCGAGTACCCACGGCTTGCCGAGGCGGTGAGCTGCCGCTGCGGCTGCCTTCATGCCCTCGATCTCATGTCTGTCGAGGCATCCGATATTGATCACAAGTGCGCTGCTTATGGATACGATTTCATCCATCTCCTCTGGGCAGAAGGACATCAGCGGGGAAGCTCCCGCAGCCAGAAGTACGTTGGCTGCGATGTTCATGGCTACATAGTTGGTGATGTTGTGGACAAGCGGTGACTGTTCGCGGACAGCCCCGCAATCTGTGATGAATTGATTTCTGTCGATCATGGTCTGTGTTATTTCTGTTTGATTCCGTTGTTTTCTATAAGTGACCGGAGTGCTTCCTCCGGAGAATTCATCGGCACCTTGTATGCCGCAATGCCGACGGCGGCGGCAGAGGCGATATTCTCGGAACTGTCGTCGAGGAAAAGAGTCTCATCGGCCTTCGAACCGGTGTCTTCCAGCACTTGCAGGAATATCTGAGGGTCCGGCTTGGCCATTCCCATCTCGAATGACAGGAATACCTTGTCAAAACAGCTGCCGGGGCTGATCCCGGCTTTCTCAAACTGGCCGAGCGAATACTCCCAGCTGAGGTGGTTGATGTTTGAAAGCAGGTAAACCTTATAACGTTCCCTCAGCTTCACAAGTGCTTCCAGGCGCTCTCTCGGGATGTCTGCCAGCACCGCCTGCATGCTGTGGAACTTTGTCTCATCCGATGTGCCGGGTGCACAGAATTGGTCGATCCGGGTGCAGAATTCCTCATCGGAAATAAGTCCGTTGAGGTATCCGTTGGCTATCATTCCCAGTTCCGGGTATTCGTGCCATCTGGCATATTCCGGGAGTCCGGCCTCTGCCAGGGCTCTGGTGTCCGCTTCGACGTCGTAGTTCAGCAGGACGCCGCCGAGGTCGAAGATAAGGTTGCGTATCATGCCTTCCAGAGTTTGTGGAAGTGGCAGACCGGACCGAATCCGTGGCCAATCTCATACTCCGCACCTGCGACGATGGCGTCGTTGATGAAATTCTTCGCCCCTTCGGCTGCCTTCACAAGGTCAAGCCCTTTCGCCAGCATGCTGGCAAATGCCGAACTCATGGTGCATCCGGTGCCGTGGGTGTTTTTTGTGTATATCCTCACAGACGGGAGGAAATGCGTGGTTCCTGTCTCGTTGTCATAAAAGATATCGACGAGTTTGTCCTCCGTGAGATGGCCTGCCTTCAGCAGGACGGATACTCCGAACTTCTTCGCCAGCTTCTCTGCGGCTTCCGGGAGAGTGTCCTGACATGTGAGCTTCTGACCTCCGAGAAGGATCTCGGCTTCCGGGATGTTCGGTGTGATGACCCTGGCCATCGGGATAAGAACCTCCATGAGGGTCTCGATTGCGGAGTCCTCGATAAGTTTGTGCCCTGAGGTGGATACCATTACCGGATCGAGCACGATGTTGGTGATCTTGTGTTCGGAAAGCTTGGCCGCCACAGCCCTGACCACTTCCGACGAGTGCAGCATTCCGATCTTGACCGCATCGGCACCGATGTCGGAGAGGACGGCCTCGATCTGGCCGCTCAGGACGCTGACGGGAACTGCGTGCACGTCAGTGACTCCCAGGGTGTTCTGGACCGTTATTGCGGTGATGGCGCTGGCTGCATAGCAGCCGCAGGCCGAGATGGTCTTGATGTCGGCCTGGACTCCGGCTCCTCCGCCCGAGTCGCTTCCCGCTATGGTAAGTACTGTTGAATATTTCTTCATTGTCTATGATTGTGGTTACAGTGTGTCGTTGTCTGCATGTGCCCTGTATGCCTGATCCCAGAAATCGAATTCCCACTGGGTGCTTCTCACAAATGCGTCCAGCATCTGTTCTCTGCGCTCAGGGCTCTGGACAAGTGCCAGGTCGTCTGTCAGCCGTATCGTCAGGAGCGTACTCCTTCCCATGGCTTCTGTAGTGTAGCAGCTGATCCATCCGTGATATGGATTCGGTGTCTTCTCGATAGAGAGTATATATCTCCCTATATAGTCATATACCCATTGGCACGGGAGCATGGCCGCGAGGCTCATTGCGAGGTCTCCGCTGTCCAGGATGCCCCGCGTGTGTGCAAGGTATCCGGTCGTGGCTGGCATGGGTTTGATGATCTCGTCTCCACGGACGCCGAGCATGGCCTGCATGTCCTTTTCAGCCTGTATGCTCTCGATGGCAGTCTTCCTGAATATATCCTTGAGCTCCCCGTCCGGAAGCATGTCCGCCAGAATGGCAGTCTCCTCCGCATTAGCGTGGAGGTAGATGCTGTCTTGACGGATGTAGGTCATGAATCTCTCGTGCGAGAGCGTCCCGTCGGCCATCTGGCACAGAAAAGGGTGAGCCTTGATCCTCTCGAGGATAGGCTCGATTGTTCTCCATGCCCTCTGGCTGAAAGACTCGTTCATCTCTCTGATGCTATCTCTTGTATCCGATGATGGCTACATACGAGCCTCTGTCATGGCCTGGCATAGGGTCCTCGACGAGTGTGTACGAATAGCACGGGTCGAGGGTAAGTGTCTGCTGATATTCAAGATCCTTGAATCCGCAGTCTTCCATTGTCTTGGCCTTGTCGGCAGTGGTTCTCCAGGCGGCCTGCTTGACGAGCTCGATTGGATACGGATCCTTAGGCTTGCATCCTTCCAGAAGGGGGTGGTCCCATGTGCCTACTGCCAGCGCGAGGTTGTATATGGTGCCGTAAGGGCTTTCCTTCGGTACATCGATAACAACAGCCTTTCCTCCGGGGCGGAGGGCAGCCATCGCCTTGCGGAGAGCGAGCCCGAGGTCCTGCATGTAGCATGGACATCCATTGAAGAGTACTGTGTCGAACTCCTCGCAGCCGTAGTCGGCTGCCTCGGCTGTATTGATCTCGACCTCGAAGCCTCTCTTGCGTGCTATTGCAGCCATGCCTTCGGCAGGCTCGATGCATCTCGATACCTCGATGGAGTATTTGTCTTTGAGAAGTTTCTCGAACAGGGCGCTGCCGGATCCGATAGAGAGGATCCTGCCTGCATCCTTCAATGTCGATGCCACAAGGCGGAGTTCGGTCTCGAGTACATTCTGGTTCTCCATGAACCACGCGTCGTACTCAGATGCGTACTGGTCAAATGCTTGATATCCCATAATGAAATGTTATTACGTTCCACAATGTCTGCGTATGGGATACTCGTCCTCTCGTTCCCTGTCCCGGATTACCAGGTAAAGCCGATCAAGACTTCGGTACAGGTTCAATGGGTATGATCTCAGCTCTGCGTCACGAGACGAAGGGCACCCCAACGTGTTTTGATGTACAAATATACTGATAAAATCAATAAAACCCGCTTCACAGCGGGTTTTATCGGTTAGTTAGTAGTGTTTTACCTAAAAGAAGGTTAATTGTTGGTTAGTTCTCTTAAGAATAAGAGTAGAGTGTTATCATTTTTCAAAGGCAAAGATAGCTATCTTTTTTATTCCGCCAAATGATTTTCCAATTTTTTTGTAAAATTAAATTCTTTATTAAAGATTTTTATTAAGTAGTCCGGGTCTCAGCAGTTTTGTTCTTTCAAGTGCCTGTTCGTCCTGCCATGCCTGGATCAGCTTGGGGTTGCCGCTGAGCAGGACATCCGGTACTTTCCAGCCATTGAACTCGGCCGGTCTGGTATAGATGGGAGGGGAGAGGAGGTCATCCTGGAAACTGTCGCTGAGCGCGGATGTCTCATCGGTGAGCGCTCCCGGGATGAGCCTGACGATGGAGTCGGCCACGATGGCTGCAGGGATCTCGCCGCCGCTGACGACATAGTCTCCTACGGATATCTCTCTTGTGATGAGGTGCTCGCGTATCCTGTGGTCGATGCCTTTGTAGTGTCCGCAGAGGATGATGATGTTGCCTTTAAGGGACAGCTCATTCGCTATTCCCTGGGTGAGGATCTCTCCGTCGGGTGACATGTATATCACTTCGTCGTATTCCCTTTCGGACTTGAGTTCCTCTATCATCTTGTAAACGGGTTCCACCATCATCACCATTCCGGCATCGCCGCCGTAACTGTAGTCATCCACTGACTTGTGGGGGCCTTTCCCGTACTTGCGGATATTGTGTACGTGGATTTCTACCAGACCCTTCTTGATGGCTCTTCCGACTATCGAATGGCTGAGTGGGCTCTCAAGAAGTTCGGGCACCACTGTAAGTATGTCAATCCTCATTTTTTGCGCTTCTCTATTTGTATTGCAAAAATAGGTAATAAAGTCAAAATTTGATATATTTGTCGGACATAACGTTATTATCACAACTAGAAACTCTTTAATTATGAGCGAAACAATCATTCCTGATGTACCTCAGACATCAGACGTACTTGAAGCGAAGGAAACAGTCATCGAAGAAACGGCAGCACCTCAGGAAACACCTGTAGAGGAACCTGTCAATCTTGCAGAGAAGACGCTCGCGGAACTCGTCGAGCTTTTCGGCAAGCTGAAGGAGGATGTTGACAAGATGAAGAAGTCCAAAGAGGCAGAGGCCATCAAATCGGCTTTCTACAAGAAACTCATCAAGGAGAAGGTGGAAGCTGGAGTGATCTCGGAGCCGGACGCAGCTGCTCAGGATGCAGAGGCGGCGGAGGCAGAAGAGGCAGCACCTCAGGCAGAAGAAGTCTCAAGGAATCCTTTCCAGGCGATAGAGCTTGCTTTCAAGGATCTGTACAACTCATATAAGAAAGAGAGGGCCGAATTCAACAAGGCCCAGGAAAAGGAACGCGAGGACAACCTCGCTGCCAAGGAGGCAGTGATCGAGGATCTCAAGGAGCTTGTAGAGAAGCAGGAGGACGTGAATGCCACTTTCCCTGCATTCCGTGAGATCCAGTCACGCTGGAGAGCTATCGGCCCGGTACCTGCACAGCAGTTCCGCGACATCAATGACAGGTATCAGTACTATGTCGAGAAGTTCTATGACATGGTCAAGATCAACCGCGACCTCCGCGACCTTGATTTCAAGAAGAATCTCGAGGCCAAGGAGGCATTCTGCGCAGCAGCCGAGAAGCTTGCTGAGAACGAGAATGTGGTCGAGGCATTCCGTGAGCTCCAGAAGCTTCACGAGCAGTGGAAGGAGTTCGGACCTGTAGCCAAGGAGTTCAGGGATGACATCTGGAACCGTTTCAAGGCTTCTACAGCTGTCATCAACAAGAAATATCAGGGCTATTTCGAAGGCCTTAAGGAAAAGCAGGGCGAGAATCTTGTGGCAAAGACCGCTCTCTGTGAGAAGGTCGAGGAGATTGCTGCAAGGGAGGTGACTTCATCAAACGAGTGGAATGCCCTCTCAAAGGAGATCGAGAAGATCCAGGCTGAATGGAAGACTATCGGATTCGCCGCAAAGAAGGAGAATCAGAAGATATACGAGCGTTTCCGCGCTGCATGCGACAAGTTCTTCGAGAAGAAGCGTGATTTCTATTCACAGTACAAGGACAGCATGAATGAGAACCTTGACAAGAAGATGGCTCTCATCGAGGCTGCCGAGGCGCTCAAGAACAGCACAGAGTGGAAGAAGGCCACAGACGAGTTCATCAATCTCCAGAAGCAGTGGAAGGAGATCGGCGCAGTTCCGCGCAAGAAGTCGGAGCAGCTCTGGAAGAAGTTCCGCGGAGCCTGCGACGAGTTCTTCGCAGAGAGGGACAAGCAGGCAAAGCCTGAGAATGACTTCTATGGAAACCTCAAGGCGAAGAAGGCCCTCGTTGAGGAGATCAACGCTTATGTTTCAGTCGATGAGGCTTCTGACGAGCAGGCAATGAAGGAGTTTGCAGAGAAGTGGAAGGCTATCGGTTTCGTTCCTTTCAAGGAGAAGGAAGCCATCGCCAAGGCGTTCAAAGAGGCGATGCAGGCCAAGTTCCCTTCATATTCCGAAAGGGGACCGCGCCGTATCGCACGCCCTGTCGCCAAGGCTCCACGCAGTGCAAAGGAGATTCTCATCCAGAAGTACAACACTCTCCAGCAGGATATAGTCACATTCGAGAACAATATCGGTTTCTTCTCGCTTTCAAAGAACGCTGAACCTCTGATCAACCAGATGAAGCAGAAGATAGAGGATGCAAAGCAGGAGCTCAAGGCTCTCGAAGAGAAGATCAGAAACGCAGAAAACGAGGAAACTACCGGTAACGAATAATGGACAAGAATTCAATAACAGGCATCATACTGATGGGACTGATCCTTTTCGGATTCACCTTCTATCAGTCAAAGCAGATGCAGAAACAGGCCGAGATACAGGCGCAGCTCGACTCCGCGAGGATGGTAGAGCTCGCTGCTCAGGCTGAACTGGACTCGATCGCCGCGGCTGCAAGACTGGCGGACACCACTCTCAGAGCAGCTGTACCAGAGGCGCAGGCTGCATCCATCTATAAGGATTCGCTCCTTGAGGCAGCATCTGCAGCAGAGTCTCAGATCGTCACACTTGAAAACGACAAGGTCGCCATCGAGTTCACTACAAAGGGAGCGCAGCCATACTCCGCACGGATCAAGGACTACCTCACATATGAAGGCGGAGACCTCTACCTGTTCAGGCAGGGTATGAGCGAGTATTCTGTCAGCATCTACACCTCTGAATTCATCAATACAAAGGATTTCAACTTCCAGATAGCCGAGAAGACCGCCACATCAGTCGTGATGAGGCTTCCTCTGGCTGCGGGTGGATACATAGAGCAGAAGTATGTCCTTCCGGAAGGGTCATACATGATGCAGAACACACTCTCCTTCGTGGGTATGGAGAATTCCATCCCTCGCAATGTGTCGAACATCGACATCGACTACACGATGGTTGTTCCACGCATGGAGAAGGGATTCAAGAACGAGTCCCAGTACTCCAAGCTGGCATATTATTATGACGGCGAGAAGAAGCCTGCAGAGCTCGGCCGCGGCCGCAGCGGCAGCAAGAGAGTCGATTCCAAGCTGAGCTGGTTCGCTTTCCAGCAGCAGTTCTTCTCTGCCATCATGACTTCGGAGGATCAGTATTCATCAGGAGAGGTATCAGTCAATTTCTTCCAGCCTGAGGATGAGAGCCACAATCTCATGGCCTGCAAGGCCAATATGCGTCAGGAACTGGATAAGACCAACCCTTCGTCCATCTCGCTTGACTATGACTTCTATTACGGTCCGAACCATTTCCAGACACTCAAGGCGTACGACCGCAAGTATGAGAAGATCATTCCTCTCGGCGGATGGCTTGTAGGCTGGTTCACAAGGTTTGTCATCATCCCTCTCTTCAACTGGCTTCACAAGTCCATTGCGAACTTCGGAATCATCATCCTTCTGATGACGCTCTTCATCAAGATCGTGGTTCTTCCGTTCTCATTCAAGTCTTATTCATCTTCTGCAAAGATGCAGGCCCTCAAGCCTGAAATGGATAAGATCAATGCGAAGTATCCGAAGCAGGAGGATGCCATGAAGAAGCAGCAGGCCACCATGGAACTATACAGGAAGGCCGGCGTCAGCCCTGCAGGCGGATGTCTCCCTATGCTCCTCCAGTTCCCTATACTCTGGGCGATGTTCAGATTCTTCCCTGCTTCCATCGAGCTCCGACAGCAGTCTTTCCTCTGGGCAGATGACCTCAGTACATATGACGCCATCGTGGATTTCGGCCACAAGGTGATCTTACTTGGGGACCATATCTCTCTCTTCGCACTCCTCATGGCTGTGTCCATGTTCCTCTATTCCAAGATGAACTCATCACAGATGAGCGGCGATGACCCTAATACACAGAGCATGCGCTTCATGAGCCTGTACATGATGCCGATCATGATGTACTTCATCTGCAACAACCTCTCGTCAGGTCTCAGCTACTACTACTTCCTCTCAAACCTCATCACCATGCTCGAGACCTTCGTGATCAAGAAGTTCTTCGTGCGTCCAGGCGATATCCTGGCCAAGGTGAAGGCTTCCGAAGGAAAGCCTGTCACAAAGTCGAAGTGGCAGCTGCGTCTCGAAGAGGCTCAGAGAATCCAGCAGCAGCAGCTCAGAGAGCAGCAGAAGCGTCAGGGAAAGAAATAATCCCATTCACAAATGATCAAAGACAATCTTTCAAAGATAAAAAGTGGACTGCCATCAGATGTCAAGCTGGTGGCAGTTTCCAAATTCCACCCCGTGGAAGAGCTTCAGGAGGCTTATGATGCCGGTCAGCGTGTATTCGGCGAGAACCGTCCTCAGGAATTGGCTGCCAAGGTACCTCAGCTGCCTTCAGATATCGAGTGGCACTTCATTGGGCATCTTCAGACCAACAAGCTCAAGATGGTCCTTCCGTACGCACATCTGGTCCAGTCTGTGGATTCTTCTCATCTTCTTGATGAGATAAACAAGTGGGGCAAGGCCAACGGCAAGGTCATCAACGTCCTTCTCGAGATCCATATCGGAGCAGAAGAGACAAAGCAGGGATTCTACGAAGAGGAAGTCCTGGATATCCTGTTCAGAGCGGAGAAGTATGCGAATATCTGCTTCTGCGGACTGATGGGCATGGCTTCTCACACAGACGACATGGATATTGTACGTGCGGATTTCCAGAGAATCGCCGCGTTCAAGGATTATCTCGCGGATCTGTTCCCTGAGCTGGACAGTTTCAAAGAGCTGTCCATAGGCATGTCCGACGACTATCAGACTGCCGTCGAGACCGGCTCCACCATGGTGCGTATCGGAACGGCAATTTTCGGCCCAAGACAGTATTAGACACAATCGCATATGAAAAGGCTGATTCCCATTCTATTGATTGCAGCAGCCGCTGCATCCTGTCAGACAGGCACTGTCACAGTCAGACCCGGTGATGACCTTGCCGAGGCTGTAGCCAGATCCAGGACGAACGGTTCGCCTGTCACCATCCGTCTCAAGGAGGGAACCTACAATCTCACGACTCCTCTTGTCCTGACTCCGGACAATTCTGGTCTGTGCATCACAGGCGCCGGGATGGGCAGGACAGTCATTTCCGGTGGCCGCGAACTTCCGCCTTTCACCGTTCAGGAAGACGGTACTTGGGTGTCGGACCTCTCATCCGTCATGCCTCTCGGCGCAGATATCCAGCAGCTGTTCGTGGGCGGTGAGAGAGCGACACTTGCAAGGACTCCCAATGATGGAGAACTTTTCCTCACCCAGCCTCTCGAGGAGTTCTTTCCCGGCAAGGAATACGAAAGCTGGTCGTCCAACGGCGCTTCACTCGTGAAATGCCGTCTGCCGGAAGATGCCGCAGGCGTTCTGGACTCAGTCGATCCTGCGAGCACTCAATTCAAGGTCTCATTCCTGCATGCATGGGACATCACACGACGCAATGTGCTCGCATGGTCTCCGAAGGACTCTTCCCTGGTAGTGCCGGGCAAGCCTCAGAAACCTTGGAATCACATGGACCGCTGTTCACAGTTCTTCCTGGAAGACGATCTTGCCTTCATGGATGCGCCGGGCGAATATTTCTATGACATCGCCCTGCGTCAGCTGCATTACATCCCGCGTGAGGGACAGGATGCCGGCAGGGTACGTGCCATCCTCCCATTTGCGGAGAACCTTCTCGTCGTAAAGGGAGATGAGAAGGCCCATGTCAAGGATGTCACGGTCAAGGGCGTCACACTGGCGTACACAGCCCATGAGATGACTTGGCGCGGTGAGGAGCCTCAGCAGGCTTCATTCGGCTCGTCTGCCACTGTGCTTGCAGACTTTGCGGACAATCTCAGGATAGAAAACTGTGAGGTGTCTCATACGGGCAACTCTGCAGTGTGGTTCAGGACCGGCTGCCGCGGCGGTCTGATCAGCAGCTGCCTTCTCGAGGATCTTGGCGTCGGTGGCGTCAAGATCGGCGAATACACGCACAGAAAGGACGAGGATACATATCTCACCCGCGATGTGACCGTCGACAACAACATCATGCGTCACGGCAGCCGTGTCATGCCAACTGGTGTCGGCGTGATCCTTTTCGATGCAAGTGACTGCCGCATCACACACAACGAGGTGGCTGATTTCTATTATTCAGGCATGTCTGTCGGATGGCAGTGGGGATACATGCACAGTGCAAGCAAGCGCAACATCATCGAGTACAACCACATACATCATATCGGCTGGGGCGTGCTCAGCGACATGGGCGGTGTCTATACCCTCGGCAAGTCCGAAGGCACTCATGTCGACCACAATGTCATCCATGACATCTATTCGCTCGGCTACGGCGGATGGGGACTCTATACCGATGAGGGTTCTACAGGCATCACCATGGCGTACAATCTTGTATATAACTGCAAGAGCTCGGCTTTCCACCAGCATTACGGCAGGGAGAACCATATCCTGAACAACATCTTTGCCGGTCAGATACGTGCCCAGATGGAGGCGACCAGGATCGAGGAGCACAAGTCATTCGACTTTGCCCGCAATATCATCTGTTATTCTCAGGGCAACATGTACGGCATGCAGTGGGGAAAGGTCAGGTCTGACTGTCATGACAACCTCTACTGGTGCTACAGCGGTGACGTCAGCTTCAATGGCCTTGACCTTGAAGCCTGGAAGGAACAGACCGGCTGGGATACCGGCTCGATAGTCGCGGATCCTGGATTCACCAGTCCGGAAACATCGGATTTCACCATCAGAGACAGCAGTGCTGTACGCCGTATCGGCTTTGAGCCATTCGACTGGACAGAGGCCGGTGTGTATGGAGATGAGGCCTGGAAGAAACTGGCCCAGACGGATCCTGTCATGGCCGCGAGGTTTGCCGCCACGGTCGAGAAATACGAATCCCGCCAGCTCAGTGACTGGTGATCAGGATTTTCTGAGTTCTTCTATCATGGCTTTTGCTACAGAACGGGACGCTCCGGATTTTCCGAGGGCGTCTCTTATTTCTGTATAGCCATCAAGCATCCTGGATCTGTAGCCTCCGTCTTCGATGAGCCTGATGATTTCATCACCGACTTCCCGGGCATTCATATCTTCCTGGATGAGCTCGCGGAACACGGGCTTGTCCACGATGAGGTTGCCGAGGCTGATGTACTTCACCTTGACGATGCGGCGCACAACTGCCATCGTGAGCTTTGCGAACGAGTACACCACGACCTGAGGCGTGCCGATTAGCGCTGCCTCGAGTGATGCCGTTCCGGAATTGATCATTGCGGCGTCAGAATGCCTCAATATGCCGTAGGTGTCACCGAAAATGAGTCTGATGTAGTCCCTTCCGCCGATGTGGCTCTCATAGTCCTCGCGGCTGCGGGAGGGCGCACCTGCCACCATGAACACGGTGTCCCTGAATTGCGGCATGGCATGGAGTCTGTCGGCCACTTCGATGCCCACCGGCATGGTCCTGCCGATCTCGCCCTTTCTGGAGCCGGCAAGGATGGCGATGCACCTCTTTCCTTCAAGTCCGTGCCTGTGCAGGAAGGCCTCGCGTGTCTCTGCCATTGCGGCAGAACCGTCGATGGCATCGATGAGGGGGTTGCCCTTGTAGATGAAAGGGATGCCCTTCGACTCGAAGTACGGCACCTCGAACGGGAATACGATGAACAGGCGGTCGACGAAAGACTTGAGCTTGCGGTTGCGTCCCTCACGCGAAGCCCATGTCTTCGGCGCTATGTAGTAGAAGACCTTGTATCCGCGCTTGTGCGCGAATTCCGCGATCTTGAAGTTGAATCCGGGGTAGTCGATGAGTATCACGACATCGGGATCGAATGAAAGGATGTCCTGGCGGCAGCGCTTCACGTTGCCCAGGAGGGCTCCAGCCTTGGCTATCACGTCCCCCAGGCCCATGACTGCCCCGTCCTTGTAGTCCTGGACAAGGGTGCCGCCCACCTCGTCCATGAGGCTTCCGCCCCAGAACCTTATCTCGGCTCCGGGATCTTCGGCATAGATGCCTTTCATGAGGTTGCTGCCGTGGAGGTCGCCGGATGCCTCTCCGGCTATGATGTAATATTTCATCCTAGAAGTCTTTTTCTATGCCCTGCGCCTTGAGCCTGGCGTTCTCTGCGATGTCGGTACTGTCGATGTTGTGGCCCGAGACGGTGATGTAGCCCTGTTTGAGAAGAGTATGGTCGGCATGTTCCCCGTTGCGTGGGTCGTTGACCAGCTCGCCCTTCATGATATATGCTGTCTCTCCTTCCTCCAGCTCGGGAAGGGCTGTGATGCCCATGTCCCTGTGAGAGATGCCCAGTCTGTCGAATATCCGGTAATCGTATGGCTCGAATTCCTTTTCCCAGTGGATGATGCCCTGGCTGGCTGTCCTGATGCCTTTGATGCCGGACGCGGGGAGGGCGGGGAAGTTGACGTTGTAGTACTCACCGAAACGTCCGTCCATCTCGCCCAGCAGCTGCCTGAAGAGCTCGGGGAAGATATCTTCCATGCATGAGAAATCGGCATCAGGGCTCATGTCGTCGAGCGATACCCCTATTGCAGGAATCCCGGCGAGCGCGGCTTCCTTGGCGGCACCGAGAGTGCCGGAATATAATACCGCCGATGCGCAGTTGGCACCGTGGTTGATGCCGCTGACCACCAGGTCCGGGAGATTCCCTGCAAATACCTCGTCCGTGCCGTACTTGACACAGCTGGCAGGGGTGCCGTCGACATAGAACCACCTGACTCCGTCGCGGTCGGGGAGCCGCTTGACGGCGATGGGCTTCAATCCCATGGTCACTGCCATGGATGTGCCTGACTGGTGGTATTTGGGTGCTATGACGGTGATCTCTCCGAAAGGTCTGAGCATGTCCACAAGCACCTGGATGCCCCTTGCCTTGTATCCGTCATCGTTGGTGACAAGTATTCTCATCGGCAGTGATATTTTTTGCAAAGATATGGATTTCTTAACTTTTTTTATTAATTTTGCATCGCGAATTGGGGCGCGTAGAACCTATTGATATTCAATGCGCTGATATTCATTGACTTGTAATAATTGTTGTTTAACTTATATTAAATTCAAACAAAAATGGTAAAACTTGGTATTAACGGATTTGGCCGTATCGGTCGTATGGTTTTCCGTGCAGCTGTTGAGAACTTCGCAAATGACATCGAGGTCGTAGGTATCAATGACCTTCTCGATCCAGATTATCTCGCTTACATGCTCAAGTACGATTCAGTACACGGCGCATTCCAGGGTGAGATCGCAGTTGAGGGATCAACACTCGTAGTAAACGGCAAGAAGATCCGTCTTACCGCTGAGATGGACCCTGCAAACCTCAAGTGGAACGAGGTTGGTGCTGAGGTTGTAGTTGAGTCTACAGGTCTCTTCCTTACAGACGAGAAGGCTCGCAAGCACATCGAGGCCGGCGCAAAGAAGGTCATCATGTCAGCTCCTTCAAAGGACGCTACTCCAATGTTCGTATACGGTGTAAACCATGAGACATACGCTGGTCAGGACATCATCTCCAACGCATCCTGCACAACCAACTGTCTCGCACCTATCTCTAAGGTCCTCAATGACAAGTTCGGTATCGTACGTGGTCTCATGACTACCGTTCACGCTGCTACCGCTACTCAGAAGACCGTTGACGGCCCTTCAAAGAAGGACTGGAGAGGTGGTCGTGGTATCCTCGAGAACATCATCCCTTCATCAACAGGTGCTGCAAAGGCTGTAGGTAAGGTTCTTCCTGTCCTCAACGGCAAGCTCACCGGTATGTCACTCCGCGTCCCTACATCTGACGTCAGCTTCGTTGACCTTACTTGCGAACTCGCTAAGGAGGCTACATACGAGGAGATCTGCGCAGCTATGAAGGAGGCTTCTGAGGGCGAGCTCAAGGGCATCCTCGGATACACCGACGAGTGCGTTGTTTCTACAGACTTCCGCAACGATTCACGTACCTCTATCTTCGACGCAAAGGCAGGTATCCAGCTCGATCCTACTTTCGTGAAGGTTTGCTCATGGTATGACAATGAGTGGGGTTACTCAAACAAGGTTCTTGAGATGGCTAAGGTTATCACAAAGTAATTTTGAACCTCAGATACAAGAGAGGCTGACCCGATGGTCAGCCTCTCTTTTTTTCTGGAGCATTGTGCTGTCAGCGTATTATCGAGTCGAACTCTTTAGGGACCGGTGAGGTGAACCGCATGACCTCATTGGTCTGAGGGTGACGGAATACCAGTGTGGCGGCATGGAGGGCAAGTCTCCTGATGGGGTTTGAGGTTGCTCCGTATTTGCGGTCACCGGCGATCGGATGGCCGAGGACCTGGCAGTGCACACGTATCTGGTTCTTCCTTCCTGTCTCAAGTTCGAATTCTACTGCCGAGTATTTCTTTCCCGGTACGATAGTCCTGTAGTGTGAGACAGCATGTTCTCCTCCGTCATCGAACGGGCTCGAACTCATCTTGAATGACTTCTCGTTCTCTGTGAGCCAGGATTCGACAGTGCCGTCCGGAGGTACTATGCAGCCTTCGACCACGGCCTTGTACCTGCGCTCGAGGACCATGGAATTCCATTTGCTCTGCAGGAGATCCTTAGTCCTTTCATCCTTCGCGAAAAGCAGCAGTCCGGAAGTCCCCATGTCGATCCTGTGCACGATGAACACACGGGCAGGACCCTTCCCGTAGATTTTGAGATGGTGCCTTTCTGCACCGGCCTTTGCCTTGACGTAGGACGTCAGGATGGAGTATGCGGTGTCGCCTTCCTTTGTGCTCTGTCTGATGGTGGGCACGCCGGCCTTCTTGTCTATGATGATGATCCACTCATCTTCATAGATGATCCTGACGCCTTTCGATTCGGCCTCTTCCCTTGCTCCGATCCTGACACTCTCTGTGATGGCGACGCCCTTCGGGACTATGTTGATGACATCTCCATGTCTGAGCGGGAGGTCGAATGCGCCCGTTATTTCTCCGTTGACCTGTATCCGCCTGTCCTCCAGATACTTCTTGACAGAAGTCCTGCTTTGGTCGGGCATGATCTCATAAAGGTATTTCAGCAGCGGTGAGCTGTGTTCTACTGTATATTTCATATTGCAAATATACTGCATCCCGCTTGTTCTGTCAATAGAGCGGGACGCGGCAATCTCACTCTGAGGTGCCTGTGCGGCGGTTGTTCATGTGAGATAAAATGCCTAATTTTGCAGTTGCACTTATAGGATATTACTAATAATCGCAGATATGAAAAATTACAAAGCAGCCATCGCTGCACTTGTTGTGCTTACTGCATCCACTGTTGCAGACGCTCAGATAAGGGCGGCACAGAAATTCCCTGACTATCAGTTCACTGTAGTGAAGGAGAATCCTATCACTCCGGTAAAGAACCAGTATCGCAGCGGCACATGCTGGGCATATTCGACTATCGGTTTCGTGGAGTCTGAGGTGATCCGTCTCAACAAGATCAAGGATGAGGCGAAGTATCCTGATTTCTCCGAGATGTTCGTGGTAAGCCACTCATACAGCGACAGGGCGCTCAAGTATGTCTACCTTGACGGCAACCTCACTTTCGGTGCAGGCAGCGAGGCTGACGACGTCCTTCATGTCATCCGTGACTACGGTATCGTGCCTCAGGCTGCGATGACAGGTATGAATTACGGCACCGAGCTTCCTGTCCAGGGCGAGCTTGACGCAGTTCTCAAGGCTTATGTAGAGGCTGTCGTGAAGAATCCAAACAGGACTCTGACCACAGCATGGCATAATGGCTTCGACGGCATCCTTCAGGCATATCTCGGTGCATATCCTGAGACATTCGAGGTGGATGGAAAGAGCTATACTCCGGCTTCTTACCGCGACGCTCTCAAGTTCAATCCTGATGACTACGTATCCATCACATCTTTCACACACCATCCTTTCTACACTCAGTTCGCGATCGAGATCTGCGACAACTGGCGCTGGGACAGGGCATACAATGTTCCTATCGATGAGTTCATGGCTGTGATCGACAACGCTGTCATGAATGGATACACCCTCGCGTGGGGTTCAGACGTAAGTGAGCCTGGATTTACCCGTGACGGCCTCGCAATCCTCGTCAACTCAGAGGTAAAGGCAAGTACCGGCTCGGATCAGGAGCGCTGGGTGGGCAAGGCAAACGAGCCAAATGCTGAAAAGGCAGAGGTTCCGGAGCCTGTAGAGTATGAGGCTACACAGGAATTCCGCCAGATCGGCTTCAACAACAAGAGCACAACCGATGACCACGGCATGCAGATATATGGCATCGCAAAGGATCAGAACGGCAAGAAGTACTACATGGTGAAGAATTCATGGGGCGCTTCAGGCAAGTATGCAGGTCTCTGGTATGCAACAGAGTCATTCGTTGCCGGCAAGAGCATGGATGTCGTTGTCCACAAGGATGCTCTTCCAAAGGAACTCAAGGCTAAACTCGGCATCAAATAATGAAAGCCACCAGGTATATACCGGATCTTATCACCTCCATGAACCTCCTTTCAGGAGTCCTGGGGGTGATATTCACATTCAAAGGCAGATTTGAAATCGCCTTTCCGCTCATGCTGGCGGCCTCGGTGTTTGATTTCTGTGACGGCCTCGCGGCCAGGGCATTGAATGCGTATTCCGATCTCGGAAAGGAACTTGACTCTCTTTCCGATATGGTAAGTTTCGGAGTTCTGCCTGCTCTCATGCTCTATCAGACCATGAGGGTGTGCACATTCTCTGAATCATGGCTGTGCTACATTCCGCTCGTACTCGCTGTATTCAGCGGGATAAGGCTGGCGAAGTTCAATGTGGATGAGAGGCAGCATGACAGTTTCATCGGCCTGGCTACACCGTCTGCGGCCATGATCTGCGGCTCGCTCTGTTATTTCATCGCACATGACCAGAACACTTTCCTCGCTGCATGGGCGGCCGGATATCTGTTCATCCCTGTACTTGCAGTCGTTCTTTCGGCTCTGCTCGTATGCGAGATCCCGATGTTCTCGATGAAATTCGGCAAAGGCAAGGAGTCGGATCCGGTCACATCACGCAAGCGTATCTCCTTCCTTGTGAATGTGGCGGTCATCGTGGCCATCGTGGCGTCTCTGGGTCTCAACTGGTCTCTTGCGGTGCTGCTCACATTCGTGGTATATGCACTCATGAATATCGTGTTCGCACTGTTCAGGATTTGAAAAACGTTCTTTACATACATGGTATGGGAGGTGGCGAGGACAGCAGGATCCCCGCCATTCTTTCTGAATGCCTGGCCCTCCGCCGCCCAGACATCAGGGTGGTGGTGAGGACCTACTCTTTTGATCCGGACGAGGCTTTCGGACAGATATCTGCATGGGTGCAGGAACTCGACCCCGCACTTGTGATAGGGGAGTCCATGGGCGCGACTCATGCCTTGTGCATCAGGGGCGTGCCGCATATCCTTGTATCCCCTGCAATGGGTACGCCGTCGGCTTTCACTCATCTGGCCTGGCTGTCTCTCGTTCCTGGAGTGACTGCACTTCTGGACCATATCTATAAGCCTCGTCCCGGCAGGCGCCAGCCGCTGCATTTCAAATATGATGTGCTGCGCAGATGGAAAGGACACAAGGAACTTGCGTACTCTTCGGCCTTGTCCGATGTGGCTTCCGGCCATCTCCTTTTCGCCTTTTTCGGTACACGTGACCACTACCGCAAATGGGGTATCGTGAATGTCCGGGCGTGGAAGCGACGCTTCGGAGAAGATACCTTCGCCATATATGACGGCACCCATTTCATGGAAGAAGAGCATATCCATACCTTTCTCGTCCCCAAGATTTGCCAGACACTCCCCGAAGCATAGGGGAGGAACCTTTTTTTTGCTATATTTGCTATTTGAAGCATCGACTGCATGAAAAAGGCGCTATACATATTTCTGGCTCTCACTCTCTTCATCCTGGGCGGATGCAGGGGACGTCATGTGGTATCGTGTCCTCCGATTCCGTACGTTGACAGCATCCTCACTTCTCCTCATATGAGAGAACACGCGCTGCTCGTCTCATGTACCGGCGAGCGTGTCAATGCTGATATCGCTGTCATCGATTCGCCGGAGAGATGTGTCCTCTTGAGTGAGACATTCATGTCATCGGATGTTTTCGACAATGTCGATGGCTCAGCGGCAGCGGACGGTCTTCCTGATTTTGCAGGAGAGCGCATCGCGTCCGTCATGGACGACAGGTATATCCCTTATTCTGGGTATATCGGAGGAAGGGAGGCTGACCTCAGAGAGATCGCTGTCCGCGCTTTCATGGCTTCACTCGATACGGTGTGCAGACTTGCTGCATATGACGCCGACGGACGTTCTCACAAGCCATCTGCGAAGGCGGTCGTGCTGTCTTCACCATTAATGGCTGTCTACGGCAGATCAGATATCGATACCCTCATCAGATCATTCGGAGTGGATATCCCGGTATTCAGCCCGGTGACTTCCATGATATCGGCTGCGGTCAGTGAAGGACGCCATCCGGTGAATATTGCCGTACTGGCGTCACCAGAGGTGTCACGTTCCCGTGTTTACCAGCGGGTTTTCTCGGAGATGATGAAAGGACGCGGTGATACGGTCTCTGTCTGCAAAGTCATCTGTGAGCCCGTCGCAGGAGGAGATTCAGCAGGCGTAAGTCATCATGCAGATATTCTCAGATCCGTGCTGGATACATGCCGTGCTGCCGGGATGCGTGTAGATGCCCTGCTGATCGACGACTATGCCGTTTCCGTCCCGGAGCTTGAAAGGATATGTCATGAGCTGGTCTCTTCTGACGATGAGGCCGATATCGCCAGGAAGCAGTCGCTTGCAGCGGATTTCAGGATCATAGATCCCCGGATGTCCATAGTGTCGGACTGTTTCAAGTCTTTCAGAGAGAAAAACATATTTACGCACAATATAGCCTATCCAGTCGCCTCAGCCTACATCACGTCTCCTGAGTCGGCTCATTTCTCCATCATGGATTTCGATGAGTCGTCTCTGCCTGACGGTGTGTATGAGATACTGACGGACATGGCTCCGAAAACACACAAGTCCTATGTACAAAATCAGCATTTCGCCGGAGGAAATTGAAGCCCTTCCTCTGAGCTCCTTTCCTGGCGAGATACATGTCATTGACCGCCAGGGATTCAAGTTCAGAAAGGCACTGGACTATCTGAAGAATCAGGAAGTCATCGGTTTCGATACAGAGACCAGACCCAATTTCTCCCAGACACATCATCACTATGGAGTGTCTCTCCTCCAGCTGTCCGGACCGGATCATGCATATCTCTTCCGCATAAAGAGCCTCCGCCTGTACCGCAGGCTCTTCAAGGTACTCGGCAACGAGAAGATCGTGAAGGTCGGAGCGGCAGTCAACGACGATATTCGCGGACTTCAGAGGTATCATTCCTTTGAACCGAAGAATTTTGTGGATCTCCAGAAGATTGCGTGGGAGTATGGCATCAAGGACAAGAGTGTGAAGAAGATGGGTGCGATAATCCTCGGCATCAAGATATCCAAGGCACAGCAGCTGTCCAACTGGGAAGCGGAAGAGCTTTCCGAGGCACAGCAGAAGTATGCTGCCACCGATGCCTGGATCTGTCGCGAGATGTACCTGAAACTGATGAATTCAAAGAAGAATCCCCTTACGCCTGAGCAGATGATGCCTGTGCCGCATCCTCAGGTGAAGGAAGAAGCTGCTGCTGCAAATGAGTAAGATCATATTGAAAAGGGGCAGGGAAGACTCTCTCATGAGATTCCACCCATGGGTTTTTTCCGGCGCGATTGCCCAGATCATCGGTGAGCCCGCAGAGGGCGATGTGGTCTCGGTATTTTCCTCCGACGGCTCTTTCCTGGCTGCCGGCCATTACCAGATAGGCTCGATAGCTGTACGTGTACTCAGCTTCGAGTCCGATATCATCAATGAGGAATTCTGGCACGAAAGGCTCTCCAAGGCTCTGGAGGTCAGAATCGCTGCCGGACTGGCCAGAAATACGGGCACCGGCACCACGTGCTACCGCCTTGTGCATGGTGAGGGAGACGGCCTTCCCGGTCTCATCGTCGACTATTATGACGGTGTCTGTGTGATGCAGGCGCATTCAGTCGGAATGTTCCGTGCCAAGAAACAGATATCTGAGGCACTGCTGTCCATCTATGGTGACGAGCTCAAGGCCGTGTATGACAAGAGCTCCGGTACTGCGCCGTTCAAGGCGGGTCTGGAGCTTGTTGACGGATATATGTACAGGAAGGAGGGTTTCTCTGACGAGGAACAGGAAGTGTCCGAAAATGGAAACCGCTTTATCGTAAACTGGACTGAAGGCCAGAAGACAGGATTCTTCCTGGATCAGAGGGATAACCGTGCTTCTGTCGGACGTTACAGCAAGGGCAGGAAAGTGCTCAATCTTTTCTGTTATACGGGAGGTTTCTCTATATATGCCCTGGCCGGAGGCGCTGTGCATGTTGACTCTGTGGACAGCTCCGCCAAGGCAATGACGCTTGTGGACAGAAATGTAGCCCTTAACGGCTTCTCTCCTGACATGCATACAAGCTACTGCTGTGATGCCATTGATTTCCTCAAGAACTCGCCAGAGGATAAGTATGACCTCATCATTGTGGATCCGCCGGCATTCGCAAAGCATCGCGGCGCTCTCGACAATGCCCTGAGAGCGTACCGCAGACTCAATGCCGCTGCCATATCAAGAGTTGCGCCGGGAGGTCTGGTGTTCACTTTCAGCTGCTCTCAGGCTGTGGATAAGGAGGCCTTTGCATTGGCTGTGTTCTCAGCTGCAGCACAGTCGGGAAGGAGGGTTCGCATACTCGACCGGCTCAACCAGCCGGCTGATCATTCGGTAAGCATCTATCATCCGGAAGGAGAGTATCTCAAGGGACTCCTTCTCTATGTAGAATAATCATTAACCAAATTCAATAAACAATGAAGAAAGCAATTTCACTTTTCCTTTGTGCAGCCATGATCGCATCAGGTTGCATGTTTACAGGTTGTTCAAGCATGTCCAAGACTGCTGAGGGATCACTCGTCGGCTCAGGCGCAGGTGCAGCTCTCGGTGCTGTCGTCGGTGCCATTGTCGGCAAGGACGGCAAGGGTGCGGCAGTAGGTGCAGCCATCGGTACTGCTGTAGGTGCAGGCACTGGTGCTCTCATCGGAAAGAAGATGGACAAGAAGGCTGAGGAGCTCAAGGCTCTCGAGGCTGCCCAGGTCGAGACTGTCACAGACCAGAATGGTCTTGAGGCTATCAAGGTCACATTCGACAGCGGTATCCTTTTCCCAACCAACGGCACAACCCTCTCTGCAGACTCAAAGGCTGCTCTTTCAAACTTCGCCAAGCAGATGACCGACATGCCTGAGACTGATTTCACCATCTATGGTCACACTGACAACACAGGTACCGCTGCAGTGAACGAGAGAATCTCTCTCCAGCGCGCAGAGTCAGTTGCCAAGTATCTCAAGAGCTGCGGTATCGCAGAGACCCGCATGACCACTGAGGGCAAGTCTTTCAATGAGCCTGTTGCTGACAACGCTACTGCAGAGGGACGCAAGCTCAACCGCCGCGTCGAGGTCTATATCACTGCAAACGCAAACATGATTCAGGCTGCAGAGAACGGAACTCTCTAGTCTTTACATACCTCACAATAAGAAAGAGGCTGAACCGAAAGGGTCAGCCTCTTTTCTGTATGTCTGCTCTGCCGCCATGCGGCATGTCAATGTCATTTTCTGTATGCCTGTACAGCATCAAGCACTCTGAAGAAGTTTCCTCCCCACATCTTTGCGATGTCTGCGTCGCTGTATCCATGCTCAAGCATCTTGACAGTGACGTTGATGTGGTCATTGGCTCCGTTGAAACCCCAGCCACCGCCACCTCCGTCGAAGTCGGCACCGATGCCTACATGATCCACACCGGCCACTTCCACACAGTGGTTGAGGTGTGCCATGAATGTATCGAGCGATGCTGTGTCATCGTTGCTCATATAGTCCTGGACGATATATACCTGGACGACGCCATCCTTTGCGGCAAGAGCCTTGAGCTGCTCGTCGGTAAGGTTGCGGTTGTGCTTCCATTCTGCCATGGCTCCCGAGTGGGAGCATACAAACGGCACTGCCGACTCTCTGATGCAGTCCCAGAATGTACCTTCGCTGGTGTGGGAGCAGTCGATCATGACACCGTTCCTGTTCATCTCCTTCACCACTTCGTGTCCGAATGCGGTCAGACCTTTGGATCCGTCTGCGGTATGCGATGAGGAGTTGCATACGTCGTTGTCATACATGTGGCTGAGAGTGAAGTAGATGATGCCCATATCGGCAAATCTCTTCACGTTCTTGATGTCACCTCCGAGTCCTGATGCATTCTCCAGTCCTATGAAGTATGCCTTCTTGCCCTGAGCCTTCAGAGCGCGGGCGTCAGCGGATGTCCTTGCAAATCCGCAGTAGTCTGAGTTTGCCGCGATGTCCTTCCATGCATTGTCCATCTCGCGCTGCGCTGCGGCCACAGCTCCGGCCGGACCTTCTTTTTCGACGGTCTTGTGGCCTACATAAGATATGATGACCATGGAACTGAGACATCCTTCATCCATCTTGGGAATTGCTCCCTGGCAGCCGTTGCGTTTCCCGACGCTGTAGCCCCTGTGGTATCTTCCCGGAAGGTCGCAGTGTGTATCGATGGATACTATGGACGCCATGAGTACCTTTGCGTGCTTGTATGTCCTTGCCTTTGCCACAAGAGCCTCGATGTCCTGGAGGGAGCTGTCTTGACGCATCATGCCTTTGTTCCATTTCTTTGTCGTGGAGCATCCTCCTAGCATAGGCACATTCCTGTCCATCAAGGCTTTGGTCAGAAGCATTTCTGCAGAGTTTCCTCCTTTGGATGCCATGGCATCCAGGTCGCGGCAGAATCCTTCAGTCATGACGAAGCCGTCAAGTGCGGCGGCGAGATCTCTCATGATGCCGAAATCATCTGTCTGGAGTGAGACCGTGACAGGTATGCCTCCTGCCTTGAGTATGCCGAGACTTTCACTGCCATCATTCTGAGGAGGGATGCCGATGAGGGGAATCTTGTCGTAATCGAGTGATGCGGCGGCATCGGTGGCCTCGAGAAAGGCCCTGTTTTTCTCTGGATAGGTCGTCTTCTGGGCTGAAGATTCTGCACATGAAAGCAGAATCGCGCAGACGGCCAGCGCTGGATAGAGGATTTTTTTCATTTTCGGAGTTTCGTTTTACCACACAAATTTAAGAAATTACAAGTAAATTTGTCATGTATGCGCAAACACGTTTTTTCCATTATATTTACTGCTGTCACGATTCTGGCAGGGTGTCACCGTGCGCCTGTCGAGGAAGAAGTCCCCGAGCCAGAGATGCCTAGACTGGGATTCTTCAGTGACGGTCTCGATCTCGTGAAAGGAGAGGTGAAAGCAGGAGACACATTCACGGCTCTTATGATGCGTCTGGGTGCCTCTGCCGAGCAGGCCCAGGCCCTGAGCCAGGCATGTGATACAGTGTTCGATGTGCGCAGGCTCAGGGCTGGGAACAGCTACACGGCGTACTACGCCGGCGACAGCCTGTCTCAAAGACTCAATTATGTCGTGTATGACAACGACAAGATACATCAGACAGTGTTCAAATGCACGGATACTGTGGGTGTGTGGGCATCAGAGAAAGAGGTGACCCACGAATTGAAATACTCTGATTTCACCATACATTCTTCTCTCTGGAATGATATGCGCGCTGCAGGTGCTTCGCCCCTGCTGATACTTGACCTTTCGGATATCTATGCCTGGACAGTCGATTTCTTCGGGCTTCAGGAAGAGGACCGTTTCCGACTGATGTATTCCCAGAGCATCTGTGAGGATGAGCTCATCGCGATAGATACCATCTATTATGCCGTTTTCACCAGAGAGGACAAGGATGTCTATGCCATCATGTATGATCAGGGTGACAAGGGCAACCGCTACTGGAATGAAAAGGGTGAAAGCCTGCGCAAGGCTTTCCTCAAGGCTCCTCTGCAGTTCTCCCGCATCAGCTCAGGTTTCTCCTATCACCGCAGGCATCCGGTTTCAGGCAAGGTGAAGCCGCACACCGCCATCGATTACGCTGCTCCTACAGGCACACCTGTCATGAGTATAGGCGACGGTACTGTACTGAGTGTGGGATGGGCAGGCGGTGGCGGCAATACGGTGAAGATACGCCACAATGCCCAGTATGTCACATCATATATGCATCTGTCAAAGTATGCAAAAGGCATAAAGGCAGGATCCCATGTCTCACAGGGTCAGGTTATCGGCTATGTCGGCGCCACCGGAACCGCTACAGGTCCGCATCTTGATTTCCGTGTCTATAAGAACGGCACAGCCATCAACCCTCTGAAGATGGAATCGCCGTCGGAAGATCCGATACGTCCGGAGAACAAGTCTGCGCTTGATTCCGTCCATATTGTCTACAAGGCCATGATAGACTCTCTTGCAGCATCTCAGAAGTAATGGAAAAGATAGCTACATTCAGGTCTCCTTTCGCCACAAAGTTCGGTGTGCCGCACCAGAGCGGCATAGTGCCGGAACTGGAGGGCGAGATTGTATTTGAGGAAGGGTACCGCATCCCTGAGGCCCTGCGCGGTCTGGAAGGTTTTGACTACATCTGGCTGATATGGGAGTTCTCTGCCAATTCCGACAGGGGGTGGCAGCCTACCGTACGCCCTCCGAGGCTTGGAGGCAACCGCTCCATGGGAGTATTTGCGACCCGTTCACCATTCAGGCCAAACCATCTCGGGCTTTCGTCAGTCCGCATCTCTGCAATCGACACCGACCGCATGGTGATCCACGTCAAGGGGGCGGATCTGATGGACGGGACCCCGATATATGACATCAAGCCGTATGTGACGTATGCCGATTCGCATCCGGATGCCCGCAGCGGCTTCGTAGATGACAGCGGATGGACGGGTCTCGAGGTGGTCATACCGGATGGAATTGCAGTTCCCTTCGTTGAAGAACAGCTGCAGGCTCTGATCCATACGCTCAGTCTTGACCCGCGCCCGCATTACCGTCAGGGCGGTGACAGGATATATGGTTTCATATTCTCAGGATTCGATATCCGCTTCAAGGTCATGGACAATGTCCTGACCGTAGTGGAGATGGTGCCTGTAAATGAAAAGGTGAAATGAGAGTGGCTGTGATCGGTGCCGGAGCGGCAGGTTGTTTCTGTGCCATTGAGCTCCGGAGGAGGCTCAGGGATGCCGAGGTGACTGTTTTCGAGGCGGCCGGTCGTCCCCTGGCCAAGGTAGCTGTCACCGGCGGTGGCCGCTGCAATCTCACCAATTCGTTTGCGGAGGTCAGAAGCCTCGCTTCGGTGTATCCGAGAGGGGAGAGCGTGATGAAAAGGGGCTTCAGGAGATTCGGCAACAGAGACGTATGCAGCTGGTTCGAACGTGAGGGAGTCCGGCTGGTGACTCAGGATGACCAGTGCATCTTCCCGCAGTCCCAGGACGCTATGCAGATTGTCCGCACACTGCTGCGGCTGATGGACAGATACGGGGTGATCCTGCGCACCTCATCGCGCGTCACCTCGATACGCCATGACGGATCTATATTTGAAGTCTGCACCGGCGGCACCTCTGAGAGATTTGACAGGGTGGTGGTAACCACGGGCGGCAGTCCCAAACTCAGCGGCATCTCGTTTCTCGACCCTCTGGAGCTCGAGATCGAGCAGCCGGTACCTTCCTTGTTCACTTTCAAGATAAAGGACAAGAGTCTCACCTCAATGATGGGAGCAGTGGTGGAAGATGCCGCAGTGGCGTTCTGCGGGACAAAATTCAAGGCTGAAGGGCCTCTCCTGGTCACAGACTGGGGAGTGAGCGGTCCTGCCGTGCTCAAGCTCTCCTCGCATGCCGCGCGCTGGCTGGCAGGGTGTGGATACAGGGCTCCTCTCTCCGTGAACTGGATGGGGACGATAGGGGAACAGGAGGTACGTGACCTTCTGCAGGGATACATGGATGCCAATCCTCAGAAGCAGGTCTGCTCCATCTATCCGCGCGTGCTCACATCGCGCCTGTGGTCGCATCTGCTCATGCGTGCTCAGCTCAGAGATGGTATAAGATGGGCTGAACTGGGGAAGAAAGGCTTCAACAGACTAGTGAATGTCATGATCAATGACGTCTATGACATTGACGGGAAGGGGCAGTTCAAAGATGAATTCGTGACCTGTGGGGGAGTCTCTCTCTCCAACATCGACCTGAACACTCTGGAGTCAAAAAAATATCCAGGACTCTACTTTGCAGGTGAAGTCCTGGATATCGATGCCGTGACAGGCGGTTTCAATCTTCAGGCGGCCTGGACCACCGGATATATCGTTGCCTGCTCTATTTCTCAGCTCTCTTGACGAGATCCCTGAATATCCTGATATAAGGTTCCTTTCCAAACTGGGCGAACGCCTCGGGGTGGAACTGTGTCGCCACGATGTTGTACTGGAGCGCCTCGAAAGCCTCCACCACACCGTCCTGGGTCTCTGCTGTGATGGTGACACCCGGAGCCGGAGCCTTGACTGCCTGATGGTGGTGAGAGTTAACCTGAAGTGTCGTGACGCCGAGAATCTGATGCAGGTATGATCCCTCCGCAATGGTCACGGTCTGGGTCGCCGTGGTGCTTGGTTCCTCCTGACGGTGGGTCAGGAGCATCTTGCTGCTGTCGGCAGCCTCTGTTGACGGGTGCTGGGCTGGAAGGTCCTGGTAGAGAGATCCTCCGAGGGCCACATTGAGGCCCTGTTCGCCTCTGCAGATTCCGAGTATTGCCAGCTTGTGGCGGATGGCGGCGTTCATGAGAAGCATGTCGCTGGTGTCACGAGGACCGTTTACTGTGCCGAGCTCTGGGATTTCTTCCTCACCGAAGTACGCCGGAGCGAAGTCTTCGCCTCCGGACATGATGATGCCGTCAAGTCTGGAAATGATCTTTTCCGCTGTGATGGAGTCTCTCACCAGTGGAAGTATGACGGGAACACCTCCGGCCTGGATGACCGAGTTTACATATGTCTGGCCTACAGACATCCTGCCCGTCTCGCTGTAACCGGAGCTGATGCCGATGAGCGGGGCCTCATGTCTTGTGCATGAACATATCGCCGCAATCACGAAAGCGGCTGCGATGATTCTTTTCATTATTGGATGGTGATTGAGTTGAGAACATCGAGCCTGCCGTCATCAATGATCTTGATGATAAGCTCTCCGAAGAGAGTGTTCTGCCATGCGAACCAGTCTCTAGTGTAATCGGCAGCATTGTCCTTGTGGAATGACTCATGCATGAATCCTGTTCCTGCATCTGTGCACATGAGCATCTCGATACAGAACTTGATCTCCTCGTCGCAGTCAGAGGTGAATGCTCTCATCATGATGCTCATAGGCCATACATAGTTCACGCCTACGTGCGGTCCGCCTACTCCTTCTCCAACTTCTCCCCTGAAGAAGTAAGGGTTGTCCTCGCTGAGGACGAATCGTCTTGTGTTCTGATAGATAGGGTCGTCTGCAGGGACGTCTCCGAGGTATGACATGGCCAGGAGGCTAGGGACGTTGGCGTCATCCATCATGAGATGGTTGCCGAAGCCGTCGCACTCGAACGCATAGATGTCGCCGTATTTCGGATGCTTCACGATGGCATTTTCCTTGAGGGCTGCTTCCACCTCATCAGCCAGGGCGCGGCAGGAAGCGGCACGCTCGGCATCCTTGTTCACTGTCTCGAGAATCTCAGCTGCCTTGCGGAGAGATGTCACCGCAAAGAAGTTGGATGGGATGAGATAGTCCATGACCGTGGCGTCATCTGAAGGACGGAATGAGGATACGATCAGACCGCAAGGCTTGACAGGGTTGCCGTAGCCGCTGTTGCTCTTGGTGTCGTACTGAGCATGTGTCTCTCTCATGAACCTGTAGCTTCCGCGGTTCTCCTTGCGCTGCTGCTCTCTGAGCACTGTGAGGGTAGAATCGACAGCCTCGACCCATACGCCGTCGAAGATGGTGTCGTCACCGGTCTTCTTCCAGTACTCGTAAGCGAGACGGATAGGGTAGCACTGTGAGTCGATCTCCCATTTGCGCTCATGGTCATTGAGGTTCATCCTGGTAAAGTCACTCTGCCAGTATCCTCCTGTCGGGCCGAAGTTGAATGCGTTTGCGTAAGGGTCGATGGTGATGCACTTGAACTGGCGTCTGATGGTGCCTTCGATCATTGCGCGGAGGTGATCGTCTTCATTTGCAAGCTGCACGTAAGGCCATACCTGAGCACCGCTGTCTCGGAGCCACATCGCGAAGATGTCTCCGGTGATCACGAAGGTGTCAGGGTTGCCGTTCTCATCCTCGCCGAAATTGACGGTGGTGTCAAGTGTGTTCGGGAAACAGTTTGCGAACATCCATGCGAGTCTTGGATTCGTGAGCTTGGATGTGACCTCTACGATCTTCTTTTCCACAGCTTCGGAGCTGAACTTCCTCTCTTCCGGAGCAGGACGCTGTGAAACGAATTCCTCTACAGGGAAGGGCTTGAAATCATAGTGTGTGAGCTGGACGGCTTCTTTCGGGGCATTCTGCCCGCAAGAAGTCAAGATGGCTGCAGCAGCCATCATCGATACATAGAATCTATTTTTCATCTGAAAGTGAGTATGGAGCCTTTCCTCTGCGGGAAGAAGCTGTTTCTGACATGTTGAATGTGATATCCGCACCCTGGACGAGGTCGCAGTGGCGGAAGAAATTGCAGTCATACGACTTGCCGTTGAGTTTCATACCTGATACGTAGTATGCCCTCCTGCTGTTTGCAGGCGCCGATATCCTGATCTTCTTGCCTGAAGGGAGGTTGACGGTCGCCTTCCTGAAGAGAGGCGTGCCGGCTGCGTATTCGCAGCTTGCAGGGCATACAGGGTAGAAACCGAGGGCTGAGAATACATACCATGCCGATGTCTGTCCGTTGTCCTCATCTCCGCAGTATCCGTCAGGAGCTGCCGTGTAGAGCTTTTCCATGGCTTCCCTTACGTGGAACTGTGTCTTCCAAGGCTGTCCGCACCAGTCATAGAGGTAGGTTACGTGCTGTATCGGCTGGTTGCCGTGGGCGTAATTGCCCATGTTCATCACCTGCATCTCACGTATCTCGTGTATCGTGCCGCCGTAATAGCTGTCATCGAAAATAGGAGGGATCTCATAGATCGCGTCGATGTTGGCTGCGAAAGCCTCATCGCCGCCCATGAGCTCGATCAAGCCCTTCGGGTCATGGAAGACAGACCATGTGTAGTGCAGGCTGTTGCCTTCTGTGAAGTCTCCGCCCCACTTGTATCTGCTGAATTCCTCAGGGAAGCTTCCATCCTCATTGCGGCCGCCCATCAGTGCATCCGCCTTGCGGTAGAGGTTGCGGTAATTGTACGACGCCTTGAGGTAAGGGGCTGTTTCAGCATCGCTCTTGCCTATTTCCTGCCCGAACCTCCAGATGCACCAGTCGTCATATGCATATTCCAGAGTGCGGGCCGCACTTTCATTGATGCCTACATTGCAAGGCACATAGCCGAGCCTGTCATAATACTCCCATCCGAGCCTTCCTGTAGAGAGGACTCTCGGGTGAACAGCGTGGGCACCATGGCAGAGTGCTTCCCACAGGGTCTCTGTGTACTCTGTGCGTATTCCCTTGAGATAGGCTTCGGCCACGACGCTTGCGGAGTTGTTGCCGACCATGCATCCGCGATGGCCCGGGCTTGACCACTCCGGGAGGAAACCGCTCTCGAGATAGTCGTTTGCAAGTCCCTCCTGCATCTTCTCGGCCATCTCTGGATATACAAGGTCCACGAGTGCGAAGAGGCTTCGGAAGGTATCCCAGAAGCCTGTGTCACCGAAAAGATATCCCTCATGTACGTCGCCGTCGTACGGGCTGTAATGAACTCTCTTTCCATCAGCAGTCACCTCTGAGAGGTCGCGAGGGAAGAGCACGCATCTGTAAAGACATGAGTAGAAGGTGCGGAGGTGGTCAAGGTCTCCGTCTTCGATCCTTATGCGTCCGAGTGTGCTGTTCCATGCAGCTCTGCCTTCCTCTCTGACGGTGTCGAAGTCTTTTCCTGCAACTTCGAGCATGTTGGTCTCAGCCTGTTCGAGGCTTATGAACGAAGAAGCGGCCTTGAGGCAGACCTTCTGTCCCTTGCTTGTCTTGAAGCCTACAATCGCCCCTGCGTGTCCGTTCTCATCGATTGTCTGGGTGTACTCGAATGGAGTGTCGCAGACGATGACGAACCAGTTCTTGAAATTGTCAGTCACGCCGCCGGAATTCCTGACGGTATAGCCGACTATCTTGTTCTCAGACGTACGTATCTCAGTCCAGGAACCGCGGTCGAAGGCGTCGATCACGAGATAGGACTGATCCATCTCGGGATAGGTGATGCGGAACTCGGCGGCATGCTCGGTAGGCGTCACCTCGATGGTGGCGTCATGGTCGGCAAGATATACGCTGTAATAGTATGGTGTGGCTGTCTCCGCCTTGTGGGAGAACCAGCTGGCCCTTTCATTCTCGTCGAAGACGGGACCGGTGGTCACGGGCATGATTGAGAACTGACCATAGTCGTTGATCCATGGGCTTGGCTGATGCGTCTGCTTGATGCCGCGGATCTTGGGGTCAGTGTAGACATAAGCCCATCCGTTGCCGTTCTTACCGGTCTGAGGGGTCCAGAAGTTGGTTCCCCATGGTCTGGCTATGGCAGGGTAGGTGTTTCCTGTAGAGAGCCCGTGGCTCGACATGGTTCCTACCAGAGTGCTGACAAACTCCACCGGTTCTGAGCAGTCGTAAGAGACTTCGGCGCTCTTGGATCCATGCGTGCATGAAGTCAGAGCAGTGAAATAAGCAGCGGTGATGATTGTCAGTGAGAGTCTGAAAAGTCCGTTGTGTTTCATCAGATAGCGTATTTACACAAAAATATGTATTTTTGTTCAAATTTTCAGTATTATGGATTGCAAAGGACTACATAAGGCTCATCCCTGGCATGGAATAGACCTGGGACCGGACTGTCCGGATACCGTCAGGGCCTTCATCGAAATCGTACCTACAGACACCGTGAAGTATGAGGTGGACAAGGAGTCCGGATATCTCTCCCTTGACCGCCCTCAGAAATTCTCCAATATCGTTCCTTCTCTCTACGGGTTCCTCCCGAGAACCTATTGCGGCGCAAAGATGGCTTCTCTGGCCAATCAGGCTCTGGCGCGCTACGACATCGATGGTGACGGCGACCCGCTTGACATCTGTGTTCTTACGGAAAAGGACGTCACTCATGGTGACATTCTCGTGAAGGCTCGTCCTATCGGCGGCATCCGCCTGCTCGACAACGGTCAGTCGGATGACAAGATCATCGCGGTGCTCAAGGACGATGCCATGTATGAGAACTTCACTGACATAGAGCAGCTTCCGAAGGATATCACCAGAAGACTTGTCCATTATTTCACTACATACAAGGATATCCCTGGAGATACCAACACAAGGAAAAGAATGGAGTTTGTCTGCCTGTACAGTGCTGAGGTTGCCAAGGAGGTCATCAGGCTATCCATCGAGGACTACAACGACCTCATCGCTATGTGAATATAAAAAAAGAACTGGTCAAAATGACCAGTTCTTTTTTTATAGTGTCAGTCTGACTATTTGTTGTCAGCATCATCTCTTTCCACAATGATAGGGAGGTAGAGGGATGTGAGGCGGCCAACCCTGTCGGTAGCGGAAGTGCCGGCTTTCTCAGCGAACATGAGCTCGATGCTGAGAACAGTCACTTCATAGCCGCTCCATGACCCGTTGTCCTCAAGCATGATATAAGACGCTTCGTCATCTGCGTCATACTCGATTGAACCGGAAATGGATACATTTGTACCTACGCCCCAGTAACCCTTTCCTGTGTCGCGATAGCCTGTGTAGGCATAATTCTCAGTGGCACCATTCATATACGGACCCATAAGCTGTCCTCCGAAGATGCTGAAACTGAGATCTGAAGCCTTGAATACCATCGGGAACTTCAGGCCAAGGTCAGGAAGTACAAATGCATCCTTGGTGATCGTGCAGTTGAAGTAGCTGAACGAAGCAGCTGCAGCACTTGAGCGGAAAAGGAAATATGCCTTGCCGGCGATATCCTTGTCGAAATCGTACTGAAGCACTTCGATTGAGTCCTTCACTGCAGCAGTCTCGTAGTATACAAAGGTACTTCTGATGTGACCGCTTGTGTTGGCACTTGCCTTGATGGTAACGTCGTTGTCATTTCTGTCCACCTTGAGCCATGCTGCATCGCAGGTGAATGTGACAGGAACATTGGCATCAAGAATGAACTCTGAATTTGCAGCATCATCTCCGATAGTGATCTTCTTCTGTGGAGCGCGAGTCTCGGCAGAGACGAGCGTAACCACATAACCACGCTGCTGTATGGCAACCTTGACCTTGTCTGTTCCGTTGGTGATGGTCATCATGGCAGTTCTTCCCTCAAGTGCAGGGTTTTCATCAGCCTTGACATTGACCATACCGCCAGACACCTCATATGTGAGCCATGATGCTTCGCATGTGGCAGAAATGTTGGTGTTTTCATTGAGCTCAATCTTGCCTGTTGATTCGCAGGCATCGAAAAGCACTTCTGACTTGACTATCTGCAATCCTGTTGGAACAACCGCTTCATCCTCTCTTGCTGGGTCATCGGTCGGAAAGATGTCGCATGCTGCAGCCATGGTCAACATGGCTGTAGCGAGTGCGAGATATCTGAATGTTTTTTTCATGACTAGTCAATTTTTGTGAGTGTAGTTACATTACGCAGTCTGGTGCTTGTCGAACCGGTGATTCTCCATGCTGTGTTGGTGTATTCTCCTGCAGAAGCATTGGCTGATGTAAGCTGCCAGAGAATGAATGAGTTTACGTTGTAAGTAGTCTCACCATTGTTTACGAGATTGTAAACCGGCTTGGCCTCGTCACCGTTCCATTCTGTCATTACACCTGCATCAGTAGACCAGGTGAGTGTACCTCCAACGCTGTCCCATGCACAGAGCCAGACATTGTTTGCACCGGCAGTACCTACCTGCTGGGAGTTCCAATAGAGCTTTCCTGAAGAAAGTCTGTATTTCACTTCGACTGTGTAGTTGCTGTTGAGACCGCTGAGCACGTAAGTGGTACCGTCTCCCTTAGGAGTGAGGGTCACAGTCACGTCTCTGATAAGAGTTGCAGACTGCTCATAGTGGAGAATGTATTTGCCCGCGTAGGCAGCGTATGGACGCCAGCCTTCAGGGAATACTGCATCGAGCTTGTCGCCTGCGCAGTCAAATGACAGTCCGTCTTCACTCAATCTCAGTGAATCGAATGCCTTCCCTGCGACCTCGACACCCTCATAGAGCCTGAATCCTGTGTCGGTTACACAGAACGCTGTCTCCACTGCATTCTCCTCATCACCATCTACGATGAATGCGAGATTGCGGTTGTCAAGATCCACGTCCACGTCCACCTTCTTGCCGTTGATGGATCCTGTAAGTGCCGACATGATGAGTTTTCCATTTACCTCGTTCACCTTCTCGATATAGCTGAGACCGCTGTCATTCATCTTGCGCAGATACATGACGTTGCCGGTCCTGGAACCTCTGAGTGTGATGAGGTCATCTTCTACCTTCTCTATCACGAAGGCATACTCTCCGTGGTAAGCCTCGTAGCCGCTGGAAGATCCCCAAGGTGTGGCGAAGAGATGAAGATAGTCGTTATAGGTGTCGAATGTCAGGACTGGACCGTTTTCACTGCTCATCTTGTAGTAGCTGGTCACTGATTCTGATGCGTCTTCTGCGAGCTCAGTATATACCTCGACGGTCTTTTCGTTGAACTTGCATACGAATGCATATCCGCCATATGACTGATCTTTATCCGGATACATCTCAAACAGCCATCCGTTCTCCGCACTGACAAGTACCTTCTGAGCTGCCTCGAGGGCATGCTGGAGACGGTTTGAAGAGGACTCTTCGAAAATGTCCTTCTGTTCGAAGAGACATGACTGGAAGCTGAGGGCTGCCAGGACCATGATGGTCAAAAGTCTGAATGTTCTTTTCATATCCTGTCAGTTGTTATTTGTTGATACTGATGTCTTCAAGATCGATCTTGCCGGTGATGATGTCGTTCTGCCTGCGCTGGATGGCAGCCTTGAGCTGGTCGATATCGATCTTGAAAGTCTCCTTCATGTAAGACCTTACAAGGCTGAGCTTAGCAAGGATGAGTTCTGCGCCATCGCCGGCTTCAGTGAGCCATTCATCCCACTGCTCGTTGTCGTAGCATACATACATTGCCAGCATCTCGGCGAAGTCCTCGGTGTAGGACTCCTGTGCGTATGAGGATATGAAACCTCTTTTCAGATAGCCTGCGTTGTATGGTGCGTTGCTCCATTCTCCACCCACGTAGTCATTGCCGGTGATGAACTGGTAGTCTGTAGGGAGAGACATGGTCTGGTTCAGGATGTGTGTGAACTCATGGTGCACGGTCTTGAAATAGCGCTGGTTGAGCAATCTTGCGCTGCCGATGCTGCTGTCGAGATAGTTTGCGCCGGCGAGAGTGATCTTGCGTCCGCCTTCTGCCGTACCAAGAATATATGTACCATTGTTCTTATACTCCCATTCTCCTATGAGAAAGATGAGTTTAGGGAAGTAGCGGCGGGTAAATCCTATGCCTCCGGCCTCATCGTAGGCCTCAAGGCAGAGATGCTTGACGAGATGGGCCATCTTGACTGCCATATCATAATATGCAGGGATGGTATAGTAGTTATAGTCGGCCTCAATCTCTTCGTAACGATACTTGAACTGAATGTTGTAGGGGTTAACGAAATTTTCCTCGAGCCATTCGTCAAATTCCGTTGTCACCACCTTGTCGATGGTGATGACGCTCTGCTCCGCAAGGGTGTCCTCCTGACATGATGCGAGCATCATTACGGAAGCAGCAGCCAGTATTGTGAAAATATACTTTTTCATTGTTGTCTGGATTTGATTTTTAACGAGGGTTTGGTTTTACACCGGCATCGATACACTTGGATGGTATCTGGAATGCGTGGCGAGGGTCGTCCTTCTTGAGCACGTCCTTGATCTCAACCGGGCTTCCGGATGCATTCACGACTCTGCGTGGAATCTCGATTCCATAGCGCTTGATATCGAACCACCTGAGTCCCATCTGGAGAGTCTCGATTCTCTTGAGACCGAGGACACACTGGAGCATGCACTCCTGCACACTGCCCTCATTGCCGATGGTGAACTTAGGATTGAGGTGCTTCTTCTGTGTCGAGTTCATACCATCCTTCTCATATGCATATTCGATAGAGTTGTAGAATGATACCACGCGGTCCACTGTCACACTGTAAGAAGGTGTCTTCACGATGTTCTTCACCCACATGTCCATATCCTCTGCAGCCGATTCGTTGAGGCCGAGCATGATCTTGGCCTCTGCCCTGTTGAGGAGGCACTCGTCTGAAGTCAGGGTAGGATATGTCGTATGATAGTAACCAATGCCTGCTACAGGATCGGTGTACTCGAATTTTCTAGGAGACTTCCAGAAAATGGTGAACTCATAGTTGGCGCCAGGGTAGCTGTGGAGAGGCATGAAATAGCCTTGTCTTCCCCATACGTTCTCGGCGTTTGCAGTCTCGTATCCTACGAGGTTGGAACCATGTGAATACTTCTTCATGGTAGTGTAGGCTCCAAATGCCATGCAGACTCTCGAGATGGCGTCACTCATGAGAAGGTTGGCATTGGCGTTGGCGTTGATGAACTCATTCTGTATGGCATCAGCAGACTGAGTCATTGCTGCCATTTCCGACCAGTTTCTGAGCATTGACTTCGCTGCATTGCCCAGGCAGAGATCTGCATACTTGATGCACTCGTCCCACTTTTCATAATAGAGATAGAAGCGTGCTGCAAATGCGTAGGCAGCCTTCATGTTGAAATGCCACTTCGGGACGGTATAGTAGTTCTCTCCCATTAGAGGAAGAGCCTCCTGTATGTCCTTTTCGATGAAGTCATAGACCTCAGCCACGGTATTCCTCTCATAATCAGGGTCAAGGTCCTTTTCAGGAGCGCTGACATATGTGATGCCGAGGTCGGTAGTGCTTGTCTGAGAGTTGTATGCCTTGGCGAAAAGGTTCACGAGACCGAAGTGAGCGAATGCGCGGCAGAGAAGAGCCTCAGCCTTTTCTGCCTTGAGGGATGGTGTCCATCCCTGCTCTTCAGCCAGTTTCTCGATTGCTTCGAGTGCATGGTTTGCCGATGCGATAGCCATATATGCTCCGTCCCAGTACCTTTCTGTACTTTCGTTGAAGCTTTCTGTGATGTCTTCCCAGTTGAAAATCTGGTCAAGCCAGCGATACGTATATGAGTTGTTGTGCTCGTCAACGTTGTCTGAGGCGTACTCTGCGAGGATGATGCTCTCCTTGTCGTTGTATGCTGATACCAGCAGTGCCTTGATCTTGTCTTCAGTGTCGATCTCAGCGCGGTTGTCCGGCATGGTGTCAAGGAAATCGTTGCATGAAGTGAATGCACCTATTGCAAGGATTGCAGCTATGATGATATTATGTTTTTTCATACGGCGTCAATGTTTAGATTCCCAGTCTGAGAGTGAAAGTGAACTGTTTAGGAACCGGCACAGCAACACCACCGGTGTTGAAGAACTCAGGATCCTGTCCATTGAGCTTCTTGTCGGCATAGAGGAGGAACAGGTTGGTTGCCTGGAGCTTCACTCCTGCTGTCGAGAGGCCGATGGCGTTTGCCCAGCTCTTAGGGAAGTCATATCCTACAGAAATCTCCTTAAGGCGGATGAAGTCGCCCTTCGCGATTCGTTCGGTAGAGTAGTTGTAAGCATTGTAGGCATACGCGAGGTCAGTGTCATTCCTGTTCTGACGCTTTGATGCGATCACAGGGATGGTTGTGAACTCTTCGTCTCCAGGGATGGTCCATCTGTTCTTGAACTCCTTCGGCATGGAAGTGAGGTCATTGTAAGATGCTCTGAAGACAGGGTCGAGACGGACGACATTGCCAAATGAATAGGTAAGGAACACATTGAGTGTAAGCCCTTTCCATTTGAAGATATTGCCGAATGAACCCAAGTCGGTAGGATCTGCGTTGCCGGAATACTCGAGGAACTCTGTCACGTCTGTGTTGGACGCATTGGTCTGGAAGTAGATGCCGGTTGTGGAGATGTCACCGTCCTGATCAAGGAAGGTAGGGAGACCTTCGCTGTTGAGACCCTTGAACTGTACTGAGAAGATGGATCTTACTGGGTATCCTTCCTGTGCGAAGCCGTTACCTGAAACGAGGTCGATGATTCGCTTTGAAGTCTTGAGGCTTGTGACCTTATTGTTGTTGTGAGAATAGATGAAGTTTGTGGTCCAAGAGAAATTCGGGGTCTTGACGTTTGTGGTGGAGAGTGACAGCTCGACGCCGTTTGACTCCATCGATGCGATGTTTCCGAACTTCGAGATCTCACCGCCTTCACCTCCGGTCACAGCAAGACCGATGAGGTCGAAGTTGTTGCGCTTGTACCAGTCTGCCTCGAAATTGATTCTGTTGTCAAAGAATCCGAGAGCGGTACCTATGTTGAGCTCATTCTTCTTCTCGTAGGTGAGGCTGCTGTTTCCGAGAGATGAGATGTAGAGACTTGTCTCCTGAAGGCTTGTGAACGGACGCCATGGAACTTCGCTTCTGATGATAGGAAGTGAGTTGGTCACTGACGGACGGTCTGCAGTAAGTGAGTAGGAAGCCTTGAGAGAGAAGTGTGAGACAGTAGGGTAGAGGCTGTCCTTGAACCACTCTTCCTCGTGCACGTTCCATGCGCCTGCGATGTTCCAGGTAGGAAGCCATCTTGCAGTACGGCTCTTTCCGAGTCCGTTGGTACCCTCATAGCGGAATGTTCCGTTGACAGTGTAGCGGCCTGCGTATGAATATGTTCCGTTCGCGAAGAAAGCGGCGCTGCGGATGTGTCTGTTGGACAAAGTATAATAGTCACTGCCTTCCTCGACACCTTTCTTGAATACTTGGTAAGCGTAGTTTGCCACCTCGCCCATGGCGTACTGCATGCCCCATCCGCGGAACCATGTTGAATGACGGTCGATGCTGTTTGCCTCCATACCTCCGTAGAGATTGAGGATGTGCTTCTCTCTGAATACGTCATTGTATGATGCGGTCGCACGGAAGTCCCATCCTGACATGTCATTGTTGGTCCTTTCATAGATACCTCCGTTTGGAAGCACTGAGATAGGGAGTGCGAAGATGTTGTCCGGATCCTTGTAGAGGAAAGGATTTGCGTTTCGGATGGTGGATGTGCTCATCTCCCTGTAGGCCATGGCCTGATTGGACTCGTCGAGGATGTAATGCTCCTGAGAGGTAGATGAGTTCTTGGCTGCACCGAGTATGCTCAGCTCCACTTTTGATACAGGCTTGTACTTGAGCTCACCCTGGATGCGGAAGTCGTTGACTCCGAGGTCGAGATAGTTCGCGTCAAGCTCGCTGAAGATGTTGAACGGAGCATAATTCCTGGTGTATGACTCGTTCGGATCAAGTGCGCGGGATGTATTGAGCGCATATGAATAAGGGTTGATGTCGAAGTCGCGCTTTACCTCTCCGGAAACTGCATCGATCTCAGATGAGATGGTTCCAGGAGCCTTCTGGCTGCGGTGAGATGCGTTTGCGATGAGATTGGCAGTGAGGGTCTTCGAGATCTTGTATGTGCTGTTGAGGTTTGCGGTGTAACGCTGCACACTGCTCTGCTTGGTCCAGCCCGGATCCTGCATCATGGAGAGCGATGCGTAGTACTGCGCCTTTTCTGTACCTGAAGAAACCGATACAGAGTGGTTGTGCTGGATGCCGTTAGAGAAGAGGAGGTCGAACCAGTCTGTATTCCTGTATTCTGCTTCACGGAGATATGCCGCCTTTGCCTCATTGGTGTTGAGGAGTGCGTACTGTCCTGTGGTGGCGTTATACTGGGTCATGAGCTGATACATCTTTCCGAAGATGCCGCTGTCTGCTGCATTCGCGGTTTCAGCATAGTTCAGGTATCCCTTCTGCTGGAGCTCCTGGTAGATGGACATCTGGTCCTGGGAGTTCATGATGTTGAAGGTCCTGTATGAAGGCTTCAGACGCATGGTGTACTCTCCCGTGTAGCTGATCCTGCTGGTACCTGCCTGACCCTTCTTGGTGGTTATGACGATCACACCTGCCATCGCACGTGCACCGTAGATCGAGGTTGCGGAACCGTCCTTGAGGATCTGGAAGCTTTCGATATCGTCGGAGTTGAGTCCTGCGATTGCGGAAGAGAGGAGGGTGTTGGCATCTCCTGATGAGAGCTCATCTGCGCTGACGTCCACCACGTCTTCCATGATGACACCGTCTACAACCCAGAGCGGCTTTGAGCTGCCGTAGATTGAGGTGGCACCGCGGACGCGGATCTTAGGGGCGGTACCGAATGTACCTGATACGTTCTGGACAGATACTCCGGCAGCACGTCCTTCAAGTGAACGTGAGATGTCTGCCATACCGGAGATTTTTGTCTCTTCGGCGGTGAGTCTTGTGGTGGATCCGGTGAAGAGGCGCTTGTCCATCTTCTGCATACCGGTCACGACAACCTCGCCGAGCATCTCGTAGTCAGATTCGAGAACTACGTTCACGACGGGCTTGACAGGGACCTCCTGCTCCTTCATACCCATGAAAGAGACAACCAGGGTCTTTGCCGATGATGGGACTGAAAGGGTGAACTTTCCGTCCAGATCGGTGATTGTTCCTGTCTTTGTACCCTTTACGAAAACGGATGCTCCGGTAACCGGGAGACCGTCATCTGCAGCGGTGACAGTACCCTTGACCTGCGTCTGGGCAAAGCCGAGCACGGTCGCGAGCATGAACGCCACCACTGTGAAAAAAAGTCTTGCTTTTTTCATAAGAGCTGATATTTGTAGATTATTATCTTTGTGCCTATTCCACACAATTCATACAAAGTTAATCAATAATTGTGTTTTTTCGCTTGTTTTTCATAGTTTTGATGCGTCTATAAACGATATTTCAATGTTTTTTTTGAAAAAAATCCCTTTTTGTGCCATTTGTGCACTTTCTTTCTTCCTGCAGACCGGTGCAGCCACAGCATCTCCGTCCATCCGCCCTGCTTTGCTCCGCTGTGAGTTCAAGGAGAATCCCTCTGCTGTCGATACGCAGTCTCCGCGTCTTTCATGGGTGAACGAACCCGTAAGGGAGCAGGTGAAAGGCTGCGCCCAGAGTGCCTGGCAGATACGTGTGGCAACCACCCGAAAGGGACTTTCCCGCCCCGATATGTGGGACAGCGGCAAGGTGCTTTCAGACCGTTGCTTCAATGTGGATTATGAGGGCCGCGCGATAGTCACTGCTCAGGATTGCTGGTGGCAGGTAAGGGTATGGGATGAACGGGGAAAGAGATCGAGATGGAGCAGGCCTGCCCACTGGGGAGCCGGTATCATGGACGCATCTGAATGGGAAGCGAAATGGATAGGTGCCCACTATCAGGGCGAGACTTCCCGTAAATACATTGAGGGCAACCCGTTCCAGCCGGCTCCTCTTCTCCGCCGTTCCTTCAGGATCGACAGGAAGGTGGCATCTGCCAAGGCGTTCGTGACAGGTCTGGGGCTTTTCGAGTTCTATCTCAACGGCCGCAAGGTTGGCGATGATGTCCTCACGCCGAATGAGACGCTGTACGGCAAGAGGGAGGGCCTGGACAAGACCGGCATTCCGCTTGACGCCAATTTCCGTGATTACAGGGTACTGTATCTCTGTTACGATATTACTGACATGCTGCGCAGTGGCGAGAACGTGGCCGGAGTCATGCTGGGTAACGGCTTTTATGATACCAAGAGCCACTGGGTGATGCCGTATGGCACACCACGCTTCTTCGGACAGATCATGATCACATACACGGATGGCAGCAGAGAGGTCATAGCCTCCGACGAGACCTGGATGTCTCATGAGGGCCCGATAGTCAGGAACGACATGTGGGAAGGCGAAGTGTATGATGCGACCCGCGAGGTTCCGGGATGGTGCACTCCGGGCGTGAGGCCGGACTTGCTCTGGGCACCCGTCGAGCTTCGCAAGGCACCTGAGGGCAGGCTCTGCGCGCACCTCTCTGTCACAGACAGGGTGATGGAGGTGGCTGCTCCGAAATCCATAGAGAAGAACGCTGACGGCAGCTGGCATGTGGTTTTCCCTGAATATGTGTCCGGATGGGTGAGACTTTCAGGCATCAACGGCCATTCCGGAGATACTGTCAAGGTCATCCACCATGCAGAGACCAAGGGAAACGGCGACTGCATATATATATGCAAGGGTACAGGGGATGAGTCATATGCACCGCGTTTCACCTGGTATTCCTTCCCTGATGTCACTGTCACAGGTTTTCCAGGGGAGCTCACCGCGGACAACATCTGCGCCGAGGTCGTTTACTCTGACGTGGAGACCACAGGCCATTTCAGCTGCTCCAACGAGCTGTTCAATACCATCAACCGCATCTGGTGGCGCAGCCAGACCGACAACATGCATCTGGGTGCTGCCAGCGACTGTCCTCACCGCGAGAGGGGACCGTACACCGGTGACGGACAGTGCGCTTGCGTGACCGTCATGCACAATTTCGATGCAACTGCATTCTATACCAAGTGGGTGCGTGACATGTCGGACTGCCAGGATCTGGTATCAGGATATGTCCCTAACGGCGCGCCGTGGCACACAGGCTGCGGCGGAGGTGTCGCATGGGGTGCCGCAATGAACATCATCCCATGGGAGTTCTACCTCCATTACGGCGACATGGATATGCTCGCGGACAACTACCTCCAGATGACGGAGCAGGTACGCCATATGAGGAGCTGGATCACCGAGGACGGCATCATGAACCAGAAGATGCCTCACGAGAAGGAAGGCGGCATCTATTGGATGAACCTTGGCGACTGGCTTCCTCCGTATGAGCTTCCGAAGGATGAACTCGTGCATACTTTCTACCTCTGGAAATGCACGGACTACACTGCCAGGGCCGCACGCGCGCTCGGCAGGGATGACGATGCCAGGAAGTTCGAGGCCCAGGCGGAAGAGGTGAAGGCTGCGTTCCACCGCCACTTCTATGATGCAGAGAAGTGCTCCTATGGAGAAAACGGATCAAATACCCTTGCCCTGCGCATGGGAGTGCCCGCAGAAGTCCATGACAAGGTGGTCGAGACCCTCCGCAATGAGATCCTCTCCAACGGCGGCCATCTCAACACCGGTATCTGCGGCACCCAGACTTTCTTTGAGACTCTGGCCGAAAACGGCCTCAATGACCTTGCCTTCGAGGCGATGAACAAGCGCGATTTCCCAAGCTTCGGCCACTGGATCGAGCAGGGGGCCACTACCACCTGGGAGCAGTGGGACGGCGGCAATTCACACAACCACCCTATGTTCGGCGGTGCCATCACATGGTTCTACCGCAAACTCGCGGGAATGGAGTCAGACGAGACGGCGCCAGGCTACAGGCACATCATCTTCAGGCCTATGCCTGTCGGCGATGTGACATGGGCATCATATTCTACCCGTACGCTCTATGGAGAAGCTTCTGTCGAGTGGCACAGGGGCGAGGACGGAAGCTTCAGCATGGATGTCGAAGTCCCAGTAAGCTGCACGGCGACAGTATACCTGCCGGACGGATCCGCTCCGATCGAGATACAGAGCGGACACTACAGTTTTTGACGGGGCGTGCCTATTTGATCAGCGCCTTGTTGTTGAGGCCGTCGATGCAGATCTGGAGAGGCTCGTCGAAGTGCACGTGTCTGATGTACTGAGTCTCTTCCACTGCCGGCATGGCGTCAAGCCTGTCGAAATCGAGCGAGCCTTCGCCCGAATATGGGTTGACATTGATGTATCCCACACCGAAAGACGTCAGGTTCTGGAAGAAATGAGATCCCTGGCTCGGGTCGACCCTGAAATTGGACAGGCCGCATTCGATGATGACCTTGGCTTCCGAGATGTCGCTCCACTGCACAGGCACTCCGAGTGACGGGATGCTTGATCCCCATCTTCCGAAGCCTGACAGCACATATCCACGGCCCTCTTCTCGCATGCGGCTGTTGATCTCTGTGATCTCTCTTCCGATCTCCACGGTCTTCAGGATGTCGAAGGTCTGAGGCTTGAGGTAGACTATGTCCTGTACCCCCGATATCCATCCTGTACCCAGGGCGCTCTCTGACTCAAGTATGGCGTCAGAGCAGTCCACAGAGCTCCAGTCCACAGATGCCTCGCGGCTGTTGGCTGCGATAGGACGTATCTGAAGCACATTGAAGATCTTGTTCTTGCGTCCGCGGTCAAGATTTGCGGCAAATTCTATCTCCACGCAGCATTTCATCTCCTCGTGAGCCACGGCGAGGAGTTCCTGGAGTATCTCTGAGAGAGGGAAGGTCCTGTATTGGAGGATGTGCGAGAATGTGATGAACTTAGGCCCCTCGGCAACAGGGGAGTCGACTATCCTCATGCTGTTCATGTCCCATGTGGAAGCCACATATCGGAGATTGCGGAACTTTGTGCAGTCATTCACGTCAAGACGTTCGAGGTTGACTGCATCATCGATCGAAGTCTTGAACTTCTCAGGCTTGAGATTCAGGGCGAACATGGATCTCTGCGTCTCCTTCATGATGAGCTCCGGAGTGGAGGTCTGCATCACATGGTCAGGATATTTTGGTGAGAATCTGAGCACCTGGTCTCCGTCCACCACTGCCTTTCCGAGTCCGAATGCGATCTTGGCGATTCCATCCTCCGCCTGCTCGTATCCCACGGGATAGAAATTGAGGGATCTGGCCACACCGGAGAAGGTAGGGAAGAAGTAGCCCTGGTCTTCCGAACCGCAGATCTCCTGGATCACGATGGCCATCTTCTCTTCTGAAGTGACATTGGCGGTGGCGGCGATATAGCTCCTTGAGGAAGCGAAATAGACGGATGCATATACGCTCTTGATGGCCTTCGACAGAAGTCGGAGCTTCTGGTCGATGTTGTCTGTGTCCGGAATCATGTAGGTCGAGTAGACACCGGCGAAAGGCTGGTAATAAGAGTCCTCGAGCTTGGATGAAGACCTTATGGCCAGAGGCTTGCGTACATGCTGCATGAACACCTTGAGAGACTCAGTCAGTTCTGCAGGGAGTGTCGATGCCACGAACTCAGACAGTATCTCGGCGTCGGTCAGATCCGCGTTGATGACGTACTGGAGTCCGTTGTCTATGATGAAGCGGTCGAAATACTCTGTCGTGACTATCAGGGTGCGTGGCACGAGTACACGGACGCCTTCCCATCTGTCGTAGAAATTGTGCTTGACAAGTATGTGGTTGAGGAAAGCGAGGCCTCTGGCCTTGCCTCCGAGACTTCCGTTTCCTATCCTGGAGAACCAGATGGTGTCATTGAAGGTGGCAGGATCGAACTTTGCGACGACTCCTATGCCCTGATTCACACGGTAGTCATGGATGGCGTCCACGAGGTATTTGCGGTGTGACTCATTGTCGGGGAAATCCTTCACGGAGCGTGGGCGGATCTTGCGTCCGAGTCCGAAGAGACCGCGTGCGAGCATCCATTTCGACAGGTAGTTTCGTGACAGTATGTCCATCAATGCGCTGACGGGAATGCTCTTGATGAGCTTCTCCAGGGTGTAGAGATCCGTAGCTCTGGCGATTTCTTCACCGGTCTCGGGATCCCTTACGATCAGGTCTCCGAATCCGAACTCTCTTCCGATATATTCACTAATGTCATGGATAAGAGTCTTGGAATTCTTCATGAAGAATCCTACCCCCAGTTTCTCGGCCTCAGACCTCATGCTCTCCTGCATAGACTGGAGCATGAACGGCATCATAGGATTGTCCTCACGTACAAAACGGCAGAACTCGAGACCTGCATCCTTGCATTCGAGTGAACTCGGCTCGTTCTTGTGACGGACGAAGCCGATGTCGGAGATGATGCCGAGGATATGCGTGTTGTACTTTCTGTACATTTCCATGGCATCGTCATAGTTGGTCGCCATGAGGATCTTCGGGCGTGCTCTCTTTCGTGAGATCTGCTGCTGTTCGTTGAGCGCGTCCTTGATGGAGTCGCTGTTCTGCTGGAGCACCAGTTTGTAAAGCGCAGGCAGGTATGTGGAATAGTAACGTACTGAATCCTCTACAAGCAGTATGGCCTGCACGCCGTTGTCGATGATGTCATGGTCTGCATTGAGACTGTCCTCAAGCAGCTTGATGATGGCGATGATCAGGTCTGTGGAGTTGTTCCAGCAGAAGACATAGTCGATGTGGCTCTTGTCTTTGCTCTCGATCTGCTTGTAGATCTCCTTCGAGAAGGCCGTGAGCAGGACGATAGGAGTGTTCGGTGCCATCCCCTTCATCCTCTTCGAGAATTCGAATACGTCCACCTCGCCTACGTTGTACATCGTGATGATGAGGTCGAAGGACTCTCCCGTCTCGGCGATCTTCAAGGCTTCCATCGTGGATTCGGCCCTGACGATGGACGGTGGGTTGGAGAGGTTCAGCTCAGAGTACTCATGCGTGATCTGTGCCTCGATCCTTCCGTCCTCCTCAAGAGAGTAGCTGTCGTAGTTGTTGCATACAAGAAGGATCCTGCGGATCCTCTTGCTCATAAGCGAGGTGTATTCTATGTCCATGGGGGGTGTTATCTGTTCCTGTATATGCTGAGTCTTCCGCACCAGAGCTTCTTGTCAGCCCTTGGGTTCCTTACCGATACCTTGACGGTGTGCTCGGTGTCCTCGAGTCCGTAGGCGTGGAAGATGTGGTCCTGGCCGCGGTAGTCGTCTTCTATGATGTTGACAGTGGTGTACGGCTTTCCGTCGAGCTCGATGTCCACGACTGCTGCATAGTCGCCGCCCTGCTTGTTGCGGAGGCGTCCGGTGAGCACTACGCCGCTGCCTGTGAACTTGAATTCTACCGGCGCGTCGAATGCATGCCTGCCCACTTCCTGGATGCCTTTGAATACGAGACCCTCGAAGCTCTGCTCATAGCGCACTGCCTTGGGCTTCTGTACCTTGATCTTCACGCCATCGGCAGTCACCTTGCCTCCGTTGCGCCTGATCACCTCCACGGCCTGGTCGTAGGACATCCTGTAGGTCTTGTTGAGCGAGATGTCGGTGTAGGCGAAGTTGATGTCTTCCACTTCGCGGAGGTCCTTCATGAACTTCTCAGGTATGGCGCTGTAGCCTGTCATTGTAGCGAGGATGCCCGCAGCGGATGCAGGATTGCAGTCTGAATCCTGGCCGCATCTGGTAGAGATCTCCATTGTCTTCTCGAAATCGCCCTCGCCGTAGAGCAGGCCGATCGCGATGTAGGCTCCGTTGATGACTGCATCGATCCTGAATGTGTTGTCAGGCTCGGAAGGGCAGTCGACCTCATCCGTGTAATGTTCCTGGCAGTACTCCCATGCCTTCTTCCAGTCGCTCGGATCCTCCTTGTAGAGGCGGATGACGTCTGCGATGCAGCGGGCATACCTGCTCTGTGCAGGAAGTATCTCCAGTGCGTCGGTGACCACCTTGTGGATGTCATCATATACAAATGCGAGAGAATACATGGCTGCCACATAGACGCCGCCGTACCATCCGTCGCCGTAATTCATCATGTGACCGATCTCATCGCAGTAGAATGCTGCCGCATTAGGCATTCCCGGTGCCATGAGGCCTGCGTAGTCTGCCTCTATCTGGAAGTCGATGTCGTCAGCATGAGGGTTGTTCATCCAGTGGCCAGACTCGGGAGGCATGATGCCCGCAAGAATGTTGGCGCGTGCCTGAAGGTTTGCATGCCAGAGCTTGTAGCCTGCATGCGCGAATGCGTTCGCGAATTCGCCGATAGGTGCGTCAAGTCCCTTCTTGGCAAAGACGTCCACAAAGGTAAGGTCCATGTAGACATCGTCATAGAGACCGGGGATGTTGTCGAAATACCATTTGATGTAATGGTCCGGCCACTTTATCTGTGTCGTGTCCGGAATCATCCTTCCGGTGTACTTGAATTCTGTAGGACCTCCGAATGTGCAGCCTATGGTCTGGCCTGCCCATCCACCCTTGATCTTGTCCATGAGGACCTTGTCTGACATCTTGACCGTCTTTGCGTTCAGACACGCAGGGACAAGACTCAGCACGGCAGCAAATAATGCCGCCTTTATCATTCTGTTCATTGCAGGATGTAATTATTTGTTCTTGACTGCGATGGCGTCGATCTCGACCTTTGCGTTCTTTGGAAGAGCTGCCACCTGGTAGCATACGCGTGCAGGCTTGTCTTCAGTGAAGTACTCGGCATAGATGGCATTCATTGCTCCGAAATCCGCGATGTCCGCAAGAAGTACGGTGGTCTTCACCACGTCGGCGTATGAGAGGCCTGCTTCCTCGAGTACTGCGCCGAGATTTGCGAGTGCCTGTCTTGTCTGCTCCTCTACGGTCGCTCCGAGCTCACCTGTGGCAGGGTCTCCGCCAAGCTGTCCTGAGAGGTAGAGTGTGTCGTTGAACATGATTGCCTGTGAGTAGGGACCCAACGCTGCAGGTGCCTTTGGAGATGCGATGACTTTCTTCATGGTATGTCTTTTGTTGTCTGTAGAAGACAAATATAATAAATCACCGCCGTTTTGCTATATTTGCGGAGCGGATTAAACTCATTCGACATGCATAAAAGTAATATTATTTGCGCAATATGCATCATGACCGGACTCATCGTCCTCGGTCTGATGATACCGCAGGCGGCATCACGCTACCGCTCATTTGAAAGGACCGTGAGTGTGAAAGGACTCTGCGAGAGGGAAGTCCCTGCAGACAAGGTCATCTGGCCTATCAAGTTCAAGGTGGTCGGTGACGATTTCTCAGCTGTCTGCAGCGACATGGAGCGCAAGATCGAGACTGTGAAGGAATTCCTCAGGGCAGGCGGACTCAGCGAGTCGGAAATCACTCTGACGACACCTTCCGTATCAGACTCATATGCCCAGGAATACGGCTCCAACGACCGCCGTTTCAGATATGTGGTGACGTGCGGCATGACAGTCTGCTCCTCAGAGGTGGACAAAGTCCTCAGACTCATGGCAGACCAGTCGCAGCTCATCAAGAAAGACATCGCCGTGCTCAGCGAGTGGGACTCAAATCCCCAGTTCAATTTCGAGGGCCTGAATGACATCAAGCCGGAGATGGTGGAAGAGGCCACCAAGAATGCACGCGAGGTTGCGGAGAAGTTCGCCAAGGACTCCGGCAGCAGGCTCGGCAAGATCAAGGAGGCGACCCAGGGCACTTTCTCCATCTCTGACCGCGACAGCAATACCCCAAGCGTCAAGAACGTGCGCATCGTGACATATGTCACATATTACCTCAAGAAATAATACCGATGTCATTCCATATCCTGGAGGATGTCCTCCGCAATTCGATACTGATTACAGGACTCGTGGTCATCATGATGATGATGATCGAGTCCCTCAACATTGAGTCGAGAGGACGTTTCTTCAGCAGCATGAGGCACAGCCGTGTGGGCCAGGTGCTTTTCTCTGCCTTCCTCGGTGCCGTTCCGGGCTGCATGGGAGGCTTCGCATCCGTGTCGCTCTACACCCACGGGATGATCAGCTTCGGCGCCCTCGTCGCCATGATGATTGCATCCTCAGGTGATGAGGCGTTCGTCATGCTGGCCATGATACCGGACAAGGCCCTGTGGATATTCGGTGTCCTGTTTGTGACAGCTGTCGCTGCCGGTCTCATAGTGGATATGGTTCACGACAGGATACATGATGATGCCCACCCCGAGCATTGCCATTGCGGCGACAAGATGCACTGTGACGAGCATTTCGAGGTGCATGATGAGGACACATGCGAGCACCACGAACTCGATATGGAGGAGCATCATCACGGCCGCCATCTCACATGGAAACGTGCACTGATGTTTGTGGGTACGGCCCTGTTCATTGCGGCGCTGGCCACAGGCATGCTCGAGCATGAGCATGAACATGAGGCGGAGGCCGTCGCGGGAGGCATCAATCTCCTCAGTGAGGACTGGATGAACATGATGTTCGCCGCCCTGAGCGTGATCATGCTTGGAGTGCTCATCTTCGCCCAGGACCATTTTGTCGAGGAGCATCTCTGGCACCATATAGTCTGCAGGCATCTCCCCGGCATTTTCGGGTGGACCTTCGGCGTGCTGGTTCTCATTGCGGTGCTGATGCAGTTTGTGGATATCAGCACGTGGATAGGCAGCAACACGGCTCTCATGATAGTCCTTGCCACTCTCGTCGGCATCATACCAGAGTCGGGACCGCATATGATATTCGTGACGCTCTATGCGTCCGGTATCGTCCCGCTTCCTGTGCTGCTGGCCAGCTGCATCTCGCAGGACGGCCACGCATCGCTCCCGCTTCTTGCGGAGAGTACAAAAAGTTTCGCCAGGGCGAAGCTTGTCAACTGCGCCCTGGCGATGATTGTAGGCTTTCTGAGCCTTCTTCTTTTCTAGCTTACTCGGCTGTCTCTGCTGCTGCCTCTGCCGGAGTCTCTGCTGCCGCTTCTGCACAGCACTCTGTCTGGGCAGGCTCTGCCTTGTGGCGGTGGATACCCATGAATCCGAGATTGTCAGTGAAGTAGAGAACTGCACCGGCTACGATCACGAGAGCAATGAGCCAGCGGAGAATCTTCTTCCAGAGTGGAGTCTTCATTGAGAACGGATCTCCGCCTGCAACTGCCTTAGGCATCTTGGCGAGAGAGGTGAGTGTCGCACCGAACTTGGTGTTCACGAGGATATTGGAGTTGATGGCCCATCCATTTGCATTGAGGACCGGTGCGAGGTTGCGCTTGCGGAGCTTCTGCCATGCGATGAACATCGAAGGTCCGGAGATGCAGAGCATCAGGACGGCAAGAAGGATGAAGATGTTGTAGAATGGGGTGATGACAGCGAGGAGTGCGGTGCCGACAAGTCCCACGCCCATGCTTATGGCTGCGAAGATACCTGCGAACTTGGCGATGTCGAAGGTCTTGGCTGCCCCTGCCGCCTCGGTTTTCACATCATTTGCACCTGCCTTTGCCTCTGCCTTTGTGGTAGGGATGTCGGTATTGTTTGCGGCGCTGGTGAGCTGTGCGTCCACCTTGCTGTTCTTTTCAGCTGCACTCTTGTTGATCCTGTCTGTGATGGTGCGTGCCACCTTCTTGTAAGGAGACCAGAATGCCTGGCGTATGCTGATAGGGTTCTCGATGATCTTGGTGATCACTGCGTCATAGTCGTTGCCCTGGTTGTCATAGAAGAGGGCGTTCATGCCGACGCGGAGACCGTCCACATCGCCGTCTGTGACTACTGCGGCGATATCCATCGATGTCCCCAATGACTTCGATGTGCATGCGCAATATACGATGTACATGCCGCTGAGGCCTGCCATGTCGCCGTGCTTGCCCATGTCAGTCACCTTGATGCAGAGGTCGCAGCTGCGCTGGTTGATATAGAGGGTACCAGCCTGGAAGACTGCCTTGGTCTCTCCAGTGTAGCTTGCGTAGAAGTCTGAGAATGTGACGAAGTTCCTGAGAAGCTTTCCGAAATCCCTGTAGAGGTGTGTGAGCTTGTTGACTGCGTCGATGGCGCCAGCCTCTGCCTCGAGTGCCTTGTCCTCTGCAATGAGGTCGAGAAGAGCCTGCTTCCTGTCAGCCTTGAGGATAGCATCTACAGCTTCGATTCCGAGCGCTTCCACTGCGTCGCCTTTCTTGGCGCCCTTCCATGCCTCGTATGCACCGAATTTTGCCAGTGTAGCGTTCCAGTCAGCCTCAGAGATGCTCTCCTTTCCTGCGAAATCGACGTCGAGTACAAGAGTCTTGAGTGAGGCGAATGCTGCCTGCCATGCAGGGTTGATGCCGGTGAGAGGAAGCTCACTGCCTCCGTTGATGCGTGCGAGAGGGTAGGTTGCGATCTCGTCACATGCGGAGAGGTCGCTGCCGCTGATGGCTTCGATCTTTGCTACAGACACATCGAGTGCTCCAGTTGCATCGGCATCGAAAGCCGAGAGCTTGCACCTCATGAAGTAATCCGCGATCTTGTCCTTGAGGGCTGTGCAGGCTGCAAGTGCAGCTTCTGTGTTCTCTCCGTAAGGAAGCACGTCAGCGGTAGCAGCTGCCTTCCATTCTGAATAGTCCTTGCAGGCTGAATAGAAAGCCTCTATCTGGTCGGCATTGATACCAGCCTCACCGCTGCGGTCTGTCGAGCTTCCGACAGTGTCGATTGCCGACTTTATCACTCCCTGGAGAGCCTCGTCGTCTGTAGAAGCAGCGGTGATGATGCCGTCGCCGTTGAACCTTGTCTTTGCGAATATGGCCACACTGTCTGAGCTGTCAGCGACTGAGATGCTCTCCTTCTCAAGACCCAGGTTCGCAAGAATCTGCCTTGCAGAGCCGAGGAGTGTCTTTCCTTCTTCATTCTCTTCGTTGATCGCTGCAAACGGGATCTCATCGTCTCCCTTGAGCACTGCTCCGGGATCCTTGAGTACAGAGCTGAGCCATCCGGCTGCAGCCACTACCTCATTGACATGGATCTTGCCGTCATTGTCAGTGTCGATCATCGCAAGAGTTGAATCGTCCATTTCCAGACCTTTGACAGGGCAGCTGAGAGCTGTCCAGAGTTTCTGGTCAAGCTCACCGAGATGTGCGATGTCCTCGCCGCTCTCGATCTTGACTCTTGTCACACCACCGATGGTGTAGAATTTCCAGTTGTACTTACTCATGGTTGTATAGTTGATTAAATTGTTTCTATCTGTAAGTCAGGATGCTGACAGGTCCCAGGAGGCCTGAGCTCTGGAGCTCTGAATCATGCTTCCACGGGTTGACATTGGTCCATGTCTTCCGGGCGCTCTCTATCCTGAGCTGGTCGCCGATGAGGCGGTTCTGCCAGTTGTTCGAGACAGTGATCTCTATGGTGTTCTCACCGCTGTGGAGAAGTCCTGTCACATCCACTCTGTATGGATATGTCCATGCTCCGCCGGCATAGCATCCATTGACACTGACCTTCGCGGTCACCATGGCCATTCCGAGGTCTATCTCCACCCTGGATGCCTTGGCTTCTGATTTGAGCAGATTGTATCTGATGCTGTATCTTGCTGTTCCGCCGTAGTATTTCACCCTTTCGTCAGCCGAATCCTTCCAGTCGCCGAGCCTGTCGGTGGTGATGCTGAATGCAGGGTTGCCTGCCGATGCCTCGAAATCTATCTTCCATGTGCCGCTCACCTGAAGGGTCCTTGCCCTGGCCGGCATCACTGCTGCTGCGTTCTGTCTGAAAACCACGAAGGTGCTTTCAAGCCTGTCCAGATCGAGGCTGATGCAGCTGTACTCTCCGGACCTTGTATATTCCACGGCTCTGGTTTCTCCGCTTACAGGATTCCAGAGCTCAGGCTTCAGGTCGCCGCTGACTTTGAACCATGCCTTTGCAGGCACAGCCTTGTCTTCCTGATTCGAAACGAAGTATATGTCACCCTCGCTGCCAAGACTCCTGTGGATGAAAAGTATCGTTCCGGCAGCCTGCACCTTGAAGTCAGGAGTTGCAGACATGTCGCTGAACACTGTCTCAAGACTTGTACCGTCGGGATATACGCGTCCCTTTCCTGTCCTGCCTCCCCAGAGCTCGGCTGCGAGTTCCTGCACCTTTCTGTCCGATTCCGGCCATCCCTGGAGGCTCGGAGACTTGACAGGTGCCGGTCCCACGACAGTCAGACCGTCCCTGACGAGAGATGATATGCATTCAAGCATCTCTGGACGCATGGTCTTCTGCTGAGGAAGTACGAGCACGCGGTATCTCATGCCGCTTTCGAGAACGAGACATCCGTCCTCCACGTGAGCCTTGCCCTTTAGCACTTCTGCATTGATGTAGTCGAAAGAGTAGCCGTACGGGAGAGCCGGATTGCATTCTCCGGTCATCTTCGGAGCATCCTCTCCGATGAAATATGCGACATCCGCCACGTACCTGCCCTGCTGGAGCATATAGTTGCAGCGGCGGAGGTAGCCGGTGAACAGATCGAGGCTTCCGAACCATGAATTGTTGCGGTTGAATTCGTTTCCGAACCATGCATCGAGCCCCGGTTTCCTGTCGTCAGGCTGCTGGATATAGAGGTGGAGGAGGCTGCTGTTGATGCCTTCCGTGAAGAATCTGTCCACTCTCTGCTTCATGACTCGTGGATATCTGCTGAATGCCGGACCTCCTGATGTGCATGACTCCGCCCAGATCTGGTTTTTGCCGTAGATGTGGCCGGCCGACGAGGCCGCCCTGTTTTCGATGTTCCCGAGGTCGCCTTCACTCCAGAATTCCCCGGCTATCTGGTCACTCTGGCCTCCGTACATGAGGAATTCACCCGGGAAACCCCAGTGCCCGTAATTCTCAAGCCAGGTCTCGAGCCCGTATCTGTGGCTGATGTCGCGGAGCCCGCCGACATAGTCATATGCGACACGGTCGGCGATGAGACGTCTGAGATCCCAGAGAAATCTGTCACTCATCTCCTCGCTGCCCACGACGTTGCCGCAGAGTACCGGGAGGAAAGGAGCGGGATCGTATCCGTATGCATTTGCAAACACTTCTTCCATATCGTCTGTCCAGTTGAGGCCTCCGGTCTCGTAGCTGTCTTCGACGACGGTCTTCCAGCTTGCTCTTTCCGCAGCCGGTATGCGTCTGAATATTTCTCCAAGGTAGTTTTCAAAGTGGGATTCGATATGCCTGCGGCTCATCTTGTCCGTCTCGAGTCCTGTGGCTTCAGGTACGGCAGGGGAGTTCTTGACTCCTGTCGTCTTCATGCTGAATGTGCCTATGGTCCATCTGCCTTCAGGCACTTCCCATGTGATGGTTCCTTCCTTCACTGCCGAAGTGAGGTCTCTTATGTCCGAGATGATGATCTTTCCCTCAGGATCGGAACTTGCCGCTGGAGTGTCCCACATATATTCTCCCCACATCGGGAGGGGAGTCTGGAACATCTTTGCCAGGGATTTCTCTGCGAAACGCTCGACACGGGCGGTCTCACTGAGCTGAAGCCTGATCTCGGCATCACCGGGATCGTCCACCTCGAATCTGAAATCCACTCCGGTCACCTCAGGAATGGAAATGACCACCGGTGCGTCCGGATCGAATCCTACGTTGAGGCTGCGGTTGCTCCTGTCGAAGTGGAATATGCTGACCACCTTTCCCTCGTGGATAAGTCTCATCCTTGTCTTTATCGGAGACGTGGTGCTGACCGTAAGGCTTCTGACTGTCACCGGCTCGTCAAGAACCAGGTCAAGTGCGTCCTTTCCGGTGAATGTGGTGTCTATCGTCCTGCCTGCGGGAGTCGGATAGGCGAGTACCCTGACCAGCTGTCCATCGGACGGGATGCCGATCTGCTGCACGGTACCGTCACCTTCTATCGTCTGTTCGCTGCATGCCACATATCTCATGGACTGCTCTTCGCTGACCCACGGGCCTCCTGACTGACTCCATCCCGGGCAGTTGAATATGCCTATCTCGATGCCGAGCTCAGTGGCAGTCCTGAGAGCCGTGCGTGTGATCTTCCACCATTCGTCAGACATGAATTTCACTTTGCCGTACGGTACGCCGTCCACGCCCATGCTGCCCAGCTGGGCGCGTGTGATGCCAGCCTCTTTCATGGCTCTGAGGTCTTTCACGACACCTTCTTCCGAGATGTTGTCAGAGATCCAGTACCAGTACACGCCTATCCTGACGCTGTCCGGGACGTTCCTGAATCCTGATTCGATCTCCCTGATGGAGTTCTGTGCCAGGTCCATGGTCTTCCTGGCGATGACCACGTTGTGGCCTGAAACGAAATCGATACCATCGGGGGCATCCACCCTTGCAAGTGTCCTTCCGTCAGAAAGGGGCTCGATCCGGATCTTTATCAGTCCCTGATCCACAGGGTAGCTGCCTTCTGCCCATTCAAGCCCACAGAGATGCGGGTCGAGGTATATGGTGCCCTGTCCGACACTCTCAGGCTGGATTCCGAGCACATACCTGTCGATCCAGGAAACCGGACCTGATGCCCATCCGTGGCAGAAACTGTGTCTGTATCCCTGGTAGCAGTATCCGCCATAACTCTTGTGCACGTCGACCTTGCCTGGCTGAGGCATCTCGTCGATGCGTCCGGCATTCTTCATCCAGTCGAGGTCGAAGTCCTCCCAGAATGATGTGGCGCCCAGGTCGAGCATGCCGCCCCAGTACTGGGAAATGATATCGAGGGCCTCTTTGTATCGTCCTGCCGAAGCCAGGGCCTCGAGCATGAAGTAACCATAGAATGTGGAGAATCCATGTCCTCCATTGTACATGAGATTGTCGGCAGCTCTGAAGACATCGGTCATTCCGGCAAGTGACATGAGTGCCGTCGCCTGCTTCATTCCCGGTCTGTCGGCTGCCTGCCTTATGCCGGCATATCTTTCCACGACGGACGGCGCCGCGCTGATGAGACGCTCGCGTGTGCTGAGACATTCGGCCGCGAGAGCGGTCTCTCCGAGCACTTCGCAGAGGTCCGCTCCGTTCTGGAGTGAAATGATCATCAGGGCATGGAGTCCGCAGCCTTCGGCTTCCTCATTGACATTGGATGGCCAGTCGAGGAAACGGCCTTCCGGCAGGTGCTCGTGACCGTCTTCATCCACACATGCGATCATCTGCTTCAGGAGTCCCTTGAGGTAGCTCCTCTGCTCCTTGAGATATGCAAGATCCCCGTAATGCCTGTACCATTCGTACTGGATCATCATCCACCAGATGGAGTATGAGCTCATGCCGTACATCCATCCCGGGAGAGGGTAGGTGTCGCGCGCGAAGTCGAGGCTTCTCGGCACGATGTCGGTGTTGCCGAAAAGTGCGCAGATGGACATGACCTCGGGGTACATGTCACCGATCCATACGAGACGGTCGCGCTTGATGCCGTCCCAGATGTAGTCCTGCATGTTGAGCTGAACCGTGCGTGCCGCGGTGTTCCATATGTCGGTGATGCGAGGGTCGCTGCACTTGAATGAGCCGACCATAGGGTCGTCGCTGCCTACAGTGAATCCACTGACTTCCCGGATCTTGAGTGCTATGTCCTTTTCCAGCAGGTCGATGCGCACGAACCTGAATCCGGTGATGCCGAATTCTCTGGCTCCGAGCCATGGGAGTTCTGTCACGAAATCCCTGATGGCGTGGTCATTTGTGGCTCCGCCATCTCCTCCGACCTCGCTGCAGGTCTCGCTCACAGACTCTCCGAACCTGATGCGTACCTTTGCGGTCTTGCCCCCGTCGAAGGATCCTGTGACAATGCGTACGCCGCCGTTGATCTCCTTGCCGAAATCAAGGATGACATAGGAGTCGCCTTTCATCGTGCAGCAGTTGCGGCCGCTGATGATGGCCTGCCCTGTTCCCGGCATGGTCAGACGCCAGCTTTCACTGACATCGCCTTCCGAATGGAGCACCTTTACAGGCTGTATGCTGCCTCTGACCAGAGAACTGTGCCTCTGCTCAGCCGACATCGGCAGTACTGCAAGGATGACTGCCACCATTGTGGATAAAAACTTTCTCATATCTGATATCTTTCTCATTTGAAACTGTTGCAGCCTGCCGTCTCTCCCGCCAGCCATACCGTGTCGCCGGTCTCGAAGACGAAGTCTGCCTTCGGGTTAGTGATGAACTTTCCGTCTCGCAGGATGCTGATGACCATGCACCCGTATGCGCGCATGTCGATGTTCCTGAGCGCTGTCCCGCAGAGCGGTGACGACTCGTCCACCGTGACAGGCATCACAGTGAACTCCTGGTCGCTGTCTTCCGCGGTGTGGGAGTCGTTGCGCATCATCTCAGTGAATCTGGCAAGCTGCTCCGTGGTGCCCACTGCAAGCACTCTGTCGTGCGGGAATATACGTTCTGTGCCCTTCGGCACTATTATGCCTCTTTTGCCGCGTACTATCTTGACAATGTTGATGCCGGTCTCCCTGCGGAAAGGAATCTCCTGAAGCATCATCCCGGCATATATCGAGTCCGGAGATATCTCGACGGTCTCGATATGCACGTCATATCCGGACAGCTTGTCCTGGACGGTGGTCCTGACCGGAGTGAGACGGCGCTCTTCGGCTTCCTTCTCATTGAGGTTTGTGAGGAAGTGCTTCTCAAGGAGCATGAAACCCCTGAAGTGCTTCTTGCCCATCCTTGCAAAGAAGAAGAATATCACTGCGCCGATGACGATGATGCTTATGATGCCGGAGGCGAGATTGAGGTACGCCATGAGCACCGAAATGATGAAGCATACCGCAATGGCGATGCGTATGAGCAGGAGCGACAGTATCGGCCACCAGTTGCTGGCTTTCTGGCGTGTCAGCTGCTGTGCCGGCTTGCTGATGGAGCCGGGATTGACGGCGAGCCCGAACAGGAAAGGCATCATCGCGCCGAGAGTGATCATCACGCACAGCATTGCCTGCCAGTACTGGCCCCATGAAGGGAGAAGCCTGGCGATGAGCGGCTTAAGCCATAGCTCCGATCCGAGGAAGATAGCTACGAGCATGACGCTGTAGAGAAGCACTCTGGTGAAATATGCCTTGAGCAGGAGCTTCCAGGCGTTGGACTCCGCACGGCTGGATGCCTGGTCTCTGTCCTCCTCCGGTGTGATGCGTGCCAGGAATCCGGCCGGGAGCTTTTCGCTGAACCAGACGGTCGCCGGTCCTGCGAGCCTGATCATGTAAGGGGTGGTGAAGGTGGTGATGACCGACACCGCAATGATGACCGGATAGATGAATCCTCTCATCACGCCGAGGCTGGTGCCGAGGCTCACGATGATGAACGCGAACTCTCCGAGCTGGGAGAGGCTGAGACCTACGTGTACGGCGTTGTCAAGTCCCTTGCCGTTGAGAATGACACCAGCTGCCGCAAAGAAGAAATGACCTGCAATCACGATCAGGGTCAGTACCAGTATGACGAACCAGTGCTGAGCTATCATGTGAGGGTCTATCATCATGCCGACAGAAACGAAGAATATGGCGCCAAACAGGTTTTTGATGTTGGTCACCAGTCCGCTGATGTGCTCGCCTTCTGTAGTCTCTGCGAGTATGGATCCCATGACGAATGCGCCGAGAGCGGAGGAGAATCCGAGTGAGCTTGCCAGGGTGACCATGCCGAAGCAGAGTCCTATGCTGACGATGAGCAGGATCTCGTCGTTGATATATCTGCCTGCTTTCTTGAGCAGGGTAGGGATCACGTAGATGCCCACGAGGAACCAGAGGATGATGAAGAACGCCATCTTGGCTATGTTCATCACCATGTCCATGCCTGCGAAGCTGTTTGACACCGCAATGGTCGAAAGGAGGACCATCAGGAGGATGGCGATGATGTCCTCCACCACCAGGGTGCCGAATACCATGGGAGCATAGGGCTTCTGCTTGAGCCCCATCTCGTCATATGCCTTGATCACTATCGTGGTGGATGCCATCGAAAGCAGTCCTCCGAGGAATATGCTCTCCATCAGGGTCCATCCCATCATGGGTCCGGCGATCATGCCGACAGCGAACATGCCCAGGAATTTGCAGGTAGCTGTGATGAGTGCGCTGCTGCCCACCTTGAGAAGACCCTTGAAACTGAATTCAAGGCCGAGGGCGAACATGAGGAAGATCATACCGATCTCGGACCACTGCTCCACGGATTCCATGCTGGAAAGGGATGGGAACAGGCCCAGCTGCGGTCCGACAAGGAATCCGGCAATGATGTATCCCAGGATTAGAGGCTGCTTCAGTGCCTTTGAGATGATCGTGAAGATGCCTGCCGAGATGAGAATCACGGCAAGGTCAGCTACAAAATTCAACTCATTTGACATAAAGACAAATATAGCAAAAAAAAGTGGCTGGAGCATTGCCCCGGCCACTAATGGTCATATTTTCTGAAATTGTTGAGTCTCAGATTATTTGCAGCACTTGCACTCGCCGCCGAGGCACTTCCATGCGCAAGCTGCCAGAGCACCGCCTGCGAGAGGTGCGACGATGAATACCCAGAGGTCAGCAAGAGCCTGGCCACCCTTGAGGACAGCTGGGCCGAATGATCTTGCTGGGTTTACTGAAGTACCGGTAAGGTTGATGCAGACGAGGTGAACGAGCACGAGGGTGAGACCGATTGCTAGGCCTGCGAGGTTGCCTGCGCCCTTCTTCTCGTCAGTTGTTCCGAGAACTACAAGCACGAAGATGAATGTAGCGACTACCTCCACGAGGATGGCACCGCATGCACCGCCTGCGTTTGCCACGCCGTTGCATCCGCCGAAATCAACACCTGCGCAAGAGCAGATGGCGAGAAGAATGGCAGCTCCGAGGAGACCGCCCACGAACTGGCCTGCCCAGTAACCTGCAGCGTCCTTCCAGGTCATGCGGCCTGAGAGAGCGACACCAAGTGTGATGGCCGGGTTGATGTGGCAGCCGGAGATGGCGCCGATGGTGTAAGCCATGGCGATGACTGCGAGGCCGAATGCAGCTGCTGTAGCGAATACGCCAGCTGGCTCACCGCATCCTACGAAGACTGCTGTACCGCAGCCAAGAAGTGTCAGAACCGCTGTTCCGAGGCATTCTGCAACATACTTTTTCATGATAGATAAAAATTAAAGGGTTGAACTTGAGTTTGTTTATGGTCTGTTAATCTTCCGTCTTTTCTATGTGGCGGATATATACGTCTCTCTGAGGGAACGGGATCTCGACTCCGTTCTCATTCAGGGTGTTGTAGATGATCTCTTTCGCCTTGGCTATGAATGCGATCTCTTCCTCCACCAGCACGTACTGCTTGACGATAAGGTCCACGCTGCTGCTTCCGAAGTCGTCGAAAGCAACTGTTATGCCACGTTTCGGGTCGATGATGTGCCTGCCGTACTTGTCTATGGTGTCAAGTGACTTCATGGCCTCGCCGAGCATGCTCCGCACCTGGTTCACATCCGCGCCGTAATGCACTCCGACAGGGATTTTGACGCATTCGTATGCATTGTTCTTGGTGAGATTCTTGAAATTCTTGTTGAACAGGGTGGTGTTCGTCAGCGACATGATGGCTCCTTCGAGAGTGAGAATCTGAGTGCTCTGATATGTGATGCTCTCGACCTTTCCTCTCACGCCGTCACACTCGATGTAGTCACCGACCCTGAGTCGTCCGGCCATTAGCTGAATGCCGTAGATGAAGTTGTTGAGTACGTCCTTCAGCGCGAGACCGATACCGGTGGCAAGACCTGCTGCCACTATCGAGATGGCTCCCATAGGGATCTTGAGCAAGGTGATGGAGATGATCAGGTATATGCCCCATGTCAGGATGGCGATGACGTTGTTTGCAAGTGTGAGATTGATCTCATTTGAGCGCACGAAATCCTTGCCGCTCTCCCTCATATGCTTTTCAAGGGCATAGTGGCGGTAGAATGCCTTGGCGGAATATGAGATGTACCTGAACAGGAAGAACAGGCCGGACACAACCACAATCTTGTACAGTGACAGGTGGAGGATAGGGTTGCCGCTTGAGTCGCTTATGTTGAAGAACGGCTTGTAGAAGAGGTTCTTCACTATCTCGGTAAGGTCGAATACGTCAGACGCGAGCCAGAGGCTGACAGGGATGGTCATGACTCCGAGCATAGGCATCGCTGCCATGCGGAGCAGGTCATAGAACCATGTGACTTCGATGAATGCCCCCGGATTCTTGTCTGATATTCCCTTGTGGTTTTCCTTGTATCTGACCATGTTCTTCTTGACGAATTTCTTTTCGTATTTGTCGAGAAGGACACTTACGGCAGTCACGGTGGCTATGGCAGCCACCTGGAACAGCCACCAGATGAAGACCTGAATGCTGAGGAGAACGTAGCCTGTCCATGATATGACTGTGCATGCTGCAAGAACTGTCAGAGAGAGTACGGCGAACGCCTTGTCTGTCCTGTCGATGGTCTTGCTGTATCTCCTGTCTGTGGCGAACTGCCAGATGGTGAAGCAGAGGAACAGGGCCGGAAGGACCAGATTGATAAGTGTGTTCGGTATGAAAATGATGCGGAAAGTGATGACTATCAGACCCATGAGAGCCACGGGGAAATAGACGCGCATGGCCTTCTCTGTGCAGACCGGCTCAACCCTGATTAGTATGGAGGCAAGAATCGCCGCCATGAGCCAGGTGAAGATGAGCAGGAGCTTTGAGGCCATGATGATGAAGTTGTTCGAGATGAAGTGGTTGGCTATCATCACGGACGCCCCGAAGATGATGACTCCGCATAGCATGGTGATGCAGAACTTCCTGTGCTTGTAATCGAAGGTCTCGGCCTTGCCGGCGATCCTGTTTATTACGGTCATTATCACTGAACTGAGAAGGACCGTCAGACCGAGGTAGATGAGTATGAACAGGAAGAATGCGGACACGATGGGTCCCCTCCATTCGCTGCCCTCATGATGATGCCCGTGCTCTTCCTCCTCGTGATGCTCCTCGATGATGGTGCCGTACTTGGCCCTGGCTTCAGAAAATGCCCTGCCGGCATATGCAGGAAGCCTCCTGAGGACTTTGGTGTACCTGTCCTGACCATCGATGAAGATGTGCTTCTGGATGAGTCTGTACCGGTCCTGGGCGTAGTTGTAGCTGTCGCTCAGGCGCTCATTCATCGTGGCGTAGTGCTCGTTGTCCTGGATGATCCTGTCCCTGGATTCCTTGTAGATGTGGAGCAGGTTGAGGGCGTATGCGATACATGAGTCACGGTCTTCCATGCCTTCTCTGTCGAGCATGAATGGGGTGTTGTCCTGATACTCTGAGCCGTCCTCGTTGTGCTGAGGAGTGGAGAATATGCTTGCGAGGAGGCTTTGGTCATGCTTTCCGGCGGTGTCTGCGGCTGCGGTAGTGTCGGATGGCATGGCAGGTATCACGATGGCTCCGCTGCCTTTCTTTCCCATCATCCTGCGCAGTCTGAGACCTATCACCTCTCCATCCTTGTCGAGATAGAGGCTGTCCGGAATCTCCTTGATGGCATCGAGTGCCGGCGGGAGGCGACGCAGCGATTCGATGAGCCTTTCATATCTGTCCACATCGCTGTTCAGCCTGTTGACTACCTCGTCATATGGGGTCCTCTTCTTGCTGAACTCTTCATATTTCTCTGTGACTTCCTTAAGAGCGTATGTGACATCGAATGTGTAGTCCTGGTTCTGTGAGTACAGGATGAGTGCCAGCTCGTTGCACTTCTTGATCATGCCTATCATCTCCCTGTGCTGCCTTTCATTGTTATTCTGGAGCCTGTCGCGGAGATTTTCCATCTTCTCGTTCTGCTGAGACAGCTCGTAGCGCAGCACGGAAAGTGTCTGGCTGAGGTTCTTCTCGTTGAAGACCGCAGATACCGGTATGGCTGCCAGAAGCGAGATGATGAGAGTTATTATATATTTGCGTTTCATTTGCGTAGCCTTCTGAATAAACAAATATACCCATTTCGTATTTGAAAACAAACATCATCCTGCCATCAGATCATCACAAAAAGGACCGCCTTCACAGCGGTCCCTTCGGAAATGTATCAGTTATGTTTGTTTACTGCTTCATCAGCCAGTCCATAGAGAAGTTCATGAACCACATCTCGCACGGGCCGTCAGGATTCTCTTCGATATATGCTCCGATGGTGCCGTCAGGAAGTATGGTCATGGACGAATAGATGGAGTTGTATGGGCAGATGCTCTTGACATACGGCCAGGTCTTGCCCTCGTCCTTGCTCACAAAGATGCTGACATTCCTTCTCTTCATGTCGTTAGGGAGGGAATGGAGGATGGTCTGGTCGTCATATCTGATGATGTCTCCATCGCACGCGTTGGTGCAGATCTCTTCCCACTTCTGCTGCTCGCCCCAGGTCTCGCCGCCATCTGTGGAGATGTTCCATCCTCTGTTGCCGCGCTGTCTGATGCTCATCAGGACGCTGCCGTCGGCAAGCTCTATCACCTTGGCCTCATCGCCGCCCTTGTATGCGAGGGTAGAGATGTCCCATGTCTGTCCGTTGTCGTCAGACCACATCGCGTAGTTGTCGAGGCGGTTGTCCTTGGTGGCGATGGCTGTGACGAAGAGTATGCGGCCCGCATGAGGACCCTTGCTGAGCACCAGACCATGGCCTGAGCCGAAGAATGCAGAGTGTGATGTGCGGCATTCAGGATTCTTGGCCTGAGGACCCCACTGCATGGCGGTAATGTCTATAGGCTCGCTCCAGGTCTGCCCGTTGTCTTTGCTGAGGCTCACCCAGTTCTTCTGAGGATTCTCTGCTGTGGATCTCCAGAGGCCGGCGCCGCCGCAGAATCCGCATACCACGGTTCCGTCCTGTGCCACCGCAAGTATGGCATCGCCGTAGCCTTTGCCGAATCCCTTGCCTTCGATGATGGTGACAGGCTCGCTCCAGCTGTGTCCGCCGTCGGTGCTCCTGCGTGCCACGATGTCGATGTCCTCAGGGAGGTCGGTCTCGTTGTACTTTCTCTTGTCAGTCGCAGTGAGGAGTGAACCGTCAGGGAGAGTGCAGAGTGCCGGGATCCTGTAGTTCTTCGAACCATAGTCGCCTGGCATGAAAAGACAGGTCCTTGCGAGGAGCACCTCGCGGCATCCTGCTTCCGGTGCTTCAGGTACTGCTTCAGCGCCCTCGAAACGGATGCTTGTGATGTCTGCGCCGATGCATGAGCCTTCTGCGGCTTCCGCCGCAATATCAGCGCTCACGCGCACTCTGGATGCAGTGTCCAGAGCCGCATTGCAGCGGAATCTGTATGTGGTCTTTCCCGCCTTGGCGGCAACGGATCCAAGTTCTTTGCCGTCGACTGAAAGACGGAGAGCCTCGATGCTCTCGATTCCGCTGCCGACAGTGACTGTCACTCCCTTGAGTCTGCCCTCCGCATTGCGCACGGTGGCGGTGAGAAGGGTCTCGTCAGTGTTGGCGCGTCCGGTGAAGGTAGTATCCCTTTCGGTGATGATGTCGGCTCCGCTTTCCTTGGTGGCGCATGAACAGAGCGCGAGGAACAGCGGCAGGGTGATGAGGATTCTTTTCATTGCGGTGTGGTTATTCCATATTGTCGGTTGTAGGCTTGAGGACCGTGAGCTCGAGAGTGAGCGCAGCCGCCACGATGATGGCCATGAGCGCGAATGCGATCGGAAGCTTTCCGGCGTCGGCAAGCTTGCCGAGTGCCGATGTGCAGAGGGCTCCTGCGAAGACGCCGACCATATTCATCACTCCGTATGCGGTACCCCTGAGCCTCTTAGGCACAAACTGGCAGAGGATAGGCATGTTGTTGGTGTCGATCATACCGTAGCCGACTCCGAAGAGCACGCCTGCAAGTACGACTGCGGTCAGGTTGTGGCCGAGCCCGAGGAGAACCAGGGATGGGATCATCATCACGAAACCTATGGTGCTGGTGTAGATGCGTCCGCGGAGGTTCTTCTTGACCCAGCGGTCAGAAATTGGTCCGCCGAGCATCACTCCGATGAACGAAGACGCCGCAATGGTGATGGTCGAGATAGGGCCGGCCTTGGTCATAGGGATGCTGAGGGTGTCGGAGAACAGGGTAGGGAGCCAGTTCTTTGTGGCCCATCCCGGAAGCGAGAGGGACGCAAAGAAGAAGAGCATCACCCAGAATGAGATGTTCGCGAAGATGATTGAGAATCCCTTGAGCACAGGCACCTTGTCGATGCTGACCTGAGCTGCAGCTGCAGGAGTCTCATCCTTCTTGTCCTGGAGGACGACGCTCAGGATCACGCCGTATGCGAGACCGATGACACCGAACCAGAAGAAAGTGCTCTGCCAGGTGAACGCCTCTGCAAGCCCGGCTCCGAATCCTCCCGCTGCCTGTCCTATATATAGACCGGTCATGTGTATGCCTATGGCGAAGCTTCTCGATTTGCCTTCATGGTAGTCCGAGATGAGCGAGAGTCCTGCAGGGATGTAGAGAGCCTCGCTGACACCCATGAGCGCACGCAGCGCGTATATCTGGTTGTAGCTTGTGCAGTAGCCCATCAGGAGGGTCACTGCAGACCATACGCCGAGCGATGAGATGATGAGCCATTTCCTGCTGATGCGGTCTGCGACTGCGCCGCCGAATGGGCTCACGCATCCGTAGATCCAGAGGAAGATGGCCATCAGTGCACCGAATTTCTCGGCTGTGGCGAGTTCAGCGATATCGACAGCCATCGCCGACCTCATGGTCGAAAGCATCTGGCGGTCCATGTAGTTGAGCAGGGCCACTACCCAGAGCGGGCCCACGACTATCCACGGATAGATCTTTGTCTTGAAGTTGCTGTTATTCTGCATTTGCTGAAAGTATGTCGTTACAGAGCATCCACGCGCGTATCATCATGCGCGGGACGTGGAATGGACCCTTGAAGATGTTGCCCTTCGCAGGCTGTGCGACTGTGCCGTCGCGATGGAGATATCCGTACCATTCCGGATACTCCTTGTCATTGAAGTGCTCGTATGCCCAGTCGTTTGCCATCCTGTGCATTTCGAGGTACTTCTCGTCTCCGGTGAGCTTGTAGGCGCAGAGGCTGGCGATGATGGTCTCGCACTGTGGCCACCAGAACTTCATGTCCTGTGAGTAGTCCTGAGGAGGGAAGCCCTTGCAGTCACGGAAGTTGATCAGGCCGCCGTACTCCTTGTCCCAGCCCCATTCGAAGTCCCAGTCGAGAATCTTGAGGGCGAGCTCACGCACGTGTGCCGGATCCTCGAACATCGGAGCGGCGTCCATGAGGAACCATGAGGTCTCGATGCAGTGGCCCGGGTTGATGACGCGCCCTGCAATGGTGTCGTCGAGGCTTCCGTCCTCCCTTACGCTCTCGAGAATGGTCTTGTACTCGTCCTTGAGAAGGTAGGTCTCGATGATGCGGAGGGACTCCTTCAGCTGCTCGTCGAGCTCAGGGGAGTCTGTGACTTTCTTGAGCACCACGATCACATTGAAGAACATCATGGTGATGGAGTGGCTGTAGCCCTTCGCGGTGGTCTTCGGAGGAAGGAAGCCCGGGGTGGCGAGCATCTCGCGGGTGTGGTGGAAGAGGTCGAGCGCCTTTGCGGCATAGCTCATGTCGCCCGATGCCTTGGCGTATTCAGCCATGGCTATGATGGCGAAACACTCCGAGAACACGTACCTTCTCTTCTGGACCGGCTGTCCGTCTCCGGTGACGGTAAAGAACATGTGGCCGTCGGTGTCGATGCAGTGCTTCTCGATGAAGTCGATGCATGACCTGGATGCTGCGAGCCACTCTGGGTTCTTCTCTATTTCATTATATGCATACGCTGCGATGAATCCGAAGCGTCCCTGGAACCATACCGATTTGGTGGTGTCCATGAGGGTGCCGTCGCGGTCGAGGCAGGTATACACGCCGCCGTTGACTCTGTCCAGGCCGTTCTTCATCCAGAACGGCATGACATCGTTCACCAGGTCGCTGATGTAGCGGTCGCGGCAGGCGCTGAGATATTGGATCTGTGATTCTGTCATGGTCGATTATATTCTGTTGCAGCGCTCGAAGAAGTTGATGGCCTCGAGCTCGGCCTTCATGGCTGCCTCCTCCTCGTCTGTCATGTTGCGGAAAGGCACGCGGTTAGGACCCATGTCGAGTCCGAGGAACTTCATGATCCTCTTGCCGCCGACGATGTTGCCGCGGTAGTGGCAGATCACATTGATGACATCCTGCGAGAAGTTCTGGAGCTCCTGTGCCTTTGCCAGGTCGCCGGCTGCCCATGCCTCGCCGATAGCCACCTGCTCGCGGCCGTTGTAGTTGGTGGTTCCGCAGATTCCGCCCTGTGCGCCGCCCTGTGCGAGGCTCGGGAGGTAGGTCTCGTCCTGTCCGTGGAGCATGTCGTACTTGCCGTCCTTGTAGAGGCGGCACTGGTTGTATTCGTACATGTTCTCGAATGTGTACTTGATGCCGGCGAAGTTAGGGATGCGGCCGTCCACAGCCTTGAGAAGGTCTACCATCGGGAGATAGCAGCCGTTGAATACAGGGATGTGATAGTAGTAGAACGGAAGCTCCGGAGCAGCGCCTGCGATGGCCTCGCAGTACTTCACGAGCTCCTCGATACGGCCGATCTTAGGGAATGGAGGTGCCATCGAACCGATACCCCATGCACCGAGGGCTGCAGCATGTGCGGCAAGCTTCACGCTGTCGCGGAGGCAGCAGCTGCCGACATGCACGATGACCTTGAATCCGGCTGGAACCGCCTTGATCCATGCCTCGGCGAGTTTCATCCTCTCTTCGGTGGTCAGCATATAGCCTTCGCCTGATGATCCGTTGATGAAAACGCCCTTGAGGCCGTTCTTTGCCAGCATTGCTGCGTAGGCAGGGATGATATCATAGTTCACGTCTCCGTTTGGGAGCATAGGTGTGAACGGTGCGTCGATGAGTCCGATGATTTTTTCCATATCTGTGTGTACTTTGATTTCTGAGTTAAAAATATATATAAATCACCTTTCAGACAACGAAAAAACAAAACAAATTCGTATTTTAAATAATATTGACTAAATTTACACTTTGGCGGATTAAATATGTCCGTATTTGATATCTTGGCTGATTAAATCAATCTTATGAACCTTAAATTACAGGCAGTCGCGGAGAAGGACACAGGTACGCTGGTGAAGACGGCGATTCTCACTTATCTGATGGAGCATGGCTCCTTCACCATCCCCGATATCGTGGAAGAGACTGGTATCAGCATGACTACCATATCCAAATATGTCTTTGACCTTCAGACGGCTTCTGTCCTGGAGGTGATAGATACCATCAAGACCAGCAGAAAGGGGCGCAGGCCGCTTCTCTACGGCATGAAGACTGATCCCTGGTATTTTCTCGGTGTGTCGATGAGAATGTATGGAGTGACTGTCTCGCTCATGAGTTTCACAGGTGAAGTCCTTATGACTGAGGACTATCCTGACTTTGTCTATGAGAACAGTTATTACAGGCTCGAGGAACTTTGCGCACTTGTGAATGGCTTCATGCAGAAGTCGAAAGATATCTGTGCCGGGAAGATCACGGCTGCGTGCTTTGCTCTCGGAGGACGTGTCAACGCCACGCTCGGGACCAGTGCAAGCATTTTCAATCTCGAGGAGACATCCAGCCAGACCCTGAGCGAGATACTGTCGGAAAAGATAGGTGTCGCGGTCTTCATCGAGAATGATTCCAAGGCCATGGTCAGGGCTGAATATTCCTCGCTGAAGGCTCAGGGTGTCAGGGATGTGCTCTTTGTCAATGTCGGCTGGGGCCTGGGCATGGGCATCGTGATAGATGGGGAAATCTACAGGGGCAAGGATGGCTACTCGGGAGAGATAGGGCATATGCGTAGATACAGCAATGAGATCATCTGCCATTGCGGCAAGAAGGGGTGTGCCGAAACAGAGGTCTCGGGCCGTGCGATCGCGCGCAAGCTGAAAGAGCGCATAATAGGTGGCGAGAACTCTGTACTTGCGTCCAAGGTGCTGAGCGGCAGGGATTTGAACATGACGGACATCATGGATGCCATCAATGCGGAGGATCCGCTGTGTCTTGAGATCGTGACACAGACCGGGAACGAATTGGGCATGATTCTTTCGTCCCTGATAAACATATTCAATCCGGAATGCATTGTCATCGGCGGCAGGCTTGCGGAGACCTCGTCTTACTATTTCCTCGGACCTGTCGAGAATTCGATGAGGAAGTTTGCCATCAGACTGATGAGCCAGAATGTCAAGGTGGCGACTTCGCGGTTCGGCCTCTCTGCCGGATCTGTCGGTGCATGTATGACCGCGAGGGAGAGAATGACCGGTGCGGTGATCCAGTCTATGCTGTGAAATGTGTGGGGCGGTCATTAAAACCGAAGAAAGATAAACCCTAAGTGACGGATTTTTCCGTGAATTGACAAATAATGCTGTTATTTAAACAAGGAAAACTTTAAATACCCATTAATTGCCAAAGTCTGTACGATTTGATATTTTTGGCGCATAAGGCAATAATTTAATTGTTTAATAACCAAATTATCAACTCACACATGAAGAAATTCATTTCCTTCTTCACAACAGTCGTCCTGCTTGCAGGAGGCCTCGGCCTCTTTGCGCAGAATGCCGCCGCCCAGACAAAGGTGACCGGTACGATCGTTGACGCCACAGGTATGGGTGTACCTGGCGCAACTGTCATTCAGGCAGGAACAAACAACGGTGCTGTCGCTGACATCGACGGTAACTTTGAAATCAATGTGCCTCAGGGCGCTGACCTCCAGATCTCTTGCATCGGCTACGAGACTGTGACAGTCAAGGCTAC
>JAGHSA010000006.1 GCA_018066125.1 Candidatus Cryptobacteroides onthequi | reverse complement strand
CCTCCAAGAACCGAACTTTCTGACATGAAAAGTGCCATCTGCGTGTCAATTTGCAGGTTTTCTGCGTGATTTGCCATGAAAAAGGGCATTTTCATGGCAATTCTCGACAAGTCGCCGATCATGACTTCATTCGACCCATGCCGCCCAGAGCAGTGGAGAGATTGCCTTATCTATGACTGGGGCTAAGCCGCCCCCCTCCGGCGGGCTAAAGCCCTGCTGCTCGGGCCGCGAGCATCAAAATGCTCGCTGTGAACACCCTCGCGCCCCTGCGTCCCTCAAGTGCCTTTCCGTATTTGCGCTGTGTCCTTGCAATCTGCAAATACCCGGCACCGGGCCGGTTCGCTGGTGCTCACCTGCGGGCGTTGCGGAGCTCTTCTTCGCCCGCAAAGAGGCATTCCCGCAGCTGCGGCCAGGGGCGGCACGAGCCGAGCCGAAGACGGGAAGCCACTTGCTCCTGGGTTCGCACTATCCTGCAGGGGGCTAAACCGCCCCCTGACCCCCTGCGTCCCTCAAGTGCCTTTCCGTGTCTGCACAATTCACATGCAAAGTGCAGACACCCGGCACCGGGCCGGTTCGCTGATGCTCACCATTATCGGTCGTCAATCACACGCCGCTCCCGGGCGGCTCTTCCGACGCCTCAGCTGTTCCGCCGCTGCTCCAAGTCGCCGCGTGACTTCCCGTCTCCGCCTCTTTTGTCGTGCCGTGTGGGACAGGCAGGCGAGTCAGCGGGCGGAGGGGCGTTGCGGGCGGAGATGAAAATCACCTTCAGCATGGAGAGGCATTCTGGGGCCTGTATTGCCTGTGGGTGATGCAGGTCTCACCGTCCAGAGGGGTCCTGCACCGCCTACCTGCCTCTCAGATATCTGCAAGGCACATAGTCGGTGCAGAGTAATCGAGACTGCGCCTGGTATATGCAACTCTATCCGTCCTTCTACTCTGATAGAAGCTATGGCCGCGACTACGGATTCTCTGTCCGTGCCGTTACGAAATAGCGGAGCATAACAGAAATATCGTCAGCTCGCATGAAAACAAGCTCACCTGACGATCTCCCGGATCGTTGATGAAGATCTCTCCCTTTCGCTGACACACAGCCAATAGACAAAATAGAGCCGGCCTCAAAGAGGTCGGCTCAATGTTTTGTGCCTCGGATGGGACTCGAACCCACACAGACATTACTGCCTAAGGGATTTTCTTGCTGCTATGGCTTTCGCCACCGGAAAAATTCCGTTCGTAGTCTGGACTATTCCTTCACCATGGAGTCATCCTCTTTAGGTGTACCGTGTCTAGTCTCTGCACCTTCCTTTCTAAGGCTTGGCTCAAGATTACCATCTGCATTACCAGCTAAGGCTTCCTTGAATTTACGGTATTCTACATCTCTCTTTTCAGAAAGAGCACTCAATTTTATTTTTCCTCGATAATCATTTGTCAATGCATGGCAGTTCGGACAAAGCAGGAGCAAATCTGTCAGTCTATTATCAGTATTATTCCCATTGACATGGTGAATTTCCAACGGAATTTCCTGTCCCATCCACTCCTCTAATCCACAGTTTTCAAAGTGACAGATCCCCGTCCTTTTCTTGTATCGTTCTCTTAGCCTCCATGAACACTTGTATGATGAATCTTCCGAAAAGATCTCTTCATCGTTCATTTTCTTACCAGGATTAAATACAAGCCCGACATTCCATCCTTTCCTGTAAAATGAGATGTATCGAAACAATTTTGGAGAATCAGCCTGTTAATCGTCCGATAATTACCACCAATGGGGCGTAATCCGAGTGATCGCAAGACTCCGGCAATTGACTTGCTGTCTCTTTCTGCGTTCCTGACATCTTCTATTGATACTTAGCTTTGCTCATATCACTGTTATAATCCGCAAAGTCATGTATCACTGCCGTGTTGTACAAAAATATCAAAGATCTTGTCTAAGTCCCTCGTGTCTACCATTCCACCACCAAGGCTTGCGGTCTGGCAAAGATAGGGATTTTTTTGTATCTTGTGAAGAATTGCGACAAAAGCATAAAATTCACACATATGAGACACCACAGATTGATAACCGCAATGATGGCAGCAGCCGTCTTGCTCGGCACAGGCTGCCCTGCAGCAAAGGCACAGAGGGCCAAGAAGGCCGCAGAGCCGGTAAAGACCGTGCCTGAATTCACCCTTCCTTCATCAGAGACACCGGAGCAGAAGCTCGAGCGCATGAAATGGTGGACGGACTCACGCTTCGGCATGTTCATCCACTGGGGACTTTACTCCCTCCCTGCACGCCACGAGTGGGTGAAGGAACACGAGCGCATCACCACAGAGGGCTACCAGAAGTACTTCGACCATTTCGATCCGGACCTTTTCTGCCCTCAGGAATGGGCCAAGATGGCCAAGGCGGCAGGCATGAAATATGTCGTGCTGACCACCAAGCACCATGAAGGATTCTGCATGTGGGACTCAAAGTACACCGACTACAAGTGCACCAACACCCCTGCAGGACGCGACCTCCTCAGGGAATTCGTGGACGCATTCCGCGCCGAAGGCATCAGGATCGGTTTCTACTACTCTCTCATCGACTGGCACCATCCTGACTTCACCATCGACAACCGTCACCCTCAGCGCATAGACGGAGGCAAGCCTGAGGACTATGCCAAGGTCAACGTAGGCAAGGACATGAGCGTCTACCGCCAGTACATGAAGGACCAGGTCACCGAGCTCCTCACCAATTACGGCCAGATCGACATCATCTGGTTTGACTTCTCGTACCCGGGCGAGACCGGCAAGGGCCACGAGGACTGGGATTCAGTGGGACTCCTCAAGCTCGCCAAGTCGCTCCAGCCTAATATCATCGTGGACGACCGTCTCGACCTCAAGGACACATGGGGAGGATGGGACATCTTCACTCCTGAGCAGTACAAGGTGGACAAGTGCCCTGAATGGAACGGCCAGAAAGTCACCTGGGAGACCTGCCAGACCTTCTCTGGCTCATGGGGATACTACAGAGACGAAGCCACATGGAAGAGCGTCCCTCAGCTCCTCGAGCTTCTCATCGAGACCGTCAGCAAGGAAGGAAATCTCCTGCTCAACGTAGGACCTACCTCACGCGGACAGTTCGACCAGCGCGCACAGGACCGCCTCTCAGGCATGGGCAAGTGGATGAGTGTCAACTCACGCTCCATCTACGGATGTACCGCCGCTCCTGAGCAGTACACCACCCCTCAGCGCACTCTCCTCACCTACAACCCTGAGAAGAACCGCCTCTACATCCACCTCATCGACTACCCTCTCGACAAGCTCAGCGTAGATTTCGCAGACAAGATCGAGTACGCACAGTTCCTCCACGACGGATCTGAGATCAGGCTCAGCAAGGGAGCCCTCACAGTACCTGTAGTGAAACCGGACTGCGAGGTGCCGGTGATCGAGGTGTTCCTCAAGGACTAGCTCGACACGAACGCCAGGGTCGCGACTGATATCCTGGCTCCGGGACGCAATGCCGGGAGCACGGCAGCGCTGCATGCCACGAGAGTGGCCCCGGTGGTGAAAGTGTCATCCACCAGCAATACATGACGATACGGCAGGGAGCCGTGGACGGAGAATGCACCGGACACGTTCCCTGCCTTTTCAGTCATCCCCATGCGCGTCTGGGTACGGGTGCGGCGGTTGCGCCAGAGCTTCCCCGTGACCAGCTCCGCTCCGAGCGCACGCGCCAGCTCGCGGGCGATGACCTCCGACTGATTGTATCCCCTGGTCAGCCTCCTGGTCCAGTGCAGGGGGACGGGAATCACGGCCTCAATGCCCCGGAAATCCGCAGAAGCGGCGAGATGCCGCCCCAGCATTGCGGCGAAATAACGTCCTGCCCTGACATTGCCCCTGTACTTGAGCGCCTGGGGTATGCGCCTGTATGGGGATTCCGAATTGTAGAAGAACAGTGCCGCGGCCGAAGCATACTCCACCCTCACCCCGTCCGGGATGACTGAGCGCAGCCGCGCGTTGAATCGATCCGCCATGGCATTGTGGCCATATTGCCAGAAATGCGTCAGCGAGAGGTCAGCAAGGCACTCCAGGCACAGATGCCTCTCATCCAGATGCAGCCTGTCACCGCAAGCAACGCAGAATCGCGGCAGCACCAGGTCTCCCAGCGCTGTCGCGATCGTTTTCATTTCCTCACTCATCTCACGCCTCATCCCCAGTATTTCAGTCTAGCAGTTCATCGCTCCGCAGCAGTGTATCACCTGACCGCTCACATATGCGGCAAGGTCGCTGGCGAGGAACACGGCCACTCCGGCCACATCCTCAGGGGTGCCGCCGCGGCGCAGCGGGATGGTCTTCACCCACTCGGCGCGCACCTCCTCCGGAAGAGCCTTGGTCATGTCGGAGATGATGAATCCCGGCGCGATGGCGTTGGCCCTGATGCCGCGCGGACCCATCTCCTTGGCGATGGACTTGGTCAGACCGATGATACCGGCCTTGGAGGCCGAATAGTTGCACTGTCCCGCATTGCCTGACACGCCCACGACTGACGAGAGGCTCACGATGCTTCCGCCCCTCTGACGAGCCATTACAGGGGTGCATGCGTGGATGAAATTGAATGCCGATTTGAGGTTGACACCTATGACTGCGTCCCACTGAGCCTCGCTCATCCTGAGCATGAGGCCGTCCTTGGTGATGCCGGCGTTGTTGACCAGAATGTCGATGCGGCCGAAATCCGCAAGCACCTGTTCCACAACCGCATGCGTCTGGTCAAAATCGGAGGCGTCTGATGCGTACGCCTTTACCCTGTGGCCGAATGCCGCTATCTCTGCCACCGTACCCTCGGCGGCTTCATTGATGACAAGGTCGGTGAAAGCCACATCCGCGCCCTCTGCCGCATAGCGGAGGGCAATGGCCTTGCCTATACCTCTTGCAGCGCCCGTGATGAGCGCAACCTTTCCTTCCAAAAGTCCCATTTCAAACTATTTTCTGTTCATTGCTTCCTCGACGTCGTCAGCTGCGATAGGGAGACGTCTGCTGCCTATCCTTCTCGCGCCGTCCTCAGTCACGAGCACATCGTCCTCGAGACGTATGCCGCCGAAATCATAATACTCTCTGAGCTTATCGAAATTGACAAAGTCCCTGCCGGTACCCTCTTTTTTCCAGAGCTCGATGAGATCCGGGATGAAATAGATACCCGGCTCGTCCGTGATCACATTGCCCGGAACGAGACGGCGCGCCATCCTGAGGCTGCCGAGCCCGAGCTGAGACGAACGGCTCTGGTCATCATCGTATCCGACAAGATTCTCACCGTAATCCTCCATGTCATGCACGTCGATACCCATGTTGTGGCCGAGACCGTGAGGCATGAAAAGACCGCCTATGCCCTGAGATACCATCTCATCCACATCTCCGCGGACAAGACCGAGGTCCCTGAGTCCCTCGAGCATGAGGCGTGACGCCGCAATATGCACGTCGCGGTACGCCGTTCCCGGGCGGGTGAGGCTGAACGCAAGCTCATTGCAGCTGTGCACGATATTGTAGATATCCCTCTGCTTCGGCGTGAACCTGCCACCGGTAGGATAGGTCCTGGTGTGGTCGGAAGCATAGTGCGAATTGCTCTCCGCACCGGCATCGATCACCATCAGTCTGCCAGGCTCGATGATGTTGGCGTGGGAGTGGCAGTGGAATACCTCTCCGTGCTGGGTGAGAATGGTCGGGAACGAGAGACCCCAGCCCTTCGAAAGGGTGACGCCCTCCATCCTGCCGACTATCTCCTGCTCGAGAATGCCAGTCCTGATGGCGTCTCTGGCTGTGGAATGCATCTCATAGCCAAGGTCATTGACTTTCTCGAGCTCCTCTATCTCGATGGCCTCCTTGACCAGACGCATGGAGATGACGGCCTTGACAAGAGCCTCGGAAGCGGCAGGGCTGCCTTTCTTGCCTGCGCTGAAGAACACGCCCGGATCGGCACCCATGAGCCTCGAGAGGGTAAGGGCCGTGTAGTAGCGGGATGCCGGCACGAAATGCACCTGTCTGCCCTGCGCCCTGGCGGCGGCGACGGCCCTGTCCAGCTCGGCATATGGTGCGGATGATGCCACACCCACACTCTCGGCCAGTGACTGTACCGATGGCTGAGGCCCCATCCAGATGATGTCATCGATATCGAAATCATCGGCATAGATGGTCTCCGCGCCGCTGTCCAGATCCATTATGGCAGCGAAACGGGGCTCGTCGATGCCGAAAAAGTAGAGCCACGTGCTGTCCTGACGGAACTTGTAGCAGTTGTCACGATACTGGGCGGGTGCTTCCACATTGCCTATGAAGAGGGCGATGCCGCGCTTGCCCTGGTCGGCCGCAGAGGCCATCTTTTCAAGCAGGACCCTGCGCCTGCCGATATAAACGCTTTTGTCAAACATATTGTCGATCTGTCTTGTGATGAACGCCTGCATATGCAGGACTCCTGTCACAAAGTTATAAAAAACTGCGAAGATGTGAGTGTTTGCCTTTTTGCCAAATAATATTTAAATTCGTACGATTATTTACTTGGGCGTATTGTGCCCTCTTGAAAGTCAACATCAATAAAACTTAATAACACAACATCATGTCAAACGAAATGTCAAGAAGATCGTTCCTCAAGACGGGAACAGCAGCAGCTATCGGTCTTTCCGTAGCTCCTACATCAGTCCTCGGTAAGGCTCCGAAGAAGAAGACTGTCGCACCTAGCGACAAGCTCAACATCATCGGTGTCGGTGTCGGCGGTAGAGGTGCAAGCGACCTCAGAGCCATGGAGAGCCAGAACATCATCGGCCTCTGCGATACCGACTGGGCATATGCAAAGCATATTTTCGAGCGTTATCCTGATGCAAAGAGATACAACGACTATCGCGTCTGCTTCGACGAGATGCTCAAGGACGCAGATGCAGTGATGGTTGCCACTTCTGACCACACTCACGCCATCGTATGTGCCGATGCACTCACAGCAGGAAAGCACGTATACTGCGAGAAGCCACTCACACACACCGTTTATGAGTCACGTCTCCTCACCAAGCTTGCAGCCAAGTATCAGGTAGCTACCCAGATGGGTAACCAGGGTGCATCTGCAGAAGGTGTCAGAAAGACCTGCTCATGGATCTGGAACGGCGAGATCGGTGAAGTCACCAAGGTTGAAGCATCCACCGACCGTCCTATTTGGCCTTAGGGACTCATCCGTCCTTCAGAGGAGCAGGCTATCCCTAGCACACTGAACTGGGACAGCTTCATCGGACCTGCACCTATGCGTCCATACAACGAGATCTACACTCCTTGGAACTTCCGCGGATGGTGGGATTTCGGTACAGGTGCTCTCGGTGACATGGCTTGCCACATCCTCCACCCTGTATTCAAGGCCCTCAAGCTCGGTTACCCTACAAAGGTTCAGGGAAGCTCTACCGCACTCCTCACCGAGTCTTGCCCTAACGCTCAGATCGTGAAGCTCGTATTCCCTGCAAGAGACAACATGCCTAAGGTAGCCCTCCCTGAGGTTGAGGTATGGTGGTATGACGGAGGTCTCAAGCCTCAGCGTCCTGCAGGCCTTCCTGCAGGCAAGGAACTCAACGTCCAGGGCGGATGCGTGATCTTCCACGGAACCAAGGACACCCTCATCTGCGGATGCTACGGCGCCAAGCCTTACCTCGTATCAGGCAGAAATCCTGAGACTCCTGAGGTTCTCCGCGTCATCGAGGAAAGCCACCAGATGGACTGGGTACGCGCCTGCAAGGAAGACGCAGCAAACCGCGTCCTCTCAGCATCCGACTTCAGCGAGGCCGGCCCATTCAACGAGATGGTTGTCATGGGTGTTCTCGCAGTACGTCTCCAGGCTCTCAACCGCGAGCTCGAGTGGGACGGACCTAACATGAGGTTCACAAACATCCCTGAGGGAGCCACCATCAAGACCATGATCGAGGACGGCTTCTCTGTAAAGGATGGCCACCCTACATTCAACAAGACCTACACAGACCCTGTTGACGCCAACGCATACGCAGCCGAGCTCATCAAGCACACCTACCGTGACGGCTGGTCACTCCCTGCAATGCCACAGGACTAATCGAAAACCTAATAAAAGACATTTGATACAATGAAAAAGACATTGACAATCCTCGCATGTGCATCACTCGTGCTCGCATCATGCGGCGGCAACCAGAAGAAGGCTGCCGAGGCTCAGGCAGAAGAAGGTGCAGCTACCAAGGTCACCATCGCAGCTCATGACAATGTACCTGAGTACACCTACGTTAACAACCCTCAGATCGACCTTTCTCAGCTCGAGAAGGACGCTGACGGCTACTATATCCTCTTCAACGGCAAGGACTGGACAGGCTGGAGAGGCTACATGAAGGATCATGTGCCTACACTCTGGACTATCGAGGACGGCTGCATCAAGTTCAACGGCAAGGGCGGCGGCGAAGCTCAGCAGGGCGACGGCGGCGACATCATCTTCACTCACATGTTCAAGAACTTCGAGTTCAAGTTCGAGTGGAAGGTCGAGAAGGGTGCAAACTCAGGTGTGTTCTATCTCGCACGCGAGGTCGAGCAGGAGAAGGACGGCGAAGTAAAGCCTGTTCACATCTACTGCTCATGCCCAGAGTACCAGATCCTCGACAATGCAAACCATCCTGACGCAAAGCTTGGCAAGACCCTCGGTATCCGCCAGTCTTCATCTCTCTATGACATGATCATCGCCGAGCCTCAGAACGCAAACCCTTACGGTGAGTGGAACACAGGTTCAATCATGGTTTACCAGGGAACAGTCGTACACGGCCAGAACGAGCAGAACGTCCTCGAGTATCACATGTGGACTCCAGAGTGGACTGACCTCCTCAACACCAGCAAGTTCTCTTCTGAGAAGTGGCCTATCGCCTTCGATCTCCTCAACAACTGCGGCGGTCCTGAGCACGCCGGCTATATCGGATTCCAGGATCATGGTGATGTGGTTTACTACCGCAACATTCGCGTAAAGGTCTATGACGAAGAATAATATCAAGCCATGAAGAAAGCACTTATCGCACTTTGCTCTATCCTCGCACTTGTTTCCTGCAACTGCGGAAGCAAGGAGGTAAAGAAGGAAATAGGCATCCAGCTCTACTCTGTAAGAGAGCTCATCGGCAGCAACGAGAAGTACGCTGCAAACCACGAGGAAGTATTCAACAAGCTTGCCGAGATGGGTTACACCACCGTCGAGACATGCTGGTACAACGACCGCAAGTTCTTCGGTCTCACCCCTGAGCAGTTCAAGGCTGACCTTGACGCAGCAGGCCTCAAGGCTATTTCCACACACACCATGCAGAACCTCAGCGACGAGGAACTTGCAAACAAGGATTTCTCTGAGAAGCTCGAGTGGTGGAAGAACTGCATCGCTGACCACAAGGCCATCGGCTGCAAGTACATCGTGGCTCCAAGCTTCCGTATCCCTTCTACCGTAGAAGGTCTCCAGACCTACTGCGAGTATTTCAACGCCATCGGCAAGCTTTGCGCTGAGCAGGGCCTCAAGTTCGGATACCACAACCACTCTCACGAGTTCAACAAGGTCGAGGATGTAGTCGTATATGACTATATGCTCAAGAACACTGATCCTCAGAACGTCTTCTTCGAAATGGACGTTTACTGGACAGTCATGGGCAAGCAGCAGCCTGTCGAGTACTTCAAGAAGTACCCTGGCCGCTTCACCATGCTCCACATCAAGGACTGGAGAGAGGTTGGACAGAGCGGTATGGTCGGCTTTGACGCCATCTTCAAGAACGCTGATGTCGCAGGCATGAAGAACTACATCGTCGAGATGGAGGGCTCAAGCTTCGGCGATATCCTTGAGACCAGCCGCGTGAGCGCTGACTACCTCAAGGCAGCTGACTTCGTAAAGCCATGCTACGACTGCGCAGAGTAATCTGACACACCTATATTAATATACCCCGGGGCCTGCGCTCCGGGGTTATTTTTTGAAATGCAACAAAATCATATTATCTTTACAATTCAAGTAAAAAACAGACAGAAATGAAGACACTTTTGTTCCTCCAGAACCTCGGTGCAGGCGAAATCATCATCATAGCACTCGTTGTACTCCTCCTTTTCGGCGGCAAGAAGATTCCAGAGCTCATGCACGGAATCGGCAAGGGTGTAAAGAGCTTCAAGAACGGCCTCAATGAGGTTGAGAAGGAAATCGAGAGCATTGAAGAGCCTCTCAAGGACGACAAGAAGGAGAGCAAGTAATGTCTGCTGAAGGCGAGAACAAGGCGCCTCAGGAAGAGCAGGAAATGTCATTCTGGGACCACCTCGAAACCCTCAGGTGGGCCATCTTCAGAGTGCTCGGAGCCGTCCTGGTGTTTCTCATCGGCTGCTTCATAGCAATGCCGCACATATTCGACACATTCGTGCTCGGGCCGACCACATCGGATTTCTTCATCTACAAGTGGTTCGCGGCTCTGAGTCACGGCGTGCATATCAACGGCATCATGCCGGATTTCGGTGACGACAGCTTCCATGTGGACATCATCAACATCAATGTGGCCACACAGTTCATGACGCACATCACCACGTCATTCTGGTTCGCACTCGTCCTGGCATTCCCATACCTCATCTACGAGATCTGGAAATTCATCAAGCCGGCTCTCTTCCCGAAGGAGCAGTGGGGCGTGAGACTGGCATTCCTCTGCGGCACCGGCCTCTTCTATCTCGGATGCGTGGTAGGATACAGCCTCGTGTTCCCTCTGACATTCAGGTTCCTGACACAGTACACCATAGGAGAGATAGTCACCAACCAGATATCCCTGAACTCCTACATGGCCAACTTCATGACCATACTGTTTGTGATGGGCCTCGTCTTTGAAATCCCTATGGTGGCATGGATACTCTCACAGATGGGACTTCTCCGAAAGGGATTCCTCAAGTCATACAGGCGCATGGCAGTAGTCGTGCTCCTCGTGCTTGCAGCGATGATCACACCTTCAGGAGATCCATTCACCCTCTCTATCGTGTTCCTGCCGCTCTACATGCTCTATGAGGTATCCATCCTTGTAGTCAAGGCCGACGAGCCTCTGGACGGGGACGAGGATGAATAAACCCCTCAACTCATGAAAAAAAGACTTGGATATCTCGACATAGCCAAGGCACTGTGCATCATACTTGTCGTGGTCGGACATTTCTGTCCCGCCACGACAAATGCGTTATGGGAGAAGGTCAGCAGGGTCATCTATTCCTTCCATATGCCGCTTTTCATGTTTGCCAGTGGACTCCTCTTCGCCCACACATGGAAGAAACAGCCCTACCTGAGCTTTGTGTCAAAGAAATTCCAGAGGCTGATGATTCCCTATCTCTGCACATCCATCGTGATCATAGGCATCAAGATGGCTATGCAGGGAGTGCTTCATGTGGCCAATGAGGTGACTCTTAAAGATCTGGCAGAGATGTTCTGGTATCCGAGCGCCGCTCTTCATCTGTGGTTCGTATGGGCCCTGATGATCATCTTCATCGCGGCGGGGATATCCCCGTCACGCACATACAGGCTTTTCCTCACGGCAGCGGCGGCAGCGCTTTGGATAACACCGGTCAATCCGCCTCATGTATTCTGCATCGACCAGGTCTGCAACATGGCGGTGTTCTTCATGTCCGGAGTCATGTTCCGCGATCTCGGTTGTCACAGGCTGCTTTACCCGGAGACCACCGCAGAGAAGCTCACCGGCAGCGCAATCTTCCTGGGAGCCGCATCTGCATTCACATTGATGGAGATACTTCTGTTCAACGGGAAGCTGCCGCAGGTCTTCAGCCGCCTGCTCCCGTTCCTGGGCATAGCGACCGTACTCGGTCTGTCCAGATGCCTGGAGAAGCCCGCGGGTGGGAACAGAAAAGGCATACTCATGACCATCGGAGGCTGCTCATTCACGATCTACCTCTTCCATACCACCTTCTCTGAGTTCACAAAGGCCGTCATGGCAAAATTCGGCTGCACACTCGAGAACCATTTCGTCCTCTGTCTTGCATGTGCAGTCGCAGCCGGGATCGTATTTCCGATCCTGGTTCAGAAACTTGTACTGGAAAAATCAAAGACGCTCGGCTTCCTGTTCGGCGTGAAATGACTATATACGCTCTATCTTGACGAGCTCCATGTCGAATACGAGCGTACTGTGCGCAGGGATATCGTCCATCTTCACCGCACCATAAGCCCATTTGGCCGGGATATAGACCTCCCAGCGGTCTCCTTCGTGCATGCGCGTCAGGGCGATCTGCCATCCCATGATCAGGTCTCTGACTACAAAGAGCGCAGGAAGGGCATCGCCCCTGGTGGAGTCGAACTCCGTGCCGTCGATCAGGCGCCCTGTGTAGTGGACATATACTATGCTTGAAGGCTTGGGGCATCTGGTACCCCTTCCCTCTTCAAGCTTCCTGCAGAGGACACCGCTGGACAGCTCGACCACACCCTCCTCCGCCGCCTTCATGGCGAGGAAAGCCTCGTTGTCAAGCTTGTACAGGTTGACCTTTTTCGGCTTCCTGCTCATATCACTTCGCGATGATGGTCCCGTAGCTTATGCCGTCCATGAGGACGTTGCGCGCATTGTTGAGTTCGCTGACCGCAGAGGTAACGGTATCCGCAGAAGCATTCTCTATCCTGACTCCGTCCACCGGGCATCTTCCGTCGCCCATGATGCGTATCATCACAGGGGTCTTCTTCGCATGCACATTGCGCATGGTGATGTTGCGGATGACTGTCGGCTTCACCTCGAAGGTAGGAACGACCTTCCACTGATACACCACGTCCGTCTCGATGCAGAAGAGGGCATTGCGCTGGACATTTGCCTCGACATTTTCCATGGTGATGTCCTCGAGGACTCCGCCGCGGCGCTCATTGGTCTTGAGGTACATCAGACGGTTGACGATCGAACTTGAGGTGCAGTCATGGATATATACACGGCTCACGCCTCCTGCAATCTCACTTCCCACCACGAGCAGTCCATGGGCATCGACTGCGTCACAGTTGCGGACAACGATATCGCTGGTCGGCATGGCGTTCTTCCATCCGTCCTGGTTGCGTCCGGACTTGATGACCACGCCGTCATCACCCTGGTCGAAACGGCAGTTCTCGATGACCGCGTGCTGGGTGCTCTCGAGATCGATACCGTCGTTGTTGTGGCCGTGGGCATATACATCCAGGCCATTGACATAGAGATCGCGGCACATATATGTATGTATGGTCCAGAACGGGCTGTGACGTATCTTGAAACCGTCCATGCGCACGTTGGTGCAGCGGTTGAACTGGATGAGATGCGGCCTGAGATGGGCTGTGGTGTCTGCCTCCATGTGACGGAATTCGATATCCACACCGGATGACATCATGCTGTAAAGCCTCTTCAACGCCGCCATGTGACCCTCAGGACGGTCAAACCATGTCCTCCAGAGATCCATCTTGGCCTCGATGGTACCGGCACCGGTGATAGCGACATTCTCGCACTCGTATGCATAGATGAGAGGTGAATAGTTGTAGCACTCCATACCCTCCCATGATGTCTTCACGGCTGGGAGATAGAGCTGGGGATCATCGTCGAAAAGGATTCTGGCGCCGTCTGCAAGATGAAGCTCCACACCGCTGAGGAAGTGGATCGGTCCGGTGAGCCATGTGCCGTCCGGCACGACTACACGTCCTCCTCCTGCCTTGCTGCATGCCGCGAATGCCTTCGCAAAGGCAACGGTATTGGCTTTGACATCATCAGGCTTCGCGCCATATCGGGTAATGGAGAAATCCCTTGCCGGGAATACATGCATCTCGAGAGGAGCCATCTCAAATGGAGCCTCGTCTGCCACGACAGTCTTAGTCTGCTGAGCCACTGCTCCTGCTGAGAAAAGCAGAAATGCGGCGATTGTCACCATTGCCTTGTTCATATTGCGGGTAAAATCTGTTTTTTCACCGCAAGATAATAAAAATTATCGCTAACTTGCGTGTAACTAATGACCATATCCATGACTTCGACAAAGATCAGACTCATCATCGGAGCGGCGCTCGCCCTTCTCATCACTATCCCGTCACCGGCACAGAAGAAGAAAAATGTCAACTACGACGAAAGCAAAGTCGGCACATACACCCTGGAGGACCCACTGACATTCGTCAACGGCCGCAAGGTGCGCAACGCATCCGACTGGGAGAAGAGACGCCAGGAGATCCTGGGCATATTCGAGAGCGAAATGTTCGGCAAGATGCCGGAAGCGATGCCTGTCTATACAGAGACCATCGATGACGCCGTCACACTCGCCGGATTCGGACACAGACGCCAGGTCAGGATGTGGTTCAGGGAAGACCACAGCGGACCGCACATCGACTGGCTCATAGTCACGCCGACCTGGGTTGAAGGCCCGATGCCGACAGTGATCATGCTCAACTACAACGGCAACCACGCACTTCTCCCAGACCCAGAGATCGTCATCTCTGAAGGATGGTTCAGAAGCAGCGAAAAATTCGGAGTGGAGGACCATCACACCACCGACAAGTGCAGGGGCATACTCGCAGGTCCTCAGACACACGATACAGTCTATCCTATAGGAATGCTCCTCGCACGGGGTTACGCCTTCGTGACAGCCTGCTATGCGGACATTTCACCCGATCCGGACAGGAACGAGTTCAACGACCGCGCGAAGCAGGAAGCCTTTGCCCGCAGCCAGGGAGTCTTTGAGCTCTGGGAGCCGGCAGACCCTCAGAGAGATGACAACACCACGTCGATCGCGGCATGGGGATGGGCGCTCTCGAGAGGCATGGACATGATCGAGGCCGACCCTCTTCTCGACCAGAGCAAGGTGGTACTCACCGGATACTCCCGTCTTGCGAAGGCCGCTCTCGTCGCAGGTGCGTTTGACGACAGATTCCCTGTGGTGGTGCCGGTACAGACCGGTGGCGGCGGAGTGCCTCTGGCCAAGCGCAATTTCGGCGAGACCATCACCACTGAGGTCGATGCATTCCCGCACTGGTTCTGCCGCGCCTATGACAAATATGCCGGACATGAGGATACCATGCCGTTCGATCAGCACATGCTGATCTCATGCGTGGCACCGCGCGCCCTGCTCGTGGAAGGTTTCAACCAGGGATGGTTCGACACCAAGGGAGAATTCCTGTCAGTGCAGGCCGCCAGCCCGGTATGGAAGAAACTCGGCCGCGGCGCTCTGCCTAAGGGACTCGAATGGCCGATACCCGACTATGACACCCGCGCGATAGGCGACAATCTCGGATATGTGCGCAGGGACAACGGCCACGGCATCTCGTGGGCTGACTGGGTATGGATGCTTGACTTTGCGGACCGCAATCTCGGTCTCTGATCACTCTGATTCCAGCAGCGCACGGAATGTCGCAGCCAGGCCGTGCCCGAATGTCAGCAGGGCCTCAGGAGTCACCACCGCACCGTTCGCGTTGGCGAAAGGAACCTCAAGAGAGCGGCAGATGAGCAGAGAAGGCACGTTCTCACCTGCCCATACTATGCTGCTGCGCCCCTGGGCGTAATTTGCGCCCGTATTCCAATCCACGCCGAATGGCAAGTCGTCTGATGCCTTGTAGCGCAGACCACCCTCCTGGTACTGTTCCAGGAGTTGAGAGAACCTGTGCTCGGCATCCGGATGGCGCATGGTGCTCTCGTCTTTCCATGGGGTATAGATATACTCATTGGTGCCGCCGTAGAGCCACGGGCAGTGCACGTCGATGAATATCTGAGGCTTTTCCTGCTTCATGAGCGATGCCAGGGCAGCGGTCTCGGGATAGAGGAACTCGGTGTAGTCCCGGTTGTGGTCATGCGGTTCACGATTCTTGCCCTGGTCTCCCTCTACAGCGCCGTCCATATCGACAAACGGCACGACAATGAGCTCCATGTGGGCTCTGAGCCACTCGCCCAGCCCGTCCGCGGCCATGAACGACTCGGCCACTCCCTCTATCACATAATCTGCGATGGTCTCCGAACAATGGTGGCGCGCCGAAAGGACGACCCTGTACTCCGCCTGGCCGTCAGTGCGTCCGAAACGGCATACCGGCACATCCCTGCCCGCGCGGCTCTGGCAGAGTACAGATGAGACAGCATCCCTGCGGTGACTGCGCACAAAACGCTCCCACCTCTGAGGCATGTACGGATGGCATTCATAGAACCAGACTTCCCTGGCACCTGACGGGAAGGTATAGGTGAAGGAATGGCGTGTGGCTCCCGACTCCGCCGCATAGCTGTAGCTGCGGCCCCGGTCAGTGGAGACTGCCGGTCCCCTGACTCCCACGGCGACGCTCTTGGTGAAGACGAAGGTGAGGGTCTTACCCTGTGCTCCGCACACTCTGAACGCCCAGTAGAACCAGTCACCGCGGGTATCGCGCAGATCCTGATGCACATAGACGGTGTCAGCGCTCATGCGCTCGAATACGATGTTTCCCGCCGGAATGCCGCAGTCGACCTTGATGCCGCGTGCATGGGTGGACGTGAGGGATGCGAGCATGACAGCCATGCCCAGGAGAAGCTTTTTCATACTGAACTATATCTTTTCCACCTTGAAGTCTGACACCTTGCTCTTGAAACCCTGCACCTTCCCGAGAGGGAATACAAGGGTGGATACCTTGGCGAACTGGACTCTGTTGACAGCAGGGATGAGGTCCAGGCTGTCCGTGAGCTGACCGTCGACATATAGCTTAGTGCAGTCAGAAGTACACTCGACGGTATAACTGTGGCTGCCCGGAAGCAGTGACTGGCTGAAAGTTATCAGGTAGCCGTCGCGGCTGAATCCCAGACGTCCTGTCTCCGGATCGGAGAGATAGAAAGTGCTTCTGTCGCATCGGCTGAGGACGGTTCCCTTCTCCTCCGCCGCCGCATCGACGGTGAATGTCACCTTGTAGCCGTAGCCGGCGAATGTCCTGCCGGCAAATCCCTCGCGGCCGAGTTCATTCACTCCTGGAGCCTCGCTGAATCTGCCCCTGGCAGCCTCGAAGTCGTCAAACGGGATGATGGTCCTGGCACCTGCCCAGCACTTGGTAGACATGGTCTGGATGGCAGGGAAGACACGGTCATGGATGTCGCTTATGCTGATGCCGTTGCCGATATGGTCATTCCACTCGGCGAACATGCCTCCGAGAATCTGAGGGTCATTCTCATCGAAGACTTCCCTTCCGATGTGGGCAGGAGTCCACCTGTCATAGAGCATGCGTGTGTCGAGATAGTCGTAGTAGTAACCGGCAGCTGGGACGATGTAGGTCCATCCGTCCGGGATGGAGATCATGTCGTAACCGGCAGCCTTCATGTCTCTCGGCTGTGCATAGCCGTTGTACCACTCTGACATGATGACGCCCTCCGACTTGACAGGAGTGACGCCGTCCGCATGTGTGAGAGCGCCCCATACGCAGGCCTGCTTTCCGAAGCTCTCGACGTACTTTATGTAGCGGTCGGTGAAGTAGCGGAACTTCTCAACAACCAGAGAATCCTTGTTTGAATATTCATCCGTGCCTATATGAACCCTCGGACCATAGAATACAGGATCGTCCCCCTCGAGATACTCCTTCCAGAGTGCATCCATGAACTCGTAGCACTCATCGTTGAAGAGATCCAGGTGGTCGAGTCCGTATTCCCGGCTTCCCAGAGACTTCTTGTAGTGGGCAAATGCGAGGGTATGGGCAGGGGCATCGATCTCAGGGATGATCTCTACACCCAGAGTCTCAGCCTCCTTCTGGAAGGCCTTGAACTCTTCCTTTGTATATGAGCCGTCCTTTGAGGCAAGTCCCGGGAAGGTCTCGCTCTCGAGGCGGAAACCGGAATACATCCTGTCCCAGTTGCCGTCGGTGAACTTAGGGATGGCGCAGTCATTGAGGTGGACCTGGAGAGTGTTCATCTTGTAGTACGCCATGATCTTCACGAGGTTCCTGAGATAGTCCATCGGTATGTTCTTGCGGCCGCAGTCGATCATGAAACCGCGCAGGCCGTACTCCGGCTCGTCACAGATGCTTCCCTTGGGAAGGTCATCGTCCTGCTCCAGAAGCTGGAGGAGAGTCCTTGTGGACCAGTACAGGCCTTTTCTTGCCGGAGCGCAGAGCTCAGCCCTGTCGCTGACCCTGAGGGTGTATGACTCCTCGCCCGCAGACTCGTCCACGACTGTCCTGAGCACGATGTCACCGGCCTTGGAGCTACCGGACACGATGCTGAAGCCGCCCTTGCCCATGAGCTGGAGATCGCCGGCAAGAAGCTCTGCCACAGCGGATGCATCCTCACCTTCCGCCACGATACGTCCTGAAAGAGGACCCATGCTGCCCTTGCCGCCTTCCCAGGACTTCACCTCCGGGATCACCAGCGGTTTGGGGTTGAGAGCTGAAGGCTTCTGAGTGCGGATCTTCACAGTCACGGCCTTTGCCAGATGGTCTGACGCAGCCGCAGGGTCTGCCACTGATGACGCCGCGATGGTGTGGGCATCGAGCACTTCGCACTGCGCGCCGTTATTGAGGAGGAAAATATAGTCTATGCATATCTCCGGCTTGTCGGATGAGTGGGAGTTTCCCTTGTCTGAGATGAGGGTCCAATTCTCTGCCATGTGGGAGATGACCTCGCTTTCCGGGGTGTCATTGAAGTCTCCGCTGAGGAAGACAGGCTTGCCTGACTCCGCAAAATGGTGCATGAGCCAGCCCTCAGCCCTCTTCGCCTGCTCCATGCGCGCGCCGGCGGAGACATGGTCGATGTGCAGGGTCGCGAACACGAAATCCTGGAGGTTCATCACCGACATCATGCGAGGCTCCGATCCGTCATGCTTTCCGAGAGCCACGTCATACGAGCCGAGCACATTGAGCGACGGGTCCGCGCATGTGCCTATGCCATATGCACCGCCCTGGAAATCAAAGGCCGGGGTGTAGTTGTACTCCCATCCTCCCATGCCGCCGGCAAACTCCCGCAGCTGGTCGCGCTCTCCCGTGCGGCGGGCCATGCTGTCAAGCTCATTGAGGCCCACGATGCCGGCTCCGGCTTCCTTGACGAGAGCTATGACCTCCGGCATGCTGTTGTCGGTATATTTGTGGAACACGCCCACATTGTAGCTCACAAGTGTGACAGTCTTTGTCTGGGTACATGCGGCAGCAAGTACGCAGGCCGCAGTGAAGATGATGGTTCTCAGTTTCATAACGATCGGAATTGAGTGTCAAAGATAATAAATATCCCGACAGCTTTTTGTGCCATCGGGACATAATCAATCATGGTCAGACGCGGTCGGAGCTAGTATGTGAGGTACTGGTTGTTCACAATATAATAGTTCCACCAGACGGAGTTCCTGTATGCACTGACCATAGATGCAGGTATCCTGATCTTTGGATAGCCGCTTCCGATTGAGAACTGCTCATAGTACTTGCCCGGATTTGAGGCGGAATTCGATACTGCCGGCGGGGTCTTGCACTTCAATGTGATGGTCTTGACAGCACCGCAGTCCCAGAAGGCTCTGGTATCAATGACTTCCACATTCTCAGGGATCACCAGGTCAGTGCATCTGACATCCTTGAATGCAAGGTGTCTTATTTCTTTCAGAGACTTAGGCAGGGTGAAATACTTCGGGCCCTTGTCAGACCAGAGATCTGACGCGAACGCTGCGTAGCCGATTATCTCAAGACCTTCATTGAAATCGATGGTCGTGAGATTCTTGCACTCGTTGAATGCATAGTTGCCGATTTCCTTGACAAAAGCCGGGAAGGTTACCTTAGTGAGATAATTGGCCTGCTTGAAGGCATTGGCCGGGATATAATCGACAGGACCGGTAAAGTGCAGTTTGTACACATTCTGCCCCATATAATCGACCTTGTCGCACATTGAACTGTATTTCTGGCTGAAGCTTACGTCAGGCACTGAAGGTTTCTGACTGCCTTCCATAAGGATCACCTGATAAGAGCTCTCGCCGACGGTGAAGTTTGAAGTGACATTCTGCACCGTAGAATATGCCTCGACGTACTGTGCGGTGATGGATCCGGAGCCTACCTTCTTTCCATAGATGGAAACTGTCCTCTTATCCGGAGAAATACTGTAGATACCGATATCTCCAGACACGTTCCAGTTGAGCGTTTCAGTGGCATCCGATGGATATACGATCGCCTTGAGCGGATAGGCCACAGTCTCGCCCTTGCTTCCGTCCTCTCTGATCGTCACGTTGTTCATGTCGAGTTCCACTTTCAGGATAGGGATCTTGACCATGATCATACAGCTGGCCTCTTTGCCGCCGTCTTCCGAAGTAGCGACAATGGATGTGGTACCGCCGCCGACTCCCGTCACTGTGACAACCGCGCCGCCAGTCGAACTTACCTGCACAGTGGCAACTGAAGGGTTACTTGACTTCCACTTGATGTTCTTGTTGGTGGCATTCGATGGATAAACTGTCGCGCGAAGAGTAGTCGTGTAAGTCGGCGTTGACGATGCGATCTTCTTCATTATCACCTGACTCTGGTCGAGAGAGATGCTCTGCACGTGAATGCTGTTATCCTTCACCGTGACAGCACAGGTGGCCGTCTTTGCACCGTCGGCGGTCTTCACGGTGATGGTAGCAGTACCCGTCTTGACTCCGGTCACCTTGCCGTTTGAGACAGTAGCGACCGCCGTATTGCTTGAGGTCCAGGTCACGTTCTTGTTGGTTGCGGTGCTTGGCGCCACGGCAGCAGTGAGGGTCTCGCTTTCGCCCAGCCCGAGGCTGAGGGTGGTCTTGTTCAGGGTTACCCCGGTGACGGCCACCTTGTTGGCAGTGACTGTGACTGCGCAGGTCGCCGTCTTGTGACCGTCGTCAGTCTTCACGGTGATGGTGGCGGTACCGGCCTTGACTCCGGTCACCTTGCCGTCGGTAACGGTAGCGACTGACGTATTGCTTGAGGTCCAGGTGACGATCTTGTCGTGCGCATTGCTTGGTGTAATCGTCGCGATGAGCGTTTCTGTACTGCCTTCTGAAAGGCTGAGAGAGGTCTTGTTGAGGGTAACACCGGTGACATTGATCAACTTGGCATGAACTGTGACAACACATGTGGCAGTCTCGCCGCCGTCAGCGGTCGTCACGGTGATATCGGCCGTTCCGGCCTTCACCGCGGTCACCGTTCCGTCTTGGGTAACGGTAGCGACTGACGTATTGCTAGAGGTCCACGTGACATTCTTGTTGGATGCATTCTCAGGGACGACATAGGCGGTGAGAGTCGTACTGCCGCCTTCGACAAGGCTGATGGCACCCCTGGTCAGGACGACTGCGAAGACAGGGACGTTGTTTGGGGTGACGGTTACAACACAGGTGGCAACCTTGCCGCCATCAGCGGTCTTGACCGAGATGGTGGCGGTACCGGCCTTGACTGCGGTCACCTTGCCGTCCGAAACGGTAGCGACCGAGGTGTTGTCCGACGACCAGGTGACACTCTTGTCGGTAGCTGCTGCCGGTTCGATTGTAGCAACTAAAGTTGTCGACTCTCCCTCTTTGAGAGTAAGAGATATCCTGTCCAGGCTGATCAGAGTCACATGCACGGTCTTAGGTGAGACTACGACAGTGGCAGTAGTGGAAACACCTGCAGTGGCGGCTGTGATGGTCGCGGTGCCCGGAGCAACTGCCGTGACTGTCCCTCCGCTGACTTTCACGATTTCGAGGTTGGAACTCTTCCAGTTGATTTGCGGGTAGCTTGCATCGGACGGAGTGACCGTCGCATTAAAGACACCAGTCTCACCTTCGATAAGTGACAGGCTCGAGGGCGAGAGACTGATACCGGTAGGAACGACAAGCTCTTCACCCGGTCTACATGCCGTGAAACACAACATGGCAGCGGCTAGGGCTGCAAACGAAAATCTATTCATATTGTCCAAATAGTTACATTCATACAAATAAGGCATTTTCCATCCGGAATAATAATCCGTATCCGTACGTAAATACTACTTAATTTTACTTACCCGTGCGGCAAATACACCCTTTCTTATTAATTTAGATTTATGAAACGCATCCTACTGGCACTGATTCTCATCGGAGCGGCGGCACAGGCCCAGAACCTGAATGATGTCGAGCAGCTCATGGAGAAAAAGCATTTCAAAGAGGCTCTCTCACGCGCGGGCGAACTGGCGGTCAAGGCCGAGAGAGACGGGGATTTCACCGAGATGATAAAAGCGAAATCCCTGATGGTGGAAGCGTGTCTCGAACTTGGCGAGACCGACAAGGCTGAAGAGTATTTCAACTCCACCATAGGCCATTTCAACCGGAAGCAGCTCTACAGTCTGAGTTATTATGGCAACTCCCAGGCACTGAGTCAGATTTCCGCCATATACAAGGAGCGCGGGGACATAGATGAGGCGCGCATCTACGCCAGGAACGCCATCAGCTACATGAATGTGTGGGACGTGAATAACATCCTGCTCATCCGCTATTCAAAGCTGGCAGAGCTCGACATGATGTCTGGAGACTTCGAGGCGGCCCTCAGATCTGTAGAAACAGCCCTGGGATATGCGACAGACAAGATTCCCATCAAGGTAAGGACAGATCTGATGATGCAGATGGTGGTCTGCCTCGAGGGACTGGGAAGAGAGAACGAGACAGAACCGATCATCGATGACATCGAAAGACTCATAAACAGTGCCTCGTACGACCCTGCAATCAACTCGACTGACATCTACCTGAAACTTGCCGAGCGCTCGCGGCAGAGAGGAGACGCCCAGGCGTTTGAATACTATTCCGACAATGCTGTCAGGCACGCCATATATGCCAGCGACAGGATCGATGAGGCAAAGGCCTACCGCTACATGGAAAGCTGCTTAGCCGACACCGACAGCAGCAGGGCTGCCAGATACAGGGATATGGCCGACTCGCTGAGCTACGAGCCATATCTGCGCCGGATGGTTGGAGCCGTATCCTTCAGCACTCTGGAATTCGCGCGCCGCGAAAGGGACCAGAGGATACGGATCCAGAGGCAGCGCATCATCCTGCTGATAGGCGGACTGACTGTCATAGCAATCGCCCTGATACTCATGACCCTGCTGTTCCGCAACAGGAGCCGCATATCCAGACTGCAGAAGGAGCAGATCGATTCCCTCAAGAAGAACCTCGAGCAGAAGGAAAAGCTGCTGGCGATAGCCAATGCCATAGTGGATCCCGAAGTGAAGAAAGAGCTGTCAAACGCCGCAGCCGGCATAGACCTCCCCGTGAAACTGACCTCCAGGGAAATCGAGATAGCCAACCTGGCCATCGAAGGCCTGCTCAACAAAGAGATAGCCGACAGACTGGGCATCAGCACACGCACGGTAGAGACTCATCGCAACAATGTCTACAGGAAGCTCGACATCAGCAACATCTCCGAGCTGAGGTACTACATGGCCAAGCTGAACAGACGCTGACAAGCCACCACCCAGAAGCGCTGCTTCATCGCCGTGGGCAGGAGAACTGGAAGGCGTGGAGTTCACAGATGGATACGCCCTTCTCGGATGCGGAAAATGCGAAATACAGAGGCTGCCGGCCGGCCTTGCCGGAAATGGCCTTGCATGTGACCGTCTTCCTGGCAAGAGACTCCGGCTCTGTCGAACTGATGCGTATGGTCGCTATGACCCGGCCTCCCTGGCGCGGTGACGGACCGCCGACAAGCACAGCAATCTCGCCATCGACACCCTGCGGCACCACATCCATCGTCAGACGGAGCGGCTGTCCGGCCACCGCATCGAAATTGAAGTACTTGTAGCCGACTATGGAACCGCTGGTATTGTTGACCACCGGACAGAACGGATCCCTTTGGGACAGAAGTGCCTCATGGATGCCTTCCGCGCGCGTCGGCTTCACATAGGAGCCGGAAAAGAAAAAGTTCGGGTAACTCTGAGTCACGCCTTCCGGATTCAGGAGATAGCATGCCAGCCCGGCAGGAGTCCTGACAAGAGGGTCCAGACCGCCGGTACGGAAGCCTTCTGAAGTGTATTCTCCCTCCGAGATGACGACCTTGCCGCCTTTCCCTTTCTGTACCTTCACCTCCACAGGAGCCACCATCGCCTGACGGGAATATTCATCAGTACCCGTCTGTCTGTGATAGAATACCCACCAGCGGCCCCCGGCCTCCACCAGGCTGCCATGGGTGTTGCCGTACGGAACAGCCGTGGCTATGACCTTTCCGGACGGGTCCACATCTCTTGCCCTGGCATCGATGAGGGTGCCGCCATAGGTCCATGGTCCCAGAGGCGAGTCGCCGTATGCATAAGCGAGGGTATAATTGGAGCTCGGAAGGCCGAATTCGCCTTCCTGGGTCTTGCGTGAATAGATGAACACGTACTTGTCCTCGATCTTTCTCATCGAAGACGCCTCATAGAACATGAACCTGTTGTCCCCGGCCTTGCTGTCCCCTATCATCCCGTCAATGATTCCTGTCCCCGGCCTGACGGTGCACATGGTGAGCGGGTCGAGCTCAGCGGCATACGAGCGCTCGAATCCCCAGTATCCGTACACCCTGCCGTCATCGTCCACAAACACAGCCGGATCAAAGCCGAGCACCCCATCAGTCAGTCTGGGATTGTCTTTCCTCCAGTTGCAGGTGACAAAAGGGCGGTCAGGATCCTCAAAGACGTATGGTTCCCCGTCAGGTATGTACTCCCAAAGCGGGAGGTAGGGATTCTGGGACAATGCGAGGATCATGTCTGCCAGAATGGCTGCGGCCGGGCGCTTTCTACAGAAGGTCCTTCACCTCCGAGTAGATGAGTCCGCAGACTCTGGCGATCTGCCTGGGAGAGCTTCCATAGCGCGACCTGAGTGCACGCGCCAGGCGGATGCGGTCTGCCATGCACAGGCTCCGGGCGTCAGGCCTGTTGAAGAGATCACGGCAGAGCTCATTCCTGTGCTGCCTCATCTCCGCGATAGGGATGGACAGGTGGGACAGCGAGCCCGACAATGTCTCGATATCGGATTCGCGCGTCGAACACATCGTGAAAAAGAAACTCTTTCCTGTACGGAACACTCTCTCCGCAATGCCGGTCGCCACATACTCTCCCGGGAAGACGAGCCCATCGGAATCGACCGACACATCGTGGTGGATATCGCGCGACTTGAGAATCTCGCGTCTGGATGCATCTGTCAGGGACATCAGGTTCACGCGGGACTCAGTCATCCAGCGTGCAGCTGTCCAGAGGCCGGCTTCGCGGAACATGAGAGCGCCGCTGGACCAGGGATAGTCATAGTAGTTGGAGCAGATGCCGGCTACCAGGGGATTGCGAAGGACATAGCAGATGGCCTTGCGGAGATAGCTGAGAGTGTCGACAGACTGCCTGTGAACCGGCAGTTGAAACAGCTGGTGCCTCAGGCCATGTCTGGCCGAAATCGACATCGACGTCCTTTTGACAAAGTCATGCACAGCGCGTGAACACTCTGACTCTGTACCATATAGAATGAAATGCACATGGGTGTCCATAAGGACAAATGCAAGGATGACCACACCATACCGGCGTGCCATGATAAACAACCGGTTCATCGCATCCCGGTAGTCATCCTTGTCAAAGAAGAGGACTTCTACCGCCTTGCCATCAGTACTGAAATGCCAACAGTTGCGGACAGGTATGTCCTGTCCCCTTTCCAGCCAGACATTAAGACCCAGGTCTGACTCAATCTGCCTTCGCAGACAATCGCTTATCTCCATAACACAAATCCGCCGCCTCTAGTGACTGCCGACAGCCAAGGTAGGCAAAATCTGTCATTCTGCAATGTGCCCACACATCTATTCTGCGTTTTGCAATTCAGCAGACGCGGCCGACCCCATTACAGCGGTCTGCAGGAGTGGCAGGCACGTCAGGTGTACCCGAAAAGGAGTGACCTGACGCGCTCAAACGCATCTGGCTGCCCCTAAACCGCATGGACGCGTCAGGCGAATTGCAGCAGTGAGAAACACTCGCCGCATTCTGATCCAGGCAGGGCCAACTCAAAACAAAAACTCCCTCCAGCGCAAACCGGAGGGAGTTTATCATATCCGGACTGGCCGGAGTATTTCTATTTCTTGAAGATATCGGAATGAGTACCGGTATTAAGCATGAGTAGCGTCAGTTCCTGGTCATTCTGCTCCCATATCAGCAACCAGTTTGGTTTAATATGACACTCCCATTCCCCGGCATGATTTCCAGATAGTTTATGAGGCTTATATTTCGCAGGCAACTCCCCGTTTTCTACCAGAATTGATATGACTGTTCTGAGCTCCTCCATAGGAAGACCTCGTTTCATGCATCGTTTGAGATCTTTCTCAAACTGTCTGGTAGTGCTTAGACTGTACATTATTGACCAACCTTTGCGAAAAGTTCGTCCACTGATGAGTAATGGTTGACCTTTCCAGACTTTGCCTCCAGCTTTGATTTCTCATAAGCTGAGAGACTTTTGGTTGATGCAATAGTAACGCCGTCCATGGTGGCAAGCACTTTCTTGAGGCTTGCAGCCACCGACTTGTTTTCTATGTTCAATACTATCTGAGTCATAACAACTTGTTTTCGCAAATATAATCAAAAATCACGCCTGTTTTATTCCCTGACAAGAATCTTGATTATAGCACAGGAATCTACACTGCCATTCACTTGTACGTCGCCTGGCACTGAACCACCAATAACAGCTATATTTCCACATACCGAAAACAAAAACTCCCTCCGGCGCAAACCGGAGGGAGTTCCTTTATTATAATCTATATCGATTATGCAAGTGCCTGAGCGACTGCAACTGCGACAGCGACTGAGCAGCCGACCATAGGGTTGTTACCCATGCCGAGGAAGCCCATCATCTCGACGTGTGCAGGAACTGAAGATGAACCTGCGAACTGAGCGTCAGAGTGCATACGGCCGAGAGTATCGGTCATACCGTATGAATACATGGAATCGCTTTTGCCGCAGATTTTGAAACTCCCGAATTATCAATGAACTACGAAAAGTCCGGGCATGCAGTTAAACATTGTTGGACTAAAATGGCTGATGATAAGATGTGTTCTCACTCAGCCATTGCAAATGTAATCAAAAAAAAGTCAACTATTTTATTTACTTTCATCCCGTATTTGCTACATACTATCAGAAAGCGCGATTAATGACCCACAAAGAGTTTGAATACATGTCCACGCAAGTCCGTCCGCAGATGATGGCGGTGGCTAACCGATTCAATTCGGTTACAGGCCGCTGCTATGACTGCGAGGACATTGTGCAGGAAGCGCTTCTTACTCTTTGGAGACTTGTAGAAAGTGGATACATGATAGCGAACCCCGAAGGCCTGGCGGTGACTCTGACCCGTAATGTCTGTGTTAGATATTATAGGAGCTACGGAAAGACGAAGAGTCGAGCCTTCACTCGGCAGGACGAGGAGATACTAGGTATCAGTCCTCCGGAACACGACTTAAATGATCTGATCGCCAACAGGAAGATACTGTCCAGCGTTCTTTCCGAAACGCAGAAGAAGTATCTGGAAATGAGGATTGATGGGGAAATGACTCTTGATGAGATAGCAGAGAAGACAGGAAAGCCTAAAACGAGTATCAAGACCACCATCTCCCAGGCCAGGAAACTGATGCTTGAAACACTGAAGAAATTATGATGAACCTTAATGATAAGAATACACGCCGGCATCTTGTCCAGAAATATCTGGATGCCGAAACGTCTTCCCGGGAGGAGAAAATGCTGGCAGACTATTATGCCGCGAACGAGATTGACGCCGATGAACGCGAGATAGCGGCCCTCATTCTTTCCAGCTCCGCAGGGCTTGACAGCATCCTTGATGAAGGAAACAGGGCATTCGAGGATATCCTGTCAGCGGAAAAAACGAGAGCAAAACGAAAGATGACATTCCGCAGGTATTCATACTTCGCATTCGCGGCCTGCATTGCTGCTCTTGTTATACTGCTTCGCAACGCAGGTTCCATTTCAGATGCAAGTCCTGCGCCTATTGATGAAATTAAAGGAGTGCTGGTTGCAGATGAGGTTGAAATCCAGGCAAAGGAAACCATACAGGAGCCAGAGGTCTCTGAAACAAAGGCAGTGCCTGTCCCAAAGACTAAGAAGCAGCCTGCTCCTGATCTTATTGCAGAGAACAGCCAACACCATGAACTTCGTTTTGAGGATGTATTCCCGTCAAGCAAGAATGGACCGGACCCGGACATTATGTATGAGATTGAGGAAGAGCTCCAACAGCGCCTGCTGGCTGATGCTCTAGAAAGAGAAGTAGAAGCCCGAATGGCAAGTATAATAGATGATAAAGAAACTGTAAACCTATAATATGATGAAAAGAGCATCTTTTACACTGGCGGTTATTACCATCTGTGTTCAAGCGTTTGCACAGCAGCCGCTCCAGAATGCCGTCAACAGGATAAAAGCGACCAAAGGATACGTTAGCAGAGGTGTTTCCAGTGAGAAAGTCCACGACAGCAGAGACTCTCTCTGCACCATCAGCATAACTGATTTTCAGATTCAGGGGAAAGGCAATTCCGCAAGGATGGAGAAGGTGACAGACAAGATGATTTCGCAGATTCTTGCCTGCTACGAGGTGGAGGCTGTGAATTCAACTTCATCTCACTTGTATGTCATCCATTCTGATAGCACATCTCTGCCCGGTTTCAAGAATGTCAAACTTTACTATGCCGAGGGGAAGGAGCCATACAAATCGGAGAGCGGACACAGTTTTGTGTCAGTTCGCAATGACTTTGGCACCGACGGCTACCGTATGGCGACCTGCATCGAGTGGTGGAAGAATGCCGAGAAGGAATTCCTTGGTCGCATTGTTGAGGTAAGAGGCCCATTCAGCAAGGAGACGTACGCTGACAAGTCTTCTGAGAAACCTGCAGAATCCCATTCTTGGATATATGACGTAAACATTCAGATATATGAAAGCCAGAAATTGGTGTCAATGTGGAGAGAAACGAAGGATCCTGACAGGAAGCAAGCTTTGGAGGAAAGCATAGCGGAGAGGTATGAGAGCATGTGCATGGCTATGTCCGGACGAGATAAGGATTCCTGCGATTTCTATGTTGCAAAAATGCTGAAGCAGATATCTAGAGTACCAAGCTATAAGGCAAGAGTATTTACCACAACAGGAGAAGAATGGAACCTCTCGATCAAAGAGTTGGCCAATGCTTATTCGTCAATGGATGTCATAAATCTTTCATTGGCAAAACAGTCGAGGTTGTTTACTGCTCGCATTAAACTCAATAGGCTGGATGAACCAGCTCCGGATCTGAAGGCACCTACCATCAAAAAAGCGTCAAACAACTATAACGCCAAGGATTATAGGTCTTTTGCGGTATATCATGACTTTCCTACTGCATGTAAAGACCACTACAAATTGCGTGGTATCATTGGCGAATATGCCATTTGGTGCACAAAGGACAGCACGTATCTTGCACGCTACACTCCTATGGGGAAAAAGAATTATATGGAATGCAACTCGAAGGATTACATAAGGGATAGTCGTACGGGAGAGATCTACCATGAACTGTATACAAGAGGCCTTAAGCCCGAGGAAATTTTTTGGGTCGAGGATCACGATGGGGACTATATTATCACTGTAAGCGTCTATCCTGCACTTCCTATCACTTGCACCATGATTGATATCGAGGAAGGACCAACCCCGGACTTTATCCCTGGTACAACTGGATGGGAAGAAAGAAGATCACTGAAAAAAATACCGGTTTCAGCATTACAAGAGAATCAAACTCGCATGATACTTTATTCTCTCAAGCCGTATCCCGGTGATGAGGATACCGTGTACATGGTCGATGGTCATCAAGTTAATTCGGATGAATTCGGAGAGTATAGTTCAGGATGGACAGAAGAGAAGCATGATCTTATCATTCATATGAAAGGTCTGGGAAGAACCCTATGGGCGAGCAAGGAGAAATCAGAAACCAAGGTGGTAGAAATCAAAGAACAATAAAATAATAGTCGTATGTTACTTTCAATTACTGTATCACAAATCTTCTTTCTTGGAGGCGTGTTTCCTATGGTTCTTCTTACCATTCTGCTGGCTACCATCTTCTTTGCCGCATGGAAGGCACCTCGTTGGGTTAAGAACATAGGAAGCATTGCCTTAGCCCTCAGTATTTTCTTTACAGCCTACAATTTTGTTGGAGCGGCAGGAGCTGTCATCGAATGTGAAGGCGATATCAGTCCCGTGCTAATCTGGGGCGCAAACCGCTGCGCAGCCGTGCTACA
>JAGHSA010000063.1 GCA_018066125.1 Candidatus Cryptobacteroides onthequi | reverse complement strand
TCGAGCAGAACGACTACCTGCCCTTTGGCACCAGAATGCCGCTGAAGACTCGGGCCACCAACCGCTACCGCTACTCCGGCAAGGAGGAACAGAACATTGCGGGCGTGGACCTCAGTCTGCTCGACTTCGGGGCCCGCTACTATGATGCCTACACCTGCCGCTGGAACGCCATAGATCCTATGGCGAACAAGTACTTCGGCATGTCTCCCTACAACTACTGCGGAAATGATCCTGTGAACAGAGTAGATCCGGATGGGAAAAGAGTTGTGTATGACAAGAATTGTTCTGATGATTTTAAATCAAAATTCAAAGCTGCAGTAGTTTTTATGAATGAGAAAGGCACATCTGGAAACTTGGCTCAATTGGATAAATCATCTAATGTATATAATATTGCCGACGGAAGAGGAAAAAAGTCCCGTAACCACTTTAATTCTAAAACTTCTACCATATCTTGGGATCCAGATTGCATGTATGCTACTGAGGATGGTATTTGGGTTTCAGCTACCACTATTCTATGTCACGAAATAGATCATGCCAATAACTATGATAAGGATCCAATAGAAAGCAAAAAAAATAATATCCCCAATAGCGATGAGCAATTTGGTACCCAAGAAGAGCGCAGAGCTTGTAAAAATGAGCAAAAAACAGCAGAAAAGCATGGAGAAGTAAGCAAAGGACAAAAAGTCAGGAATAGCCATAACGGAGGGGAGTATTTTAATAATGGTGGAGCTTCGCCTGAAGAGCAGAGTAAGGCATGCAGAGAAAATAACGATAAACTAAATCAATTATGAATAACGGGGTTTTCTGTATAGTTTGTGTGGCACTAATAACACAATGCCAGGCCGGAATAAATATTCGCCATTGTAATACGGGTGCCGATATTAATTGTATTGACTCATTAGTGATCATATATGATCCAGAAATCTGTCCAGGAGAAGTTGAAAAATATAAAGCCCAGTCAGTTAAAGAGCTATTATCTAATGATTATCCAATGATTATTGAGAAAGATGATAGTGTCATCACTTCATTTTTCAACGACATGAACAAAGCCCAAAATTCAAGTATAACTTATATTGACACTGATTTGGCAGCATTCATTTATAAACGCAACAATATTGATACATTGGTCTTGGGGAAATCTCCAGATTCCATGTGTGATTTAAATTCAGAGCACGTGTATTGTCCGGAAGCATATCTTGACATCGTTGAAATTGTTATGAGAAATGATGAAGAATGGAGGCGACGATATGTTGATGGACTCAAGGTACTGCTTGACTATTATAATGATTCCACTGAACTAGAATCGCTTCTGTGTGAAAGAATAAGGAAAATGATTTCATTTTACGAATAACATAAATAGTCGTCAGGAACCTATCACGTGGTGACAAAGTGTGCCCGATTCCAAGACAAGTTCTCTAATCGGGCATATACGCAAAAGGGTCAAGTGGAATGTTTCCTCCGACTTGACCCTAATAGGATACTGTATTCATTGAGTGTGTCCAAAGACGGAATAGGATTCTACCACAAATGTCTATTAGTACCATGATTTGTCAGAGCCGTGGCTCACAAACTGCACGGCTTTGATTTTTCTTATCCCATTTGGTGGCGAAAATCGCGTATGATTTCGGTAGTGTTTCATCGAGTGTGTCCGGAGCCCATTCCCGGCAGGCGAAGCCGTGCCACCGGAGCTTACTACCAGAAAAATCAGGGGTATTGTGCACGCTCTTAATTTTAGCTAGCTGATAATCAACATGTTGCGATTTTCAATGCGCGCAATACCATAAAATTTTGAGCAGTGCGCACATTTCCCGGCAGGCGGAGCAGTGTCACCAAGCGGATTCGGGTTCGAGACGAGCGGCCGCGATGCAGCGCGAGCCGGGATGGCTTTTCGCTTTGCAATCTGACAAGAGCAACTACTCTGATGGAGAGTACCGCATCTCATACGACGCGTATGAGATGCTCGCATATTTCGTGTGCTCGAAGGACTACTACGGCGTTCGCGCCGTGGCGTTACTTTTGATAAAATCAACGCACTTTTGCAATAAAATCATAAAAAATATGGATTATATGGAATTTTATACCTAAATTTGAAACTGGTTAGAAATCTAGATTAATGAATCAAAGCGTGATTATCGTGCTCAACCTATTCGTCCTTTTGGTGAAATCATCAGGACAGGGAAGTCTCATGTAATACTCTCTTGACATAAGATAATACAGAGCCCTTCCCAATAATACGGGAAGGGCTTTTTGATTTAGGAAAACGGAAAAAGACAGGAATATGAAACATCAGTTGAGAAGCGCTGCTACGACACAGGGACGCCGCATGGCGGGAGCCAGGGCTCTCTGGGTTGCTAACGGAATGAAACCGACAATGCTCGGCAAGCCGGTGATAGCCATCGCAAACTCGTTTACCCAGTTTGTGCCGGGCCACACCCATCTCCATGATGCCGGGCAGATTGTCAAAGAGGAGATAGAGAAACTCGGCTGCTTCGCAGCGGAGTTCAATACGATTGCAGTCGATGACGGCATCGCCATGGGACATGACGGCATGCTCTATTCTCTTCCATCACGCGACATCATCGCTGACAGTGTCGAGTATATGTGCAATGCCCACAAGGCTGATGCTCTCGTGTGCATAAGCAACTGTGACAAGATAACTCCGGGCATGCTCATCGCCGCAATGCGCCTGAACATCCCGACCATATTTGTCTCCGGCGGACCTATGGAGGCAGGAGTGATGGGAGCGGCGAAGCTTGATCTTATCGATGCGATGGTCAAGTCTGCTGATCCGTCTGTTAGCGACGAAGATGTAACAAGGATTGAGGCTGCGGCCTGTCCGACATGCGGCAGCTGCTCAGGCATGTTCACAGCAAACTCGATGAACTGCCTTACGGAGGCTATAGGACTTGCGCTCCCGGGCAATGGTACGATACTCGCCACCCATGCACAGCGTGTCGAGCTTTTCCGCAGGGCAGCCAGACAGATTGTCGCCAATACATTCAGTTATTATGAGGACGGCAACGAGGCTGTGCTTCCACGCTCCATCGCATGCCGTCAGGCATTTCTCAATGCCATGACCCTCGACATCGCCATGGGAGGCTCGACCAATACCGTACTCCATCTGCTTGCAGTGGCAAACGAGGCCGGCACGGATTTCAAGATGGCTGATATAGACGCACTTTCACGCAAGGTTCCTTGCATCTGCAAGGTCGCTCCCAACACACAGAAATATCACATCCAGGATGTCAACCGCGCAGGTGGCATCGTCTCCATCATGGCAGAGCTTGCCAAAGGCGGCCTTGTGGACACTTCACTCATGAGAGTGGACGGGATGACTCTTGAGCAGGAGATTGAATCATGGTGCATCCTCAGCCCCAAAGTGTGCGATGAGGCCAAGACGATATATCTCTGTTCTCCGGCCAACAGGTATAGCACCAGAATGGGCTCACAGGAGACATACTACAGTTTCTATGACTTAGACCGCGAGGCGGGATGTATTCGCGATCTCGAGCATGCATACACAAAGGACGGAGGGCTCGGTGTCCTCTTCGGCAACATCGCCCCTGACGGATGCGTCATCAAGACCGCAGGCGTGGATGAAAGCATCTGGCATTTCGAAGGCCCCGCAAAAGTGTTCGACTCTCAGGAGTCCGCATGCGAGGGCATTCTCGGAGGCAAGGTGAAGAGCGGCGACGTGGTCGTCATCACCTATGAAGGCCCAAAGGGCGGCCCGGGCATGCAAGAGATGCTCTATCCAACTTCATACATCAAGTCCATGCACCTCGGCAAGGAGTGCGCCCTCATCACCGACGGACGCTTCAGCGGAGGTACTTCCGGCCTCAGCATCGGCCATATCTCCCCGGAGGCAGCAGCCGGCGGCAACATCGGACTTGTCCGTGACGGTGACATCATCACCATCGACATCCCTTCACGCTCCATCAGCGTCAACCTCACTGAGGAGCAGATGGGGGCGCGCCGTGCGGAAGAGGCTGCAAGGGGGAAGAAGGCGTTCACGCCGCCATTCCGTCAGCGTACCGTGTCCAAGAGTCTCAAGGCTTATGCCTCAATGGTAAGCTCCGCCGACAGAGGAGCGGTACGAATCATTGAAGATTAAGAAATGGAAGAAAAGAGAATGATCACAGGCTCGGAGATACTTCTCGACTCCTTCATCGCTGAAGGAGTCGATACCATCTTCGGATATCCGGGAGGGCAGATTATGCCCGTTTATGACAAACTTGTGGACTATACGGACAGGCTCAGGCATATCCTCGTCCGTCACGAGCAGGGAGCTATCCATGCTGCGCAGGGCTATGCCCGTGTCAGCGGCCGCCCCGGTGTGGTGATGGTGACTTCCGGTCCCGGTGCCACCAATGTAATCACAGGCATAGCCGACGCCATGGCGGACTCCACCCCTGTCATCGTAGTCGCCGCACAGGTGAGCACAGCCCTTCTCGGCACCGATGCCTTTCAGGAGACGGATTTCATAGGTCTCACCACACCTATCACCAAGTGGTGCTATCAGATACGCCGTCCGGAGGATGTCGCATGGGCAGTGGCCCGCGCATTCCATATAGCCACGACAGGCCGTCCGGGGCCGATCGTGCTCGACCTCACCCGTGACGCGCAGGTGGGCATTGCGGAGGCGGGGCACAAGAAATGCGATTTCATCCGCAGTTACGTGCCCCGTCCGAAGCCGTCTGCCGAGAACATCGTCAAGGCGGCCGAGATGATCAACGCCGCAGAGAAGCCTTTTGTCGTGTACGGCCAGGGGGTCATACTCTCAGGTGCTGAGAAGGAACTTGCCGAATTCCTCAACAAGGGGTGTATCCCGGCGGGAACCACCCTTCTGGGCCTCAGCGCGCTTCCTTCAAATTTTCCTCATTTCAAGGGAATGGTCGGCATGCACGGCAATATCGCCACCAATGTGCTTACTCAGGAGTGTGACCTCCTGATCTCAGTGGGCATGAGGTTTGATGACCGCGTGACAGGAAAGACTTCGACCTACGCCAGCCAGGCGAAAGTGATACATATCGATATTGATGCCTCGGAGATAGGGAAGAACGTCCCTGTAGACCTCGGCATCGTGGGGGATGCCAAAGATGTCCTCACTCAGCTTTTGCCTCTTGTCCAGAAGCGTGACCGCAGTGAGTGGGAGACAACCGCTGATATGTACGGGGATTTGGAGAAGCATAAGGTGATTGAACCGGAAGTGTTCCCCGAGAGTGGACGCATCAAAATGGGAGAGGTCGTCAACAAGGTGGCTGAAGTGTCTGGCGGGAAGGCTGTCATCGTCACAGATGTTGGCCAGAACCAGATGATAGGAGCCAGATACTCACGTTTTGCACAGAGCCGAAGCATGATTACGTCCGGTGGGCTGGGTACCATGGGCTTCGGTCTCCCGGCTGCTTTTGGCGCCAAGGTCGGTGCACCGGAGCGTACCGTGTGCCTCTTTGTCGGTGACGGAGGCATCCAGATGACCATCCAGGAGCTCGGCACGGTTATGCAGGAGCATACCGGTATCAAGATAATCCTTCTCAACAACAACTGGCTCGGCAATGTACGCATGTGGCAGGAGTTATTCTTTGACCAGAGGTACTCATCGACCAGAATGCTCAATCCGGAATATTCCTTCATCGCTTCAGCATACGGCCTGAAATACCGTTTCGTGGAGCAGAGGGAGGAACTCGATGATGCAGTCCGCGAAATGCTTTTCGACGATTCCGCATTCCTTCTTGAGGTACATGTGGAAGAGATGGGAATGGTGTTCCCTATGGTTCCTCCCGGCAAGAGCGTCAACGAGATTATGTTAAACGGCACAGACTGGTTTGAATATGGAGAATAAGTTATATGTAGTCTCGGCATATACCGAGAATCAGGTGGGCCTGCTCGGGGTGATTGCCAACATCTTCACGAGACGCAATCTCAATATCGAGACCCTTCAGGTGTTCCCTTCCGAATTTGAGGGGATACATCGTTTTACAATCAAGACAAGGACTACTCAGGACCAGATCAACAGGGTTCTGATGCAGATAGAGAAGAAGGTCGATGTCATCAAGGCCTTCTCGTATGTCGACGACGAGGTACTTATGCTCGAGCATGCGCAGGTTGGTGCCTTCCTCGCTGCGCGCGAGGCAGAATATGAATCGGATAAATAATAAATAATCAATAACAAACTAAAAATTAGAAAATTATGGCAAAGCTTAATTTTGGCGGCGTAGAAGAAAATGTAATCACCCGCGATGAGTTTACTCTTGAAAAGGCACGTGACGTCCTCAGCAATGAGACCATTGCAGTCATCGGTTACGGTGTCCAGGGCCCTGGACAGTCACGCAACCTTCGTGACAACGGTTTCAATGTAATCGTAGGACAGCGTCAGGGCAAGACCTTCGAGAAGGCAATCGCTGACGGATGGGTGCCGGGCGAGACTCTCTTCGGCATCGAGGAGGCTTGTCAGAAGGCTTCCATCATCATGTGCCTCCTTTCTGACGCAGCTGTGATGTCAGTATGGCCTACCATCAAGAAGCATCTCACTCCAGGCAAGGCTCTCTATTTCTCACACGGTTTCGCCATCACATGGAACGACCGTACAGGTTGTGTTCCTCCGGCTGATATCGATGTCATCATGGTAGCACCTAAGGGGTCAGGGACCTCACTTCGTACCATGTTCCTTGAGGGCCGTGGTCTCAACTCTTCATACGCGATCTATCAGGACGTGACAGGCAAGGCATTCGACCGTACCATCGCACTCGGTATCGGTATCGGATCCGGCTACCTCTTCGAGACTACATTCCAGCGCGAGGCTACATCAGACCTCACCGGCGAGCGCGGCTCACTCATGGGTGCCATCCAAGGACTGCTCCTTGCCCAGTATGAGGTGCTCCGTGAGAACGGACACTCTCCAAGCGAGGCATTCAATGAGACGGTAGAGGAGCTCACACAGTCCCTCATGCCTCTCTTCGCAGCAAAGGGTATGGACTGGATGTATGCAAACTGCTCTACCACCGCACAACGTGGCGCGCTCGACTGGATGGGACCATTCCACGATGCATGCAAGCCTGTCGTAGAGAAGCTTTATGCATCTGTAAAGAGCGGCAACGAGGCTCAGATTTCCATCGACAGCAACAGCAAGCCGGACTATCGTGAAGGCCTCGAGAAGGAACTCAAGGCTCTCCGCGAGAGCGAGATGTGGCAGACAGCCGTTACAGTGCGCCAGCTCCGTCCTGAAAACCAGAACAAGTAACCTCTGCCTGCATGGACAACAGAGTGTATATCTTTGACACCACGCTCCGCGACGGCGAACAGGTCCCGGGATGCCAACTCAACACGGTTGAGAAGATCCAGGTGGCCAAGGCCCTCGAGGAGCTTGGCGTTGATGTGATTGAGGCCGGATTCCCAATATCGAGTCCAGGTGATTTCAACTCGGTGGTCGAGATATCCAAGGCAGTGACATGGCCGACCATCTGTGCACTGACACGCGCGGTGGAAAAGGATATCGATGTTGCCATTGAGGCTCTCAGATATGCGAAGCGCAAGAGGATCCATACCGGTATCGGTACATCTGACTTTCATATCAAGTACAAGTTTAACTCCACCCGCGAAGAGATTCTCGAGCGTGCGGTGAGAGCTGTGAAGTACGCCAAGAAGTTTGTCGAGGACGTCGAGTTCTACGCAGAGGATGCAGGTCGTACAGACAACGAGTTCCTCGCCAAGGTGGTAGAGGCCGTCATCAAGGCCGGCGCCACAGTGGTGAACATCCCTGATACCACAGGCTACTGTCTCCCATCGGAGTACGGAGCCAAGATCAAATACCTGATCGACCATGTCGACGGCATGGAAAATGCCATTCTCTCCACTCACTGCCACAATGACCTCGGTATGGCAACCGCCAACACCATGGCGGGCCTCGTCAACGGAGCGCGCCAGTGCGAGGTGACCATAAACGGAGTGGGCGAGCGTGCGGGCAATACCGCTCTTGAAGAGATCGCAATGATCCTCAAATGCCACAACGATATCGATCTTCAGACCAATATCAACAGTAAGAGAATCTATCCTATGAGCCGCATGGTCTCCGGTCTGATGAACATGCCTGTCCAGGCCAACAAGGCCATCGTCGGACGCAACGCGTTTGCACATTCCTCTGGCATCCATCAGGACGGTGTGCTCAAGAACATGAGTACATACGAGATCATCGACCCTCATGACATTGGACTCGACGGCAATGCCATCGTGCTCACTGCACGAAGCGGACGTGCCGCTCTCAAGAACCGCCTTGAGGCCATCGGAGTCAAGGTGGAGGGAGAGAAACTCGATGCCATGTACACTGACTTTCTCAAGCTTGCCGACAAGAAGAAGGAAATCAATGATGACGAGCTCCTCGTGCTCGCAGGTGTGGACAGGACCATGAACCCCCATGTGAAGCTAGAGTACCTCCAGGTCACTACAGGCGTGGGCGTGAGACCGGTCGCAAGCATCTGCCTGGACATCGCGGGTGAGAAGTTCGAGGCTGCTGCGTCCGGCAATGGTCCGGTAGACGCGGCCATCAACGCCCTCAAGCAGATCATCAAGCGCACAATGACAATCAAGGAGTTTACTATCCAGAACATCACCAAGGGGTCGGACGACGTGGGTAAAGTGCACATGCAGGTGGAGCACGGTGGCCGCGTATATTATGGCTTTGGTGCCAACACTGACATCGTCACCGCCTCTGTCGAGGCTTATATCGACTGCATCAACAAATTCGTGAAATAAATGAACACTCTCTTTGACAAAATATGGGACAGCCACGTGGTTTCCCTCATTGAGGACGGGCCTACCCAACTGTACATCGACAGGCTTTACTGCCATGAGGTGACAAGCCCTCAGGCATTCGACGGTCTGCGTAGCCGCGGCATCAAGTGCCTCCGTCCCGAGAAGATATTCTGTATGCCGGATCACAACACTCCGACGCATGACCAAGACAAGCCTATTGAAGACCCGGTCTCCAAGAAACAGGTCGATACGCTTGAGCGCAATGCCGCCGAGTTCGGACTCGCGCATTTCGGTATGATGAATCCGAAGAACGGCATCATACATGTCGTTGGACCGGAGAGGGGATTGTCCCTCCCTGGAATGACCATAGTCTGCGGTGATTCGCACACATCCACCCACGGTGCCATGGGCGCAGTTGCATTCGGTATCGGTACCAGCGAAGTGGAGATGGTTCTTGCGTCGCAGTGCATCCTCCAGCAGAAGCCGAAATCCATGCGCATCAGCGTGGAGGGCAAACTTGGCAAGGGCGTGACCGCGAAGGATGTGGCTCTTTATATCATGTCAAAGCTCACCACCAGCGGTGCCACAGGATACTTCGTGGAATACGCCGGCAGCACGGTGCGGTCTCTCTCCATGGAGGGACGCCTCACGCTTTGCAACCTCTCGATTGAGATGGGCGCCCGCGGTGGATTCATCGCTCCTGACGAGACCACATTCGAGTACATCAAGGGTCGCGAATATGCTCCTGCAGGTGAGGACTGGGACAAGGCTGTAGAGTACTGGAAGACTCTGAAGAGCGGCGAGGATGCCGTATTTGACCGTGAGGTCGCTTTCGATGCGGCAGACATCGCTCCGATGATTACCTACGGTACCAACCCCGGCATGGGAATGGCCATTGACGGCACCATCCCGGAGGATACCGCGCAGAAGTCACTCGACTACATGGGCTTCGAGGCGGGGCAGAGCCTTATCGGCATGCCGATTGACTATGTATTCCTCGGTGCTTGCACCAATGGACGCATCGAGGATTTCCGTGCCTTCGCATCCATGGTAAAGGGACGCCGCAAGGTCGACAACGTCACCGCATGGCTCGTGCCAGGATCATGGATGGTAAAGGAGCAGATAGAGGCCGAGGGTCTCGACAAGGTGCTCTCCGACGCAGGTTTTGCCATCCGTCAGCCTGGATGCTCAGCATGCCTTGCCATGAATGACGACAAGGTCCCGGCAGGAAAATATGCCGTGTCTACCTCCAACCGCAACTTCGAAGGACGTCAGGGCCCGGGGGCGCGCACTCTTCTCTGCAGCCCTCTCGTTGCCGCGGCCGCCGCAGTCACTGGCGTCATCACCGACCCCAGAACATTAATGGATTAAACGCATGAAACAGAAATTCGATATCATACAGAGCACATGCATCCCGCTCCCGCTGGAGAATGTGGATACAGACCAGATTATCCCTGCACGTTTCCTCAAGGCTACCACCAGGGATGAGAAGTTCTTCGGTGACAACCTCTTCAGAGATTGGAGGTTTGACAAGGACGGCAACCCAAAGACTGACTTCGTGTTCAATCAGCCCGATTTCTGTCAGGCTCCTGCCGAAGGCGTGCACCAGGTGCTCGTCGCAGGCAAGAACTTCGGCTCCGGCTCCAGCCGCGAGCATGCGGCATGGGCCATCGCAGGCTATGGATTCCGCGTGGTGATCTCCAGCTTCTTCGCCGACATCCACAAGAACAACGAGCTCAACAACTTTGTCCTTCCGGTGGTTGTATCAGAGGACTTTCTTACAGAGCTGTTTGCCACCATCAAGGATGATCCTATGGCTCAGGTCAAGGTCGACGTGCCAGCTCAGGTGGTGACAAATCTCACCACCGGCAGAAGCGAGTCCTTTGAGATCAACGGATACAAGAAATACTGCCTTCTCAATGCCCTTGATGACATTGACTATCTTCTCGAGCAGAAGGCAAAGATCGAAGCTTTTGAATCAGGTAGATAATGGCTGGATACGTGACACTTGAGATAATGGACACTACTCTCCGTGACGGTGAGCAGACTGCGGGCGTGTCTTTCAATGCAGAGGAGAAACTGGCCATCGCCAGGATGCTCTTTGAAGACCTCCGTGTCAACCGCATAGAAGTGGTGTCTGCCAGAGTGTCCAATGGAGAACTCCGAGCATTTGAGAAGATATGTGACTGGGCGTCCCGGTCCGGCTATATCGACAGGGTCGAGGCTCTCGGCTTCGTCGATGGCGGCAGATCTATAGAGTGGATATCGCAGGCGGGGGGAAAGGTACTCAATCTTCTTGCGAAGGGCTCTTTGAAGCATGTCACCACGCAGCTCGGCAAGACGCCGCAAGAGCACTGGAATGACATTCGCTCGGAGGTGGCCAGGGCCATCGCATGCGGTCTCAGGGTCAATCTCTATCTGGAGGACTGGTCCAACGGCATGCTAAGCTCGCCTGACTATGTATTCGGCATGATGGATGCACTGAAGGACTCCGGTATCGGCAGGTTCATGCTCCCGGATACCCTCGGCATCCTCAATCCTCAGCAGACCTTCGACCTCTGCACTGAGATGGTCGCAAGATATCCTGACCTGCATTTTGACTTCCATGGCCACAATGACTATGACCTCGCCGTCGCCAACACCATGGCTGCGGTCCGGGCAGGAGTCTCTGGTGTCCATGTCTCTGTCAACGGATTGGGGGAGAGGACAGGCAATACACCGGTTGCCAGCGTGGTGTGTGTCCTCAATGACCATCTCAATGTGCCAAATACTGTCGACGAGAGCCAACTGACCCAGGTATGCCGCTATGTTGAGAGCATATCCGGTATCAGAATCCCGGACAACAGGCCTGTCATCGGAGATGCCGTATTCACTCAAAGTGCGGGAATCCATGCGGACGGGGACAAGAAGGGCCACCTCTACGAGAATCCGCTTCTCCCAGAGAGGTTCGGCCGCGTGCGCAAATACGCGTTGGGCAAGACCAGCGGCAAGGCCAATATCGCCAAGAATCTGGAAGAGCTCGGCATCAGGCTCACTCCCGAGCAACTTCGTGTCGTCACTGCCAGAGTGGTGGAATTAGGCGACAGGAAGGAGAGCGTAACCACTGAGGATCTTCCATTCATCATCTCTGATGTCCTGAAAGGGGAATTCTCTACTGGTGAGGACAAGATCAGAGTGGTCAACTATTCTCTCCAGCTTACCAGGAGCATGCGCCCTGTAGCCATGATCAGGATCAGCATCGACGGCCAGGAGTATGAGGAAGTGTCGTCCGGCGCCGGTCAGTATGACGCCTTCATGAAGGCGCTGTGGAAAGTGTACGACAGGCTCGGGAAACCTCATCCCAGACTCGTCGACTATACGGTCAGCATCCCTCCTGGAGGCAAGACTGATGCGCTCGTCCAGGCTGCCATCACCTGGGACTGGAACTCTTCCGAACTCAAGACCAAGGGACTTGACGCTGACCAGACAGAGGCAGCCATCAAGGCTACCTTCAAAATGCTCAATATTATAGAAAACATTAAACAGTAAAGAGATATGAAACTCAAGATTGCTAAGCTCCCGGGGGACGGTATCGGACCGGAAGTTGTAGAACAAGCAGCCAAGGCAGTAGAGGCAGTGGCAAATAAGTTTGGCCATGAAGTGGAATGGAGTTTCGGCTATGTGGGCGCCTGTGCCATTGACAAGACAGGTTCTGCATTTCCGGAGGATACATTCAACACCTGCATGGCAGCTGACGCCGTGCTTTTCGGTGCAGTCGGTGACCCCAAATATGACAATGACCCTACAGCGATGGTACGTCCTGAGACTGGTCTCCTTGCCATGCGCAAGCAGCTCGGCCTTTTCTCCAACCTCCGTCCTGTCGAGACATTCAAGAGCCTTGTGCACAAGAGCCCTCTCAAGGAGGAACTTGTGGACGGCGCCGATTTCCTCTGTGTACGCGAGCTTACCGGCGGTATGTATTTTGGTGAGAAGGGGCGCCGCGACAACGGCGACACAGCATACGACACAAACATCTACCACAGATTCGAGGTAGAGCGCATCCTCAAGCAGGCGTATGAGTTTGCACGTCGCCGCCGCAAGCACCTCACAGTGGTCGACAAGGCCAATGTCCTCGAGTCCTCACGCCTTTGGAGACAGATTGCCCAGGAGATGGCTCCCCAGTACCCTGATGTCACCACAGATTTCATGTATGTGGACAATGCTGCCATGAAGCTCATCACCGGTCCGAAGTTCTTCGACGTCCTCGTGACAGAGAATACCTTCGGCGACATCCTCACCGATGAGGCAAGCTGCGTCTCAGGCTCAATGGGTCTTCTCGCATCAGCATCCATCGGAGAGCATACCGGAGTATATGAGCCTATTCACGGTTCATACCCTCAGGCAGCAGGCAAGAATATCGCCAACCCTCTCGCTACAATCCTTTCGGCAGCCATGATGTTCGAGTATGCGTTCGGACTCATGGAGGAGGGCAGGGCCATCCGCAAGGCAGTGGCAGCTTCTATCGATGAAGGGATCGTCACAGAGGACCTCGCTGGTGACGGCAAGGCGTATAGCACTTCTGAGGTCGGTGATTGGGTAGCCGCTCACATTTAATGGTAATTAAAACATTTTGATATCATGGAAAAATTAGATTGGGGAAATCTTTCTTTCAAGTATAGGAAGACCAATGCAATTATTGTAAGCTATTACAGGGATGGCGCGTGGTCGCCACTCACAGTGTCCAAGGACTTTGATTTTCATTTCAGTGCCTTTGCAGGCGTTTTCCACTATGCCAACGCCTGCTTTGAGGGTCTTAAGGCCTTCAGGGGCGTGGACGGCAAGGTCCGTCTCTTCCGCCCGGACGAAAACGCCAAGAGAATCCGGCGCAGTGGCGCCCACCTTGATATGGAGGCTCCAAGCGAGGAGATGTTCATCGAGGCCTGCGTCATGTGCGTGAAGGAGAACATTGACTTCCTCCCTCCCTACGGCTACGGCGCATCAATGTATCTGCGCCCGGTGCTTATCGGCATTAATCCTCAGCTCGGCATCGCTTCTTCGACTGAGGTGATCTTTGCTGTGATGTGCGCCCCTGTCGGCACATATTCCGGCGCCAAGATTCTCACTCCGGGCACTGCTGTCCTTTCAAGGGATTTCGACCGTGCCGCACCTAACGGTACAGGAGCATTCAAGATCGCCGCAAACTATGCGACTTCACTCCATCCATACAACCTCGCTCACAAGCAGGGATACAGGGAACTTCTCTTCCTCGATCCTGCCACCCATACCAAGATCGACGAGTTCGGATCATCCAACTTCCTTGCCATCAAGGGCAACAGCTATGTGACCCCTCTCTCCAACTCAGTGCTCCCGTCCATCACCAACAAGACCCTCCAGGCTGTTGCACAGGACTTCGGCTACACCGTGGAGAAGAGAGTCGTGCCGGTAGAGGAGCTCTGCGAGTTCGATGAGATCAATGCCTGCGGTA
>JAGHSA010000039.1 GCA_018066125.1 Candidatus Cryptobacteroides onthequi | reverse complement strand
CACTCGATTGACTTTGCAGCATCATCATTTGCCGGAATCACATAATCAATAGGGGTAGGATCGCAACATGTATCAACCATAGCGAATACCGGTATGTTAAGACGATTGGCTTCTTTTACTGCGTTAGCTTCCTTCATGACATCAACAACGAAGATTGCTGAAGGGAGACGGTTCATGTCTCTGATAGAGCCGAGGTTCTTCTCGAGCTTAGCTCTCTGACGGTCGATCTGGAGTCGCTCTCTCTTGGCGAGCTTCTCGAATGTGCCGTCCTCTTTCATCTTATCGATGGTAGCCATCTTCTTGATGGCCTTGCGGATTGTTGGGAAGTTTGTAAGCATACCACCAGCCCAACGCTCGGTGATTGAAGGCATTCCGACCTCAGCAGCCTTAGCGGCTACGACGTCCTTGCCCTGCTTCTTGGTGGCTACGAAGAGAATCTTGCGGCCTGATCTTGCAAGCTCTTTCATCGCCTCAGCAGCCTCATCCAACTTGACAGCTGTCTTGTGCAGGTCTATGATGTGGATACCGTTCCTCTCGATGAAGATATATGGAGCCATCTTAGGGTTCCACTTCCTCGACAAGTGACCGAAATGAACACCTGCATCAAGCAATTCCTGGAAATTTGTTCTTGACATTTCTATTAAAAATTTGATTTTCTCTTTACTTCAACCCGCGGGTAGTGACCTTGTCAATCTCTCGGGTTTTCCGCAGATCAGGCAATCTTCGAGTAGCTTCCCGGATTCACATCCGTCAGGAAAGGTCCCAAGATTTCTGTACCTGTCTGTGCCTGAGTAAAACAGTTTGAATAATAACTAACGTTTGCTGAACTGGAAGCGTCTACGAGCACCAGGCTGTCCTGGCTTCTTTCTCTCGACCTCGCGTGGATCGCGGGTGAGGAAACCAGCTGCCTTGAGTGTAGAACGGTAAGCCTCCTTATCAACCTCGCAGAGAGCGCGGGCGATACCGAGTCTGATAGCCTCAGCCTGACCCTTGATACCACCACCTACGATGGTGACCTTGATGTCAAACTGACCTTCAGCCTGGGTGAGAACGAGAGGCTGGTTCACGATATAACGAAGTGAATCCTCCTTGAAGTAATCCTGGAGGTCACGGCCGTTGATCGTGATGTTACCTTTTCCAGCAACGATATAAACGCGAGCTACAGCTGCTTTACGTCTTCCAAGGGCGTGTGTCTGTTCCATTTACTCTGTTTAAATTTCGTCCAACTTAATTGTCTTAGGGTTCTGTGCCTGGTGAGGATGCTCTGGTCCCTCATAGATGAAGAGGTTGTTGATGAGCTTGTCACCAAGACGGGTCTTAGGGAGCATACCCTTTACTGCTCTCCTGATCAACTCTGTAGGTCTCTTTGCGAGGATCTCTGCAGGTGTGGTGAAGCGCTGTCCACCCGGATAACCTGTGTAGCGTGTGTAAACGCGGTTGGTCATCTTCTTGCCCTTGAGAGCCACCTTCTCACAGTTGACTACGATGACGTTGTCACCACAATCAACGTTAGGTGTGAAGCCTGGCTTTGTCTTGCCGCGGAGGACAAGAGCAACTCTTGATGCGAGACGGCCAAGTGCGAGATCTGTAGCGTCAATGACGACCCACTCTTTCTGTACAGTCGCCTTGTTGAGCGATACTGTCTTGTAGCTTTGTGTGTCCACTGTCTTGATCTTTAATTGGTTAATAATAAAATTGCGATCCCTACACATAATAGGGGACGCAAAGGTACAAAATATTTTCATCCTTACAAAATTCATTAACAATTTGAACTCAAGCCTGTGGATAACTCTCTTTGGACTTGCAGCGCGCTTTTAGTATTTTTGCTTGGTTAATCAGTGTCAGATGAGGATAGGAGATATAGATCTCGGTGAAAGACCCGTGCTTCTCGCCCCGATGGAGGATGTGACAGACGCATCCTTCCGCATCGTGTGCAAGGACATGGGGGCCGACATGGTCTATACCGAATTTGTCCCGTCCGACGGATTGATACGCGATGCCGTCAAGGCCATAGCCAAGATGAAGACCATAGAGGAGGAAGCCCCCATAGGCATCCAGATCTACGGCAACAACCCCGAGGCCATGGTCGAGGCAGCGAAGATGGCGGACCACGCCGACGAGATAGCTGGCGGCCATGGCTGCGATGTGATAGACATCAACTTCGGCTGCCCTGTGAGCAAGATAGCCGGACGTGGCGCAGGCTCCGGCATGATGAAGGAGCCTGACAAGATGGTAGCCATCACCAGAGCCGTGGTCGAAGCGGTGCGCAAACCCGTGACGGTCAAGACCCGCCTGGGCTGGGACGACAATTCCAAGATCATCGTCGAGCTTGCCGAGAGGCTCCAGGATACCGGCATCAAGGCCCTCACCATCCACGGCAGGACCAGATGCCAGATGTACAGAGGTGAAGCGGACTGGTCCCTGATCGGAAAGATCAAGGAGAACCCGCGCATGCATATACCTATTATAGGTAACGGCGACATCAATTCCGCCGAAAAGGCGAAGGAATACTTCGACCGCTACGGGGTGGACGGGATCATGGTGGGGCGCGCTTCATTCGGGCATCCATGGATATTCAGGGAGATCAGGCACTACCTCGACACCGGAGAGCTGCCTGCACCTATGAGCGTCACAGGCAGGGTCGCCCTCGCCAAGAGACACCTCGGCCTCTCGCTCGACCTCAAGGGGGAAACTCGCGGCGTGTTTGAGATGCGGAGACATCTCTCATGCTATTTCAAGGGTCTGCCTGAGTTCAAGGACACGCGCATCAAACTGGTCACCACCACCGACCCGCAGGAGCTCTACGCGCTCCTTGACTATGTAAACGAACGCTGGGGCGGCACTCCTCTCGAAGAAGCCGCCAGCGTGTACGGCCTTTAACCTATAATATATGTACGACAGACTTGTACTCTTTCCATACTACCTGACCCTGAAAGTCCGCAACGCGATGTTTGACCTCGGACTGCGCAAGCAGCACAGCGCCGAGGTACCGACCATATGCGTGGGGAACGTCACCGTCGGAGGCACAGGCAAGACTCCGCATACAGAGATGATTCTGCGCATGCTGCTCGCCCACGAAGACTGGGCATACCGCAACATCGCCGTCCTCTCCCGCGGATACAAGCGCGAGAGCCGCGGCTTCCAGCAGGTCGTGACTACAGGCAAGGCCTCATTCTACGGCGACGAGCCGCTGCAGATCAAGAAGAAATTCCCGGCAGTGACCGTTGCCCTCGAGAGCAACCGCATCCGCGGATGCGACTACCTCTGCCACCCGGACAAGGTGCGCACTCTGCGCAGGACACGCAGGTGTGTGGACAAGAACATCCCGGCGGCAGATGTCATCGTCCTGGACGACGCATATCAGTACAGGCAGCTCAAGGCCAGCCTCAACATCGTGCTCGTCGACTTCGAGCGTCCGGTATTCTCCGACAGGCTCCTTCCTATCGGCAGCCTCAGGGACCTCCCGGAAAGGATTTATGACGCCGACGTCATCATAGTCACCAAATGCGACAGGTACATCACCGACTGGGACAAGACCGTCTGGGCGACATCCCTTGGCATCAGGGACTACGACAGCAAGACCTGCGAGGGCACGGGCCACGACGGCAGGAGGCAGAAGCTCTTCTTCACCACCATCGAGTACAGCCAGCCCGCGCCGATCTACGGAGAATGCGACCCGCGGTATATCTACGCGCGCAATGCCATCCTTTTCACCGGCATCGCCAAGGATACACCTCTGAGGCGCTACCTCAGTGACAACTACAGGCTTGTCGAGAAGTTCAGATTCAAGGACCACCACAAGTTCAGCAAGGGTGACGTGCGTGCCATCCACAGCGCCGCAATGCGCAACTCCACCGCCGCCATCATCACCACGGAGAAGGATGCACACCGCATCATGGATTTCGACAAACTCCCTTTCATGCTCAAGGAGCGCATGTTCAAGGTCCCTATCGAGGTCAACTTTGTGAACGAAAGGGAGCGTGAAGTCTTCAGCCAGACACTATTCAACACAATTTCAAAATAGATTCCGAGGCCCCTGCAGAGGTCAGGAAACAGAAAAGGTCGGCTCTCGGGCCGACCTTTCATTTATGTCTCTTTCAGGACTTACGCCTGGATGAATGCATTGACTGCTGTAGCGACGAACATGAGGCAGACCAATGTGGCAACTACGATGCCGATGACCTTCACTCTCTTGAACCATGTCTGGCCATTCCAGCCCACTGTCTGGAACATGCTCCAGAAACCATGGATGAGGTGCAGCCATACTGCGACAAACCATACAATGTAGAGAACGAGGACTACAGGATTGCCGAATGTTGCCATGAGCAGTGCGTAAGGATCATTCTCAGCCACACCTACACCGAACAGCTCAGGAAGCTGCATCTTTGCCCAGAAGTGTGTAAGATGGAATGCGATGAAACCGAGGATCACGATTCCGAGGACAACCATATTCTTGGCTGACCATGAATCGGCAGCAGCCTTGCTGGCAACTTCATACTTCTGAGGGCCGCGAGCCTTTATGTTCAGGACAGAAAGCCAGATACCGTAAGCGATGTGTACAAGGAAACCGAGTGCAAGCACTGGAACCATGATGCTGATGATTGGAGTTGACATGAAGTCACATCCAAGTTTGAAGAGACCGTCACCGGCTGTGAAAAGCTTGTCGTCTTCCAATGCGTTACCGAACTTGCCAGTGAATGAATCTATCACTGAGAAGAAATTGATAGTAGCGTGGAGAAGAAGGAAGATGATAAGGAATGCGCCGCTGACGCTCTGGATAAACTTCTTTCCGATTGAAGAGTTGAAGATGAACATATGTGTTTTAATTTAATTATCCGATTTTAAGATAGGTGCAAATATAGTGGCTTTCTTGCAAGTTTCATAATTTTCCGATAAATTTGTTTTCCACACAATCACACAGTCAAACCTCATCAGATATATGTATAAAAGGGTTTTGCTCAAATTGAGCGGAGAAAGCCTCGGAGGTCCGGAAGGCAGAGGCATCAATGAAGACAGCATCAACAGGCAGGCGGCCGAAGTCGCTGCCGCAGTGAAGGCCGGCATGCAGGTAGCCATCGTCAATGGAGGCGGAAACATCTTCCGCGGCCTTCAGGGCGTCGGCAAAGGCTTTGACAGAGTCAACGGCGACAAGATGGGCATGCTCGCCACAGTCATCAACTCCATGGCCCTCGCCATGGCTCTCCGTTCACAGGGAATCAAGGCAGAGGTTTTCACAGCCACCCCTATGGAGCCGATTGCAAGATACTATGTCAGAGAGGAAGCCGTGAAGGTGCTCGAGGAGGGCGGCGTCGCCCTGATCGCCGGAGGTACCGGCAATCCTTTCTTCACCACAGACTCGGGTGCAGCCCTGCGTGCGCTCGAAATCGGTGCCGACGTGCTTCTCAAGGGTACACGTGTGGACGGCGTCTATACAGCTGACCCTGAAAAGGACCCGAATGCCGTCAAATATGACGAGCTCAGCTTTGACAAGGCCATCGGCGACCACCTGAAGGTCATGGACCAGACAGCCTTCGCCCTCTGCGAGCAGGGCGATCTCCCTATCATCGTCTTCGACATGAATGTTTCCGGCTCGCTGACCTGCATCCTCAACGGAGAAAAGGTCGGAACCCTTGTACACAAATAAAAACAAACAAGCTAACGATATGGATAAAGTAAAAGAAATCATCGCCAACTGCGAGAAGAAGATGACGGATGCGGTTGCATTCCTCGAGGAAGACCTCAAGACATACCGCGTAGGAAAGGCAAATCCCTCAATCTTCAACAATGTGACCGTCGACTACTACGGCACACCTACACCTATCCCACAGGTCGCTTCCGTCACAACCCCTGACGCAAGGACCCTGGCCATCCAGCCTTGGGAGAAAAAGATGATCGCAGCTATCGAGAAGGCCATCATCGACAACAACCTCGGCTTCACCCCTCAGAACAACGGCGAGACCATCCGATGCACAGTTCCGCCTCTCACAGAGGAGAGAAGAAAGGAGCTCATCAAGAAGGCCAAGACCTCAGGTGAAGGATCCAAGGTCGTAGTGAGAAACGCACGCCGCGACGCTGTCGACGCTCTCAAGAAGTCTATCAAGTCCGACGGAATCCCAGAGGACATCGAGAAGGACGGAGAGGACGATGTACAGAAGCTGACCGACAGGTTCGTCAAGAAGGTCGATGAGCTCATCGCCGCAAAGGAAAAAGAGATTCTCACAGTCTAGACACTTATCGGAGCTGCTCAGTCAGCTCCTTTATTCTTTTATGGAAAACATCTATCATCAGAGGGTGGAGGCACTCCGGTCGATCATGTCCCGACGCGGATGGGACGCTGTCATCATCACCGGATCCGACCCTCACTGCAGCGAATATCCGGCAGTCAGGTGGAAGCAGGTCGAATGGATAAGCGGCTTCACAGGCGAGGCCGGGGACATCGTCATCACGGCAGACCACGCCGGACTCTGGACAGACACCCGCTATTTCATCCAGGCAAACCGCCAGCTCTCCGGAACAGGCATAGTGCTCCACAAGACAAGGGTTCCGGATCAGGTGCTCATCCCTGAATGGCTGTCTCAGGTAGCATTCAGAGACCGCAGGCGTACGGTGATCGTGGCCGTGGACGGCCTGTGCCAGAGCGTAAGCGCCATCCGCGACATCCAGGAAGCATTCGGAGTCGGTGAGGACGACGAGCCGGCATGCCGCATCGTCGATGTGCCGGACATGATGGACACCCTCTGGATCGACCGGCCGCAGATACCTCAGACTCCTGTGATCAGCCTCGGCACCCGCACTGCGGGCGAAAGCCGCTGGGGCAAGCTCACATGGCTCAGAGCCGCCGTCCGCGAACAGGGAGCCGACAGCATCCTGATAACAGCTCTCGATGAGATAGCATGGACTCTCAATGTGAGAGGCTCGGACATAGAATACAATCCCCTGGTCATCTCCCACCTTCTCGTCACTCCGGACGAAGTCGACTGGTTTGTACGCAAGGACAGCTATGATGCGGCAGACCAGCGCACTCTCGACACTTTCTGCGAACTCGAAGAGGATGACATCAGCATATTCCCTTACGACGACATCGACATGGTGCTCGCCGAGAAGGAATCGGACGGCAGCCTCGGGACTCTGTTCGTGGACAGTTCAACCCTCAATTACAGCCTCTACAAACAGCTCGGGAGCCGGATCATCGAAGGCGTCTCCCCTGTCGTGCTGCGGAAGGCCGTGAAGAACGAGACCGAAATCAAAGCCATGCGCGCCATCCATGTCGATGACGGCGCCGCAATGGAAAAGTTCCTCTACTGGCTCGAGGGTGAGGTCCAGTCCGGCCGCGGCGTGAGCGAATGGGATGCATCCCTGAAACTCGACAGCTACCGCTCCGAGATTCCGGGGTACATGGGAGACAGCTTTGAGACCATCTCCGCATACGGCCCCGGAGGCGCCCTCCCTCACTATGTCACTCCGCGCAAGGATGCCCCGATGCTGGAGCCGCACGGCCTCTACCTCTGCGATTCCGGCGGACAGTATCTTTCCGGCACCACAGACATCACCCGCACCATCCCGCTCGGTCCGTGCACCGCACTCGAAAAGGAGGATTACACCCTCGTGCTCAAGGGACATATCGATCTCGCCATGGCGGTGTTCCCGCGCGGAACAGCCGGCTGCCAGATAGATGCGCTCGCCCGCAACCCGCTCTGGAGGTGCAAGCGCAACTTCGGGCACGGAACAGGCCACGGAGTCGGATTCTTCCTCGGAGTGCATGAAGGCCCGCAGGACATACGGCAGAACTTCAACCGCCAGCCCATCGTCCCCGGCATGATCACCTCTGACGAGCCCGGCATCTACCGCGAAGGGATGCATGGCGTACGCCATGAGAATCTGGTGCTCTGCGTGGAGGCGGGACGCAACGATTTCGGTGAATGGCTGGAGTTCGAAACCCTCACCCTGTGCCATTTCGACACCGGTGCGATAGTCAGAGAACTACTCGACAAAGAGGAAATCGACTGGCTGAACGCCTACAATGAAAGGGTGTACCGCACGCTCGCCCCGAAGCTGCCGTCGCATATCGCAGCATGGCTGAGGCTCAAGACGGAGGCCATCTAGACAAGCTGCCGGATGATGTCATCCGACACGAAAAAGTGATCTTCGGGGATGCGGAAGCGTCCTTCTTCTTCCACGATAGAACCTGATTCCAGGAGGCGCCCGAGTGCCTCCTGGCTGCATTTCGCACGCAGTTCGGCTGGATCAAGGCCTCTGGATGTGCGCAGACCCAGCATGACAGTCTCCACTGCAGTATCCTCCGGAGTGAGCCGTTCTGAAGATGGCGTCCACCCCGAAAGGCTGTCGGAGTTCCATCTGCGCACAGCGCCGTCGAAGGAATGCGCTCCGGGACCCAGGCCCACATACGGACGGCGGCTCCAATACGCGCTGTTGTGCACGGCTTCGCATCCGGGCAGCGCCCAGTTAGAGACCTCATAATGCAGGTATCCAGCCGACCTGAGCGTATCGCAGATGCGGGAGTACTGCTCCCTGCACAGCTCCTCCGATGCCTCGACATAGCGTCCATCCTCCACCATCCGCGCGAGTGCGCTGCCCTCCTCGATCGAGAGCTGGTACGCCGACACGTGCTCCGGGCCCAGCTCCAGGAAGCCGTCAAGGGTCGCACCCAGCTGAGCCGCCGAAAGCTGTGACAGTCCGAATATGAGATCCATGCTGATATTCTTCACCCCCGCTTCGCGGAGAATGCGGAAGGCCTCCACGGCACGCGCGGCATCGTGGCGGCGGTTCATCCACCTGAGGATGGTATCATCCAGCGACTGTACTCCCATGCTCACGCGGTTCACCCCCATGTCAAGCAGCCGTCTCACATAATCCGGTCCCTTTTCCACGATATCCTCCGGATTCACCTCGACGGTGAATTCATCATACGGACCGGGTCCGAGGGCGCGGGTGATGCGTTCAAGCATCTCTGCCGGCAGCACGGACGGGGTGCCTCCTCCGAAATAGAGCGTACGCGGCACGGAAGCCGCAGCGATCTCAGAGCGGCGCTCATCCATCTCGGCGCAGAGCCTGTCGCAAAAAAGGTTCTGCACCTCATTGGAGCCCTTTCCGGAGCATATCTCCGAATAGAAGTCGCAATAGGTGCAGAAACTTTTGCAGAATGGTATATGGATGTAAACCATCCTATCTGAGAAGTACCTCAGCGGTGCCGAGCTTGGCCTGTGAGGTGAATGCCTCTACAGTATATACGCCCTTGGCGAATGAAGGGATGTCGTTGAGATAGATGCTGAGCTCAACCTCCTTGCCCTGATAATCCACCTCACGGGAAGCGGATGCCACCATGGTCTCGCCTCCATAGCTGAATGAAACCTGGTTTGAGTTGGTGAGAAGGATGCCGTCTGGATCCTTCACTCTGATATAGATCCTGATAGGACCCTTTGGCGCAAGCTCGTTCTCCACGAGACTCAGGGTGGTGAGCATCCTGACTACGCGGCTGCTGCGGTCTGTGACATTGTCGGAATTGTTGTAGGCATCGATACGGAGACCTCTGGCCTTGATGACAGAGCCGGCAGCCACCTGGCCGGAGAGACTCTCCACCTGCTGGGTGAGTTCCTGGTTCGCTCTCTTGGAAGCGGCAGCCTCCTTGCGGGCGGCAGCGGCATCTGCGGTGAGCTTGTGGTTGAGAGTGTTGAGAGAGTCGATCTGTCCGATGTAGCTCCTCATGATGGTTCTGAGGGTACCGAGCTCCTTCTCATACTGACGTATCTTGGCGCGGTTTGTCGCCTCGGTCTTCTGGATGCGCTCGACGAGCTGCGCAACTTCCTCCCTTGAAGAGTCGAGCTGGGAGTTGATGGACTCGTACTCGGATGAGAGGCTGTCATAATCTGTCTGGAGAGACATGATCTGCTCTGTGAGATCCTTCTTCTCTTCATTGAGCTCATTGACGAGACTGCTCTTCTGATACCAGATATATGCGAGGGCGATGGCAAGCACTGCTGCCACACCTGCGAGCAGGTACATGGTGGTCCTGAGGTTGCCGCCTTCTCTTCTTTCCCTGGCCTCACGGTCGAGGCGCTCTAGTGGATCTTCTTTCATTTCGATAAAGTATTAGAATTCACGGCGAATTTAGCAAAATTCGTGCACATTATGAAAATTATTATATTTGCGGCCGTTATGAAGTATATCATCAGAGCCATCAAATATTACCTCTACATGGTAATCCTCGTGACCATCATGCTGGCCGCGCTGTCTTTCATGCATGTCACCGAATGGAACGCATCCACGATGTTCCGCAACGGATACGACTCCATCTGGCAGCTTGCTCTCGCATTCCTCGCGATCGCCCTGCTGTATCCCAAGTTCGGATTCAACAGCAGAGGCGTCATCATCCCGGGAGAATACGGCGAGATACGCAACGGCATCCTCAGCTATATGGAAGAGCATGGGTACGCACTTGAGAGCGAGGAAGGAGAGAACCTCACATTCAGGGCGAAATCGCCGATACGCAGGCTCACAAGATTCTTTGAGGACAGAGTCACTATGACACGCGACTTCGGAGGCTTCCGCGCAGAGGGCCTCACCAAAGACATTGTCAGGATAGTGAACGGACTCGAATACAGGTTCCGCAACCCTCAGGTCTAGTCCTTTTCCACAGAGGCCAGGACATGCTCTGCGGCAGCGCAGAGGGCCTCATAGAACTCCTCGCCGTAAAGAGCGGTGAGCGGTCCCTTGAGGAACTGGTACACCCTCACCTTCTCGCGTTTTCCCTTTTCAAACGCATCTCTGCATATATCCCACCGGTGCAGGTTGAGAGCCTGGCCGCCGCCGGTCAGTCTGGTGATGCGTATTGGATAGAGCCAGCATGACTGCGGCTTGCGCCAAGGGCACTTTCCCTCGAAGAAACGCTTCTCGATGGCGCACAGGCAATTCCCTTCGGCATCGAAATGTGTATAGGCGCACTCCTGGGTGGCAGGTACCACCGGAGTCACTATGTCACCTTCGATGTCTATCTCGAAAAAGCCCTTTGCATCCACGGCCTCACGCCCTTTCTCGCTCATGAGAGGTGAAAACACTTCATAGTTCCTCTCTATCTCATCCAGCTCGGACTCCTCGAGCGGTGCTCCGCAATCGCCTTCTATGCAGCACTTGCCCTTGCACACAGCATAGTCGCAGCTGAAATATTCCACAATCACATCCTCGGAAACAAGGATATCACCTATCTGCACGATTGTCCCGAAAGGGTGTCCCATATCATTTATCCATTACGTATTCAACCTTGCATCCCGCGTCAAGGGACGCCATGATATCCTGCACCGCTGCCGCACTGAGAGCATTGACGATCTCCTTATACTTGGAGTAGAGATCCTTGCCGTCACTGTATCTTACGGCTGCCGCATCGATCACATTCTCAGGCTGGGCCATGTCATATTCAAGCTGCTTGGCGAGCACTGATTTCGCCACCTTCAGCGCCGCTGCAGATACCGGAGATGAAAGAGACGCCGAGAGCGATTCCCTCAAGACACGCATGGCCTCAGAAGCCGATGCCGGCGACACTCCCTCCGGAAGAGAGGACTCACCCAAAGGCCTTGCGGTGACAGTCAGGCTGAAGCGCTCCGCCGGAGACAGCTCCACACCGTCTGATATCTCCGCCCATAGTCCCGCGTCCTTCAGGCCTGCGGCAAGCCTCTCCTTGAGCAGCACCTGCGCGAGCTTGAAAGCGAAGAACCTCTCGGCAGTCACAGGTACCATCGCAGACATGGACATGGTTGCAGACAGCATGTCCTCATGTATGGCCTTTCTGCCCAGACTGCTGATCGAAGACTTGAGAACATACTGGCTCTGCGGCCTTATGGCGATGGACTTTCCTGTCCCGAGGCTGCCGGCATACTTTGTAAACACTTTCAGCACCTGGTCGGCAGGGACATCTCCCACAATCATGATGACACCGTCATTCATATTGTGGAAACGGGCGTTGAGGTATGGATTCACCTTGTCCGGAAGACTCTTCTTGAGATTACGGGCATATTTGTACTGGGTGAATCTGTAGTCCGGTCTCATCACTGCATCGACATCCGCCATGAGGCCTGAGACATCGCTCAGCGCCATCTCTATCCTCAGCGGCTCTGACTTGAGATACCTGTCGTATGACTCCTGGTTGAACCTCCTGTAGTTTGCGAACGACACGATGGATTTCACGACAAGCTGCAGCATGTCAGACGGAGCGCTTCCCTCCAGTCTCAGATCGGAGATGCCGATGGTCCTTCTCAGGTCTATGCCGTTGGCCTTGAGCATCATGTTGAAGTCCTGACAGGTCATTCCCGCCACATCATAGTGATAAAGGACATCCGATGCGAACGCTCCTTCTCCCATTTCGAGGTCCAGGATGGATCCGTAGCCTCCCCTGACGAGGAAAGAGAATCCGAACTGCCCAGGGGCGGCGTCTGTCTTTTTGTAGACGACCTTGATGCCGTTGGAGAATGTCCACATGGTGCCGCCGGTGACCGGATCTGCAGCCTCCGCCTTCATCTTCACCTTCTCACCCGGCTCCGCCAGTTTCAGGGTATCTGCCGCATGCGGGACATAGGCAAGCATCTTCGAAGCCTCGCCGTTTCTGGACCATGGAAGCATGTATGCATCCAGAACCCTGTCTCGCGACACCTGTGCATCGGGTGTATCCACAGTGAACGAGAGGTTTTCGTATGAATCGAAAAGAACCGACAGGAACTTGTTGAACAGGCCAGCATCCGTCTCGACAGGAAGATCCCTCTTGAGGAAGAAGTCCTTCTCGGCGGTAGTGGTCCTGACCGCAGTGCCGAAGAGATAAGAAGATATGCACAGGTCTGAGAACTCCTCATTGGTCCTGTACGGTGCCGGTTTCCTGGCAGCGGAAACATAGTTCGTACGGGCATCCAGAAGTTCATTCGGAGAGACTCCCGCCTTGTCCAGATTGGCTACCACCGTACCGAGAACGGATGCCGCGCGCAGGATGTCATCCCTGCCCACATACACGGTGACATTGAAAGCTTCATCTCCGGCGCCGTCCTCACTGCCCTCATGACAGGTCACCACCTTTCCGAGAGCGATGCCCTCGGATGCGAAGGCGGCTGTCAGGCGACGGTCCAGAATGGTGCCCAGCTCTGCAAACATGCGCTCTGCCACAAGAACCTGCACTGTTCCGAGCATGGCCGCCGGAGTGCGTGGAGAAGCGTATCGTACGGTAAGAGAAGCGAGGTTGTCATTGCTGTTGATGACATGGGTGAACCTTACATCGCTTGAAGGGGTCCACTCATATGCAGGCTTCGCGGGAGCGGCTTCGCGGGACGGCACCATCATGGAGAAGATGCTCATCTTTCCCTTGACTGCGGACACGTCTATATCGCCGCTGATCACCACAGCCTGCTCATACGGACTTACCGTGCACAGATCGAAGATCATCATGAGTGTGCTGTCGGATGCCGCGACATCTGATGTCGGCACGTCGGCGAACCTGTAAACTGTAGCGTCTCCCTGGGAATAGACATATCCACGTGACGTATATCCCACGCCCTTCGAGGCCAGGAAATCATATGGCTTCTGGTCTGTGAAGTGCGGCAGAGAAGTCAGCGCGGCCCGTGAAACGGAAGTCGCAGGAGACACTTTCTGAACGAGACTGTAATCGGCGTAGCCTTTTGCGGCCTTGTTTGTCACCAGATAATACTTGATGCCGTTGGGGAAAGAACCTGTCTGAAGTTCCGGAGCGGCTTTCAATGCCGGAAGTTCCTGCGCTGGCACGGAAATTGACACAAGAACCAATGACAGCGTGACATATATTTTGCTAAGCATTCTCATATCCTTGGGATTTTTGACATAAATCATTACTTTTGTCTAATACAAAGGTAACAAATACAAAAATAATACAAGAAATGAAACGAATTCTCATCACTCTTGCAGCAGTCATCCTTTCTGCTGGCATCGCATCCGCACAGGACATGTCCCAGGCCACTGAAACCGCCAAGATGGCCAACGAATCACTTCAGGCAGGCAACAATGAGCTCGCACTCACAGGTTTCCAGGAGGCTCTCGCTCTTGCACAGGCATGCGGAGAGGACGGTGCTGAACTCGTGAACACCTGCAAGGGCATCATCCCTCAGATCATCTTCTCTATCGCAAAGGGCAACCTCAAGGCAGGTGAATTCGATGCAGCTGTAGAGAAACTCAAGGAAGCAGCAAAGACCGCAACCGAGTATGCAGTGGAAGGTGTTGCCGACGAGGCCACCTCACTCATCCCTCAGGCATACATGGGCAAGGGCAACGCCATGATCAAGGACAAGAACTTCGCTGCTGCAGCTGACGCATACAAGCTCGCAGTCGAGGCTGACCCTGCAAACGGCAACGCATCCCTCCGTCTCGGCCAGGCACTCGCAGGTGCAGGCAAGGTGGATGAGGCTATCGAGGCATTCAAGGCTGCAGCTGAGAACGGTCAGGCAGACAATGCCAACAAGCAGCTCTCAAACATCTACCTCAAGAAGGCTCAGGCTGACCTCAAGGCCAGCAAGTTCAAAGAGGCTATCGCTGACTGCGAGGCTTCAAACGGCTATGTCGAGAATGCAAACGCATACAAGCTCGCAGCAAGCGCAGCTACCAAGCTCAACGACAGCAAGTCTTCAATCGCTTACTACGAGAAGTACCTCGAGGTTGCTCCTACAGCAAAGGATGCCAACCAGATCGCTTTCACAGTAGGTGCTCTCTATCAGAAGGCAGGCAACAACGCAAAGGCAAAGGAATTCTACACAAAGGTGCTTTCAGACCCTCAGCTCGGCGCACAGGCAAAGCAGCTTGTTGAGTCCCTCAAGTAATCATTTGGTGGAAATACAGACACTAGAGCTTCTTGCCCCGGCAAGAAATAAGGATATCGGCATCGCAGCCATCGACTGCGGTGCCGATGCCGTATATATGGCAGGTCCCGGCTATGGGGCCAGGAAGGACGCGGCCAACAGCATCGAAGATGTACGCGAGCTGTGCTCCTACGCGCATCTGTTCGGTGTGAGGATATTCCTGACTGTCAACACCATCATCTACCAGGACGAGCTGGACGCTGTCCACAGGATGATGCTGGAGGCACAGGATGCAGGGGTAGACGCCTTCATCATCCAGGATCCGGCCATCACCACATGGGACGACATACGCGTACCTCTTCACGCTTCCACCCAGTGTGCTGTCAGGACTGCGCAACAGGCTGAGTTTGTCAAGAGTCTCGGATTCGGGCGTCTCGTGCTTGAGAGAGAGACGTCACTGAAGGATGTCAGGGAAATCCACGAGGCCACGGAATGCGAACTCGAATACTTTGTGCATGGCGCCCTCTGCGTATGCTACAGCGGCCAGTGCTACATGTCCGAGGCCATATCGGGACGCAGCGCAAACCGCGGAGCCTGCATCCAGGCCTGCAGGTCGAGATACGACCTGGCAGATGAGGCCGGCAGCATACTCGTCCGGGACAAGGCTCTCCTTTCGCTCAGGGACTATCGGCTCAAGGGGAGACTCGAGGAACTGGCGGAAGCAGGCGTATGCTCATTCAAGATCGAGGGCCGTCTGAAGAACGCATCATATGTCAAGAATGTCGTCAGGGACTATTCTCTGGCACTCGACGAGCTTGTGTCCAGACACCCTGACAGATACCGCAGATCGTCATTCGGGCGCGTGAGCGGCGGCTTCGAACCTGCACTGGACAAGACCTTCAACCGTGGATACACCGAACTGTGGATCGACGGCAGGAGAGGGAAATGGTCCTCTATGGACGCGCCCAAATCAATGGGCGAATTTGCAGGCACCGTGAGATCTGTGCGCAGGACGGACAGAACCGGCATCGAAGTCTGCATCAGCCCTGCCGGGCAGGATATAGTGCTCCGCAACGGGGACGGCTTCGCATTTGCCGGCAAAGGCGGCGTCATAGGATTCAGGGGTGACGTCTGCGAGGGAAACATCATACGGTGCAAGAGCGTCGACGGACTGGCAAAGGGGGTCAGACTCTTCAGAAACATAAGCGCTGCGTTCGAAAAGGAGCTTGAGCGCAACATGCCGAAAAGAGAGATCCCGGTGACTCTGGACGTGGCAATCTCCGGAGAGTTCCATATAGACATCACCGCCAGAAGTCAGGATGGCAGAGAGATTCTCTCCCCGTTCAAGTGCGATGCAGATGTGGCGGAAAACAGGGACCGCCAGGAAGCCCTCATACGGGAGCAGTTTTCAAAAAGGGCTGGAAACTATATTTTCAGCGTGGGTGAAATCAGCTGCCAGGGGCGCGGCAGGCTGCCGCTGCTGAGCGCTTCCACGCTCAACAGCATACGCAGGCTCATCGCATCCGACCTGGACGCCGTCCCGTGCAAGGCCATACCGCTGGATTTCGGGAAGAAGGACGAGAGTGTCATGGTTGCAGACAAATCCATCTCCTATAAATATAATGTAGCGAACAGCATCACCCGTCAGCTTTATCTGAGCCGGGGGGCAGAGAATGTGGATGAAGCCTACGAGCTGACACACACTCCAGAAGCCGAGCTCATGAGGACACGATACTGCATACGCCACGAACTTGGACTCTGCCCGGTACACCAGGGGGCAAAGGATACGGGCAGGCTCTTCCTGCTCAACAACGGCCGCAGGTTTGCACTCGGATTCGACTGCAGGAATTGCGAGATGACGGTGGGTCCGGAGGTCTGACTTCCCGTCAGATTATCTCGAAAGTGATGTCGACATCCCCGAAATGGGATGTCACACCGTTGTATCTGTCCATGAAGCGGCTGGTGAGCGACCCCCTCCAGACTATCTCATCCCTGACATTCATAGGCAGATCCACCACTATGCCGTAAGATTTGGAATTCACCTTCACAGTGGTCTCCGCCTTCCATGAGGTCTTGGATCCGCCGTCATCCTCTGTGATGAGGAAGGCTACAGATTCCAGCTGAGGAGTCCACTCCGATATGAGGAGCGCATTGAAAGGGATCTTCACTCCTACCTGGCTGCGCTTCACCACCACCATGAAGTCTGTCACAGAAGGTGAGTAGAGACGCATCTCGGCTTCGGTGCTGGCAGTGAAGTTCTCCACACACCCGCATTTCACAAAAAACTCCGAAGCTCCCCTGAACCAGCTGTCATAGTGGCGTTTCATCACGAAGTCCTTCATCAGAAGCGACTTCACGCCGCTGTCACCCGCCCCGTCAGACTTCACGATGACCGTTCCACCCTGACCCCAGTCGGGATGATCGCGTCGGAGAATCTCCAGCGTCTTGAACTCACTGTCATCGTTGCTGTTCACCACCCAGACCGGCCGCTCTCTGGCCATCGATTCAGTGATCATGACCTTCTTGACCCTGCGCTGGCCGGCGGCATCCACAAACACCTCATAACCCTCGTTGGACTGACTGTCTGTCCCCGGGTCGAAGGTCATCAGAGGCATGGTCTTTCCGTCCCAGGAATCGGAAAACGGCCAGTATATCTGAAGTCCGGAGCCGGTCAGTTCATCGATGTATGATGCCAGTTCTTCTTCATCTCCCCCCTTGGTCATCACCCTGGAGCGGAGATAATCCTCTATCAGAGACTTCATGGGGTTTTCCGTGACATAGCTCCCTGCCTTGGTCCCGGCAGACCCGACACCGGCTCCAGGATTGAGAAAGATGTCGCGCATCAGGTACTCCTCATCATAGCCATTTTCTGACGATGACGACACTGCGGAGTGCACCTCCTTCAGCTGCTCCATCCCGATGGGAAGCTCCGAGAGCATGAGAGCCATGTCTCCGGCATTTATATCCGGAAGACCATGCATGTCCCGTGGAGCAGTCTCGATCTGTCTTTCGCAGGCACAGATGACAACTAACGATAGAATGATGGTACTGTATCTCATATGCTTCTGTTTTCTGCAAAGTGAGCAAAACAAAACCGTGTTCGGAAAAGGAACACGGAGTATTGGAAACATATGCATTTCAGACAGCCAGGAGCCTATCTGGAGAAGCTGACGGCCCGGTCCCTCTGTGCAAAATCCCGCAGAATGGAGGTATGGGTGAACCCTGCGGCCTTGAAAACATCCTCCGTCCCGGTACCCAGAAGGTCATTGATCTCGACGAAGCCGACTCCACCGGGAGCAAGCAGCTGCCGAGCCCACGCCGCGACTGCACGGTAGAAAATGAGCGGATCGTCATCCGGCACGAAGAGTGCCAGAGCCGGCTCGTGCTCAAGGACATTGCGGCGCATATCCGGTTTCTGGGAATCCATCACATATGGAGGGTTGCTGAGGATGAGGTCGAAGCTGCCCCATTGCGGGACATGGTCGAGATCCAGTACATCTGCATGGACAAACTCCGGTGCGCGGGCACTGCGTTCCGAGAGCAGGGATCCGAACTCCTGGCCGCGCGCCACTTCCAGAGCCGAGTCCGAAATATCTACCGCCACGACCTCGGAGCCGGGAAGGGCGAGTGCCAGCGACCATGCAATGCACCCGGAACCGGTGCAGAGGTCAAGCACCCTGAGCGGACGCGCCTCCACCTGTGCGGCTGCAAGTCTCCCGGCAGTTGCAATGGCGGCTTCGACGATCTCTTCTGTCTCCGGGCGCGGTATCAGCACGTCGTGGGTCACCTTGAATTCCAGACCGTGGAAGACTGTATGTCCGAGGACATACTGGACAGGTTCCGCTGCCCTGAGACGGTCCATGAGACCGCCCAGCTCAGAGATCCGGGACTGGGGGACCTCTGTGGCGGGCTCTATGATATGTGTATAACTCTTGGTGCCGAGAACGGCCTCACACACCATCAGGACGATGGCTCTGGCCTCTTCGGCAGGATAGATGTCCAGGAGTGCGGAGGAACTTTCAGATATGAAATCCTTAAGCAGCATCCCCTGTCATGAGTTCTCGATGATGGTCGTGAGGAAATCAGTCATCTGGAGGCCTGCTGTACGCACCATCTTAGGCACGAGTGAAGCGCTGGTCATTCCAGGTATGGTATTCACCTCAAGGAAACAGAGCCCCTCTTCCGGAGAAAGGATATAGTCCACGCGGACCACTCCCTTGCAGCCGAGCTGGGCGTAGATCTTCCTGGTCGTCTCCTTTATGAGATCTGAAGTCTCGTCCGGTATCTCTGCAGGGCAGACCTCGCTGCTGTGGCCGTTGTACTTGGCATCGTAGTCGAAATATTCGTTTTCGGTGATGACCTCGATGACCGGCAGAGTCTGGATACCCTGTGCATCCATGTACGCGGCGCATGTGAGTTCACGGCCGGATACGCCCTGCTCCACGATGACGGTAGGTCCTTCCGCGAAGGCATAGTTCACAGCCTCTTCAAGCTGGGACGGATCGGTCACTCTGGTGACGCCGAAGCTCGATCCGCCTTGGGTAGGCTTTACAAACACCGGAAAACGGAGGTTTGAAGCGACTTTCTCGGAGAATGCCTTGAGATCGTCTCCCTTGCGGACGAACATATCGGGAGCGCACTTCACAAAATCCACATCCTTGAGATAGCTCTTGCATGAGAATTTGTCAAAAGCCACGGTAGAGACAAATGCGCTGCATGAGCTGAACGGGACACCGAGCATCTCGAAATAGCCCTGAAGCAGACCGGTCTCACCCGGCGCACCATGCTGCATGATATAGGCATAGTCAAACTTTACCTTCTCCCCGTAGATTCTGACCGAAAAGTCTGTCTTGTCGATCTCTGGGCGAGCACCCTCGGGAAGTGTGACTCTCATCGAATTCTTCTTCCTGAATGCCACGAGTGACCACTTTCCGAACCTTGCGAAGATCTCGTACACGTCGTATGCCATGTCATCGATCCTGGATGCGGTGAATTCGCCGCTTCTGCATGCGACCTCCCACTCAGAAGAATCACTTCCGTAAATAACCGCGATTGAGTTGTACTTTGCCATTATCTGTCTTTGTTTTACTATTCAAAATAGAATTCCGCAGCACTCTGCTCCCTTGATGCCGCATCGTCGTCTCCTCCGCTGCAGCTCAGGTCAAGATTCATTCCTGCCGGAGCCACGAATCGATCGCTCTCGCTGATGCCGAGGGTGCCGTCCTTGAGGACTTTCTTCATGAAAATGCCCCAGATAGGGAGGGCCATGTTGGATCCGCTGCCCAGAGCAAGTGACTGGAAATGCACCTGACGATCCTCTGCGCCGACCCATACACCGGCTGTGAGGGTCGGGGTATATCCGATGAACCATCCGTCGGAGTTGTCATTGGTGGTACCCGTCTTGCCTGCAATCTCGCCCCTGAGACCGTACGCGCCTCTGAGGCGGCCGGCTGTTCCGCTGTTCACAACGCCCTGCATAAGGTTTGCCATGAGGTATGCGGTCTGCTCGCTGATGGCTTCACGCTTGCGGTTGGTGAACTCGGAAAGGACATTGCCCTGATTGTCCTCTATGCGCGTGACGATGAGAGGAGAGACATATACGCCCTTGGAAGGGAAGGTGTTGTATGCCGGCACCATCTCGTACATCGCGATATCGGCAGGACCTACACAGAGCGACGGCACTGCGTCGATATGGCTCTGGATGCCCATCTTGTGCATCATCTGGGCCATAGGCTCCGGACCGAAGTTCTTCATCAGGTATGCGGAGATGTTGTTCGAGCTGTGTGCGAGACCCCACTTGAGGGTCACGGTCTGGCCTATCCACTCTGCCTTGTCGGTGCTTCGAGGGGTCCATGTATCGTCGCCGACGATGAATGACTGCGAGATGTTGGTGACCTTTGTGCAAGGATCCATTCCCTCCTGCATGGCAAGAGTGTAGAGGAAAGGCTTGATGGTGGATCCCACCTGACGCTTGCCCTGGCTGACATTGTCATACTTGAAATATCTGTAGTTCGGTCCGCCGACGTATGCCTTGACGTGTCCGGTGACAGGCTCCACTGCCAGGAACGAAGCCCTGAGTATGCCCTTGTAATAGCGGATGGAGTCATCCGGGGTCATCGTGGTGTCCACAGTGGCACCGACCCATTCGCCATGGCTGTCCTTTGCCCATTTGAAGACGCGCATCTTGGTCGGCACGGTGAAGCTCTTGAGTATTTCTGCCTCAGGAACGCCATCCTTCTTCTGGGTGCGGTAGCGGTCGCTCCACTTGCGGGCCTGGCGCATCAGGAGATCGATGGTCTCGTCGTCGATGTCGTTGGAGAACGGCTTGTGGTTCTTGTAGCGGAGCTCGCTGGTGAATGCCTTCTGGAGGTTGCTGCCCAGATGCTCGGCGACAGCCTGCTCGGCATATCTCTGCATCTTGTAGTTGATGGTGGTATATATCCTGAGTCCGTCCTTATCGAGGTCGTAGCTCTCACCGTTGGCCTTCTTGTGCTTGTTGAGCCAGCCGTAGAGATCGTCATTCTCCCACCTGTTCATGTCTGCGACATAATCCTCGTCGAACTGGTAGTCCGAACGCTTAGGCTTCTTTGCGTTCATGGTCCTGCGGAGCATGTCCCTGAAATACGGAGCCACGCCCGAATTGTGGTCCTGGACCTGATAGTCGCGCACATCTATGGCAGTGCCCTGAAGAGAATCCCTGACAGCGGCAGGCTTCACTCCCGCCTCCCTGGCCATGGCATCGAAGCATCCGGCCTTCTCCATCTGGCCGATCACGAAATTCCTGCGCTGAAGAGCCTTTTCCGGATTGAGGACAGGGTTGTAACGCGTAGGCTTGTTGACCATGCCCACGAGCATGGCGCTCTCTTCGATGGAAAGCTCATGCGGAAGCTTTCCGAAGAAAGTCTGCGAAGCCGCCTTGATGCCGTATGCGTTGCTGCCGAAGAAGATGGAATTGAGGTACATCACCATGATCTCATCCTTGGTGTAGTTGCGCTCGAGCTTCACTGCGGTGATCCACTCCTTGAGCTTGATCCACACCATCTGCACCTTGCTCCAGCCGGGGATGCTCGAATTGAGTTCCCTGCGCGGATAGAGGGTCTTGGCAAGCTGCTGGGTGATGGTACTTCCACCGCCCTGGCTGGAATTGTGGAGAAGAAGGGTCTTGACGAACACACGGCCGAGTCCCTTCATGTCGATGCCGGAATGGTTGTAGAACCTGGCATCCTCTGTGGAGACCGCAGCCTGTACGAGATAAGGAGAGAGCTCCTCGTATGTCACGTATGTCCTGTTCTCGATATGGAAAGTGGTCAGAGTGGTGCGGCCGTCATCCGCAAGGAGCTGGGTGGCAAGCTTGTTGTCAGGATGCTCAAGCTCTTCGAAAGACGGAATCCTGGCGAAGACCCACACCAGGATCAGCATCAGCATGATCATGGCGAAAGGGGCGGTCACACAGATCCAGAACCACTTGATAATCTTTTTCTTGGTATCGTCTGTCATAGATATGGTCTTATGGTCTCAATACATATATAGATTACAAAATTAGCACTAAAATTTTGATTATTTCTGTCTTTGTGATTTATCTTTGCAGAATGATTAACAAGACAGTGTAGCAATGGAGGGGAATTTAGTTATCGTAGAGTCACCGTCAAAGGCAAAGACAATTCAGAAGTTTCTTGGCAGCGATTATATCGTGAAACCAAGCTTCGGACATATCAGGGATCTTCAGGAAAAGAAGCTCAGCATCGACCTGAAAGACGGCTTCAAGCCGGAGTATGTGATCCCTGCAGACAAGAAGAAAGTCGTCGCCGATCTCAAGAAGACGGCAGAAGCAGTCAATACGGTCTGGCTTGCATCCGATGAAGACCGCGAGGGAGAGGCCATCTCATGGCACCTTGCGGAAACACTCGGTCTCGATCCGGCCAAGACGAAGAGAATAGTATTCCATGAAATAACCAAGACGGCCATCCTCAACGCCATCGAGTCTCCGCGCACCATAGACATGAGTCTGGTGAACGCTCAGCAGGCCCGCAGAGTGCTTGACAGACTGGTCGGCTTTGAACTTTCTCCTGTCCTCTGGCGCAAGATACAGCCGAAGCTCTCCGCAGGGCGCGTACAGTCCGTGGCACTCAGGCTGGTAGTGGACAGGGAGAAGGAGATCATGGCCTTCGAGAGCAAGCCGTTCTACAAGGTAGAAGCCGTATTCCACCCTCAGGGCATGCCGGCATCCGTGAAGGTGAAGGCGACCCTCGACACACGTTTCGACAGCATCGAGGACGCACGCAGGTTCCTGGAGGACAGCATCGGAGCCACTTTCTCCATCGCAAGCATCGAAGAAAAGGAAGGCACACGCAACCCTGCTGCGCCTTTCACGACCTCGACGCTCCAGCAGGAGGCGGCGAGAGCCCTGCACCTGCCGGTAAGCATCACCATGAGAGTGGCCCAGTCTCTCTATGAGCGCGGTCTCATCACATACATGCGTACCGACTCGACCAACCTCAGCGGCCTGGCGATCAACACAGCCAAGGATTTCATCATCGAGAATTTCGGAGAGAGCTATTCACGCCCGCGTCAGTACAAGACACATTCCAAGGGAGCACAGGAAGCCCATGAGGCCATTCGCCCGACTTTCATCAGCAACACCGAAATCAGCGGAACAGCCCAGGAGCAGAAGCTCTACAACCTCATCTGGAAGAGAACCATCGCTTCACAGATGACCGAGGCGGCAGTCCTCAACACATCGATCAGGGTGCAGTCCGACCACAGAAGTGAAAAGTTCGCGGTACAGGCGTCCAGAGTGATCTTCGACGGATTCCTCAAGGTGTACATGGAAAGCACCGAGGACGACCAGCCTGCTGACGAGAACGCCATCCTCCCGGAAATGCATATCGGCGACATCATGGACGCCAAGTCGATCAATGCCGACTGCAAGTTCACCAACGCGCCGTACAGATACACAGAAGCCACCCTCATCAAGAAACTCGAGGACCTCGGCATCGGCCGTCCTTCCACATACGCGCCTACCATCTCGACCCTCACCACAAGCCGCGGCTATATCGTGAAGGGAGACAAGGAAGGCAAGAAGATCCCTGTGACCAATCTCGCGCTCAAGGACTCCGCCATCACCGCCACCCAGAAGACGGAGACAGTCGGAGCTGAAAAGGGAAGGCTCCTGCCTCAGGAGATCGGCATGATCGTCACCGACTATCTCGTGAAGAACTTCTCCGACATCATGAGCTACGACTTCACGGCCGATGTGGAAAAAGACTTCGACCGCGTGGCAGAGGGAGAGCTTTCATGGAGCTCCGTCATCGAAGAATTCTACTCACCTTTCCACTCAAAGGTGGACGAGGCTCTCAGCGACAGGCAGTTCAGCCATGTCAGCAGAGTGCTCGGCAACGCACCTGACGGCGAGGAACTCGTGGCAAAGTTCGGCCAGTATGGAGCCTATGTCCAGAAGGGTCCGGCAGAGAAGAAGCAGTTCGCAAGCCTCGGAAAGGGACACCTCATCGAGAACATCACCATAGAAGAGGCCATGAAGCTCTTTGAACTTCCGAGAACCGTGGGGCAGCATGAAGGAATCGACATCGTCGCCCTCAAGGGACGCTACGGCCCGTATCTCAAGTATGGCGACAGGAACGTATCTCTGCCTAGAGGCAAGGACCCTGTAAGCATCTCTCTCGAGGAGTGCGTGGCCATCATCGGAGCCGCAGACGGACAGGCCCAGGCCAATGCCGCCATCGCGGAATTCAAGGACAGCGGCATCATGGTCATCAACGGAAGGTATGGCCCGTACATCAAGCATGACGGCCAGAACTACAAGATTCCCAAGGGCACAGACGCTGCCACCCTCACCGAGGACGCATGCAGGGAGATCATCAGCGCATCCTCACCGACCACAAAGGCGCGCAGGACCGGCAGATACAAGAAATAGCATCATACCATGACAGCCTATCACCTTGACAAGACGGATCAGAAGATCCTTTCATTCCTCATCAAGAATGCCAGAATGCCCTTCCTGGAGATAGCCAGGGAGTGCGGGATATCAGGCGCCGCCATCCATCAGAGAGTGAAGAAGATGGAAACCAGCGGAGTCATCCAGGGATCGAGACTGATTGTCAAGCCGGGTGCACTGGGACTTTCCGTCTGCGCGTTCATAAGCGTCACGCTCACCGAGAACAACCGCTACAAGGAGGTGATCTCGGCCCTGAAGAGCATCCCGGAGATTGTAGAATGCCATTTCGTCACCGGACGATCGTCGCTCCTTCTCAAGGTGTACTGCTTTGACAACGACCATCTGATGGAGATCATCCTCAACACTATCCAGAACATCCCGTTCATCCAGTCCACAGACACCATGATCTCGCTTGACGAGTCATTTGAAAGACAGATCTGGGTCAACGAATACAAAAGCACCAGCTTCAGGGAGCCTGAAGCGGATGCGGAATAGGCCGCCTACGCCTGCTTCAGGGCAAGGATGGCATCTGCCAGCACCAGATCGTCCCTGGTAGTGATCTTGATATTGAACCTCTCTCCCCCGATGTAGGAGAGAGGTATTTTCTTTGCCTGGGCCACAGAGGCATCATCCGTGAACATCGTGTCGAAAGGCAGCTCGTAAGCGCTTTTCAGGTCTTCCGAAAGGAACATCTGAGGCGTCTGGGCGCCGAATACCTGCGAGCGGTCGACAGTGACTCCGTCGATGGTCTGCAGTTCCCCTCCAGGGCCCTTGCCTAGCACCTTGAGCGTATCCACCATCGGGATCACAGGTATGAGCGCACGGCACTCCTTCATCCTCTCCAGCATATTCAGGATAAGCTCCGGACTCAGCAGCGGCCTCACGCCGTCATGGACAGCCACTATGGCACCCTCCGGGACTTTCGCAAGCGCATTGCGGACAGAATGGAAACGCGTGATGCCGCCGGCAACAAGAATCTGAGGTACATGGAAGCCGTTGTCCATGCACCACTCACGCCAGTATGAGATGCAGTCCGGCGGGAGGACGGTCACGATCCTGGCATCGGGAACGGTATGATGGAAGCGCTCTATCGTGCGCTGCAGTATCGGGCGTCCCCCGAGCTCAAGAAACTGTTTGGGTTTGTCAGCACCCATCCTCAGGCCGCTTCCGGCAGCCATTATGATGACATAAATTTTTCTGTCCATAGAAATGATAATTACCGCAAATTTAAGTTTTTCTTCGTACATTTACACTTTGATACAAACACCTTAACTTTCAGTCGTAAAGTATGGCCTTTTCTTTTTTGAATCAAGAACTTGCCATCGACCTCGGAACCGCGAACACCGTCATTTTCCAGAATGACCAGATTGCGCTTGACGAGCCGAGCATCGTGGCAGTCGACAACAATACAGGCAAATGCATCGCCCTGGGACAGAAGGCGAAGCTCATGCACGAGCGCGTGAACCCGGGCATAAAGACCATCAGGCCTCTGCGTGACGGCGTCATCGCCGACTTCAATGCTGCAGAGATGATGATCCGAGGCTTCATCAAGGAAGTCAACAAGAAGCACCATTCGCTTTTCACCCCGAACCTCAAGATCGTGGTCGGCATCCCTTCAGGCAGTACCGAAGTCGAGATCCGCGCGGTCCGCGACTCATCGGAGCACGCCGGAGCCAGAGAGGTGTACCTGATCTATGAACCTATGGCATCCGCCCTGGGTATCGGTCTCGATGTGGAGGCGCCTCAGGGCAACATGGTAGTGGACATAGGCGGCGGCACCACCGAGATCGCAGTCATCTCGCTCGGAGGCATCGTCGTGCAGGACAGCATCCGCACCGCGGGCGACGTCTTCACCAACGACATCCAGTACTACCTCAAGCAGCAGCACAACATCAAGGTCGGAGAGATCACCGCCGAGAAGATCAAGATCAATGTCGGCGCCGTGCTCCAGCAGCTTGATGACGAACCGGATCCGTACATCGTCAGAGGACCGAACCTCATGACTGCTCATCCTGTGGACGCCACCATCACCTACCAGGAGATCGCCCACTGCCTTGACAAGTCCATCGCAAAGGTGGAGGCATCCATCCTCCGCGTACTTGAGCAGACACCTCCGGAGCTCTACTCCGACATCGTGGAAAACGGCATCTGGCTCGCCGGCGGCGGCTCGCTCCTCCGCGGTATCGCCCAGAGATTCACCGAGAAGGTCAACATTCCTTTCCACGTGGCTGAAGACCCGCTCAGGGCAGTCGCACGAGGCACATGCCTCGCACTCAAGCACACCGACAGGTACCCGTTCCTGATGCGATAAACACCAGAAAAGACACGGAGCATGCCGAGAGAGCGCAAGTTGTCATCCATCCTGATAAGCACCGCGATTTTCATCATCCTGGAAATTGCGGCGTTTGTCATGCTGCGCCACAATGGGGATCTCCAGAACATCTGGATCGCAAAGATCTCGCATTCGGTGATGGGCAGGATCTGGGGCGGCAGCGACAACATCCGCTACTACCTCTCCCTCAAGAAGACCAATGACGAACTGGCTCAGGAGAATTTCGAGCTCAGGCAGGCTCTGGACATCTACAAGTCAGTGGCAGGTGAAGCCAGGAGGGACTCTCTCTCCAGCCTCATCGAGCCTCACAGCGACTACAGCTTCATCCCTGCGACCATCGTAAAGATAAGCAAGAACAAGCAGCACAACTACTTCATCATCAACAAGGGATCCGAAGACGGTGTAAGGCCCCAGTCCGGAGTCATCACCCAGGAAGGCGTGATCGGCATCATCGACGCTGTCGACAAGCACTACTCCTACGGATTCTCCCTGATGAACAGCGGCCTGAGCATCAGCGCGCGCATAGGCACCGAAGGTGCGGTGGGACCGCTCTCGTGGGACGGACGCTCATACAGCGGAGCCGTGCTCAAGGAGATTCCGCTCCAATACAAATTCGCCCCGGGAGACACGGTGTGGACCAGCGGATACTCGGCCATCTTCCCTCCGGACATCCCTCTGGGAGTGACCGGAGAAGCCAAGATCGTCAACGGTGCCGTCAATGAGATCGATGTCGAGCTGTTCGAGAACTTCACAGCTCTCAGATATGTCACAGTCGTAGAGAATGTGGGCCGGGATGAGATCCTCAGCCTGGAAAGCCTTGAAGGAGAAACAGAATAGAGATGAAAGAGTCCAGATTTTTCCTGACATACGCCATGGTGGTGCTGGTGCAGATCCTCATCTGCAACTATCTCAACCTGTCCCTGTTCGTGGCTCTCTCACTCCTTCCCGTGATAGTGCTTTTCATCCCCATCAGGTACAGCACGAGCCTGGCATTGTTCGTGGCGTTCATATCCGGTCTTGCCGTCGATTATTTCGCGGAAGGGCTGGTGGGCCTCAACGCCCTCGCCCTGCTGCCCGTGGCATTCTGCCGCAAGAGCATCATCAACCTGGTTTTCGGAGACGAGATCTTCGCCCGCAAGGAGGACATTTCCATCAACCAGCACGGCGTGCTGAAGGTATCCATCGCCATCATCATCGCCCAGTCGCTCTTCATGCTCATCTACATCTGGGCCGACGGAGCGGCCACCAGGCCGTTCTGGTTCAACCTGACCAGATTCCTCATGTCCGTCATCATCGGCTGGCTGCTCTCACTGTTTGTCTCTGAGGCGCTGGTACAAGACCGCAGAGAGAGATGACATTCGACAGGAAAAACAAGCTTCTCATAGGACTCGGAGTCGCTGCAGGCATCCTCATCATCAAACTTTTCGCCATCCAGATCCTGGATGACAAGTACAAGAGGGACGCAAACAACAACTCCATGGTCTATGATGTCATATACCCGACCCGAGGCATCATCTATGACCGCAACGGGAAGATCATCGTCGGAAACAGCGTCGCGTACGACATCCTCGTATCCCCGAGAGAGGTCGAGAAATTCGACACCCTCACCCTCGCGGACGCACTCAATGTCTCGCCCGACTTCATCAGGGAGAAGATGGCGGAATACCGCAAGAACCGCAGCCGCATCGGCTACCAGTCTGTGGTGATGCTCAAGAAGGTGCCGCCGCAGACCTACATGAAATTCGCGGAACTGCAGTACAAGTTCCCAGGCTTCAAGGGACAGATGCGAAGCATACGCGAATATCCGATAAACGCCGGAGGCAATCTCCTCGGCTATGTATCCGAGGTGGATGCGGGATTCATCAAGAACCATCCTGGAGAGTACAGGTCCGGAGACTATGCCGGAAAGACGGGAATAGAGGCCGCACGCGAGCAGGACCTGAAGGGAGAGAAGGGCTACCATGTGTACCTGAGGGACTCTCACAACCAGATCAAGACAGCCTACATGGACGGCGAGATGGACAAGGAAGCCATCCCGGGAAAGGATATAGTCACCACCATTGACGCCGACCTGCAGGAATATGGCCAGCTGCTGATGAAGGACAAGGTCGGCAGCGTGGTGGCAATAGAGCCTTCGACTGGAGAGATTCTGGCCATGGTTTCCAGTCCCGGCATCGACGTGGAGCAGCTCGAGAACATCAGCCAGCACTACGACAAGATAGCCAGCGACCCGTACAAGCCGATGTTCAACCGCGCGGTGCAGGCATCCTATCCTCCGGGATCGGTATTCAAGCTGGTTAACGGACTGATAGGACTCCAGGAGGGAGTGCTCAAGCCGTCGGACAGCTATCCATGCTACAGAGGCTTCCCATACGGCAACGGCCACAAACTCGGATGCCACGGGCATGCCTCGCCGCTGGCGCTTCTCGACGCCATCGCCACTTCCTGCAACGGTTACTTCTGCTACGTCTTCCGCAATATCCTGGACAACAGGAAATATGACAATATCCAGGAGTCGTTTGACACATGGAGGGACTACGTGTCCAGCTTCGGCTTCGGCCAGCAGCTCGGAAGCGACTTCCCGTCTGAGCTCGGAGGCAACATCCCGACCTCGGCGTTCTACAACAAGATCTACGGAAAGAAAGGTTGGAAGTTCACCACCATCATCTCGCTGTCGATCGGACAGGGAGAGATCGGTGTGACGCCTCTGCAGATCGCCAACATGTGCGCCACTGTCGCCAACCGCGGCTTCTACTTCATCCCTCACATCATCAAGGATTCCGAAGGCGTGAAGATCGACGAGAAATACCACAAGAAGAACTACACCAACGTCGATCCGAAGTACTTCGACTATGCCGTCAGAGGCATGTACATGGCAGTGAACGGCGGCGGCGCGGCCGGGGGAACGGCTTTCGCGGCAGCCATACCCGGCAAGGATGTGTGCGGAAAGACCGGTACGGCACAGAACCCGCGTGGAGCCGACAACTCCGTATTCATATGCTTCGCTCCCAAGGACGACCCGAAGATAGCCATTGCGGCGTATGTAGAGAATGCAGGCTTCGGCGCGACATGGGCCTGCCCTATCGCGTCGCTCATGGTGGAGAAATACCTCAACGGCGAGATTAATCCCAACAGGAAGTATGTGGAAGACAGGATCGTGCAGACGAGCCTCATGTCACGTGTAAAGAAATACTGATAAATGCGAGGATCATACGAAAGAGGACTGAGACAGCAGATCGACTGGGGGCTGGTGATTTCATACCTGCTCCTCGTCATCATTGGATGGGTGAACATCTACGCCTCATCCCACGGTACAGACACCGGCCCCGCTCTGAGCTTCGACATGCGCAGCGGCAAGCAGTTCGTCTGGATCCTGACCTCACTGGGACTTGCCACCTTCATACTGTTCGTCCTGAACAGCCGATTGTGGGAAGTCATCTCGATACCGTCATACGCCTTCGTATTCTTCCTGCTGGTGCTTGTGATCTTCGTATCCAAGGACGTCAAGGGCTCGCACTCGTGGTTTGAGCTGGGGCCTGTCAAATTCCAGCCGGCAGAAATCTCGAAAATCACCACCTCGCTGGTACTGGCCGCGCTCATGAGCCGGCAGAACTTCAAGATGGGGCGCCTCAAGGACTTCATGATGGTGGCGGCCACCATACTTCTCCCTATGCTGGCCATCGTGGCAGAAAGCGAGACCGGATCGGCCCTCGTGTACGTGGGATTCATATTTGTCCTGTACCGCGAAGGATTTTCCGGATGGTTCCTCGCCTGCGGAGGCCTGGCCGTCATCGTCTTCATCCTCACTCTGACCGCATCTCCGTATGCTGCGGCTCTCGTACTGGTGGCATCCGTGTCGCTCTGCTACAGCTACAGCAACAACAAGATACGCAGATGGGTGACACGCGAACTCCCCCTGACCATATTCCTGGCGTTCATGCCTAAGATCTGGTCCCTGCTGGCCGGCGAGGAGCCTCAGGGCATATGGACAGTGCTGACACCTTTCAACATCCTCGTCGGAGCGGTATCGGCGACGATGCCTTATTTCATGTTCAAGGCATTCAGGGACAAGAAATTCTCGCTCTGGGCATCCGTCATGGCATTCATCGCCGGCATCATCATGGTGTTCTCTACCGAATTCATCTTCAACGATGTGCTCCAGGACCACCAGAGGAAGCGCATCGAAGTGCTCCTCGGACTCAAAGAGGATCCTTCAGGTGTAGGCTACAACGTCAACCAGTCCATGATCGCCATCGGTTCCGGAGGACTTTTCGGAAAGGGCTTCCTCAACGGCACCCAGACGACCTTCGGCTTCGTGCCTGAGCAGAGCACCGACTTCATCTTCTGCACCGTCGGTGAAGAATGGGGATTCCTGGGCTGCCTCAGCGTGATCCTTCTGTACGTATTCATGATATCACGGCTGATCATCGATGCGGAAAAGAGCAGGGAACCGTTCACCCGTGTCTATGGATACTGCGTCGCGAGCCTGATATTCATGCATCTGTTCATCAACATAGGCATGACCATAGGACTTATGCCTGTCATAGGCATCCCGCTGCCTTTCCTAAGCTACGGAGGATCCTCGCTCTGGGCATTTACGATACTTCTGTTCATCTTCATTGCCCTGTACAGGCAGGAGAGCAAATATTTCTGATCCATGAAAACATTCAGAGCCATCATATTCATATTCGCTGCGGCCCTCCTTGCGGCTTCCTGCAGAGGCGAGAAACTTGATCCGGACGGAGTTCAATACGAGTTCGCCACCCTGAGAGTGGACGGAGTGGAGACCAGGTCAGACTCTCTCTGGTTCAGAAAGGGAGAATCCGGGAAGCTCAGCATCGACCAGCTCCCGGCCGCACATTGGACAGTGACTGACAGCAGGACCGCCAGCATCACCAGTGACGGCATCCTCACTGTCAAAGGCTGCGGCACATGCGGCATCACAGCCACCTCCGGATCCACCACCCGGCATTACGGACTGGTAGTGCCCGAGATGAACGGCCTGCACTTCGACATCAAAGGTGCCGACTTCGATCTGGAAGAGATCATCTACAACGAGTCCGAAACCGTGACCATCACCACCACAGCGGTCAAGGCATATGTATGGAACGCTGTCCTGAGCATGGAGGAGCATTTCTACTCATACAGCTACTGGAACTTCACCGCCAGCTGGATCCCCAAGGTGGAAGCCGCCTCCGTCTCAAGATTCGTAAGCGAACTCAACAGACTGACAGACGGCAATTTCCGTCTCCCCACAAAAGCCGAATGGACCAGATATGCCACAGCGGCCAAGCTCAATGCAAAGGCGGCATACACCTCAGATGGCCTCACCGGGGACGAGACTGAGATCTGGCTTATCAAGGACTGACAACACTATATGAAACGAACCACCCTTGCACTCATCGCAGCGCTCGTACTGGCGGTTTCAGCCGGAGCACAGAACTACCATGCACTCTACAATGACCTCCCCATAGCCTTGGAAGAGCCCGACCTCCCATCCATACCGGACCTGACCGTCAGCATCTGCAGCTACGGCGCTTCGGGAGACGGAGTGACCCTCTGCACAGAGGCATTCGACAGGGCGATAAAGGACATCTCCAAGCGCGGAGGAGGACACATCATCATCCCTTCGGGGATATGGCTCACCGGCCCCATCAAGCTTCGCAGCGGCATCGACCTTCATCTCGAGACCGGCGCCATCATACAGTTCACGCCCGACAAGCGTGCATATTTCGACGGAGATACCCAGGGGCGTGCCAGACCCTGCATCAGTGCGGACAAGTGCACTGACATATCCATAACCGGAGACGGCATCATCGACGGCAACGGAAAATACTGGCGCTACGCAAAGAGGGAAAAACTCAGCGACGCCGAATGGAAGGAGCTCAAGGCTCTCGGAGGCACGGAGCTCCAGGACGGCAAGCTGTGGTTTCCGAGCGGACTGAAGCATTTCGAAGATCTGACCGATTCTCCTGAAAAGGAAGAATCCATACGCCAGCACATGATGATATTCAAGCGCTGCACACGTCTGCTGATCAGCGGCGTGACGGTGCAGAACTCCCCCAAATTCCACATCAACCCCTCACAGTGCACCGATGTCATCCTTGACGGCGTAAGCGTCAAGTGCCCATGGAATGCCCAGAACGGCGACGGCATCGACATCGGCAACTGCCAGAGAGTCCTTGTCACCCGGTGCAGGGTGGATGTAGGAGATGACGGCATCTGCATGAAGGGCGGAAGCGGAGAGAAAGGTCTCCAGGCCGGTGCCTGCAGCGACATACTCATCTGCCGCAATACCGTATTCCGCGCCCACGGCGGATTCGTGATGGGCAGCGACATTTCGGGAGGCATGAAAAGGATAGTGGTACAGGACTGCTCATTCAGCGGCACTGACATAGGACTGCGTTTCAAGAGCGCACCCGGCCGCGGAGGGCACTGCGAAGACATCTGGATCCGGAGGATCAGAATGAACGACATACGCGATGCCGCCATCTCCTACAGCTGCGACTATTCGGACATCACATACAAGGCGGGAGCCAAGGTCGAGGGTGTCGAGTTCGCACCGGACTTCGCCGGAATGGACATCAGCGGCATCATCTGCCGCGAATGCAAGACCGGCATCGTGGCCAAGGGCATACCAGGACTGAACTGCATCCATGACATAGTCATCAGCGGCTCACATTTCTTCTATACCGGAAAGGGTACGGACATCGACAGCGGCACCGCATCGATCACCATCAAAGACACAGAATTCACCACATATGAGTAACAACATGGACAGAAGGGCCTTCATGAAGACCCTCGGGTGCGCAGGAGCACTCATAGCCACATCACAGCTGCCAGCAATAGCGGAAGACAAGCCTGAAGTTTTTCCTGAAAGAGGCCGATTCGAAAGGCTCGCCCTGAGCTATGCCACAGTGAAAATCGGATTGGAAAAGCCTTTCTCCATCCTCCATATCTCAGACACGCATCTCACAGCCGCCTACCCGCACGAGAATGAGAAGAAGCAGACCCTTAACGAAAAGCGTACTGTCACTTTCGGCGGCCGTCAGGAGGAGTCGCTCAGGGACACCCTCGCATGGGCAAGACAGAATGTCGACTACATCATCCACACCGGAGACCTCATCGACTGGCAGAGCGAAGCCAATTTCGACCTTGTGAAGAAGTACTTCGGAGAAGGCATGACAGGTTCGCTCGGAAACCATGAGTACTCCACAGACATGTGGCTCAGCGACCCGAAGGAGAGCAGGGACGAGAAATACAAGGACAACACCAGGGAGACCATACAGAGCGTATATCCCTTCAACACCAGCATACACTCACAGGTCGTAAACGGAGTGAACTTCATCACCCTTGACGACGTCTACGGCTATGTGACCCCTTCCCAGGTCAAGGCATTCAGGAAGGAAGTGAAGAAAGGACTCCCGATAGTGCTCTGCATGCACGTGCCGTTCCACACCGAGGAGACCTGGAGAGTCACCAAGAGGTTCTGGGACAAGGCAAACAAGAAATATGACGACTCCACCCTGCCTGCCCCGAGCGGGGACTACCTGGCACAGCAGGAGGACAAGACCACACGCGAATTCATAGCATGGCTCAAGAAGCAGCCGCTTCTCAAGGCCATACTCTGCGGCCACGAGCACCTCACATTCCAGGATCAGTTCTCACCGACCGCTGTGCAGTACCTGGTGGGTGCGAACTTCCTCTTCACAGGAAGAGAGATACTCTTCTACTAGCCGGCTACTGCCTGATCAGTTCTATGACACGGGAATTCATCTGTCTTCCCGTGAGGGCATCGAGACCCACTTTCATCAGATAGTCTCCGCTGTAGACCTGCCCGTCTCCCGAGAGAGATGATTTTGCTCCCGGCATGAGATTGATTTCCACCACGCGGTAACGCGCCTGCGGATCAAGTCCCTGCAGCTTCACATTGAGCCTCGGCTCAGAGTACATCGGATGAATGTCATAGGTGAAGAGGACTGCCGAGCTCTTGTCCTTCGACACATAGTTCACAGCCATATGGCTGGTTTCGTACGGTGACACGAGCCTGTACTGGTCTCCGTCCATGATGGCCGGGTTCAGCCTCTTCCAGTTCTGCACCGCAGTGCGGCAATACTGGAGTTCATCGTCACTCATGTCCTTGAAGCCTATGTCGAATCCGAGCTTGCACATGGACGCCACGTCGGTGCGGAACTTCACGCTCGCCTGGGAGTTCCATGAAGTTACATGGGCGCACATGGTCTTCGCCGGGAAGAACTGTGAGAAGCTCCACTGGATATAGACCCTGTCCACAGGATCGGTATTGTCAGAGCACCAGAATTCGGTGAAGTATCTCAGAGAACTGTAGTCGCACCTGCCGCCTCCGCCGGAGCAGAGCATTATCGGCACCTCCGGGTACTTCTCCGCCACCCTGCGCATGACTGCAGTCACTCCCTTTGCATGATCCACGTAGAGGTTGGCCTGGCGCTGCTTCTCATACGGGGAGTAGATATTGGTGATCGGGGAATTGCAGTCCCATTTGAAGAACTTTATGTCCGGGTTCTCCTTCATGAGATCATCCACGACCTTGAATACATAGTCCTGCACCTTGGGGTTTGACATGTCCAGCACAAGCTGGTTGCGGTAAGTATAGAGCTCGCGGTCCTGCTGGTGGATGACCCAGTCCGGATGCTTGCGGTAAAGCGCCGACTTCGGGTTCACCATCTCCGGCTCTATCCATATGCCGAATCCGACTCCCGCCTTTTCAGCAGCCTTCACGAGTCCCGGGACTCCGTGAGGAAGCTTCGCATGGTTCACCTCCCAGTCGCCCAGACCGGAGGTGTCGTTGTTGCGGGCATCACTGCCGTTGCCGAACCATCCGTCATCGAGGAGGAAGAGGTCCACGCCAAGCTTTGCCGCCTCATCCATGCATGCCGCGAGCTTAGGCTCGTCAAAGCTGAAGTATGTGTTCTCCCAGTTGTTGAGCAGGCTCAGGCGTCTGCCCATGCCGTCTTTGACGCGATAGCGTCGTGCCCAGTCGTGAATGTCACGGGAAGCCTCTCCCGTACCGTTCTGCGACAGGGTGAATATGAATTCAGGAGTGGAGAAGCACTCCCCGGCTTCGAGCTCATAATCGGCGGCTGTCGGATTGATGCCTGCAGATACGCAAAGCAGATTCTTGTTGTCTATCTCGAGGGTGTAGCGCCAGTTGCCCACCCATGCGACAGTGCCCATGAGCACGGTACCTGCCTGCTCCTGAGCCGGAGCGTCGAGGCCCACCTCAAAGAACGGGGAGCAGAATATGTTGGCGCGAGAGCCGAGTTTGGTATCGACGATCTTTTTGCCGAAACGCAGCTCCTGAGTGCTCATCCTGGCCTCGCTTGCCCAGTCGCCGGAGAATTCGGTAAGGTAGTAGCTTCCAGCCTCCACGAAGACGAGCGGAGAATTCTGCTCCATCAGACGGACGGTGCCCTTCTCATGATGGCAGATGTCAGACCAGCTCACGATCACGTTCTCCTGAGGATAGGCCTCATAATGGAGGACGACCTCAACAGGATAGACCTTGTCCCGCAAGATGATGTCTGTACGCTTTCCACCCGGTACCGATGTCTGGGTCATGGACTCGAAATAGAGATATGTCGAGCGGTTGCCGTCTGCGTGGACCATACCCAGGGCCGGCGAGAAATAGTCCTCATTGCCGGAGCAGCTGCACACCTCGCGGGCACGCGTGTTGAAGGTGCCGTTGCCGGCACGCACTTTCTTCAGGGGTATCACCGGCAGATCCTCTGCATTGAGCAGTTTCTCCCCGAAATATGCCTGGTACAGCCTCCCGTCCTCTGCGACCTGAAGCACAAGGTCGGTCTTGTCGGTGCTGATGCCTATGGTCTTGGTCTGTGCTGCCAGGGATGCGGCAGAAATGGATAGCGCCATGAATATGGCTGTGAAACGTCTCATCTGTGGTCAATTTTATGCTAAGATAATAAATCCGGCAGAAAAATGATGACGGCATCAAAGAGAGTGTTATATTTGGCGAATGAAGAAATCACTCATTTCTGCGTCACTGATCCTGATGTCCGCCCTCTCCGTGAATGCACAGCGATCCCAGGGGCTGGTGCCGGATATCAACTCCAAGAGCTGGGAAAGGCTCTTGATGGAAGACCGGTACACCTGGCAGCCGCCTCAGTCGGTAAACATGCTGGTGGAACCCCTGTTCTCACCGGACCAGATATTTGTCAATCCCTCACTCGTGGCCTACCGGGGAAGGATCCCGGAAGGAGTCTCCAGTCAGGACAGCACACGCTTCATGGCAGAATCACAGCCGGACCTGACAGTCCAATTCGCACTCGGAGACCCTGCTTTCATGCCCGACTACCGTCAGACAGGACTGCGTTTCGAGGACAACCGCTACCCTGTGGTCAATGCTTCATACTATGCCGACAACATCCTGTATGAGTTCACATACGCATCCACCAGGCTCGACGGAGATCAGACGATATTGGATATCCACGTCCAGGTCACCAACAAGGAGGAATTCGACCAGGAGGTCTCCGTCTGGACCAAGATAGGATTCTGCCCCGAGAATGAGATGTTCACCTACCACTACATCTCATACGAATGGGATGCATCCTACTGGAAGGACACCGGAGGCGTGTCGCTCCAGGGCAGCGAGCTCACGGGCAGCGAAGGCGTTCTAGGCCGCATGGATCCCGGAGACATGCAGATGGAGTGGGTAGAGGACATCAGCTTTGACGAGACACAGTTCCTCAGGAAAAGCGGATACTACTTCAACAGGTCCGGATACGTCGGGCGCCCCTACCGCCTCTACAGTCTGAGGGACGTGATCCGCCTCCACCGCAGACTCTCTCCCGAAGAGTCCTGCTGCTTTGATGTCAAGCTCCTCATGAATGACGGCCATGTCACTGCCGGCCACAGAGAAGCTCTGGCGTCCATGGATGCCTCTGACATCAAGTCAAAGGCTCTGGAAGGCTACAAGGCGGCATTGGGAGGCGATGCCATGGAGCTAGTCTTCCCTGCCATGGAATGGGATGACATAGCGGCATATCTCCAGCTGAATATCATGCAGATGCTCCTCCGGCACCCCGGAAGGGAATGGCTCCAGACCGGGCAGGGCGGTTCATCCGAGCGCTTCTATGTCTGGGTATTCGAGGCCGTGCAGATGCTCAGGCCTCTGCTCCGCACAGGGCAGCTTGATGTGGTCAGACGCTCACTCGACTTCATCTTCTCCCTCCAGGACGGCGGCTACCCTCCGGAGGGCGACTTCACCACCCTCGAGGGAGCGGTAGGCACCACAGGTCCCCGCTGGGCCAACACCACCGGCATGGCCCTCGACCTCGCCAGCGAGTACTATCTCTATTCCGGCGATGAAGCTTTCCTGCAGGAATATCTCCCAAAGATCCTCAAGGCAGTCCACTGGATCGCAGGTGAGGTGAAAGCCACCCGCAGACTCAATCCTGACGGCAGCCACTCCATGACCTATGGCCTCATGCCATTTGCCGTGGGCGGTGACGGGGAGAAGGGATATTTCGTCGGCACGACCGACCTCTTCACCTTCCTCGGATTCTACAAGACGGTGGACCTGCTGGAGCGCATCGGACACCCCGAGGCGGCCGCGATGAGAGCCGAGCTTGAGCAGTACCGCGCCGCAATGCATGAGGCCATCGAGAGGCTCACCATGCCTTCAGGACAGATCAGCCGCGTGCTCAGACCGGATGGAAGCCAGGGACGCATAGCCCGCATCAACGAGTATGTGGACACCATGGCACCTATCGCCACAATGGGCCTGGTCGACCCTGAAAGCAGGCTTTTCCAGGATTTCATTCACTTCTATGAACTCAACGCAGGAGAGGATTTCTTCATGGGCAAACTCGATCGGGAGCGGTACTACATAGTCCAGGGCGAAAACTACTGGCAGCAGATATACCTCGAGCTCGGAGAATGGAAGAAGGCCTGGGGTGTGGCCAGAGCTGCCATGAAATACGGTATCACCCAAGACATGCATCTCGTACAGGAACGCTATTCACTTCAGGATCCTTCATTCTGCCCATGGCAGCCGAACGGAAGCGGAAGCGGCGGAGTCATCAACATGATCCTCAACTCCATATGCTATGAAAGCGAGAGACTCTCAGAAGTGATTCTCCTCGGAGGCACGCCGTTCGAGTATCTCGCCAGCAACGGCATCACCTCCCTCAAAAGACTTCGCACCGCCAATGGGATGATCGACCTGGAAATCACATGCACAGACAGCGATACCCTGGAGATGACATTGAGCTCTCCCGACGCCCTCCCTTCAAGGATACGCATCCCTGAGCACTTCCATACCCGTCTGACCTCCAAAGGCTATCGCAAGGTGGCTGATGGAGTCTTCGAGACATCCAGAGAACTGAAAACCGCGACATTCAGACTCACACGATAAGAGACATGAAAAGAGCCTTGGCCATACTTTCCTTCCTGATCCCGGCATGCGTCTGGGGCCAGGTGCTTCCCAGACCATCCGAGACTGTGCACCGCAAAGGCACATACAGGTGGACTTCCGAGCCGGAGACGGTGCTGACGGATCTGGGAGAAGTGATGGACATACACACCGTGCGCACCTCATTCATGCAGAACGCGTTCACAGCCATGTTCATACCTGAGACGTACGCGATACGGGCATCCGCAGACGGCGTGGAATTCAAGACGCTCTCATCATCGGAGCCGGCCGCAGACAAAAGCACGGCATACACCATCGAGGAACTCGGGTGTGATGGAGACGCCAGGGCACGCTTCATCCAGGTGAAGGCTGCGCATCCATCCGGATGGTGCTGGCTCATGTGCGACGAGATCATCGTCCGCTAGGGATTCTGCCTGAATCTCAGCTTTATCCCGAAGGCCTCCGAGATGGCGTCAAGGACCTCCTCTGGAGCATCGATGTCAAATGAACCGGCTATCCTGGCGTCGGATATGTCTGTGCCGCGGGCATCGATCTCGATGGATCTGCCGTAGTGCTCCTCGAGCTCGGCTATCGCCAGGGACAGCGGCTGACCGTCATAGACGAAGGTGCCACGCTTCCAGGCTATCTGGTTGCCTGTAGAGGTCTCGTTGATCACTGGTATTGCAGCGCCATCGGCGAGAGTCGCGCTCATGCCGTCGGTGAGGATCACACCCTCTTCACCTGCACCTCTGGCGAAGAACACCCTGCCGCTCAGGACGTACACTTCATTTTTGTGGCCGTCAACCTGGAATCTGGTTCCAAGCACCCTTACGAAGCCATGTCCGGAGTTGACCTCGAAAGGTCTGGTCTCGACATGCTCCACTTCAAAGAAGGCCTTGCCCTCCAGACGGACCTTGCGCTTCCCGTCGCCGGAGAGTCTTTTCTGATTGAAGGAGATCTCCGATCCGGGTGCGAGAGAGACTATGGAGCCGTCCGGAAGCTGTATCTCCCTGGCCTGGCTGTACGCAGCGAGTGTCGTCACCGAACTGGTCCTGCCCCAGAAGGCCAGACCGGCCACAAGGACCATGGCAGCGGCCACTCCGGCGGCCATCCTCCAGTCGAACAGCGGCACGCGCGCCCTCTTTCGTACTGACCTGAGTGCCTTTTCCGTATTCAATGCGTTCTCCCTGTAGTGCCGGAGAACGAAATCAAGCATGTCATTCCTGTCCATAGCCCATCTGCGTTTATTCTGTTATCTTGAACCAGTCCGATTCGCTTACCCTGTAGGCCCCGAATACGCCGATGCCGTCTCTGATGTTGGTGTATGTCAGGGAAGCGGGAGCGAGACCCAGGCCTGCGAATGTTGATCCTTCATCACTCTCCTGTGCCTTCTGGTAGTTGTAGCTGGCCTCATCGAAGCTGTAGAAAATCAGCTTGTACCTGTATGAGGTAGTGTATCTGAAACCTTCTCCAGTCGTATGAGTTGCAGGGTCCCATGTGCTGGGGTCTGGATGCGCCTCCTGTACCTTGTCAGCGTTGTAAGTGACAAATATCTGATGTGTGCCCTTTCTGGCCGTCTTGTCTGGGATATCTGCCCATGCCATGGCTTCGATGAAAGGATGATGCCAACCGGGTCCGGGTTCAGATCCCCTGCTGTCCCAGTTGAATGTTTCAGGGCAGAAAAGGAGAGGATCCTGCCCTAGGGTAGTGATCGTGACATCGGCGGGAGTGTACCAGCTGCAGTTGCCCGTATGAATGACTTGGGGCTCTCGTATTATCCATCCGTATTCTCCTGTCCAGTTGTCGCCATGCCATGTGTCCTTCTGGAGTGAGGTTTCCTCAATAATCGCAACGGCGTACCTTCCGGAACTGCCGGGTGCATTGTCGTATTCCAGCTCGAAACAGATGCCGGATTCATTGGAATCGTATGCGGATGACGGATCCTTCCAGTATCTCCATTTCGGCTGAGGGAATTCCTGAGGGACAGTGGCAGACGCCGTGGCAGTTTTCCTTCCTGGTATTGCGGCCTCAAGTTCAAGCCTGTCTCCGGGATTGAACCTGTGAGTGGTCGCATAGACCTTGCCGGCGAATTCTCCCCCCCTGTCTTCCAGCTTCTCAAAATCTATCGGAGTGCCGTTGACTTTCACCTGGACGCTTTCGCCTTGTGTGACTACAGGATGGCTGCCGTCCTTGAGCGGTGTCGTCGCCTGTATGAACAGCAGGGTGGTGTCAGATACATTTGAGGTCACGAACCTGACGTAAGTCTGGCTGTCTGACATCTGGCCTTCGATCTCGAATTCGTATTCACATGCGCTGAGAACCGCGAGGGCTGACAGCATGTATAATATCTTCTTCATATTCTCTTAAAACTTAAGCTGGTAACTGAGTGTAGGGATGACAGGTATGGCGCCGAATGCCTTGCCTTTGTAATTGCCGTCCTCGTCCCTGCTGATATCGGCGAAGATAGGGTTGAGGTGGCAGTATGCGTTGTAGATGCTGAAGTTCCAGGTCCTCTCATTGCCCCTTCTCGTAAGCTTCTTGAAGTTCATGCCGAGGTCGAGTCTGTGGTATGATGGCATCCTCACATTGTACGGAGTGGTGAACAGGGTATTGTAGATGTAGGCGACCTGCTCATCTTTGGTCGGATCTATCACCTGGTCGGCGAGAGTCAGCCTGCCGCCGGTCCTGAAAGTGAACCCTCCATAGATCTCGAACCTGTTGGTGAATCTGTGGGTCGCCGTGATATTGAGCATGTTGCGATAGTCGTTCCTGTCGAAGTACCAGGTATGGTAGAACTCCGGGAAGAACCTCTGGGACCATGAGAGGGTATATGCAAGGTCTATGTCCGTGTTTTCCCCGGTCCATCCGAATGCCACCTCCGCACCGTACGCGCGGCCTTTGCCCTCAGAGAAGGAGGACTCCCATTTCTCAATAGGAGGATAGAGGGAGAACGGCCCGTTGTACTCGTAGATGTGGTCCAGGCTTTTCCAGAAGCCCTCGATCTCGAGGTGAAGATCATGTGGGAGTCTGGCATATACGCCACCGGCAATCTGACTGGAATGCATTGGCTTCATGGTCTCCGTACATGGCAGCCAGCTCGAGGTCGGAAGGTCGAGATAAAGAGTCTGAATGAGGTGGACATACTGCCTCATGTCAGTATAGGAGAACTTCAGGGCCACATCTCTGCCTATGTCATATCTCATGGCTAGTCTTGGCTCAGGAGAGTGATAGGTCTTCTTGCCTGTGCTGAATATCGAGTATCTAAGACCGGGAGCAAGGGTGAGTCTGTTTCCTATGGAGATTTCATCCTCAGCATAGAGAGCGGCCTCCTCTCCATGGTAGGCCTGAGATGACTTGGTATCTATCAGCACCGTCTTCTCATCATGGTTTTCAAGCCAGTAATGAGCCTTGCGGTCAGGATTGTAGATATGGTGCTGGAATGATGCTCCGAACCTGACATGATGGATGTCCGACGGGATCCAGTCGAGATCGCTGCGAAGGATGATGTCGTGGACCTTTGATCTGTTGTCTTCTTTGGAGAAATAGCTGCTCTCAAGCTTTGCAGGCTTTGTTCTGTCATAGTCCCACTCGCTGTAGTCGAACTTTGTCTTGTTGTCGCTGCGGGCATAGCTGAGGCGCGTCCTCATGGTCAGTTCATCCGAGAAGAAGTGGTTCCAGGTGAGACCGGCAGTCGTGGATCCCCAGCCAAGTCGTATGTCTGTATTGTCCTGACGCTTGCTGAAATCAAAGACATGTTCATGGGTATCCTTGTCGTAATCTGTCGAAAGGTAGCTCTCGTAGCTTCCACGCAGATTGTCCATTCCGTTGAAGAAGGTGAACTGGAGCTTGTCGGTGTCAGAAATGATATGGGTGAGACCGAGGTTCATGTCCCAGAATGCATAATGGCCGGCATACTTTTCTCCTGCACTTCTGCCGGCATAGATGTTGGCTATCATCAGGCCAGGTATAGTGACGGCGTCCAGCCATGTGCGGCGCAGACCGAAGTTGAGGGAGGTCTTTCCCTTCACGATAGGGCCATCGATCTGGAATCTGCCATCGATAAGGCCGATAGAAAAGTTTCCGTGCCATTCGTACATATTGCCCTCGCGTGTGTTCACGTCCACTACCGACGAGAGTCTTCCGCCGTACCTTGCAGGGAAACCGCTCTTGTAGAAATCGACATCATCTACCACATCGGAGTTGAATGAGGAGAAAAGTCCGATAAGGTGGCTGGTCGAGTAGAGGGGCACTCCATCGAGCAGATAGAGATTGTCGGAGCCGGTGCCGCCATGGACGTAGAGACCAGACAGGAGTTCTGTGCCTGATGACACGCCGGGAAGGCGCTGGATGGTCTTGATGAGGTCCGGGCTGTTGAAGATCGCGAAGCCGCTGTTGATCTTTGAGGCATCGAGCCTGGTGAGACCTGTCTGGGTGCGGACTGCCATCTTCATCCTGTCGGTGCTGACTCTTGAAGCTTCGAGTGTGTCTGCATCATGGTCATAATCTCCGCCGCCATAGATGATCGACAACTCTGGGGCCGGCTCTTCTCTATGTACCGGATGTGATGTCCCTTTTTTCAGCACGATGTGCTTCCCCTTGCGGTTCCACACGATTCCGCTGTCTTCGAAAAGTCTGTCCAGACACTCCTGGAGAGATATCTTCTCCGCCCCAGGTCTTTTGTCTGTGACCATTCCGAGACTCATTCCTGTGTATACATCGTCAAGGGATATGCTTGCATCGTAGACGAATTTGACGTTAAATGTCTTTGAGACGGCTTCCACACACTCTTTCCTCGTCAGCTGCTGCTGTGTCGTCTTTTTCTGTGCCAGGGCCGCCGGTCCCAGCAGGATCAGGGCCAGAATCAATGTTCCAGCGCTCCTGAAAAATCTGTTCTTTGTGTTCATACACACATTAGACGAGAGGACTGTGAAAAAGTACTACCGGAAAATGAAGATATTTTGAAAAACTTTCACTCGCTAGAGGGAAAGGAGGAAAAGGACAACTTTACGGACACCTTCCTTTATCGTCTTCAGGGCCTTGGCTATCTGGTTGCGGACGGTGTTTTCAGAAATCCCCAGCCCGTCGGCGATCTCTGAATATTTCATGCCCTGGACCTTGTTCATCAGGAATATGCGTCTGCATTTCTTAGGCAGAGAATCTATCGCTGCCCACATGCGTGCTTCCTCTATGGACCTTTCGGTGAGGTCGGCGTCGTCCATAGCAGTGACATCAATCCCGTCCAGGGAATTGACGGTGTCTCTGGTGCGGGTGCTCTTGAGTATGTCGAGGCACTTGTTTCTGACGCTGGTATAGATGTAGGTTTTCGAGAGCTGGACATATCCCCCTGCCTGAGCCTTCTGCATGAGGTTGCAGAATACATCCTGGACGGCATCTTCTGATTCATCGATGCTGCCCAGGAAATGCAGCGCATACAGGCAAAGAGGTTTGTACCAGAGCCGGAAACAGCTCTCTATCTGATATTGGTCCGACATCTGTGCAAAGATACGAGGATTTTCGCTCATTGCCATATACTGGCTTTTTCATGTCAATTTTCATTTACGTATATTTGTCCCAAAGGCAGTTTCTAAACCTGCCATGAAAAGCACAGGAATGACTACAGGAACAAATACCTATCTGGAATCCAAGCCACGTTATGAGATTCTGGACGGTCTCAGAGGTGTGGCGGCACTGGGAGTAGTGCTGTTCCATCTGATGGAATGCTACCCTTCCGCGATTTCCCGGTGGGTGATGCCTCACGGATTCATGTCCGTCGATTTCTTTTTCGCCCTGAGCGGCCTGGTACTCGGCTATGCCTATGATGACCGCTGGGACAGGATGAGCGTCTGGGGCTTCTTCAAGCGACGTCTGACACGACTGCAGCCTATGGCTGTGATGGGTGTGATTGTGGGGCTGTGCTTCTTCTACTATTCCGGAGGCCCGACATTTGACATGGTCGATTCGGCTCCATGGCACATGCTGCTGCTCGAAGCGCTGCTCCTGATATGCATGATACCGCTGCCACAGTCCATGGACCTGCGCGGATGGGGTGAGCTGACGAGCATCAACGGCCCGATCTGGACGCTCATGTACGAATATGTGGCAAACATCATGTATGCGCTGTTTCTGCGACGCACAGGCAGGAAGGTGCTGACAGTCATTGTGGCACTCTGCGCCATTCTGACGGCAGACTTGTGCCTGCAGCTCAACCTGTGGGGCAACCTCACCGACGAAGGCTACCGCTACACGGTCAACGGCGGATTCATCTGCAACCCGGAGCATATCTATCGCGCCATGGTGCGCCTGATGTTCCCGTTCACCATGGGTCTGCTGCTCTCGCGCATCGGCCGTTTCATATCTGTCAAGGGTGGATTTGCAGTGGCATCACTGCTGATTGTCGCTATGGTCGCCACACCTATGCTCAGCGGCTTCAGTCCGCTCTGCGAGGGCATCTTCGAGCTCTGCTGCGTCCTCCTGCTTTTCCCGATCATTCTCTCGATAGGTGCCGGAAGTCGGCTTGAGGGGCAGAAGGCATCGAGGATATGCACCTTTGTAGGGCAGCTTTCCTTCCCGCTCTACATCACACACTACCCTATAATGTACATGCATTTCAGTTGGGTGGAAACACACATGGATGCGCCTGTAGGGACACACGTATTCGTGGGAATCTGCAGCTTCCTCATGTCTGTGGGCATCGCCTGGGCATGTCTGAAACTCTATGACGAGCCAGTCCGCGACTGGCTGAAAGAACACTGGCTGAAACGATGATCAGAAAGAGTTTACTGCGCATCATTCCAGCACTGGCACTCTGCTCCTGCTCACACACCGGGACCTTCATCGTCGAGGGGGATATCCGGGATGTGAAGGACTCTGCCATCGTGCTGATGAACCATATCGATGACCCGGTGTCGGGACATGCCCTGGGCGTTGGGACCGACACCCTCAAAGACGGCAGATTCAGATTTGAGGTACCCGTGGAAGATGGCTCGGACCAGTATGTGATCCTCTTTCTGGGAGAATCCTTCCCTCCGAATGGTCCCATCTTGTTTGCCAAGGCAGGAAAGAAGGCAACCGTCTCCGGACGCGGTTATCTGGCCGGCAGCTATGCCGTCAGGAGCAGGGTCAGGAATCAGCGGGAGTGGAACCGTTTCGAGAAAGTAAGGAGGAAAGACATTGAGTCGAATGACAGGCTGCTGCTGGCAAGGAAAGAGTATGACCCTGTCTGGTTCATGAATGCAAGAGATTCCATCAGCACGTCAATATTCTGGAAGGAACTGCCCCTTCTCAAGAAGATGGATGTCTCTGAAGTCTGGATGAAGAAAGTCCATTCGGAAGCAAGATACTGCGCAAATTTCCGCAGCGGAAAGGAGGACGTCAAGGAGGAGCTCCGTTCATTGCTGGGCAGATGCACAGAAGAGCAGATGAAGACTGACTATATGGTCAGTGCAGCACGGTATCTCGGAGACATCGTGCCTCTGTGTGTCGGAGAACGCTTACCGGAGATGACTCTCCATGATGCTGACGGACTCATGCATCGTCTGTCGGAATTCAAGGGACGGGACATTCTTCTGGAATTCTCTGAGCTCGGGTGCGGGCCATGCGTCCTTGCCAGACCTGAGATCGAGAGTCTTTGCACTGAACGCCCGGAGGATTTCACGGCTCTGTGCATCAACATGAACAGGTATGACGTATGGAGACCACGCGCAGAAAGTCATGAAGCCGCAAACATGCTTGAGTTCAATGATGACGATGGGAACAAGGGCGTGTTCGCAAGGTTCAGGACCGGTGTCATCCCGACATTCGTCCTGACAGACACGGATTTTGTAATCAGGGATATCTGGACAGGATACACCGAAGGCTCGATACGGAAGAGAGTGACAGGAGATCAATAACTGCCGAAAGAGTTTCTTTCAATGGACATCTTACCCTCTTTGCCGTCAGGCCAGTTCACAACAAAAGTCATATCCTTGTAGTCCTTTGTATCAGGCTCAACCTTATAGTCCTTTCCCTCGTAGGTTACACTGACGGCAAGCCGCTACCGCTGTTCTCTTCTTTGTCACAGCCAACCGCTGCGAGAGCAACTGAAACAGCTGCAAAGATGTGTGTGATAATCCTCGTTTCACACATTTTTCGGCATGCGCCTGTCACAAAATGTGCAAATACGGCTTTTTCACACATTCTTTTGTAAGCAAACGGCCATCATAGCAGAAGGTACGTGATATTATCTTACATTTGCACCAGAAGCGTGTTGCCAGCCAAGGTTTCATAAGGTACGATATGGAGAAGAAGGATTTTGCGAGGCAGGAGAATTTGTGCCAGGTCCGTTATCTGGAGACCGGTAATTGCTTCCATGTCTGCTCACAGGAAAATCACCCTGTATTGTTTCACAGCCAAGATGAGTACAAGGCGGCGATGAACATCATTGCGTTCACCTCCTTCCTTTTCGATGACATCCGTATTTTTACGTTTGAGGTCATGAGCAATCACTTCCATTTTGCATTAAGCGGAGAACTAGACAGAATCAACCTCTTTATCCGTGTCCTTGTGACAAAGCTTGCTGCCGAACCAGAAATGAAAGGCTCTGCCGTAGTGTCTGAGGCCAGTACCTCCGGGGACCGAGCTTTCTGACACGAAAAGTGCCATCTGCGTGTCAATTTGAGGGTTTTCTGCGTGATTTGCCATGAAAAGAGGCATTTTCATGGCAATTTTCAACAAACCGCGGATCATGACTTCACTTGAGCCATGCCGCCCATAGCAGTGGAGGGATTGCCTCTGCGGCGGGCGTTGCGGAGCTCTTCTTCGCCCGCAAAGAGGCATTCCCGCAGATGCGGCAGGGGCGGCCCGAGCAGCAGGGCTTTAGCCCGCCGGATACCATGAAGCGAAGCGGAATGGTGGGGTCGAGCGAAGCGAGACGATCCTGGAGGTGCTGGCTCATGTGCGACGAGATCATCGTCCGTTAGGGATGCTGCCTGAATCTCAGCTTTATCCCGAAGGGCACGGATTTCAGGGAGTTGACAGACGATAAGATTGCGGAGATTGAGTATTGTCGAATAATGTTTAACTTTGTCGTGCGTTGCATTTCAGAGAAAAATCACGCACTTCAAGATAGAATTAACGGTTTATGAAAAGGCTTATTTCACGCATCTTCGCAGCTGTCTCCATTGTTCTTGCTGCGGTCGGCTGTGACAAAGAAGAGAACAGCGTTAGCGGTGACGGCAAAATCTGGGACATTGCCCCTGTGAATCTTATTCTTCGTGCTTCCGAAGGCGGGCATGACCTCTTTGACCTTTCATATGAGGGCAATATCATCGATGGTGTCAGTGTAACCTACGAGGGAAAGGACTATAAGGTTGAACCCGATACAAAGGCCTGGCTGGCAGTATTCAAAGGGCTCCAGCATTATGACTTCTCGGAGATGCACATACTTGTCTTTGGCGAGTTTAGTGGCACAAAGGACTACAAGGATATGACTTTCGTCGTGAACTGGCCTGACGGCAAAAAGGATGTCGTTGTATACAACAGGACTTTCAAGTGGGGCAGGAATGGCGATCCAGTCATCAAAGAGCAGACTAGCGTGAACGGCAAAGAGGGTAAGATGATCATTGAAAGAAACTCTTTCGGCAGTTATTAACCTCCGGCCATTCTCTTCCGTATCAAGCCCTCGGTATATCTTGTCCAGATATCTCTGATCACAAAATCCTTTAGGCAGTAATGCCTGCATGGGTCCGTGTCCCGTTCGGGGCGGCACGAGCTGAAGCGGAGGCTGGCAGTACATTCCTGCCGTGTTTTACGCAGGAATACGGCTGTCTGCAGGCCGAGCTATGGATTCAGACGTAAAATCAGGAAAATCACGGCTATTTGGATGCAGAATAGATATTTCTGACATGAAAAGAGGCATATGCGTGTCAATTTGCGGGTTTTCTGCGTGATTTGCCATGAAAAGAGGCATTTTCATGTCATTTTTCAATATGTCGCTGCGATGGATTTTGGCAAGTTTCGTTTTTGCGGATGTGCCCTACAGTATGCTGAAATGAGGGCTGACAGAAACAGACCCCACCTGCAGCTGCCTTTGTTTCTGCTGACCTGCCATACAGGTATCTGTATTGTGGGTGCACAAAAACAGTCCCTGCCAAAACTGTTCGTGTCAAATCCATTTTTGTTCAAGCGGGTCATGGTCTTGACCCGTTAGAATCAAATATGAGAATTTTCAGCAGCTGGTGGCTGATGTGGTGGACTTATGCCGCCCATAGCAGCGGAGGGAAAGCCTCTGAAGCGGGCGTTGCGGAGCTCTTCTTCGCCCGCAAAGAGGCATTCCCGGAGCTGCGGCAGGGGCGGCACGAGCCGAGGCGGAGGCAGGAAGCCACTTGCTCCTGGGTTCGCACTATCCTGCAGGGGGCTAAGCCGCCCCCTCTCCGGCGGGCTAAAGCCCTGCTGCTCGGGCCGCGAGCATCAAAATGCTCGCTGTGAACACCCTCGCGACCCCTGCGGCCCTCAAGTGCCTTTCCGTGTCTGCACAATTCACATGCGAAGTGCAGACACCCGGCACCGGGCCGGTTCGCTGATGCTCACCATTATCGGTCGTCAATCACACGCCGCTCCCGGGCGGCTCTTCCGACGCCTCAGCTGTTCCGCCGCTGCTCCAAGTCGCCGCGT
>JAGHSA010000016.1 GCA_018066125.1 Candidatus Cryptobacteroides onthequi | reverse complement strand
GGCAGCGATGCGCCACAGCTCACCAACTACGAAAGCAAGATACTCTGCGGTCCAGGCTCGATACTTGTTGCACACAGACCGGAAGAGTGCATACGCCTCTCCGAACTGCAGGAGGCGGCTGACAACTGCGTTGAAATGTATAATAAATTAAAATAACTCTTATGATTGTAATGAAATTCGGCGGCACCTCGGTCGCCGGCTTTGAAGCGATTACCCGTACCATCGGGATCATACGCCAGAAGGTCTCCCGCAAGCCTGTGGTAGTGGTTTCAGCCATGTCCAAGATCACGGACCTTCTGTACAAGATGGCGGATGCTGCTGCAGCAAAGGACGGCAGCGAGGCCATGCACATCCTCGAAGAGATACGCAACCGCCACATAGAGACTGCCGAGCAGCTCCTCGAGGGACACGCAGGACTTCTTCTTCCTGCAGTGTCTCATGTCAACGAGCTCTGCGATGAGCTTGAGCACACAGTCAATGCCGTGTGCGCCCTCGGCGAGCTTTCAGACAGAAGCAAGGCTGTCATCGTCTCCAACGGCGAGCTCCTTTCATCAGCCATCATCAGCTACGCCATGACGGCCAGAGGCATCAACACCCAGTGGGTCGATGCCCGCAAGATGATCATCACCTCAGGCGACTTCCTCAATGGAGAGCCTGACATCAACGAGATCAATGCACGCGTCCCTGCTGCCATCAACGCAGCCTACAGGGGATACGACGCCGTCATCACCCAGGGCTTCATCGCATCCACGGCAGACGGCATACCTTCAGTCCTCGGCCGCGGAGGCTCCGACTATTCGGCTTCCCTCATAGGTATGGCCATCGATGCACAGGCCATAGAGATCTGGACTGATGTGGACGGTGTGCTCACCGCCGACCCGAGGATGGTTCCAGGCGCAAAGCGTCTCGAGAGACTCTCCTTCGAGGAGGCCGCCGAGATGGCTCATTTCGGCAGCAAGGTGCTCCATCCGCTCACCATCGAGCCTGCCGTGCGCAAGAACATCCCTATCTACGTGCTCAACAGCATGAACCCGACCTGCGAAGGTACCCTCATCCTGGGCAGCAGCAAGATCGAGGATGGAGTGAAGTCCGTCTCATTCAAGCAGAACATCCTTGTCATCAACATCTACTCCACCAAGATGATCAACGCCTCCGGCTTCCTCAGCAAGGTGTTCGACATCTTCAGCCGCAACGGTGTGTCCGTGGATCTCATCTCCACCACCGAGGCCAATATCTCTGTGACCTGCGACTCGAGTACCAGAAACATCGACAAGGTGGTCAAGGAGCTTTCTGAGTTCTCAGAAGTGGTTGTCGACCAGGACAAGGCACAGGTCTCAGTCGTGGGCAAGAACCTTGTCAACATCCCGGGTGCAGTGAGAAAGATATTCACTCCTCTCCAGGGTACCAAGATGTACATGATCTCACAGGGCGCGTCATACATCAACCTCTCGATAGTCATCGACAGGGCTCTCGTGCCTGACACCGTGAATGCCATCCACGACTCACTTTTCTCATAGCCATGAAAGTCATCATCTCAGGATACGGAAGAATGGGCCATATGGTCGAGAAGAATCTCGCCATGAGAGGTATAGAATGCGCCGCTGCCAGCGAGGACATCACTTCAGTCGACCCGGCGCTCGCAAAGGAGTGTGTGTGCATAGATTTCACCACACCTGATGCGTTCAGGGCCAACTACAGGTTCCTTGCTGAGCACTTCAAGGCCGTTGTCATAGGCACCACGGGCTGGAACGACATCAAGGATGAGGTCGTCGCATGCTTCGAGCAGTGCGGCACCACCATGATCCATGCCTCCAATTTCTCCATCGGAGTCAACGTCTTCTTCGCAGCTGCCGACTATCTCTCCAAGATGCTCGCAGACACTGGCGGATACGGCTCGTACGTGGAGGAGAAGCACCACTGCCACAAGCTTGACCGTCCCAGCGGCACAGCCAAGAGCATCGCTCAGATCGTAGAGGCCAACATGGGCACCGCCCCTGACATGTCATCCGTACGCTGCGGCGAGATCCCCGGCATCCACACTCTCGGATTCGAGGGTCTCAATGACAGGATCACCCTCACTCACGAGGCGTTCTCCCGCGAGGGATTCGCGGCCGGCGCAGTAGAGGCTGCAATACGCACCGAAGGCCTCACCGGAGTGCATGAGTTCAAGGACATTATTTTCCAATAGACATTTTTCGATATGACACATATGAAATTCAAGGGCTGCGGCACAGCGCTGCTGACCCCATTCAAGAATAACGGAGCTGACGTCGATTACGATGCTGTCGCAAGACTCGTAGACCGTCAGGTTGAAGCCGGAGTGCACTTCCTCGTGCCTCTCGGTACCACAGGCGAGACCCCTTGCCTCACAGAGGTGGAGCGCATCAAGATACTCCAGGTGACCAAGGAACACTCACAGGGACGCCCTATCCTCGTGGGTGGCGGCACCAACTCCCTCGCACAGACCATCGCAAGCATCAAGACCCTCGACCCGTTCGGTCCCGATGCATTCCTCATCGTCGTCCCTTACTACAACAAGCCTACCCAGAAGGGCCTCTTCGAGTACTTCAAGGCCGTGGCTGAGTCCACAGACAAGGATATCGTCCTCTACAATGTCCCTGGCCGCACCGGCGCCAACATCGAGGCCGAGACCACCATACGCCTTGCCGAGGAAGTCCCTAACATCGTGGCGGTGAAAGAGGCTTCGGGAAGGTATGCGCAGATCTCGCAGGTCATCCGCAACCGTCCGCAGGGCTTCTCTGTCCTCAGCGGCAACGACGACGAGACCCTCTCGCTCATGGCTACAGGAGCAGACGGCGTCATCAGCGTGGCATCCAATGTCGATCCTGCCCGCATGGTCGCTCTTGTGGAGTCGCTCGAGAGGGATGACATGAAGACCGCGCGCGAGCTGCACTACAAGCTCATGCCTCTCTTCAAGAACTGCTTCGTGGAGAGCAACCCTATCCCTGCAAAGGCGGCCCTCGCCCAGCTCGGACTTATGGAGAACAGTCTCCGCCTCCCTCTCTTCCCTGCAACGGAAGCGACTGAGGCCATCATGAGAGAAACCCTTGCAGAACTCTTCTAGCCATGACAGAACTTGAGAATTTCGAGACCGTCATCACCGCTCTGGAGACCGGTGCGATGCGTGTGGCCGAAAAGGTCGACGGAGAATGGGTGGTTTACCCGGAGGTTAAGCAGGCCATCCTTTCAGGATTCAGGCTCGGCAAGCTCTGTGACATGTCCGAGGGGCAGTTCCCGTTCCTTGACAAGGACACCTATCCGGTGCAGTCATTCTCCGTCGAGGACGGAGTCAGAATCGTGCCAGGCGGAAGCTCGGTGCGCAGGGGAGCCTTCCTGGCACCTTCAGTCGTGATGATGCCGCCGTCATACGTCAATGTCGGCGCATACGTCGATGAGGGCACCATGATCGATTCGCACGCCCTTGTGGGCTCATGCGCCCAGATCGGAAAGCATGTGCACCTCTCAGCCGCTTCCCAGATCGGGGGAGTGCTGGAGCCGGTGGGAGCCCTTCCTGTCATCGTTGAGGACAATGTCTTCATCGGCGGCAACTGCGGCATCTATGAAGGCACCATCATACGTGAGAACGCCGTCATCGGCACAGGAGTCATCATCAATGCCTCCACGGCCATATATGACGCCACCACCGGCGAATGGATACGCGCCAACGAGAACCGTCAGATGATTGTCCCAGAGGGAGCGGTGGTCGTGGCAGGCTCGCGCCCGATACGCAAGGGGCCGGGAGCTGAGGAAGGCATTCATCTCTACTGCCCTGTCATCGTGAAGTACCGCGACAGCAAGACTGACAGTTCAACCACTCTCGAGGACCTTCTGCGCTGATGAACTACGACGGCTTCTTCTCGGAAGATGTGGGATCCTTCTTCCGTTCTCCCGTGAGGGAAATATTCAAGAGGGTGGACCTTTCCAAGATCTACTCCTTTGCTGGCGGCTACCCGTCTGCGGCCACATTCCCGATCGAGGACATCAAGTCACTCGCATCGGAGGTGCTCTCCAAGTATGGGGACAAGGCCCTGCAGTACGGCGCCACCCAGGGTACACCGGAGCTCCGTGCAGCCGTGGCCGAGCGCTGCGGCGTGCCTGTGGAGATGGTCCAGATCACATCCTCGTCCCAGCAGGGCATAGATGTGTGCACGAGAATCCTTGTCGATCCGGGAGAAGTCATCCTCACCTCCAATCCTTCCTATCTCGGCGCCATCCAGTCATTCCGCTCCTACAGGGCGGACGTGGTCGGAGTTCCGCACGACACTGACATTGCGGAGTGGGAAAAGGCATGGAGGAAAGCCATAGGAGCCTGCATCGACGGAGGGAAGAAGATAAAGTTCCTCTACATGATCCCGGACTTCCAGAACCCGTCAGGCGAGACCCTGACCCTGCAGGAGCGCAGTCTTCTGGTGTCCCTCGCGCGGGAGTTCGATTTCCTGATCGTGGAGGACAGCCCGTACAGGGAACTCAGATACGAAGGCGAAGCGGTGCCGACCATATTCTCGCTCGCTCCCGAGCGCACTCTGCACCTCGGCTCCTTCTCCAAGATATTCGCGCCCGGATTCAGGCTCGGATGGATACTCGGGGCGACGGAGCTCCTTGACAGGATATATGTCTGCAAGCAGTCGCTCGACCTCTGCCCTCCGGTGATGGACCAGTATATGGCGGCTGAGTTCCTCTCCAGCGGCAGGCTGGATGCAAACCTTGCCAAGAGCATATCCCTCTACAGGGAAAAACGCGACCTGCTGCTCTCCCTGCTTGAGAGATACATGCCGGAAGGCGTCAGCTGGACCCGCCCGGAAGGCGGTCTCTTCCTGTATCTGACCATGCCGGAAGGCTTTGACTCCGTAGCCTTCTACGACAAGGCGCTGGATGCCGGTGTGGCTTATGTCGCCGGCTCATTCTTCTGCACTGACGGTTCGGGACGCAACACCATGCGCATGAATTTCTCCTTCCTTGACGCCGACAGGATGGAACCTGGCATCAGGATTCTGTCATCTCTTTTGAAGTCGGAACTTCTGAAATAGTGTGATTTACATGAAAATTTTGCTATTTTTGCGCAATTGCAACCCGTCATGACCGCATCTATGAAGCACTTCCTTACCGCCCTTGTGACAATGCTTGTCCTGTCATTTCAGGTACTGGCACAAAACAACATCTACGACATCGACGACAGCTGCTACAAGGCATATGCAGCTGCAGAGAATGCTCTCGGCACATCAGGATTCAACACTTTGCATGCGGCGCTTCTTGACGCCTGCACCAAGACTGGCGACACAAAGGCTCTGACGCTTGCGACCCTTCTGAAACTCTCCCAGTCCATCCAGATAGGTGATGAGGCTGCGATCGAGGTTGCATTCGACGAGTCACTCCAAGTCTCTTCAAGGACAGGCTATATGCAGTATTACTACTTTGCATATACCAAGGTGGCCACCTACTATTTCAACAAGCATCAGGTACTCAAGGCGCTCTCCATCGCCAGCAGGATGAAGGAAGACGCCGACAGGCTGGGCGATATCTACGGCCAGTGGAACTGCAGCCGCTTCCTCGGCACCGTCAATGCCGAGATGTACCATTTCCAGGATGCGAGGAACTACCTTCTCGAGTCGGTAGCCATCTATGACAACACCAGCGACCCTACTGTCCGCAGGCAGCCGCTTGCCAGGACTCTCATCGACCTTTCCGACACCTACGAATATGGAAGCGATTCTCTGATGATCTGCCTCGACAGGGCTATCAAAGAGTCCAAGACCCACCTCGATACACTGCGCCATGCCTTCTACATGGCCAGGTGCTCCGCTGTGGCGAAGGACTTCACCGCGTACAGGAGATACAAGGATATGTGTGCCGGAGACGAGGCATTCGAGAGGGTCATTCCTCTGTCCGGCACTTTCTTCGACATGACGGACAGGGCCATTGCCGGCGACTGGCACAAGGTTATGGACCACTGCAACTACAAGACTTCATATACCTTACTCAAGTATGCCGACGCCCTCGCAGAGTCCTACGGCGCTCCGGGTGTATCTGCAGAGATTCTCAAGAAGATGAATCTGATACTTGAGGACGGCATCCAGTCATCCAACTCAGATGTCCTCGCGGAACTCAACGTCCAGTATGAGACCACGCGTCTGTCAAAGGAACTTATGGATAAAACCATGAAGTCCAACCGGCTTCTCCGCATCGTTCTCCTTCTCATCCTCCTTCTCATAGCGTGCGCGATTGTCTTCGGTGTCCTCTATCTTCGCAGCGTCGTCAAGGCAAAACAGGCTGCTGAGAAGGCCAATCAGATGAAGGTCAGCTTCGTCCAGAACATGAGCCACGAGATCAGGACCCCTCTGAACGCAATTGTCGGCTTCTCCCAGCTCCTGTCACTTCCAGGAGGCGTCTTGTCCGATGAGGAGAGAATGCAGTATTCCGGCTTCATCGAGAACAACTCCGCGATGCTCACCATGCTCATCGACGACATCCTCGATCTCTCCGACGTGGACAGTGGAAACTACCATGTCACCATCGAGAAGTGCAACTGCAACGACATCTGCCACAAGGCCATGAATTCAGTCGAGTACCGCGTGCCGGAGGGAGTGGACTTCAGATTCACCACAGACCTTCCGGGTGATTTCACCATCTTCTCCGATGCCAGGAGGATCCAGCAGGTGCTCGTCAACTATCTCACCAATTCATGCAAGCACACTCAGGAGGGATACATACATGTCAGCTGTTCGCTCGAGGAGAACCCGGGCTCAGTCACCTTCTCTGTCGCAGATACCGGTGACGGCATCGATCCTGAGAATGCCGAGATGATTTTCAGGAGATTCGCAAAACTCGATCCTTTCAAGCAGGGCTCAGGGCTCGGTCTCAACATCTGCACCATCGTTGCCGAAAAGCTCGGCGGAGTGGTGCGTCTCGACAAGACATACGGCAGATGTTCCGGAAACGGAACACCTGGTGCCCGTTTCCAGTTCATCATCCCTATCGATGCGAAGAAGCCCGTCAGGGCTTGAGAAATCTGATTAAAGAAGATCGAGAGCGATCTTGATCATGTTGCTCAGTCCAAGCTGTCTCTCTTCAGGGCTGAGTGCCTCGCCTGTGGCGATGTTGTCTGACACAGTCACGATGGTGAGCGCCTTCTTGCCTGTTGCATACGCGTTGGCATAGAGAGCGTACGCTTCCATCTCGACACCCTTGATGCCCTTGTATAGCTCGACAGTCTTCTCAGGGTTGTTGTAGAATACATCTGAAGAGAACACGCGTCCCTTGATATACTCCACACCGAGCTTCTCTGCGGCAGCCACTGCCTTGTCCACGAGCTCAGGGTCGGCCTTTGCCTGCCACCCCTCCGGGAGGTCGAACTGGTAGCCGTAGTTGGAGTCTGTGGTGGCGTCGTCCGCGATGATGATGGTTCCCACCTTGACAGATGGATCAGGTGCACCTGCAGTGCCTACCCTGATGATCACATCCACATCATAGAACTTGTAGAGCTCATAGGAGTAGATGCCTATAGACGGTATGCCCATGCCGTGTCCCTGGACTGAGACAGGCTTTCCTTCATAGGTTCCTGTATATCCGAGCATGCTCCTGACATTGTTGTAGAGAACTGGGTTCTCGAGGAAGTTCTCGGCGATGAATTTCGAGCGGAGAGGGTCTCCGGACATGATGACAGTCTTGGCGATGTCGCCGACCTGTGCGGCGTTGTGTGGTGTTGGCATATCTTATCTGTATTTTATTCAAACATTGACATAGGCATCTTTGCAAGATAGATGCCGGCTCTTGAGTATCCGTCATCGGCACGCTTGAGCTCATGGCTCGAGTAGTAGACGGTCCAGAGCTCGTCTCCCACACGGAGGAATCCGGGATAGCTGTTGTCCCATCCGGAAGGGAGTATGAGATACGGGTTGAAGCTTCCGTCGGTCTTGCCCTTCCATATCATGGTCTTGGCCATGCCCGGGAAGTGGCATCTGCCGCCGATGATGACCTTGCCGTTGTCGAGGAGCATCACTTCAGGTCCGCCCACGTGCATGGGCAGCTTCTTGAACTCCCAGTCGGTGTATGGGCTGTCGCTGGATCCCCAGTATGCGGTGTTGTCCTTTCCGTCGCGGCGTATCAGGATGTACATCTTTCCCTCCGGAGAGAAGCGTACGGTAGCCTCGTTCGGGAAATCGTCTATCTCAGAGAACTCCCTGACTATATCGAAATTGATGCCGTCTGTGGTCTTGAGGAGGGCGAAGTGGTTGCCGTAGGTGACGGCATAGCCGATGCCCTCATGCCAGGTGACCCTCCATATCCATTCGCGGGTGTCGTCCCTGTCCCCGGCCACATAGGCCTGCTGCGGCTCCGAGAAAGTCTTGCCGTCCTCGCTGAACGATACCTGCGGATACTGTCCCAGCAGCTCCTTGTCCACATAGAGAGACCCTCCCATGGTGACCATGAGCCTGTCGTCAGGTGTGACGGAGAGCTTCGGGTCGCGGAGATCATACCCCTCCTTGGTCAACAGTGCCACAGGCTGCCAGTTCTTTCCGTCTTCAGAGCAGATGATGCGGGCCTTTCCGTCCGCTATGCCTTCCTTGTTGAAAATATGGCTGTATCCCTCACGGAATGATACATAGAACCTGCCTCTCCAGCTTACGATGGAAGGGAACGCTGAGTATCCTTCTTCCCAGATGCGTGTGGTGCTGACGCTGATGACATCTGCGCCTGCTTCGTTTTCTGCGGTCTTCTGGTTCTGAGCCGATGGATTGCATGCCGCCAGGCAGAGTGCAATGCCGAGATAGATGATTCTTTTCATAAATGGTCGCGTGTATTGACAAATATAAGGATTATATTTGTAGTTTACGATATTACACATACCCAAGATATGAAAAGAACCGCGCCTGCCGCCATTCTGGCTTCCGCCCTCATCGCATTCTCATGCACCAGTGAAACCCCTTCCGCTCTCACCAGAGGCATAGGTGTATATCCGGGTTCCCCGGATGAATACACCGGCCCCGCAATGGTATCGGGAGCCGGCACCTACCGCAACCTCGCGTCGCTCAGACGTGCATGGGCATCCTCCAGCTACGACTACAATCTCACCGCACAGCTTGCTGCAGACGGTATCACAGAGGCCTCCGAGCCCGCATGGATGAGCGTGACCACCCAGGACGGTCCGGTCATCCGCAAGGAAAGGGAGAGACTCTTTGACGACAACATGACCGTCGTCACCGTCAAGGCGGCCTCAGACGCATATCTGGAGGTGCTTCTCCACAATTCCAGCATAGAGTTTGACGAGATCTCCCTCGAAGGCTTCCTCGGCACCGAACCGACCCTTCCTCAGGGCTACGAGTTCGCATTCGAGGTGACATCCGATGGCGAGAACTGGACACCGGCCGGCTCGGTCAGCGGTCCGGGACTCCCGGGCAAGGCACGTCTTGACCGACTCCCTGACAATGTCCTCAAGGCGAAGAAGATGATGGCCCAGGCCGGCTCGCAGGATGTCTCCGTGGCAGAAGGCCTCGGCGCGACCGGCGTCACCAAGGAGGACATCACCAGACTCGAGAGCATGATGAAGACCCGCGATTTCACGGTCAGGACAGGTCTGAACGTGGACGGACCTGTGGCGGGCATACGCGTGCGCCTCAATGTCCCGGCAGCAACCACTTGGTCATTCAAGGAGATGAATCTCCTTTCCCAGGGCAGGGAAGTGTCTCCTCTGACCCAGTACGACTTCCACAGCGCATGGATGAGCGAAGGCTGCAGCGACGAGTGGATCTACGTGGACCTCGGAGCGGACGCGAAGTTCGACAAGGTGGTCCTGAACTGGATCAGCAGGCCGAAGAGCGGCGTGCTCGAGGTCTCAGACGACGCCCGGACTTGGCGCAAGATTGCGGAACTCCCGTCCGGAGGCCCTGCAGCAGAAGAACTGAAGGTCAACGCCGCCGGCAGATATGTACGTCTTTCCGGGCTCAGCTCCGACTCCCGCATAGTCCTTTCGGAGATGGAGGTCTGGGGCAAGGGTGGAGAAAAGCCTCAGCCTAAGGCACAACCTGAGGCAGAAGGCAACAGGATGTATCTCAGCGGAGGCGCATGGAGTCTTCAGAGAGCATCCCTGGTCGAGGGAGACGGAGCGCAGATCTCCCAGACAGGCTACGACGCATCCTCATGGCTCACCGCCACGGTACCTGCCACTGTCGCCTCATCATACTACAATGCCGGAGCCATTCCCGACATACGCTATGACGACGACCAGCTCCAGATATCAGAGTCCTTCTTCATGTCGGATTTCTGGTACAGAGACGAATTCGTGATGCCTGAGCAGTTCCTCGGCAAGGAGGTCGTACTCAACTTTGACGGTATCAACTGGAAGGCGGACATCTACTTCAACTCCGTCCTCGCGGGACACATCGACGGCGCCTTCATCCGCGGCCGCTTCGATGTCACCAGCCTTGTCAGACCGGGCGCCAACGCACTGGCCGTAAAGATATACCGCAACGACAACCCGGGCATCATCAAGGAGCAGGACCGCATCTCCGCCGATATCAACGGAGGCATACTCGGTGCCGACAACCCTACCATGCACTGTGCCATCGGCTGGGACTGGATCCCTACGGTGCGCGGACGCAACATAGGCATCTGGAACGACGTGTTCCTATCATGCCATGACGGCGGCGTATCCATCGACGACGTGTTTGTGGATACCGACCTCCCGCTCCCTGCCATGAACTATGCCGACCTCAGTCCTGTGGTGACCCTCACCAACCACGGCGGCCAGACCCGCACTGTCGATGTGAAGATGACTTACGGCGAGCTTCCGATCAGCGCCACCGCAGTGGTGGAAGCCGGTGCGACAGTGGATATCGCCCTGCCTGTGACACGCCTCGACAGCCCTCAGATATGGTGGCCTAACGGCTACGGCGAGCATCCTCTCTACGATGTGCGTGCCGTGGCGATGGTGGACGGGCGCGTCTCCGACACCAAGACCCAGAAGTCCGGCGTCAGGGAGATGAGCTACAAGCCGGACGGCGAGGCTCTCGACCTCTATGTCAACGGCCGTCGCCTCATCTGCAACGGTGGCAACTGGGGCTATCCTGAGATCAACCTCAATTACCGCGGACGCGAATACGACATCGCTGTGGCCTACCATGCCGATATGAACTACACCATGATCAGGGACTGGGTCGGCCAGACCGGAGATGAGGAGTTCTACGAGGCGTGCGACCGCCACGGCATCATGGTATGGCAGGATTTCTGGCTCGCGAACCCTTGGGACGGCCCGGATCCGGACTGCAACTCCATGTTCATGAAGAACGCCGAGGACTATGTCCGCAAGATTCGCAACCACCCATCCCTTGCCATATATGTCGGCCGCAACGAAGGATACCCTCCTCAGGAGCTCAACGACGGACTCGAGGCCCTCGTGGCTCGACTCCACCCGGGCATGCAGTACATCCCTCATTCTGCCGAAGGCTGTGTCAGCGGCAACGGTCCGTACCGCGCCCTCCCTGTTGCGGAGTACTTTGCGGCCACCAGAGGACGCGACCGTCTCCACTCCGAGAGAGGCATGCCTAATGTCATGACCTACGAAAGCCTCACCCGCATGCTCAGGCCTGAGAACCACTGGCCTCAGACGAGCGTCTGGGGTGTGCACGACTATACCATGGAGAATGCGCAGAGCTGCGCGACCTTCAACGGGATGATCGCCACCGCATTCGGAGAGCCGCAGGATCTCCGCCAGTTCACATCGTGGGCGCAGTGGATCAACTACAACGGCTACCGCGCCATGTACGAGTCCCGCAGCTGGCAGCGCAAGGGCCTCCTCATCTGGATGAGCCATTCATGCTGGCCTTCAATGGTATGGCAGAGCTACGACTACTATTTCGAGCCTACGGCTGCCTACTTCGGCATCAAGAAGGGCTCGGCCCCTATACGCATCCAGTGGAACCCTCTCACATCCGCTGTGGAGGTGGTCAACAACAACGCAGGCGATCTCAACGGCCTCACCGCCCATGCGTCCGTGCTCAGCTATGACGGCAAGGTCCTCTGGGAAACATCTGCCGCTCTCGATGCCAGGGAGGATACCACCATCTCGGTGTGCCAGCCGCCTCTGGGCGACATCGCCCTCACCGACACCTATTTCATCAAGCTCAGGCTCGATCAGGACGGCAGGACAGTCGCAGACAACTTCTACTGGGAAGACAAGGAGGATGGCGGATGCTACCGTCAGCTCCTCAGCCTGCCTCAGGTCGGTCTTGACGTGAAAAAGTCCATGACCGAGACAGAGACCGGATACCGCTGCGAGGTGATCCTCGCCAACAATACCGAGACCCCGGCACTCATGATCAGGCTCCACGCCCGCGCACAGAAGAGCGGAGAATCCATCGTGCCTGCCTTCTACGGGGACAATTTCTTCTCTCTCATGCCTGGCGAGTCAAAGACTGTAGGCATCACATTCAAGAAAGAGGATGCCCACGGCGATAAGCCTGAGATCGCTATCGAAGGATTCAACCTCAGATAGCGACATCTTCCTTACAAAGAAAGCGGCGTCGGAAACATTCCGGCGCCGCCTTTTTCTCAGCCTCTGTGGCTGATGTCCTTAGTTCTTGAGTGAGTAACTGCCCGCAGTGTACTCCTTAGGCTCTCGGCCAGGGAAGGTGACTGTAGCGGTAGCACCCTCAGGGATGGTGAAGTTCCAGATGAGACTGTCGCCGTCATACTTCCAGGCACTCTTGATGGTACCTGCAGCAGAATTGTACTCTGCTGTCATCGATCCGAGTCTCTTGTCCGGTACAGGGCTCATGATGATGTGCTTGAAGCCAGGCTGTGCAGGGTCTGCAGCGATACCTGCAGCTGTCTCCCAGAGCCACTCGCCCACGCAGCCGTATGCATAGTGGTTGAAGCTGTTCATGCCCTTAGGACCCATGCCCTTGTCGAGCATGTAGCTGTTCCAGCGCTCCCAGATGGTGGTGGCACCGTTGTCCACTGAGTAGAGCCAGCTAGGGTTCTTGTGCTGGAAGAGAAGCTCGTATGCGATATCGGACATGCCGTTGTCGGTAAGAGTACCCATGAGGATGGATGTTCCGAGGAATCCTGTCTGGAGGCAGTTGTCATGCTCCTTGAAGTTTTCGCGCAGGCGTGCGATCATCGCGTCCTTTGCGGCGCCTTCCACCAGACCGTTCTTGAGCGCGAAGAGGGCAGGGGTCTGCATGGTGTTGAGGATGTCGAGCTTGAATGTGCCGTCGGCCTTGAGGAAGGTATCCTTGATGTACGCCTTTGCACGTGCGGTCATGTCCTCATATTTCTTGGCGTCCTTGCCTGCTGCGGCTGCCATGTCGCGCATCATCGCTGCGTCGATAGCCCAGTATGAAGCGCAGAGGTAGTTCCAGTAAACATAGGTCTCAGGGTGCTTGGTGCGCTTGCCCTTGGTGTTATCTGCATAGATGCCGCCTCCGCAGCTCTCGAGCGGCTCGTAGCTGAGCCAGTCGGCCCACTGGTAGTCGCCGTTCTCTGCAGCAAGTGCATGGTGGTCGTACTTTGTCTCGTCGACGTGGCTCATGTACTTCTCCATGGACTCCCAGCACTCATCGATGATGCCGGTGTCGCCGAACTGCTTCCATACTGTCCAAGGCACGATGACACCTGCATCTGCCCAGCCGACGCGCATCATTGAAGTAGGCTCTGCACCATACTGTGCCTGAGGAGCCACTCCCGGATATCCTCCGAGCTCTGACTGGGTGTCGCGCATGTCGCGCATCCACTTGTGGAAGAAGCTGTCTGTATTTGCGAAGAAGGTTCCGGTCTCTGTGAATACCTGGGTGTCGGCGGTCCATCCGAGGCGCTCGTTGCGCTGAGGACAGTCTGTGGTGACAGAAAGGTAGTTTGAACGCTGTCCCCAGATGATGTTGGAGATGAGCTTGTTGACATTCTCCTCGCCTGTGGTCATGAAACCGGTCTCGAGGTTCTTGGCTATGGATGTGACAGGAAGAGTCTTGATGCTCTTGATGCTGACCTCGTCGTCTGCAGTGATCGATACGAGACGGTATCCGAAGAATGTGCACTCAGGGTGGTATGCCACAAAGTCCTTTGACGCTGCAAATGTATATTTGAGGATCATGCCTTTGTCAGGGATGCGGAGGTTGGTGCGGTGGCAGCTGCCCTCCGGGCCATCCATTCCGCGCTCCTTGGAACCGTTGCCGTCATTGAGGAGCTCTGAAGGGAGGCAGGTGAGGGTGGTTCCCTCCTTTGCCTTGAACTCGAATGCAGGCACGCCGGCGCAGTTCTGGCCGAAATCCACCACGAGGGTCTCGCCAGGCTTCACCGTGATGACCTCGCCTGCTGCGAACTCCTTGTCGATCACCACCTTTCCGAATGCGTCATCGCATGCACCCTCGACCTTTGACCAGATGTAGGCCTTGGCAGGGGAGAGAGCGATATCCTCGCGGAGGTAGATCTCAGCACCTGCAGAAGGGAGGATCTCGCCGGTGAATTCGGTATTCTGCTCAGGCTTGCCGAGCTTTTCAGCGACAGCATAGCCCGGAAGCTCGCGTGCGTCGTACTCCTCTCCGTCGAAGATGGCGGCATGCTTCACAGGACCTGCGATGCCTGCCTTCCAGTTCTCAAGGTCAGTGCCGTAGAGCTTCTTGCTGCCGTCAGCGAAAGTGAGCTCCAGCACGCCGCGGAACGCGCACTTCTTTCCTATCATTCCCTCGTGCCTGTTCGGAGTGATGATCTTGTCTCCCCACCATCCTGGAGTCACCTGGGCTGAGAGAACGTTCTCGGCACCTGCCTTTGTGCAGAATACATCGGTGATGTCATAGGTGAAAGACCTCTTGGTCTTCTCATAATGGGTGAAACCAGGCTTGAGGATCTCCTCTCCGATGGCTGCGCCGTTGACATAGAGCTGATAGACTCCGAGTCCGGCTGTCATCCATTTTGCGGAGACGACCTTAGCGTCGTTCCTGAGAGTCGATACAAACCAGCTGGAGCCGTCTGCAGCGCGGCAGTTATCGTCCGATATCGGGCCTGTGATGACTGGGGCGTCAGCGGCGGAAATCCACATGGAGCTGCCCCATGCGGAGTCGTCAAGTGTCTCGGCGCGCACTCCTCCCTTGGTTGCGGGGTTGGAAGCGCAGCCTGCTGTCATGGTCATGACCACGGCAAGTGCGATTGCTTTAATAGTGTTGCGTATCATTTGATAAAAGTTAGTGTGCGATGATGATGTGGCAGACTACACAAATTTATACTTTTTATATTATTTGGCAAAACAGAGGATATGTCGTATTTTTAAGGATAAATACAAATGACCACATATGAACAGAAGAGATTTCCTCCGCAATTCAGCGATCCTCACCGCAGGCGCAGCCATATTCAAAGACTATCCGTCATTCGCCAAGGTCATAAAGGCCAAGGGTGAGCCGAACATCCGCATAGGCATCGTCAGTGACGTGCATTTCGACGTGAGAGATGCCGACACGGCCGACACATTCCGCCATACTCTCGAGTATTTCCGCGACCGCAAGGTGGACGGCGTCCTGGTGGCGGGCGACATCGCCGACCGCGGACTCGAGCCGGAGCTCCAGCTCTTCGCCGATACCTGGTACTCGGTATTCCCGGGTGACAAGCGTCCTGACGGCGAGCATGTAGAGAAGCTCTTCATCTACGGCAACCATGACGTCAACAACTGGTCCAGCATACGCGACTCATTCGAAGACAAGGCCCAGTACTCTGTGCAGCACATTTCAGAGCACAGGGAGGCGACATGGAAACGCTGCTTCAAGGAGGAATTCGAGCCCATCACATTCAAGACCGTGAAGGGATACCACTTCATCGGCGCACACTGGTGCGACGGAGGCAGCATCGACGGCCTCGCCGAATTCATGGGAAAGCACCACGGCAAGCTCGCCGGAGAGAAGCCTTTCTTCTACTACCAGCATCCGCATCCGAAAAACACCTGCAACGGCCCGTGGGCATGGGGTCAGGACAACGGCACAGTGACCGATATCCTCAGCCACTATCCAAACGCAGTGGCATTCTCCGGCCATTCGCACTGTCCTCTCACCGACGAGAGAGACCTCTGGCAGGGTACATTCACCAGCATAGGCACATCCTCACTGCGCTACCAGTATCCTATCGGTGCGCGTGAGAACCAGAAAGTCGACGGCGGTCCTCAGGAGAAGTCAGAGATGCCTGAAATGGGTACTGGCGACGGACGCCAGGGCATGCTCATGTCAGTCTATGACGACTGCATAGCCATCGAGAAGAGGGAATTCGTCTATGACGAGCCTCTCCGCGAGAGCTGGATCATCCCTCTCGGAGTCAGCGGCACCCCTATGTCATTCGAGGAGAGAGCCAAGACCGCCCAGATCCCTCAGTTCAACCCTCTCGACAAGGCAGTCGTGACCCGCGCCATGGGCAAGGACCGCCAGGGAGACGAGCACATGCAGCTCACCGTCCACTTCCCATCCGTACTCAAGAGCACCCACGGAGTGCGTGCATTCGACTATGAGGTCCAGGTGGAGGCCCGCTACGTCGATGTCATCAAGTCTGACGTGACCAAACGCGTGTATTCACCAAAATGCTTCCTCGGAGAGAAACACGACAGCGGAGAGGTCATCTGCGTATTTGCCGAGACCGAGCTTCCGCTCAACTTCGAGACCCGCTTTGCAGTGCGCCCATGCGAATGCTTCGGTGGCAAGGGCAAGCCTATCTACACCGAATGGATGCCTGCAAGAACCCTCAAGAAATAACAATATCACATCATATGACCAGACCCAAGCATATCTTGACCATGATTCCTATGGCCGCGGCGATCGCGCCGGGTGCCATGGCCCAGAACCGTCCGAACATCATCCATATCATGAGCGATGACCATGCCTATCAGGCGATCAGCGCCTACGGAGACCAGCTGTCAGAGCACGCACCTACACCGAACCTCGACCGCCTCGCCTCAGAAGGCATGATGTTCCGCCGTGCCTATGTGGAGAACTCACTTTCCACCCCAAGCCGCGCATGCCTCTTCACAGGACTCTACAGCCACCAGAACGGCCAGCGCGGGCTCGGAAGGGGCATCGACACGACCAAGACCTTCGTGTCCGAGATACTCCAGCAGAACGGCTACCAGACCGGAGTCGTAGGCAAGTGGCACATGCAGTGCACCCCTAAGGGCTTCGACTGGTACGAGGTGTTCTACAACCAGGGAGAGTACTACAACCCTGGCGTCAAGACCCCGCTGACCGAAGGCCGCTACGAACGCCAGGAGGGCTATGCTACCGAGCTCGTGACCGAAAAGGCGATCTCGTTCATCGAGAACCGCGACACCACCCGTCCGTTCTGCCTCTTCGTGCACCACAAGGCTCCTCACCGCAACTGGATGCCTGCCCTGAAATACATCGGCCTCTTCGATGACATAGAGTTCCCTATGCCTGACACCTTCTATGATGATTACCAGGGCAGAGGCGCCGCCGAGCACCAGCAGGAGATGAGCATAGACAAGGACATGACCATGGAGTATGACCTTCACGTGCCGGGATGGGGTGCCATGCACGGCTTCGACGAGACTTACGCCGAGTACTGGGGAAGCTCCATCAGCCGCCTCTCTCCGGAAGAGCGTGAGTATGTGGAGCAGACATATGCCCGCCGCAATGCAGAACTCCTCGAGAAGGATCTCAAGGGTGATGACCTCGTGAGATGGAAGTACCAGCGCTATGTGCGCGACTACCTCTCTGTGATCAGGTCAGTGGACGACTCTGTCGGCGAGCTCCTTGAGTACCTTGAGGCTCAGGGCCTGCTCGACAACACCGTGGTCGTGTACACCTCCGACCAGGGCTTCTACATGGGAGAGCACGGATGGTTCGACAAGAGATTCATGTTCGAAGAGTCATTCCGTACCCCGCTCCTGATACGCTATCCTGCCATGATCAAGCCGGGAAGCGTCTCTGACGCCCTCGTGCAGAACATCGACTTCGCACCTACCTACCTCGACCTCGCCGGCATCGAGAAGCCGGAGGAGATGGTCGGCACATCCATCGTGCCTGTCCTCAAGAAGGAGGGCAAGTCACCGCGCCGCTGGCGCAGGTACCTCTACTACCACTACTACGACTATCCTGCAGAGCACAATGTCCTCCGCCACGACGGAGTATTCGACAAGCGCTGGAAACTCATCCACTTCTACGATCCGGAAGGAAAGGTGCCGAGCTATGACGAGCTCTTCGACCTCCGCCACGATCCTCAGGAGCTCCGCAATGTCATAGGCGAGCGAAGCAGCCGCCGTGCCCTCAGGAGGCTCAGAAAGCAGCTCGAGCGCTTCCGCACCGAGCAGGCCATAGACGAGATATAGTCATTCATCACCAACAGTCCAACCACAATCAACGATACCATGAAACGAATATTTACCATGCTGACTATGGCACTGTGCCTCACTGTCAGTGCCGGAATCATCCCCGCAGATGCAAAGTCCCCGAAAGTAAAGGATTCAAAGACCACATACGCCGCTGACGTGCTCAGACCATACGTCGAGAGCGGCCAGCTTGCAGGCGCCATCAGCGTCTTCTACAAGGACGGCGTCCAGGAGACCTGCTGCATCGGTTACGCCGACGTCGCAGCCAAGCGCCCCATCAAGATGGACAATGTCTTCATGCAGTGCTCCCAGACCAAGGGATTCTGCGGCGTGACCATCGCAAAGCTCGTTGAGGATGGCAAGATCTCCCTTGACGACCCAGTCAGCAAGTATCTCCCTGAATTCGAGACCCTCTGGGTGCTCGACAAGGAAGAGGACGGTGTCAAGACTCTCCACAAGGCCAAGAATGTCCTCACCATCAGGATGGTGCTCAACCACACCGGCGGCTTCCCGTTCGAGGCCAGCGTCAAGCGTGAGGATGTACGCGGCGGCGGATGGTCAGGCGGTGCGCCTCTCCGTCAGGTAGCCTGCGTGGCTGCAGCATCTCCTATCATGTTCGAGCCGGGCACCCAGTCCCTGTATTCCAACACCGGTATCGACATCGGAGCCGCAGTGGTCGAGGTTGTCACCGGCATGAAGTGGGAGCAGTACCTCAAGGAGAACTTCCTTGACCCTCTCGGCATGAAGTCATCATGGTTCTGGCCTACAGACAAGCAGCTCAAGAACCAGGTCGAGATGTACATCACCAAGGAGAACGCTCCTGCAGAGTGGGTATCCGAGAACTCATGGGAGCAGCGCCCATACAACGATTCGCATGTCTTCGCATCTGCAGGCGCCGGTCTCTGGACCACCGCCAATGACCAGCTCAAATTCTACAAGATGCTCATGAATCTCGGTGTCGGCGACAACGGTGTACGCGTCCTCAAGGAAGAGACCGTCAAGTCTATCCTGGCAGTATCCACACGCCCTGAGGGCCTCGGCGGCTACTCTCTCGGCCTCACCGCTCCGGTCAAGGACGGCGAAGGCGAGTGGTTCGGCCACGGCGGTGCATGGGGCACCAACTGCCTCGTCAACTGGCACACCAAGGAACTCAAGCTCTGGGTGGTCCAGATCTCATGGGGTCCTCAGCCGTGGAACCAGGAAGTCGCAAAGGCTGCCGAGAAATTCTTCCAGAGCGTAGTCGACATGTCAGAAGTAAACGCATATACCGGACGTACAAAATAGAAAGAAATGAAAAGACCTATCGCAATGCTTGCAGCAGCCATGGTGCTGAGCACAGCCGCTTCAGCCCAGAACCCGCTCCTCCAGCGCCGTTACGGCACGCCATATGAGATCCCTCCATTCGAGAAGATCACCATAGACAACTACCGCGAAGCCATGCTCAAGGGTCTCGAAGAAGAGAAGGCAGAGGTCCTCGCCATCATCGCGAACTCTGAGGCTCCTACCTTCGAGAACGTCATCGTCGCCCTCGACCAGTGCGGCAAGACCCTCGACAAGGCGCGCATCTGGAGCTCGCTCAACAGCTCCAACTCCACCGAGGAGACACGCGCCCTCGCCAAGGAACTCGCGCCGAAGACCTCTGAGCTCAGCAACTTCATCAACATGAACGCCGAGCTTTTCAAGAAGGTGAAGGCCGTATATGACAACCAGGCCGCATTCGGCCTCGACAAGGAGCAGACCACTCTTCTCGAGAAGACCTACAAGGGCTTCGTCAACGGCGGAGCACTTCTCGGCCCTGACCAGAAGAAAGAGCTCGCAGCCATCAATCTCAAGCTCTCCGAGCTCCAGCTCAGGTTCAGCCAGAACCTCATGCATGACACCAACAATACCTACGTCATCGCCGACAAGCTCAGCGACCTGGCAGGCCTCCCTCAGTCCAACATCGACCAGGCTGCCGCCCTCGCAGAGAAGATAGGCCAGAGCGGAAAGTATGCCTTCAACATGCAGCGCCCGAGCTGCAACCCTGTACTCCAGTACTGCAGCAACAGGGAACTCCGCAAGAAGGTATATCTCATGTACAACGACCGCTGCAACCACGGTGACGAGTACGACAACAAGGCCATCGCTGCAGAGATCGTATCCCTCCGCCTCCAGAGGTCACGTCTCATGGGCCACGACACCTTCGCGGACATCCAGCTCGAGAACAAGATGGCAGGCAACGCAGCCAACGTCTATGAGCTCCTCGACCAGATCTGGGATCCTGCAGTAGAGCGTGCAAAGGACGAGCTATCTGACATCAAGGCCATGATGAAGGCAGACCGCGTCAAGGGAGAGCCTCAGAGATGGGACTATATGTATTATCTCGACAAGGCCAAGAAGGCAAGATACGCCATCGACGAGTCTGAGATCTCAGAGTATCTCGAGATCAATGCCGTCCAGCAGGGCATCTTCTATGTGGCCAACAAACTCTACGGCCTCAGCTTCAACGAGCGCACCCAGGACTATCCTGTATATGAGCCAACAGCCAAGTCATGGGATGTCATCGACAGGGACGGCAACGTCATCGCCATCTTCTACAGCGATTTCTTCCCTCGTGACGGCAAGGGCGCAGGTGCATGGTGCGGCGCTTTCCGCGGTCAGCGCTATGACGGTGCCGCCAGAGTGCAGCCTATCGTCACCAATGTCTGCAACATGACTCTTCCATCGACCGACAAGCCTGCTCTCCAGACCCTCGACAACGTCGAGACCATGTTCCATGAGTTCGGACACGCCCTTCATTCATTCTTCCGCAATGTCCACTATAGCGGCACATCGGGCGTAGAGCGCGACTTCGTCGAGCTTCCTTCACAGATCAACGAGCACTGGGCATTCGAGCCTGAGGTACTCAAGGTATATGCCCGCCACTATAAGACAGGAGAGGTCATCCCTGACGAACTCATCAAGAAGATCGAGGCCAGCAGCAAGTACGGCCAGGGCTTCGCCACCGTGGAGCTCCTCGCTGCAGCTCTCGTCGATATGGACCTCCATACCCTCACAGAGATACCTGAGAACTTCGATGTCATGGCATTCCAGGCCCAGAAGCTCGCAGCGCGCGGCATCCCTCAGCAGATCCTCCCTCGCTACTCTGTGACCAACTTCAGCCACTCCATGGGAGGCGGCTACAGCGCAGGCTACTACTCATACATCTGGTCTGAGGTCCTCGACTGCGATGCCTTCGCGGCATTCAAGGAGACAGGTGACATCTTCAACCAGGAAGTTGCAGACAAGTTCCGCAGGTATGTCCTCACCCCTGGCGGCATCAGCAAGGGTACAGAGATGTACGAGCAGTTCCGCGGACGCCAGCCTCAGGTGGAAGGCCTCCTCAAGAACCGCGGCCTCGATGAGGAGTCCCGCAAGGACAACTCATTCCCGCTTCCAAAAATGAAATAGTCCAAGCCATGACATACGATTTCGAAGAGATCATAGACCGCAGGGGTACGGACTGCTATAAGCATGAACTCCTGGAGAAAGTGTGCGGGCGTACCGACGTCCTCCCGATGTGGGTGGCAGACATGGAATACCGTACCCCGGCTTTCGTGACAGATGCCGTCCAGAAGAGGCTCGGCCAGGGAATACTCGGCTACACCCGTCCGACAGCAGCATATTTCCAGGCCATCTGCGACTGGAACAAGAGCGAGTACGGCCTCGACATCACGCCGGAGATGATCAACTACATCCCGGGCGTCGTCAGCGGCATATACATGTCCATGCTCGCATTCACGGAGAAGCACGACCGCATCCTCATCCTGGAGCCGGTCTATCATCCATTCAGGCTCGTGCCTCAGGCCAACGAGCGTGAGGTGGTGATGAGCCCTCTCCGTCGCGGCGAGACCAATTTCGAACTCGATTTCGAGCGTTTCGAGCAGGATATCAAGGGTTGCAAGATGATGGTTCTCTGCAACCCTCACAACCCCGGCGGAGTGTGCTGGACTGCGGATGAGCTCCGCCGCATCGCCTCCATCTGCAAGCGCGAGGGCGTGGTGGTCGTCAGCGACGAGATCCACTGCGACATGCTCCTCGGCGGCCGCAGACATGTGCCGTTCGCTTCAGTCAGCGACGAGGCCCGCAGCATCGCCATTACCCTCCAGGCACCGACCAAGACATTCAACCTCCCGGGCATTGTGGCAGCGCATGCGATAGTTCTCGACGAGAAGCTCCGCGAGCGCTACTTCGCATACGTACAGGGCAGCGACATGGACCTCGGCAACATCTTCGCTTTCGACTGCGTCAGGGCCTGCTACAGCGACCAGGGCCGCGAATGGAAGGCTCAGATGCTCGCGCATGTGGAAGGCAACGTACGCCTTCTCTGCGAGCGCATGGCGGCAGAGTGCCCTCAGATCGTGCCTATCGTGCCAGAGGCCAGCTTCCTTGTATTCATCGACTGCCGGGCGCTCGGCATGGGTACGGATGAGATGATAAGATTCTTCGCCGACAAGGCGCATATCGCCATGAACCCGGGCGTCATGTTCGGTCCGGGCGGAGAAGGCTACATGCGCATGAACGTCGCATGCCCACGCTCCATGATGAACCAGGCCATCGACCAGATCGTGGCTGCGGTGAAGGAAAGATAGATCAGATCGACATCACATACACATTCGTCTCCCTCTGCTGAAAGCCGAGGGAGCGATACAGTGTGTTTGCTGCAACGCGGGCGGGCTTGGATGTGAAGTGGAGTGAGCCGATGCCGAGCAGGGGAGCCTGCGCTATGACATGCTGCATGAGCTCGCGTCCGAGACCCTGGCCGCGGACTGCCGAGCTGACCACCAGCGATTCCACAAATCCTATGGTCTGCTCTGTGCTGTGCGCCACGCAGAGACATACCGATGCCACGATGCGCCCGTCCCTGCGTATGACATAGTCATGGCAGTTCACATCCTCGATCATGATTATCTTCCGATAGTGTATCTGACGCCGATGGTGGCGCCGAAGCTGTCCTGGTAGAGTTCGCCCTTGTCGAAATAGAGACCGTAGCTTAGGCTGAGGCCGTCAAGCCAAGAGCGGCCGGTGGTGCCGGTGCCGGCTTTGGCTGATCTGGCGGTGGCGGCTTTGCCTTTGCCGGTGGCTGTTCCGTTTTTGGCTGTTCTGGCGATGCTGCTGAAGTCGATGAGTCCGGTGAATGCGCCCGAGAGCTGATGGAGACCGGTTTCTTTTATGGTGCCCCAAGGCTTGTCGGCAGGATTCTCCCCGACATAGACTTTGCGGTACGATCCGTGGTTGTCGCTGTAGGTGAGCATGAACTTGTATGGATGGCGGCGCCAGAGTTTTCCTCCGAGTCCGAAATGGTGTGCCTTGTAGCGGTCGTTGTCAAGGCTGAGGTTCATCAGCGCCGAGCTCCAAGTGCCGTCGTGCATACCCAGAGGCAGGATGAGAGGGTCTCCTATGATTCGACTGAAATGAGTCCAGCATGATCTGTACTGGCCATTCCAGAAATACTGATCCTTGCCGGTGGTCTTTGTGCCCTTCGGAGTCAGGATTTCACCGTGTTCGCCTATGAGCTCTCCATTGATCGGACCCGACTGGTACATGGTGTAGTGGTGCTCGTAGAGGATATCCGATACCCAGCGGTCTTTGTCATTCCAGCTGAAACAGATAGTGTTTACTCCGTCAGGGAAGTTCTGGAAACCCATGCCCGAGCCGTCGCTGTAAGGGATGTCATGCTGCGCCGTTATCTTCCATCCGTCACCGCGGTAGCTGGCCCTGAAGATTTCACTTCCGCCCTGGTCGCCTATGACATTGACCTGGTCGCTGATGGTGCCGGAAGAGCCGGCATGACTGCCCGTTACCATTCGGAGATAATTCTCCAGATTGATATCCATCTTGCCATAATCCGGGCTTGTGCCTCCCCAGATGCCGTAATGGTCAAGCACGGCGTCGAAGCTGAGGCGTTCTGTGGCAGTGACCCTGAATCCTATTCTCGTCCTGTGGACGAGGGCGCACTGACAGTAGCGCTGGTCCATTGTGGCATAATCCCCGAATGCACCGTAGATCCAGAGATGCTTACCCGTCCATGGCACGGCGACCGGTGCGAGCGTGCCGAGATAGCCCGGCATGCTGCGGGCGTTGCCGCTCTCCACGAGGTGACCGCCGGTGACGGACAGCGACCCCAGTGCAGGAGAGGCCCCGATGAAGTCATTCTCCCTGTGCTTCTGGCCGAGATCGAGGGTGAACACCTTCCATCTCAGGCTCGCGTAGAGCTGATCCACCATGACATGGGTCGGCGAACTTGCAGGGTCAAGAGGGTTGTTGTATGTGTTTGCACCGAGGGAGGCACCCCAGCGGTATTGCCAGGTCTTGGTGTCATCGAACTGAGTCTGGGCTGAGATGAGAGACATCGCGCCGTTGCGCTCCGGCATCAGGCCGTACTGGTTGGTCGTCATCCAATATGGCAGGTATCCGTCCGAAGAGGACATCGCTCCCAACAGGAGGAGAGAAATAATGAAGTCATTCATGTCCCAAAGATAATCTTTTCTCGGGAATAATGAGATGGGTAAGAGTGTGGCGTGGTCTGGGAGGGGTGGATTTGAGTGGCTTTGTGTCTGTCTTATGGCGGGATGGACGGATGGTGGCGGTATTGTGCGGAAGGTCTGCTGTGGGTTTGCGGAAGGTCTGCGTTTTTCTGGCATTCCTTCTGCAGGCTTGGCTGAGTAATGTGCAGGTATTCAGTAAGTTGGCTTATAGGCATTGCGGATGGTCTGACACAAAAATGCAGACCTTCCGCAGTCGACAGACCTGGTCTATTGTTCAGCAGGACTTATAAGCCCTATCTTGTCGGCCTTGCTCTGGTATGCTCTGCCTTCCTTGCATTGTTCTGTTCTGCCTTGCTTTTCTTTGCTTTGTTCTGTTCCGTTCTGCCTGGCCTGGCCTGGCTTTGCTTTGCCTTGTTTTTTCTTTGCTTTAGCTTTAGCTTTTGCTTTTGCTTTAGCTTTAGCTTTAGCTTTAGCTTTTCCTTTTCCTTACCTTGGTATGCTCTGCCTTGGTCTGGCCTGCTTTGCTTTGTGTGTCATGATTCTTCCTTTTCTTGCCTTTCCTTTCCTTGCCTTGCCTTGCCTGTTTTCTCTACTGCTCATTGCGCGGACATGGGGTCGTTCTTGGCGCGGTCTGTTTCGGCGTAGTTCGTTATTGGGACAATCAGCATTTGGGCGACAGCCGCTTCGGGCATGGACTAGTCTTGGGGCTATTCTGGTCCTGGCATGGCCGATATTTGAGCGGTCACTGATTTTGGCACAGACTGTTTTTGTCCATATGCCCTACAGTATGCCAGAATGGGGGTCGGCAGAAACGAAAGGCCCTGCAGCTATGCTTCGTTTCCGCCGACCCCGCCCACAGATACCTGTAATGGGTGTAAGCAAAAACAATTTCTGCCAAAATCCCCCGACAGACCGGCCGCTCACAGATCCTTACAATCCACCTCCTTGCCGCATATCTCAACAGATTCCTGTTGATAATTATGCACTTAATTCATTGGCACGTCGTCAAATAATGTTAAATTTGCAAGATTTTCCTACGCTGTGAAGCGAAAGGCTGGCAAGACGCCATTTGATTCGACAAAATCAAAATTACAATTTACATAATACCATGAACAAGAAACCTATTTGCATTGAGAAGACCGCCTACAAAACCCCGGTCCTCAAGACCCTCACTGTCAATGTTGAGGGAATCATGTGTAACAGTGATGTTGACTCCAATATCAATTGGTTCGAAAAGGAAACAGAGGACCCGGATCTCAGCTGCTAAGGAGGATTTTATGATGAAAAAACTTTTCTCACTTTCAATTGCAGCTCTTGCCACCATCGGTCTTGCAAGCTGCACACAGGAGGTCGCTCCTGAGGTTTCAGAGTCAGGAAACAGCTCTTTTTCTATTTTTGCCTCTACTCCCGACACAAAGACTGCAGTAAACGAAGATATGAATGGAGTTGTCTGGTCTGCAAAAGACTCTCTCAATATCTTCCATGCAGCAGCGGGCTCTACAACATACGAAAATGATGGTGGCTTTGCCTTTACTTCAGACAACACATTTAATGGAGAGGTGAGTGGTGAGCTTTCTTCCTCAAATGACTGGTATGCTTTCTATCCATATATCTCAAAGATGGTAACGCCAGGTGCAAAGACTGTAGGATATGCTACTATCGGATCTGCTTATAATGGGGTGCAGAAACAGAATGGTAATGACGACATGAGCCATCTTGCAGGAAAGAATGTTCCTCTTTATGGCAAACTTTCAGGTGTTGCCAAAGACCAGACACCATCATTCTCTATGAATCAGGTGGCTTCTGTGGTGGCTGTCAAGGTGAAGAATACAACATCAAGTCCTCTTACTGTAACTAATGTTCAGTTCACAGCACCGGATGTTGTAGTGGGTACTTTCTATGTTGACTTTGCAGGAGAGTCTTTGGTATGTACCTCAAGCGATGCGAAATATGTGGCCAGTACAGCAATTCTCAATGTAATCGGAGCAAGCGCATTGGCTCAGGGTGCAGAAGCTACATATTATTTGGCAATTCGCCCTTTCGATGCAGCGGCAGGTCAGAATCTTCAGATTTCAGTCAATGGTTATGAGAAGACTATTGATCTCACCAAGGCCGTGTCTTTCGTTCCTGGTAAGATCAAGACGATAGGCTTCTATTATGACAAGGGTGAAGAGACTCTGCCATCTGTTAATACAGAAAAGGCTGTTTTCATCGAGACTTTTGAGGAGTCTTTTGTGCCAGGCACGACATATAATAACTCAAATGAGGCAATTGACGGCCCTGAAGGAGCAAAGTGGGCTACATATTATGGTACTGTTTCAACTAACAGTAAGCTTAGTGGCAACAATTCTATGCAGCTGAGGTGGTATACTAGTACTGCAGCTGCCTTAGGCTATACCAAAACATTGTTCTCCTTTACAAAGGTGAAAATGGTTTCGTTCTCTGCGGCGGCAACCAACGGGCTGAATGTGTCTTTGTATTATAATGTGGGCTCTGACTGGACTCTAGCTCAGACCTTTACTTTGTCATCATCTACAAAAGTCTACAAGTATGTAGCTCCTTCAACGCTTGAAAATGCCCAGTTGATGTTTAAAGTATCAATGCCGGAAAAGATACCGACATCAACATCCAACGTCAGAGTTGATGATATAAAAGTTTATTCTGCGGAGCCTGTTCTTGAGTCGCTAACAATATCAGATCCATCAGTTTCCTTTGAACAGAATACAGCATGGTCGTTTGGAGGAACAGTAACTGCAAATTACTCTGATGGCTCTATCGTAGATGTGACATCTCGTGCTTCATTCAGTGGGTACGATACTTCAGTCCTTGGAAATCAGACTGTTACTGTAACATATTCTGATGGCGTTACAGAAAAATCAGCAACATACTTAATCTCTGTCAGTGAGAAAAGCAGTACTTCAAAAGTCTCACTCTTGACTAATGAAAATATCATTAACGCAGGTGATGCAGCTAATGGCTATGCTGAATATTCATTGACATCATCAGATGGCAAGACATATGCGGCATATGCTATAAAAAACTTCCACAGTAATGCCACAAAAGATGAACAGTACTTGCAAATTAAGAAATATGCATCAGGTGTTGCGTATTATGTTCAGATTCCAGAATTATCAGGTACCATAAAATCAATAAAGATGACTGTCTCTAGTAGCAGTCTACCCATGACAGGTGCCGGAAATTCAGCCACATTGTTCTTTAGTTCTAGTAAATCTACTGCTGCTGCTGGAGAAGGTGTGGTATCTGGAACGGGAACGTCTACTGTTTCAATAGATGCTTCAGACCTTGGCCTTAGTACTGGTTTTATTACAGCAAATGGTGCAGTGAGAATTTGGGATATTCAGGTTACATACGAGTAATACTTGTCAGCTGGCGGCTGCGTGGTTTGGAAAACCGGTGGCCGCAGCGGATTTGCTTTGTATCAGACAGGCAGGGGAGACCCTGTCTGTCTTTTTTGAATAGGGCGGATGTGGCGGAGTTTGTGTATGGTTGAGGGCTTATCTGGCTTGTTGGGAGGTGTGGTGTGTGGTATAGCTGGTGAGACTTTGTTGTGTTGCAGAAATGCCTCTGTCTGTTGTAAAATAGACGTCAAGTGGGCTGTCAGTGTCTCGTCTGGGAACGATTGTTGTTGTGAGGGGGGAAGGTTTAAACTTTAATTGACTTTATCATGAAAAGGATTATTGTTACTATCATCGCTGTCGCTCTTGCGGCAGGCACTTCGTTCGCTCAGGCGAGCGTGGGCGCGGGTTATCTGAATTCGTTGACTACTACCAAGGCTGGAGACAGGTCGACTAAGGCTGATCCGATCAATGGCTTCTATGCGGGTGTGGGATATACTCTTCCTGTGGGACCTGTGAATTTCACTCCAGGCTTCTATTTCAGTGCGCTCACCAAGAGCAACACTGCTGCTGTCGGTTCGTGGATCAGTGGCAAGGGAACTCTCACTGAGATGTATATGAACATCCCTCTGGATTTCAGTTTCGGCGTGGATCTGAGCGGCGACCTCAAGGTGTTTGTCTTTGCCGGTCCGACTGTGAATGTCGGTCTGACTTCGAATTATAAGGTCAGCGGAGATATTGCAGGACTCTTCTCTGCGGACAAGACAATCGACCTATACAAGGATGGCAACTATGGCCGTTTCGACGTGCTTCTGGGCGGCGGTGTCGGACTTGACATCATGAGCATGATACGCGTGACAGCCGGTTACAACTACGGTTTGCTTGACCGTGACAAGGCTTCTGACAGCGTTGCTCTCCACCGCAAAGAGATCAATCTCGGAGTGGCATACCTCTTCTAGCTCACAGACATGTGAAAAGGCGGCCGGATCCGGCCGCCTTTTTCATATTCCAGCGCGTCCTGCGCTACCTCCTGGTCACGATGATGTGGCCGTCGCGGAAGTCGATCTCGCTGACGAAGACTATGCGGGCGTCGCCGGTGGCTGCTGTGCGGCCGTGATAGACGCAGTAGGTGGTATTGCCGTCGCGGGAATAGGTGACTGAATTGTGGCCGACGCCTGTGACATCCATGCGGGCGCCTGATGCCGGGCTGTCATTGCCGGAGCCGCTCTCAGCTGCAGGGCCCTTGCCGCTGTCATTCTGGACGGCACAGACGGTTTTCTCGAAGATCGGGTTGTCCGCGGACTTGACATATGGCCCGAGAGGGGAGTCCGAAGTCGCGTAGCCGATGGCGTAGTTCTCGCCGCCGAAGAAATTGGCGGAGTACATCATGTAGTAGATGCCGTCCCTCTTGATGAGGTGCGAGCCCTCGGTCCAGCGGCGGTTGGCCTCGCCGCAGGTGACGGAGCGGCTTTCCCATTCGCTCTGGGCGTCATCCATGGTGGCCGGAGGACAGAGCAGCAGCTGCGGTTCGCCGATCACGCCGCTGAAGTCCGGCTTCATCTCCACACCGTACACCCAGCTCTCCTCGATCTCGTCGTAGAGGCCCTTGGCTCGTGCCCATTGAGCCACCTCGCTCTCCACAGCGTGCTTGTAGCAGCAGCGGGAGTAGTATAGGTAGCAGCGGCCATCCTCATCCCAGAATACGTTGGCGTCGATGATAGGGTAGCCGGGGTCGAACACCGGACGGTCGTACATGTCCACGAACGGTCCCTCCGGGCGCTCGGACACCGCCACTCCGATGCGGAATACCTCCAGGTCATTCTGGGGATTGTCCTTCATGTTGGAGCTGAAAAACATGTAGTACCTGCCGTTCCTCTCGTACACCTCCGGTGCCCAGAAGCAGTCCTTGGTCCATGAGCCTTCGGCATGGCCGCGGTAAACATATCCAAGCTCTTCCCAGTGCTTGAGGTCGTCGGAGCGGTACGCCTGGAAGCCTTCGGCATCATTCTGGGTGCCGTACATGTAGTAGTGGCCGTCCTGTGCCAGCAGCACGAATGGGTCGCCCATCGCCACGATGTCGGCGTCCCCGGTGGTTCCTTTCTGCGCGCAGGCGGTGCAGAACGCGAGCGCGATGATCAGCAGTCGTTTCATCATATCTGTCAAGTTGTTTTATATTCGTCCCGGAAATAGTACTGTCCCTTGCCGGCAGTGTACGACCCGATCTGGATCGCGTTGGTCGGGCAATGGTGGTAGCACGCCATGCATTGCGTGCAATGTCCCTGCCACTGCGGGCGTCCGTCCACCAGGCGCACATTGCCCAGAGGGCACACATTCTCGCAGGTGCCGCAGCCTATGCATCCTTCGCCGGCGCGGTACTTCCTGTCGGACATGTTGGCGTTGAAGCCCTTGCGTATGAGCCCGGACTTGAGTCCGGCGAATGGCCCCACGATCTCGTCCACCACCTTCGCATGCGCGAGAATCTGCTCCGTCACCTGCGGCAGCTTCGCCTTTGCAGCGAAAATCTTGCACTCGGCACCCTCCGGAGTGTCCAGATGGAAGCCCGGCATCGCCAGGTAGGTCTCCGGCATCTGGAAGCAGAATGTGCCTTCGAGCTCAAGTCCTTTCTGGGCCAGCACCGCCTTGAAATCGCGGTGGGTATGCCCCATCTCGTCGCCGCATGTGCATGCGAACCACACGTACGCCGCCTTGCCCTGCCATTTCACGCGCTTCACGAAGTCCTCCACGAGCTTCGGCGCGCCCCAGGCATACACCGGGAACACGAAACCGATGCTTTCGCCCTCGCCGATCTCATAGTTGTCGGCGTCGCACTCGGGAATGAACGTCATCTCATCCGAGATTCCTTTCGCAATGGCCTCAGCCACAAAGCGGCTGTTGCCACAGCCCGAATACCAGAATATCATAATCTGCAGTTATATACACTGCAAAGTTAACCAAGTTTGCGGTGAATGTCAATTCCGGCAGGACTGCTCTGTTTATTATTGACACTGCCTGACCTCACGAGATAGCAGCGGTCGTTAAAAGTCTTTCGGCTGTATTCCGAACTGTTTCTGGAAGCATTTAGAGAAGTATGATGAAGAGCTGAAGCCGACCATGTAACTTATTTCTGTCAGTGAATACTTCCGCTCTTTAATAAGCCTTGCAGCCTCTTTCAGGCGTTCCAGTCTCAGATATTCGTTAGGATTCATGTTCAAGGTCCCTTTGATCTTCCTATAGAAGCTTGAACGGCTCATGGCCAGTTCTCGTGCTATGTCATCCACGCTGAATTCAGGATTCTGAAGATTATCCATGATGATGTCATGGATTTTTGTGATGAGTTCATTGTCCGCTTCCGACGAAGAGACGTTACCGATAGGACTGAGAGGGTACTTCTGTATTCTTTCCGCAAGCCTGTCTCTGCTTACGAAGATATTGGATACGACAGACTTCAGATAATCAGGCGAGAAAGGCTTTTCCACATAGAGGTCAGCGCCTGCATTTGCGCCTTCGATCTTCGATTCAGTTGAAGTCTTTGCCGTAAGCAGGACTACAGGGATATGGCATAACATCATATCACCTTTTATACGGTTGACCAGTTCGAGGCCATCCATTTCCGGCATCATGACATCACTGATGACCATGTCGACATTGCGGCTGCGGAGCATCTCCAGAGCATCCACTCCGTTGCATGCAGAGAGTATGGCATAATCAGGAGCGAGTATACGCTCCTCAAAGGCCCTCATATCGGAATTATCCTCAACAATGAGTATGCAACGGCACTTCTCTTTCGAATCCTTATTGGTGTTGTCTGTATCCGGATGGGGAGCAGCCGAAGATGGCTGGTATGGCAATATGACACAGAATGATGTCCGTTCTTTCACGTCTTCCACGATTATATCCCCACCATGTACGCGTGCAAGAGAACGGGCGTAAGGAAGTCCGATGCCGCTCCCAATCGTCTGCGAGTGCTCATCGGCACGGAAGAACGGCTCAAATATCTTCTCGCGGTTTTCAGCGGGAATAGTCGCGCCGTCATTGATAACTCTCAGGAACAGAGAATGTTCGCTCGTTTCCAGAGAGACTGTTATCATCGTATTTGAGTACTTCATGGCGTTGCTCAGCAGGTTGCTGAACACCTTTGTGACCGCTTCTGCGTCAAGAACGGCTATGACAGGCTGTTCAGGGAGGCTCAGGACTATGTTTTTTCCTGACTGTTTTGCTTCAGATGAAAACCGGTAGACCGTCTTGCTTATCAGGTCTGAGACATCCACTTCGATGAAATCCAGGATTAGTCCCTGGCCTTCCACTTTATTGAAGTCCAGGAGCTCATTCACAAGATTCAGCAACCGGGTCGAGTTCTTCCCCATGACCCTCAGGTCTTCTTTTGCGTCGTCAGGGATATCCGTATTCAGAAGATGTTCAAGAGGTCCGTTTATCAAGGTAAGAGGTGTTCTGATCTCATGCGCTATATTGGTATAGAAGGAAATCCTGGAATCATACAATTCCTTTGCTTTAGCAACGTCGTATTGATGACGCCGTATTGCTTCTTTCCTGTTATTGTTCTCGGCAACCCACTTATTGGCAACAATAAACGCAGCAGCCAACAGAAAGGAATAAATCACATATGCAAGCCAGTGTCTATACCATGGGGGCAGTACCCTGATTCTCATGGAGCGTAATGAATCATCCGCGTTCGATACCTTTGTCAGGAATTCATACCTGCCAGGCGGCAGCTGTGGATAGGACACCTGACTTCCGTTTGAAAGCAGAGTTCTCCAGTCGTTGTCATATCCCGCCATCATATATTGTATCCGGGCGGATCTCGCATGAGCATATTGAGGAGAAACGAGCCTCAGCGTTATATTGTTCTGACGATGGGACAGGCTGAAGGACTCGGTACCGATTATTCCCTTGACAAGCGGCGATCCGTCCTCTCCGGCTGAGACATGTCTGTCTGAAATGTACAGATCCGTGATATATGCCTGCATTTCTTCCTTGCCCCTCCTTTTCGTCAATGTTTGTGGAGAGAAAGACATCAGGCCGTTGATAGTCCCAAACCATATCCTTCCAGTCTCATCCTTGTAGCCTGATTTATTATTGAACTGGCTGCTCAGGAGTCCATCCTCCTGCGTGAAGACATCAAGGACTTTCTCTTTGACAGGGTCAAACAATGCCAGGCCGCCGAAAGTTGAAACCCAGAAGTACCCACGGTCGTCCTCAACTATGGTGCATACGGCATCGCTTGGTATTCCATCTGAAGTATTGAATGTCTTAAATGCTCCATTCTCATATCTGCAGAAGCCATCACCCTCCGTCGTAAGCCAGAGTGTGTGTCTGGAATCCTCAAAAATCCCCGAAATGTTATTTGACGGAATGGAAGTGGCATCGTACGGGTCATGAGCAAAGAAATGCCAGTCCTGGCTGTCAGGATCCCTCATGTAAAGACCCAACATACCAGCAGACACCCACATACAGCCATTGCTGTCAACATACAGATCTCTGATGAAGCCGCCTCTTCCTATGCCTTGCACATATTCAAACCTGTCAGAACTGCTGTCGTAACACTGAAGCGTGTTTACTGTCCCCACATATATCTTTCCGTCATCAGTGTGAAGAAATGAAAAAATGAAGTCGCTGTCAATATTTGAGAAACCATCACCTGCAGTATAGCTTTTCAACCTTCCTGTCGCAGTGTCTATCACCTTGATGCCCTGGCCAAATGTGCTGACCCACAACTTGTCTCCGACAATAAGCAAGTCATGGATATTCGTAAAATCCCGGCTCTCTTCAAAAAAGTCAAAATCACCGGTCTTGGGATTGAAATGATATAGACCGGCATCTTCTGTACCGATCCAGAAACAGCCTTTGCCATCCGGACGGATGTCACGTACCCTCTTCCCTTTGATACTGCCCTTCTCCCCGGTCGGATAGTACCTTGCAATCTGTTTCCCATCTGCCGGAAGGTAGTTTACTCCTCCAAAGAACGAACCCACCCATATTCCGCCGAAAGAGTCCTTGAAGATCGAGTATATGGCATTGTCAGAAAGCGCTCTGTCATCGTAATATGAACTCTTCAGATGCTGACATTCTCCAGACAGAAGGTCATAGATGAACAATCCGCTCTCAGTGCCTATCCACAACTCTTCTTCCCCGTTCTGGAGGATGGACCTGACAAATATGTCCGTGGATGCTTCCACGCCAAGATCAAGTCTCCTTGAGCCATGACTCATGGGGTCAATGACAGCTACGCCGGACCTCTGCATCCCGAGAAAAAGTCTTCCGTTCTGGCGCGGGAGGATACATGTGACCAGATCATCTTTAAACATTCTGTTCCCATCATCATCCAGAACGTCATTAAGCGTGGCGAATTCATCGTCAGTGTAATGGAGACCGCCATCACTGCCAGACAGGTAGATTCTGTCATTGTCATGGGCGATTGTGGTCAGAAGCAAGTCCGAAGAACTGAAAGCGAGAACAGCCTGATCAGTACCGGCCCTGACCACAAATATATTGTTTCTGGTCAGAATCCAGACGTCACCGTTTTCAGCAGTTTCCAGGCATTCGACAGGTGGCTGCTGTGGATCGTCTGTCATTGTAGGCAGTTGCAACCGCGTGATTCTGTCCAATGGATATGAGTAGCAGAAGACACCGGCTGTCGTTCCTATCCATATGGTATTGTCCGTCCCCAGTGTCAGTTTCCTGATGTAGTTATCATCTAAACCACTCCCAGGAACGTGTGTATCTCTGAACGAACGGAATGAGACGCCATCATACCTGTTAAGTCCATCTCTTGTTCCGAACCACAGAAAGCCATATTGATCCTGAACGATAGATGTAACAGTATTCTGAGAGAGGCCATCAGCTGTGGTATATGTCTCAAACTGGATATTGTCTGCCGTTGCTTTAAATTGTGACAGAAGCAACAGGATAAAGAGCATGTACTGTTTCATAGGCTCGTCATATAGCAAGAGACAAAAATACTAATACTTATCACTGTTACCATTGCGTATGGGATAATTTTGCTAAAAATTGAGACAAATGAACGGAAGTCTGAGATGAGCATAAAGTATTTTTGCGTGTGTAACGGACATCCACAATAATTAACACAATAAGTTTATGCACAAAAAGATTCTCTCATTGATTCTTTGCCTATGCACACTTCCTGCATTGGCTCAGAATGTCAGCATGACGGGTAAGGTGACAGATGTCAACCAAGAACCCATCCCGGGAGTAGGTGTAATCGTGAAGGGCACCCAGAACGGTACCCTTACCGATGTTGATGGTACATTCACCATCAACGCACCATCCAACTCCGTTCTCGTATTCTCTTATATCGGCATGAGCACAAAGGAAGTGCCATATGCCGGAAAGGATATGCTCGTGGTCCTCACTGAGGACAGCGAATTCCTTGATGACGTTGTAGTTGTCGGATACGGCACAATGCGCAAGAAGGACCTCACTGGCTCTGTGCTCCAGATCCGTCCTGACAAGTTTGCCAACGACAACCCAAAGACTGTGCAGGACATTCTCCGTGGATCTGCAGGTCTCGCGGTAGGTTATAATGCTGACGCGAAGGGTGGTGGTTCTCTCAACATCCGTGGACAGCGTTCTGTCTACACAGACGGTGACCACAGCGCTCCGCTCCTCATCCTCGACGGTATGATGTTCTATGGAGAGCTTTCTGAAATCAACCCAGACGATATCGGCCAGATCGACGTTCTCAAAGATGCTTCTGCAGCTGCCGTCTACGGTGCAAAGGCTGCCAACGGCGTCATCATCATCACTACCAAGAAGGGCTCGACTGAAAAGCCAACTGTCACATTCAGTGCAAATGCAGGTCTGACACAGCGTAGCGCTTACCGCGAGCGTTTTGCACCTGACGCTTACCTTCAGCACTACTCTGACTGGAAATCAAAGAACTTTGAAGGCGCTGACGAAAACGGCAACTGGGCTGCATACCAGACAGGAGCCATGAAGGGGCTTTACGACTACTATACCAACCCGGAGAAGCTCACCGCAGTAGATCTCGCAACATGGCGCGGTTACACCGCAAATGAGGAAGGAGAGTCTGATCTCAGCATCTGGGCAAAGCGTCTCGGCTTTACCGGCAATGTACTCAACAACATTCTCGCAGGCAAGACTACAAACTGGGAGGATCTCGCATTCCGTCTCGGCTTCAACCAGGACTACAATGCCAGTGTCAGCGGTGCATCCGGCAAGACCAACTACTACTTCTCAATGGGATATCTCCGCAACGAAGGTGCTCTTATTGATGATACCTACAGGGCAATACGCGGAAACATCAAGCTCAACACTCAGGTAACTGACTGGTTTGAACTCGGAGCCAACATCAACTTCCAGGACCGTTCAGATGGCAGCATAGATCTTGACGAAGACTATTTCCTCCGCAACAGCTGCTATGCCGATTTCAAGGATGAGAATGGCAACTACCTCCAGTACCCTCAGGACGCGACTTACTCACAACGTGGATACAATTACTACTTCCAGAAGCAGTATCTTGAGCTTGAGAAGGGCTACACTGTATTGAACTCTATCTTTACCGCAAAGGTGAAGCTTCCTTTCAATATCACATACTCTTTCAACGCATCTCCACGCTATCAGTTCTTCTATGACCGCTACTTCATGTCTGCTGACCTTCCAGGCAGCAACCCGAACAACCGCGGTGCAAATCGTGAGCAGGCAAAGCGTTTTGACTGGTCTCTCAACAACACAATCAACTGGGATAAGTACTTCGGCAAGCATCATGCAATGATCACCCTCGTACAAGAGGCTGAAGACCGTCGTTACTGGAGCGACCGTATCGAAGCACGCAACATCCTTCCGTCGGATGCACTTGGCTTCCATAATACACAGAACGGATCCAAGGAATCAAGCTCTTATTCTACTAAAGATACACATCAGAGCGCTGACGGTCTCATGGCTCGCGCATTCTACAGCTATGATGAACGATATATGGCGACCGCTACGATCCGCAGGGACGGCTACTCTGCATTCGGATCAAGCAACCCTTACGCATACTTCCCTTCATTCGGTGTGGCATGGACCATCTCAAATGAGAAGTTCTGGGCACCGGTCAAGGACGTGATGAGCACGGCCAAGTTCCGTCTCTCATATGGAAGCAACGGTAACCGCTCGCTCTCAGACCCTTACACGGCTCTCGCAAACCTTTATGAAGGTGGCGGCAAGTACATGGGCTACCTCGCCAATGACGGCAAGCTGAATCTCATGCGTTACCTCATGGCAGACCGTATGGCCAACTCGAAACTCCAGTGGGAAAAGACAAGATCATTCAATGCCGCTATCGACTTCGGCTTCCTCAACGACAGGATCACAGGTACGATTGACGTCTATACCATGAATACCAATGATATGATCATGTCTCAGCCTCTCCAGTCATTCACCGGTTTCGCGACTATCACAACCAACCTCGGTCAGGTGAACAACTCCGGCTTCGAGCTCAGTATCAACTCGCTGAATATCTCCAGAGATAACTTCCAGTGGGAGACAGCATTCAACTTCTCATACAATGACAACAAGATTGTTCACCTCCTCGGAACATATGAGGATATCATTGACTCTGAAGGAAATGTCATCGGATCCAAGGAGAGCGACTATGTTGCTAATTCATGGTTCATAGGCAGGCCGATCAATGAAATCTGGAATTATAAGGTCACAGGCATATGGCAGAAGGACGAGTGGGAAGAGGCGAAGAAGTATAATCAGAGGCCAGGTGATCCGAAGGTCTGGAACAATCCTGCCAATGACAAATACAATGATGACGGCACCGTGAAAACAATTGTCTACAACGACGAAGACAAGTGTTTCCTCGGCACGACGACACCTCCTGTAAACTGGTCACTCCGCAATGACTTCACTCTCTGGAGAGACTTCACTGTCTCAGTGAACATCTATTCACGCATGGGTCACAAGAGCCTTTCAGGCAATTATCTCAACAATGATGATGATGGAGGTAGAATGGCTTACGCTGCCGCCTGCAAGGAAGCAAAGGAATACTGGACAATCAATAACCCTACCAACAGGTACGGCCGAATCGAAGCGAATGGTCCTGACGGCGCCCGCTCACCAAGCATGCTCTACAACCGCTCATTCGTCCGTCTCGAGAACATCTCACTCGGTTATACTCTCCCACGCGACTGGACCCGCAAGGCTCAGATCGACCGCGCAAAGGTATACGGTACAATACGCAACGCAGCAGTGTTCGCTCCAGATTGGGAGTACGGCGACCCTGAGACCGGAGGTCTCGGAACACGCATCTGGACAATGGGCGTAAGTCTCACATTCTAAATCTAAGAATTGATTATTATGAAAAGAACAGTAACATATAGTTTGATTGGAATCGCCGGTGCTGCCATGCTTTTCTCTGGCTGCAGCAGAAGCTTCCTGGATGCGGACCCGCTCTCATTCTATGAGCCAAACGCAACATTCACATCCGAGGCCGGTATCAGGTCAGTACTTGCAATCGCAGACCGTCAGCTGAAGCGCTACTGGAGCGACGGTGACCACAATGAGATGCTTCCTCTGATGTCTGAGTACACCTTCTCTGACCTCATGGTTCCTGCGGCGACAGACAAGACAGAGATGCTTGACAATGTGAACTTAATGCTCACTCCTAACAGCGATCAGTCCACTCTCTTGAACCTCAACCGTCAGAGCACCATCTGGTTCATGTGGCAGCAGCAGCACGAGAGCATCAGGAATGCAAACACAGTCATCTCATACATCGACAATGTCAAGACTCTCGATGAGGCTACAAAGAACAAGTACAAGGGAATGGCGTACTTCCACCGTGCGTTCCGCTACTACAACCTCGTATTCCAGTTCGGCGACATTCCCCTTCAGACAAAGCTTCTCGACACTCCGAAGCTCAACTTCAAGTCTACCAAGCGTGACGCCATTCTTGAGATGATCAAGGAGGACATGGAGTTTGCCGTAGAGTGGGTTCCGGAGCAGAAGAACATGGCGGAGATCGGTGCACCGAATAAGGGTGGCTGCCGTATGCTTCTCTCGAAGATATATCTTGCCCTCGGAGAGTACTCAAAGGCAAAAGAGCAGCTTGACATAATTATCGACGGCGGCAGCTACTCTCTCATGATGAATAACTTCGGAACATTCATCAACAATTATGAGTGCCCTGAGGCTTGGCCGATCAAAGAAAACGTAATCTGGGATCTTCACCGTCCTGAGAATGCCCTTATCGCTGCCAACACAGAGACCATCATGGGACTCCCTAACCGCGGTGCTGCAGCTGAGTCTTTCCTCAAGAACCATACGATGCGCTGCCTCTATCCTTTCTACTTCAACGCAGCGGTAAAGACTCCTGACAACAAGCAGGCTCTCATGAACATCAAGCGTAACGCAAAGGGATACGATGTCAACTATGACTACATGCGTGCTACAGGTCGCGGCATCGCTACCATCCGTCCATCTGACTACTACCAGTACAAGGTGTGGGAAGTAAATGGCAAGGTAGACGCGACTGACCTCCGCCACAGCGTCGAGCATGGTAACTGGCTCCCTATGGAGGCATTCAAGTGCAATAACTCAGCGTCTGCATACTTCGGAAAGAATCTGCAGCTCTACTCAGACTCCGGAGCTCTCCTCTGTAACGACACGATACGTCGCTGGTATGCAGTGCCTCATTATATCTGGAAACTCGGAGACCCTGAGCGTGAGGCAAACGTCAGCGGTTCAGACGGTCATCGTGGAGCAAGTGACGGTGGTAACGGAGACTACGTTCTCTATCGTCTCGCCGAGGCTTACCTCCTCCGTGCCGAAGCAAAGTTCTACCTGAACCCATCAGACCCTACAATTGCCGATGACGTAAACATCATCCGTGAGAGGGCAAAGTGTACAGAGATGTACAAGGCTGGCCAGGTGACTATCGGTGATATCATGGATGAGCGCGCACGTGAGCTCTTCTGGGAGGAGTTCCGTAACGTAGAACTCAAGCGAGTTTCTCTCTGCCTTGCCCGAAGCGGCAGGCCTGACGAGTGGGGCAACACCTACAAGCTCGACACCTTTGACAAGCAGGAAGGTACAGATGCCAATGGAGGCAGCTACTGGTACCAGCGCGTCATTCATTCAGGCATGTACAACAGCGGCAAGACCATTGTGGTCAATGCAACTAAGACCAACATCAACTATATCATGGGCAAGCATAATATGTACTGGCCTATTCCTGAGAAGGAAATCAAAGCAAACTACCGCGGCCAGATTCACCAGAACTTCGGATATACCGGTTATGATGCCAACGTGCCGGAATTCGACAACTGGAAGGACGCTCATGCAGATATGGATATTGTAGACTAAAACATATAGGACATGAAAAGAATAATAAGCATTTTTCTTATACTGGCATGTGTTCAGTCAGCATTCGCGGGGAACCCTCTCAAGGGTTTCCCGAAGGGTGCTGATCCGAAAGAAATCGGCAAGTCGCTTTCCTATCATTACCTGGTCTCCCCTCATGGAGGACTCTATGCTGGCAAGTACATCATGTACAGTGAGACTTTTACTTTCAACGGCGCGCTTGACTATGCTGTCAACACTAAGGACAAGGTTCTCCTTGACCTGCTGATCAACAAGTATGAGACCATGTGTCTGCAGGACAAGAAGATCATTCCTCCTTTCAACCATGTAGACTACAACATGTTCGGCAGTCTTCCATTCCGTCTCTATCGCATTACCGGTGACGAGAAGTATCTCAAGCAGGGTCTGGCATATGCGGACTCGCAGTGGGAACTTCCTGCAGACGCAAAGCCAGGGGAGAAGGCTTGGCACGAGAAGGGTCATTCATGGCAGACACGACTCTGGATCGATGACATGTATATGATCACTGTCGTACAGCTCGAGGCATATCGTGTCACCGGTGACAAGAAATATCTTGACCGTGCGGCGGAGGAGATGATTGTCTACCTGAATGAAATCCAGATGCCTAACGGACTTTTCTACCATGCTCCTGATGTCCCTTATTACTGGGCTCGCGGTGATGGCTGGATGGCTGTCGGCATGAGTGAACTCCTGAAGGAACTTCCGGAGAACCATCCTTGCCGTCCCGACATCCTCAAGGGCTACTACAAAATGATGGAAAGCCTTCTTAAGCATCAGAGGCCTGATGGCATGTGGAACCAGCTCATCGACCAGCCTGACTGCTGGGCCGAGACTTCCGGTACGGCAATGTTTACCTGTGCCTTCATCTGGGGCGTGAAGAGGGGCTGGCTCGACAAGGAGACATATGGTGCTGCGGCCCGCAAGGCATGGATAGCAATGTGCTCTTACATCACAGAGATCGGTGACGTCAGAGAGGTCTGCGTCGGCACAGGAAAAAAGAACAGCAAGCAGTACTATTATGACCGTCCTCGCCCGGTCGGAGATTTCCACGGACAGGCTCCGTATCTCTGGTGCGTGAATGCATTGATCGAAAAATAACGGGCGTGCCCGTTTGCACAGACGGCCATGACTAATGCATAGCGATGACCCCGGAAGTTCACTCAACGGCTTCCGGGGTCATTCTGCATGAGTTTTCACCTCAGTTCCAGGTAATATCCCGTTCTACAGCATCAGGCCGATGATACCGCCGATGGTGACCAGCATGATGCCGGCGGAAGTGAAACTGACGAAGGCTTTGACCGGAGCGAATTGAAGTTCGCCGGTGGGCTCTGTCCTGTTTGACCTCACGAGATAGCAGCGGTCGTCACTGCCGACATAGAATTCAGTGTAAAGTCTTTTGGTCTCGACTGTCGTTTCAGAGTCGATCGTATTGCCCACATGAAATGTGGCTGTCCTGCGGGCCTTCGATGTTTTTGGCAAGTTTCGTTTTTGTGAGGGTGCCCTACAGCATGCCAGAATGGGGGTGGACAAAAACAAAGGCACCTGCAGGTGGGGGTCGTTTTTGCTGACCATGCCTACAGGTGTCTGTATTGGGGGTGAGCAAAAACAGTCTGTGCCAAAATGGGAGGACGATGGGGTGCGGTTTGTGTGTGGCTGCTGTTTTTCGCGGATTAGCAGTATATTTGCGCTGGAAATGGTAAATCATTCTCGCAGAAGCAGGGCCGTGTCCCCGGATGCAAGACTATGTCCCCCCAATAGGGCAGTTTCCATGAATCATGGCAGCGCCCTCAAAGCCGGGCAGCGTCCGAACTGATACATACCACTCGGAACGAACAGAACGGTATTCCATATGAAACTAAGATATCTGATATATGCCGTTGCGGCGGCTGTAGTGCTCGTCGGTTGCGAGCGCGGTGCCATGATCGATCAGGTGCCGGAGCAGGTGCCTGGGCAGGAAACGGTGCCGGCGCCTGATGCCGCTGTTGGCAAGACTATCACCATAAGCGCTTCTCCCGAGAGCCAGGGCGCGGCAGGTAGTCAAGTCGATGCTAAGAACCAAGCCGGCACGGGAAGCCAAGCCGGCACAGAGTTTCCGAGGCGACCTGAGAGCACGGTGGCGGCGGGAAGTCCGGCATCCGCCACGCCGGAGACCAAAGTCTCTCTCGACGGGATGGCGGTAGTGTGGAGCGACGGTGACTCATTCCGGGTCCTTTCGGAGAATGGCGGTGACTGGCTGATGACTCTCAGCGAGGGCGCCGGCACGCGCAATGGCGTATTCCAGGGGCAGAGCTCAAGCGGTATCGAGCCGGACGCGAGTGCCATGGCCGTATTCCCGGGAACCGCATTCAGCGCCTATTCGGCCGGGACGATGACCATAGCCATCCCGCAGGTGCAGCATTACAGCGCAGGTACATTCGACCCGGCGGCAAACATCATGGCCGGACGCATCAGCGGAAGCGCAGGGGATTACAGCTGCTCATTCCGGAACATGATGGGCGTGCTCAAGCTGAGCCTCACGGGCGCCGACGAATACCTCAGCACCATCGCCGTGACCGACAGGGGAGGCCGTATGCTCTGGGGCAGCGCCACCCTCACGGCGGATGACATTGCGGGAGGACTGCAGGTGGGGCAGATCACCGGCGGCGGCAGCACCCTCACCCTAGACTGCGCAGGCGTGAAACTCAACGCCACCCCGACCGACTTCTACTTCACCGTGCCGGCCGGAGCATTCGGGGACGGATTTGACGTGACCGTCACCACCCTCGACCAGAGGCAGGCGACTGTCACCGCAAGGGCCCAGAATCTGATCGGCCGCAACAAGATCAAGGCGATGCCGAAGCTGGGCGTGAACGGGTTCGATGTGCCGCAATTCAACATCCAGAATGCGGCGGTCGAGGCGTATATGGGGAAGAGCGGGGATCCGGTGTTCTTCGCGCCTAGAAAAAACATCTTCGGAAATCCGACCGAGACAGGAGGCAATACCCTTCTCGACGACAGCATATTAAAAAATACCGCTTACATCGGCCAGGACCGTCCAATGTACAAGACCGTCGAATGGGCAGGCGAGTCGGGCGCGACCTGCAGCGTCACATTCACCGACGTGACCGGAGGTAGGGAGATATTTGTCGACAGGGCCGTCAGCGGGACCAGATTCGAGTTCCAGAACATGGTGCCGGGGCATACATATTCGTACGTCGTGAAAGGCGATGGGGAAGTGGTGGCAGCCGGGAAATTCGCGGCCGCAGGCCAGGTACGCATGGTCACCATCGAGGATTCGTGGAACTACAGGGATCTCGGCGGCTGGACCTCCACCCTCGGCGGCAGCGTCAGATATGAGATGATCTACCGCGGATCCAGCCTCAATGGAAAATGGCAGAAAGAGCTGAAGTCATACGCACGAAGAGACGCCGCAAACCCTGCGGATTACGTATTCGGGGAGGTGTCACAGCAGCAGGTGAGAGACATGGGCATCAAGGCGGAGCTGGATCTCCGGGCGACGATAGCTCAGGAGTCAAAGCCCGGTGAAAGCAAGCCGGTTCATGAGAACGCCCTCGGTCAGAACAACACGGGAATGGGTGATTGGATTTATTACCAGAACAGTACCGGCGGAGCTCAGACGAGCCCGTTGAAAGACAATGCCGTGGTAGCCGATGTCGCATGGATCATAGACCAGGTGCTCAATGACAGGCCCGTGGCATTCCACTGCAAGTCCGGCGCAGACAGGACGGGATGCGTGGCTATGGCAATACTCTCGGTATTGGGCGTGAGTCCTGGAGACGTCTGCCGTGACTACGAACTCACCACCTTCTCGCGCGAATACACGGTGCTGCAGGGTAAGACTGATTTCAGGACAAAGAAAGCCAATGACGTGAACTCCGACTACACGTTCTTCCACAAGGGTTTCACCACCCTCAGTCCGGGAGGAGACTCCGGCGCTTCGCAGCAGAAGAAGGCCTACTACTACCTCAATCAGCAGTTCTCCGACAAGAAAATTCCGGCAGAGACATTGGACAGATTCATATCCAAGATGCTGAGCATCACATACAGCCACCCGTCAGACTGGACCTGGGCACAGTAGCCATTCACCTAAAACAGAAAAGCAATGAGAAAGAACGATATACCTGCCGAAAAGACCATGATGGGTGACCAGATAGTCCGACCTTCATATTCTGCACCCGCAGCCAAGATCATCACCATCCACTCCACCTCAGCCCTCCTGGCCACCAGCCTAGAGGAATTCGAACAGGAAGGAGGGGAGTGGCAGTAGGGAAGGCTTGGGCGCGGCCTGCGATGGATTTCGGTTTTGGCAAGCCAGGTCTTGGTGTGCTGAATCAGCCGTGAAATCGGGGCTGTTCGCGGCTGTTCTGCTGCTGTTCTGCGGCCGGCTGTGCATTTCTGCCGCTTCTGCCGCTGAAATGCGGCTGTTTCGGGGCCTTTGATGTAATTTGGCAAGTTTCGTTTTTGCGAGGGTGCCCTACAGCATGCCAGAATGGGTGTGGACAAAAACAAAGGCACCTGCAGGTGGGGGTCGTTTTTGCTGATCATGCCTACAGGTGTCTGTATTGGGGGTGAGCAAAAACAGTCTGTGCCAAAATGGGAGGGGAGTGGGGCTGATTATGCTCCTGCCTATGATAGAAGGATGGATACGTCAAAGGCTACCTGAATAGCCGCTCGTAGTAGCTGGCCTTTTTTTCGAGCTTCATCGGGTATGCACGGGAGGAGCTCGGCATTCGCCACCAGCGGAGAGGGGTGCCGCTGTCGTCAACCTCGACATACTCTCCAACCTTCGGGCTTTTAATCACCAGACCGCGCGACTCAAAATACGCCTGCAGCTCCTCACTTGCCTTTCCTCCAGTGGTCACGATCGTCCGGCATTCCGGCAACTGCTCCAGAAGCGCTGATACATCCGTCCCTTCCACAATCTCCAGGAAGTTGTCATCGGCATTGCCCTTCAGCCGCTTCACCTTGCGTGCCGTATCGAAGAGCGCCAGTCCCTTCTCTCGACAGAACGCCACAATCCTCTCCTTGTCAAAGCGCTTCTCACCGGCACGCTCGAAATACGCTTTGTCCCCCAGATGAATCAATCCCATTATTCGCCAGAAATCATTGATCCAGTTCGGATAAAAGAACTCCATGCTCCACCTTTCCTTTGGCGGAGGAAAACTGCCCAGAAACAGCACACGCGCATTCGCGGGCAGAAATGGTTCCAATGGATGTTGCTCGATTGTCATACCCGAACTGGTTGGCCACCTAACGGATGGTTGAAATCAGCCTGTAGATCAGATAGAGAATGAGAGAGAGGACTGACATCAACGCGACTCTGACCAGGAGATTGCCGTCTTCACCGTACATGATCATGGATGGGACGACCAGGACAATCGCGGCGGAAAGCGCGATGTAAAGGCGGCGTATGCTTTTGGATATTTTCATGTGAAACCGGATGATATGTTCAGCGATAATTCTTGTCAACTTGCCTGCCGACAAGAATCATACCGCATCTATTCTGACTTCTTGCAACAAAACAAGAACGACACGAGCTTTGATACGGCCTCAGCCATTCTCTTATAGAACTCAGGAAATAAGAATTTGTTCATGTGTATTCTATCGTACGTCGTCGTCTGTCACGTATGGGCTTGCTGTCCGCGAAATCCGCCCAATCATGCTCAAAAGCCTCCTTCACATATTCCTGTTCATATCCATCAATACAAGAACCCGAAGGCCCAGAGAGGAATTTTCCGGAAGGTGGCATTGACGATGTCGTCTGCGGCGACATAGCCGTTGTCACCATCCTTGATCTGGCCGAAGCCCTTGTCTGAACCTCCGACCTCGATGATGACGTCACCATCTATCTTGAAATCACCTGTGGTCAGTCCACCATACTCGACCTTGTGGCCGGCAGATTGGAGCTGGTTCACAAAGAAACTCTCTCTCAGTGTACCTATCTGCGGAGTGACATCCGAGAGGATGCTGATCAAGTTTGGATTGTCCAACAGGATCTTATCCGGCTTCTGCAGGTCTGTGATAGTCGAGAGATTTTGGAACAAACGCACGATCAGCTTGGCCTCCTCCATATCTTTCAAATATTTCAGAAGCGTTCCTCTCTGGATGCCGATAGCCTTTGACAGCTTGGCGATATCCACTTCGAAAGGAACCATCTGTGAGATGATCTTCACCAGAGCCTTCACCTTCCTGGTATTGGACACATCAAGATTGCGCTGAGATGTCAGCTCGAAGTTGATGATATAGTCAATGACATTCTCCACCTGGATAGGGTAGGAATTCCGGCTCTCAAAGAAATATGGATAGTAGCCTTCCGAGAGGAACTTCTTGAAATGTACCAGCGGAGAGCACTTCTTCTTCACTTCCGAACAGAATGAGTTAGGACCGGCAAGCAGATCCTTCAGCGAAACCATAGGCAGTTCCTCTCCGGTCTCAAGAATGATGAACTCTCTCAAAGAAAGCCCGGGAATCATATATGGGACCATCCTCCTTGACAAGTCGGCATCTCCGTCATTGAGCTTGATCAATGATGAACCGCTCAAGACTATTCTAAGCCCCTTATGAGCGTCATAGATTTCCTTGATCTCATGGCTCCAATCAGGGTACTTGTGGATCTCGTCAATAAACAGATGTGTGCCTCCAAGCATCACGAACTTGTCGGCTACTTCTTCCAGGGTATGATTGGTGAAGTAGCTGGTGTCGGCAGAGCAATACAGGACATGCCTGTCGTCAGGACTATAATGCTGCTTGATATACTGCTTCATCATAGTTGACTTCCCGACTCCCTTCGGCCCCTTGAGAATGATCAGGCGGGCATCCCAGTCTATACGATCTGCGATGCTTCTGATGTACTCCATCGGGATATCGCTCATATAGTTGTCATGCCTTTCATATAACTTATCCATAAGCTTTTATCTAAGTTTATGCAAAGTTAATGTGTTTTTTGAATAAAACACTTTAGTGGTAAAAATGTTTTTTATAAAAAACACTTTTGGCTCAAATCTGTTCAATGCATTGAACGCTTGCCAATCATGCCTCCTCCCCGCTTCGCGCACCTACTTCCCCAACCCCCTCAAATACTCCTCATGCATCCAATAGTACTTCTTCTTGAAGAGCACATAGGCAACTGCCAGCACCACCAAAGCTACAATCAAATAAACCCAATGCACGAGGACCAGCGAGCAGTCGTGATACTGAGCCAACGCACCACAGCCCCAGACGAACGATGATCTGGCCGATCATAAAGAGCAGGATCAGCGCGATTCCCACCGAACCCACATTGCCCGCGAAGCACTTCGCCTTGCCGCGAGGACGGAAGTTGAAGATCGCAAACACCACCACCGCAAGGAGCATGACCACACACAGCGAACGGTCGACCGACACCCCCTGCTGAGCGTCCGCCATCAGCACCGAAAGCAGCACAACGCCCGAATAGCCGGCAGTGATGCCATTGATGCCGTCCATGAAATTGTACACATTGGTCGCCCCAACGCACACCACCAGAGCCGCCAGCGCCAGCA
>JAGHSA010000010.1 GCA_018066125.1 Candidatus Cryptobacteroides onthequi | reverse complement strand
TCTGCCACGGCTCAAGCGTAGAGGCAATCGGACCGGCGTAATTTGAGGGCAAACCTAGTGCAGCGACGGTTTGTCCGAAGTATGGAGCCGGGACGTTTTGCCTCAATGGCGAAGAATAGTAGTTATCTGGATAATTCTGTGACGCGACGCGGTGTTTTGCGCACAAAGTACCGCTTCGCGTCATGGTTTATGTCTTTTCTGCGTTATTTCATGACGCGACGCTTTATTTTGAATAAAAATTGCCGCGTCGCGTCAGCAAAGTCGTAGGAAACTGAAGGCATCGGCCCGAACCAAGCAGGAAGTCCCTGCTTTTTGACATGAAAAAGGGCATTATCGTGTCAGTTCTCAACAAGTCGCTATCGGGCAGCATGTGCACGGCCGGCGACGGAGATCAAAGCGGCGGCGGCGATCATGGCGACACCGGCTGCGATGGTGCCGGGCCATGCCCAGAGACTCCAGGCGGTGCCGGCGAGGAAGGTGCCGAGCGAACCGCCGACGAAATAGGTGACCATATAGATCGTGTTCATACGGCTTGTCGCCTCGGGGCACAGACGCATCGTCGCGCTCTGATTGCTGAGCTGGATGCACTGCATGCCGATATCGATGATGATGATGCCCGCCACCATTCCGGCCATATGGCCGCCGAAAAGGGCGAACAGCGCCCACGCCGCAGCCATCAGCACGATACCGAGCGCATTGACGGTCTCAGTTCCCAGCCGCGGGATGTATTTGCCGAGACTCGAGGCTGTGACCGCGCCGGCGATACCGCACAGCGCCAGCAGACCGACCGCATCGCTGCCCATGAAATATGGCTCCTGAGCCATCCTGAATGCCAGACATGCCCAGAGGCCGAGGAACGATCCGAACGCCATTGCGGAGCGGGTCGCGTAGATGATCGAGCGCGGATGCTTTCGCGCAAGCGTGAATATGCTCCCCATCAGCGCCGCGAAACTTCCCTTGTGCGTCGGTTCCACCTCCGGGAACAGCCTGAAAATCACGGCCGACGAGACTGCCATGATGCCCGCCGCAATCACAAACATTGCCCTCCATCCGAGCAGGTGCCCTACATAGCCACTCAGCACACGCGATGCCAGAATGCCCACCAGGAGGCCCGAGAGCACGATTCCGGCATTCTTCTCCTTCTCGGCCGGTCTCGAATACAGCGACACGAACGGGATGAACACCTGTGGGGAGACGCTTGCGAATCCGGTCACGAACGAGGCCAGGAGGAGCATCACCACGCTGCGCGAGAAATATATCACCAGCAGTGCCGCAGCGGCCGCCGAGAAGCTGGCGAGGACCGTCCTGCGCCGGCTCAGCATATCCCCCAGCGGGATGATGAACAGAAGCCCGAGCGCATAGCCCACCTGCGTGAACACAGGCATGAGGTTCACCTTGAACTCCGAGAGTCCCGTCTCCTCGCATATCATTCCCAGCAGAGGCTGGCAATAATATATGTTCGCGACCGAGATACCGGCCATCACCGCCAGCACACCGATCAGCGTCTTCGGTACTCCACCGTCAGGTCTCAACATATGCGGTCGCTAATATTTCACGTAGATGTCCAATGCCTTTCCGGCCCTCATGTCGGCATCCTGCAGGAACCAGCCATTGAGTTTCTTTCCGCCGACAGTGATACGGGTGATCTTCTCGCCCTCTCCGTGCCTGCGTATCACGAAGGTCTTGCCATTCGAGAGCTTGAAGTCCACCTCGTCGAAGAGAGGAACGCTCACGATATACTCCGGATCCGCCGGAGAATAGGTATAGATGCCCATTGCGGTAAGCGTATACCAGGCACTCATCTCGCCGGCGTCATCCATGCCCGCATAGGCAAGATGCTCTGCGCCCATGTCGTAGTACCTGTCCATGATCAGGTTGAGATAGTGCTGGCTCTTCTCCTGCTTTCCGAGGAAATAGTACGCCCACGGGATATTGTGGCCCGGCTGGTTGCCGTGGCAGTACTGGCCTGCACCATCGCATTGGGGAGTGATGCGCCCGGAAGGGTCTCCGCGCCCCAGGTCCTGGCCTCGCGGTGACGCTCGTATCCGAGGTCTTCGGTCTCCCAGAGGGTCGTGGTGCCGTGGAACGGGTTCACATAATCGGTGAGTTTCGGCTGCGCCGACATGCTCCCGCCACCTATCAGCAGAGTAGATAAACAGATTAAGAAGAGTTTGTTCATTTCGCAATTATTCTTTCACTAATATACAACAATTCCGGCATTGTTCATATCCGGGAAAAATGTAAATTTGCTCATATTCTAAATTCATAAACCATGAAAAGAATCATCGCCTTAACATTTGCTATTGCCTGCCTGTTCAGTATGAATGCACAGGCACAGGATATCATCACCAAGCGCAACGGAAACTCAGTCAGGGCCAAGGTCATCGAGGTGACTGAGACCAGCGTGAAGTACGTCCTGTTCGACGAAACGGACGGACCTATCTACACAGAAGGAAAGGACAACATCTCATCTATCACATATCGGAGCGGAAGGACTGAGACTTTCGTGAGGAGTGCCTCATATGCAGATGCGTATTACGGCCATGACGGCCGTGTCGTGCCGGAAGGCATTATGCCGGGCATGAAGTACAAGGAGTATGCGAAGCTTTATGACCCGCGCGACTATGTCAAGAGGGTTGACGACAGGTATTCTCCAGTATGGGGCGGAGTCGGTTCGCTGCTGATTCCGGGTCTCGGTCAGATGATCAACGGCCAGGTCGGCAGAGGCTTTGCGTTCCTGGGTGCCAGTGTCGGTTCCAAAATCATATATACCATAGGTGCAGTCAACGGAGAAGATGGGGTCGGTGTCATTCTCGCCCTGGTGGGCGCTGCAGGCATGCTGACCGCTGACATCTGGGCCATTGTGGACGGTGTGAGGGTCGCTAAGATCAAGAACCTCTACACCAGAGACACCATCGGCATGTCAAGCGTGGACGTGAAGATGGAACCTTACTTCGCCATGACAGCTCCGTACCAGAACAATCAGGTACCCGTAGCAGGAATGAAATTTTCAGTGTCTTTTTAAAGCAAGACTATCATAGAGTTTGCTGACACGTCGCGTCACAAACTTATCCATATCCGCCACTCTTCTTCGCCATCGAGGCAAAACGTCCCGGCTCCATACTTCGGACAAACCGTCGCTGCACTAGGTTTGCCCTCAAATTACGCCGGTCCGATTGCCTCTACGCTTGAGCCGTGGCAGAGATCAGCCAGACATGAAAGGCCAGTATTGCAGCAAAAATGTCCTTTTTCGCTGCAAATGACTGAGAAATACCCTGAATTGCAGCAAGGACAGCCGTCTCTGCTGCAAAATATCATTCCAGATCTGACTATCTGCACGTCTTATTATGCAGCCATCCACGGCACGACAAAAGAGCCAGAGACGGGAAGTCACGCGGCGACTTGGAGCAGCGGCGGAATAGCTGAGGTCGAATACTGATGAACAATAACCACGTGAATTGCCGTCCCCATTCGCGACTGCGGAAAAGCCCCTTAGCGGGCAGAGATAAACTCCGCAAGGGCGTCGAGCCCTTTGTCACAGCCAAATACAACATGACAATGCCTATAAATCTAGCTGAGTATGAATAACAGCAACAGCAACAGCAACAGCAACAGCAACAGCAACAGCAACACATCGCAGCAGACCATTCCTTTATGGTAATGGATATTGGAACTGATTCTTGATTCCTTAGTATCTGTCATATTATATGGTATAGGAATGAGCCTGCTGAGTATTCATCAGTCGGCAGCGAATTGTGTTGCAATGCTCATTGCTGCTGTCGCCATTCTTGCGATGTTCCCACTGTGGATCAAGTTGTTTGGAAGTTAGAAGACTCCATAAATAGAGCAACAACAATAGTAATAAGTAAAATTCGATTTCATTCCTAACAAATAAATGACTATTAATGAGATAGGGCCGGATTTATTCCGACCCTATCACTAATTGAATTTACTATTACATCCATCAGATACAAATCAATCCCAACTATCTGTACCTCCGGTGTCACCGCCGGCCCCGCCTCCGGGGATGGACTGGATCTGGTCGGCATGGGCGCTCCAGAAAAGTGCGCTCTTATATGCGCTGACTGATGATTCAGGCACATAGATGGTGCAGTCGTCAGGGACAACATCAGCACTCGGTATCGACGGTGGGGTCGTTGACAGCAGGTACAGTTCCTCTAGGTTCGCCCTTGTCAGGTCTGCCTTTATTACTGTGATGCCGGAAGGAATGGTTAGAGTTGTGATGCCTGTATATGTGAACAGGCCATAATCCAGGCCTGTCAAGTTCTGTGACAAGGTGCATTCTGTCAGGTTATAGCATCTTTCAAAAGCCGCCCTTCCGAGATACCTCACATTGTCAGGGATGACAATTGACCTCAGAGCGGTATTAATAAATGTGTACTCTCCGATTGATGAGAGAGAATTAGGGAGAGTGATTGATTCAAGTGAGGTGCAGTCAGCAAAAGTTCCACAATCACGAGATGATATTGAAGCGAGGCCTTCCGGAAGAGTCACATCCGACAGACTGCTGCAGCCCCGGAATGTTCCGTAGCTAAGATGCGTAATCCTTGAAGGTATCACGATCGACTCAAGGCTGCTGCAACCGGAGAAGCAATTCTCACCTATTTCAAGGAGAGACTCAGGGAGAGTCGCAGTAGCGAGACGTGTGCAGCCGGAAAATGCACTGTGACCTATTCTGACAATGCCTTCCGGTACAGTGACACTGGAAAGATATTCACATCCTCTGAAGAAGTCGTCACCGATCTCCGTCCATGAAGACGGTATGTTTATGCTTCTTATGCGTGTATTTGCAAAGACTCCGTAAGGACCGACCTTGACATCATCGGGAAGAGTAATCTCAGAATCTAGCACGGCACTATTGTCAAATGCATGTGATCCGATATACCTTACACTATTAGGAATATTAATAGGATGATTTGGGCGAGTAGCATGAATTAAGGTTCCACAACCCTGGAACGCTCCGTCAGGAATCTCATCCAGATCTTCCGTCAATATGATATATAGTTGATTTAAGCGAGCACAACCGCTGAAAGATTCCCTACCAAGACGGCTTATTCTTATATTATCTCCTATATATTGCATTATGCTACAACCCGAGAAAGCCTCATCTCCAATAGAAAGGGCATTTCCTCTAGGGAGGTCCATTTCTCTTAGATTCCTGCAATCACGGAATGCGCCGTCACCTATCCTAGTCAGAGATGTGAAATAGAAAACTTCGTCAAAAGCCTTGATTGAGGTATTGGCGAACATGTGGTCCGGGATCTCCGTCACAGCCGCAGCCTCGGAATACTCAAGCTCACCGTTTCCGTTGGTGTCCCACTGGGCCACGCACATGTCATGGACGGTCTTGTCTTCAAAGCTGATTATGTTCTCCATCCTTGAAGGTGTGAACCTTGAGGCACCGGACTTCCTGAGGTTCTTACCGGCCGCAGTGAAGACTGTCCTCCTGTCAATCCCTAGCTCGGTAGTCCATAATAATTCGAACTTGAGGTTCTTTCCGGAAAGGTCCACCGGAGGCACCATCATATAGCATGTGAGAGGCTGATAACCGACAAAATAATAATCGTCATCAAATTCTTCAAACTGGTACAAAGGCATATCATCCAGTTCAAGGGTCCACGAGTCATCATATCGGGTTATTGTGAGGTCAGGAGCGGCAGATGCAGTTGTAGCCGAGAGGTCAAACTCCCCTTCTACAGGAAGCCGGGTTCCGTCTTCAGTATATATTTTCAAAGACTTGAAGACCGGTCTTAAATGAGAATAATCACCGCTTGTCACATCAGCAAGGTCCAGGCTGATCCAGAGAAGACAGCCAATCCTCTTGAAGTTGAACATGAGGTCCTTGCCGACAGGGGCCGCCCCGGAAGCTGACATGAACACGTAGTCCCTAAGGCCGGCTGCATCAGCATTGGCGCCCTGGTGCTGCCCGCGGAACGACACGGGTACGGCGCCCTTGTCAAGGCGGATGTCAGGCACGAATGGCACATAAGCGTAGTAGACGTGTTCCGAAGAGAGTCTCCATGCACCACCATTGAAAGATGTAGTCTTCGAACCGTAGTCAACGACAGGGAATACGAGCTGTGAGCCGGCATCAGGATAGATACCGACGGTGTCACCCTGAGCCCAGAGGTAATCCACTCCACCTGCAGAGACGCTTGGCGTAAGTTTGGTCTCAACGCCATCGTCAAAGTTGAAAGGGTCAACTGACAGGATAACATTGTCATATTCAATGACGGGAGAATCAATCCCTGTTTCTTTAAGGCAGGATGAACAAACAAGCAGTGCTGTGGTTAGCGCTGACATTAACAATATCTTCTTTTTCATATCAACAATTCGAATTGTTAGTTGAAAAATTAAGTATTATTCCCAAGGGTCAGTTCCGCCGGTGTCACCGCCAGCTCCAACTCCCGAGTCTTGAAGGATAGAATTATACGGTGCAACGATAACAGTTTTGATTTTCGGGGATACATAAGGCTTTACACCCTCTGTATCTTTTACTTTTTCATCTGTAAACATAACGATGGTTATTGTCAGCCAGCCCCAGACATGACATTATATAAACAAAAAAGCGTGGGGCTATCTTCTTGTGAAAATAGCCCCATTTAGAGATCTAGATTCACCCCCCCCGCAAGTGATTGACTATTAATCACTTATATACAAAAGAGGCGATAACGCTTTATTATAAAAAATTTGTGATTTCTTTTGACAAACAAATTTAAATATTTTCATCTCAATTCCAAAGCATTACTAAATATATCAATAAACCTAGAGATTGATCATTCTTTGACAACCTGAAGCACGCCATAGCCTATGGCAGCACCGCCGATGTGAAGATGACCTGCCAGATGAAACTGTCCAAGGTCTACGCGGAGCATCACGATGTGGGCAATATGGCAGGCACATTCCGCATGCTGCAGCCTGAGCGCATGGACACCGACGGACTGGATGTGCTCAGGCTGCCGACCCTGCGCGTGGGCGACTCGTCCGTGCCTCTGTATGATCCCCAGACTCTGAGCGATTTCGTCACTTGGAGTGCCCGGGAGCGGCTTTTGTCTGACGACCGATAAAGGTGAGCATCAGCGAACCAATATCGGGCAGAGATGAGCTCCGCAATGCCCGCCGCAGGGGCTTTACCTCCGCTGCTATCGGGTGGCGGCAGTTTCAGACGTGAAAATGGCAGATATGGAGATGATCAGAAGGCCGTGTTGAAAATCTCGTCCCACGATGAGATGCCGATCACATTGAGGTATGGATCGAACACTTCACTTTCTTTGGCTGTGCCTGCGGCCTGATAAACGGTCCAGACAGGCTTGGTAGCCAGCGCTGAGTTTCTCAAGCCGATTCTAAGTCCTTGGGCCACCTCGTCAGGGTGGTCGTACCAATTGTGCCAGTCGATACCGTCAATACCCTGAAGCCTATAAACCTTCTTCATGGCCCAGGCCGCTCCTGCTGCCTGATCTGCCAGGTCAGCATCATCGTAGCTCTTGGCATTGGTACCGTTCTCAGAAAGAAGAAGGAGCCTCTTGACACTGCCATTATACATGTTGGCAGGTGCAAGAATCCATTTGTCAAGCACCTCAAGGTTCTTGAAGGTTACAAAATCTGAATTCATGGAATATGTGGCCCTGGTGTCTTTTGACCAGATACGAGGCTCGAGGAGACTCTGCGGATATGGATGTGCTGCAAGTCCCCACTCAAAGTCTCCTTCCATGGAAGAATATTTCACGATTTTCTCAAGAATAGACTTGGATGTGAAGCCGGTGGCATTGTCCGACTTGGTCCAGGTGTGTGCCAGAGAGGCCATGACATGCGCGTAAGGGTAGTACTGGCGGGCGATATTGTGGCACAGACGCATAGATTTCACATACTCGTGAACCATCATATTCTCCGTCGCTTTCGATCCCATATTCGTCCACTCATTTGCAGCATCCACCTCATTGTGCATGATCCAGTTGTGGATGGAACCGTGAGTCCCGTCTGCCGGGCTGTATCGGCTTGCGAGGAAGTCGAGCATGGCGCCATATGTCTGAACGCCTGCTACTGTCGTAAAGTTCGGCATGGCATAGTTTCCTCCATCACAGTCAGGATGGACCACGTCAGCTCTGACAGCGTAATCGGCGGCAGTCCGCTGAATCAGGATGATGGCAGAAACGACTATGCCCTTCTCATGGCAAGTGGTGAAGAGCTTGTCATAGCTCTCTATCGACGACTTGCGGACATAATAGGTCTTGCCGCAGTATTCATGTGAGATACTGTTGCCGGGATCGTTCTTAAAGAAGAAATTATTCGGGGTCACATTTATCGTCACATGAGAGATGCCCAGATCGGTCAGGTCCTGTGTCTGCACATCGTTCCCGAAATAACCGCCAAGACCCTTCTTATCCCTGATCTTCACCTCCCGGGCAGCAGATGCACACGGTATCACATCGGCATAGCGGGCAGCGGACACAAGTTTGTCAGTGCCGCCCTCCCCTTTTTTCACCAGAGCCCAGCGAGACTGTACACGGTCATAACGATACCCATCCTTCTCGGCTGTACGGGCCACAGTGACACTGAATGAGCCGGAAACCGGCTGCCTTTCTGCGAATGAAGCATCTGTCACATCCTGCCATGGAGTGATCTCCACGAGCTCCACACCGTCTCCAGAGGCTGCGCCGGCTATGGTCACACCTTCCGCAGTGACTGCTACAGAGCTGATACTCATGGAATATGAGGAATTCAGGTATGCAGTGAGAGCGGCATCTCTGTTCTTGAGTGCGTCACGCTCCTTCTGTTCCTTATCTATCACGGCCTTTTCAGATGCATTCGGTTCGCGGAGTTTCACCTTTCTGATCTTCAGGGTGACTCCAGACTTGGAGCATGGATCGACCCTGAGACTGTGTCCATCACTGCCCCATCCGAAATCAAGCGCATAGAAATAAACAGGCACAGCCACAGATTTCCATGATGAAGAAGCAGGGAAAGTCTTTCTGGTGGATTTTGCCTCACTGGCACCCGGAGTACAGAAAAACAGCTGAGATGCAAGCTCTGAGTTTGACTGATACTCAAATGTGAGGACACTTTCTTTGGATACATCTGCTCCCTTCAAGGTCTCGAAATAGAAATACGGATCGACACCTGTACAGTTGAAGCTGTACTCCATGATGCCGTCAACCTCTTTCTCTTCAAAAGAGATATCGTTCATCCTCTTGGAAACATCTACCTTCCAATACTTTTCTGTCTCTTTCGGAGGTTCCGGTGAAGGGACCTGCGGTGTCGGATCCGGCTTCTCCGTCACTGGAGGAACGGGAGTTTCTGTGTTTGACGGTTTCTGACAAGCGAGGAATAGTGAAGTCACCAACACCTGCGAGATGTACAATATCGTATTCCGTTTCATATGCAAATTTGAATTCTTGAAGTTAGCAAGAATAGGCCACAAACACAAAAATAAGTCACTGTATTGAGACATTTTGACTATTTTTGCGAGACCGTAAAGCATATAGGATGAAACGAATCTTGCTCCCCGTCATTGCTGCCCTCATGTGTCTTCCTGCAGCAGCCCAGACACACTGCTCACAGGATAAAGGAAAGGTCATGATAGAAGCCAGACCATGGGACAAACAGCATCCGGACCGTCCTGCCTGGGCCATTTATCCTTCTCTGACTGCAGACAGCCTAATGCTGCCGGCGTCCCCTGACCCTCTCAACGCATACGGAAGCCTCGCCAAGGGACACAAGTTCAAGGCAACCGGCTATTTCAGAGTCCGGAAACTCCATGGCAGATGGATCATGGTAGATCCTGCAGGAAGGGTTCATATCGACGCTTCCGTCAGCAGCGTCTCACCCGGCAGAGGCGAGACCAACAAGACGGCCTTCGCCGAAAAGTTCAGGGACAAGGAGGACTGGGCGTACCTCACCTGCAGAGAACTGACGTCCTACGGATTCAACGGTGCAGGTACCTGGAGTGACGCCGAAGCGTTCCAGTCAATGAACAGGTGCCATCAGGGCAGCCATTTCACCATCTGCCCCATGCTGAACCTCATGAGTGGATACGCAGCCACACAGGGAAAAGCACACCAGCTGCCCGGCCACACCGGTTACCCCAACCAGTGCATTCCGGTATTCGACCCTGGATTCGAGGAGTACTGCGACAAAGTCCTGGCAGATGCAGCCATCAGGTATGGAAAAGACCCCGATGTCATCGGATATTTCTCCGACAATGAGATGCCTCTCGGCATTAAGAATCTCGAAGGCTACCTTGACCTGCCAGATGATGACTACGGGCACAAGGCAGCAGCCAGATGGCTGGAATCGAAGGGAATCGGACGGGAAGAGATCAGCGACGATATCAGGAAGGAGTTTGCCGGATTCGCAGCGGACACTTACTACCGCATAGTCAGCCGGGCTGTCAGGAAACACGACCCCAACCACATGTACCTGGGATCAAGGCTCCATGGAGGAGCCAAGTACCTGAAAGAAGTCTACCAGGCGGCAGGACGCCACTGTGACATCATCTCCATGAACTTCTACGGCAGATGGGAGATAAGCGCAGAAGACCTGAACAGATGGGAAACATGGTCTGACACGCCATTCATCATCACAGAATTCTACACCAAAGCCGAAGACTCAGGCCTCGCGAACACGACCGGAGCGGGGTGGCTCGTCCACGACCAGTCGTCACGTTCAGCCCATTACCAGAACTTTGTCATAGGTCTGCTCCGGTCACGCTGCTGCGTCGGATGGTGCTGGTTCAAATATATGGACAATGACCCTACTGCAAGCGGCGTGGATCCGTCAAACCTGAACTCCAACAAAGGCTGCTACGACAACAGGTACCATCCTTATGCCGACCTTGTCGACGGCATGAGAAAGGTGAACAGCATGAGATACTCTATCTCCAACCTCAGGAAACGGGGAAACAGATAGCCCCGACTCCCTACAGTCTGCGTTGAAGGGCCTTGAACCAGTTTCCAGCCATGATTTCCGCACCTTTCGGGTTCGGATGCACCATGTCATCAGCGGTACATTCATGCCAGTCGAAACCCTTGCCGGCATTGACCAGCAGCACATTTTTCGAATGGTATGATTTCACCATCTTCTTGATCTCCTTGTTGAGATCAGGGATGTATGAATATTTTGGGAGTTTTCCACTCTCAATGACCTGAGCCACAAATATGACAGCGTCCGGATTTATGGCCAGGATATGGTCGATGATGGTTCTGTGCGACTCTATGATTCCTTGGACGGGATCCTCCTCGATGAAATGGTTATGCCCGGAGTGGATCAGCACCACATCTGCCGGATAGGTCATATACAGGGAGTCGATCCTCGGCACGAAGTACTCGGTATTCTTGCCGCCGAAGCCACAATGCCTGAGCACGCCCACATCATATGTCTTGCTCCTTGGACCCAGATACTCGAAATCGTAACCGGCCTCTTTCAGCAGTTTCCACAGTGGATATGTGTAGGAGGTGCAGTTTCCGCTGCCCTGGGTGATGGAGTCACCGATAGGCAGTATGGTGAGGCGTCCGGGATTAGAGATGGAGCCGGGAACACCGTGGAGCATGCAGTTCTTGAGCTCATTCAGATAATCAGAGTATACCGAACGAGGAAGCGAACCGTGTTTGTGGCAGATGCTGCCGGCCATGCCGATGACCTCGCCTGCCATGCCCAGGGTAAGCTGGACCCTGACGGTGCCAAGAGCCATGTGGGTAACACTCATATTGCGGCCGCCAATGAACAGGTTGTCGATGTTTCTGGAGTACAGGCAGCGGTATGGAACATCGTATCTGCCGACCTTTGCTTCAGGGCGGCTGTTAGAGCTGTTGGTGAGCCACTCCCATCCCGGGAAACGCTGTGAATTGGTCTTTCTGGCAGAGTGGACATCCATTGTCCATGTCGTAGTGAAGGATGCATCAGGGAAAGCCTTCTTTGAACTGATGTCATTCTCATTGAGGACAACATCACCGAGCAGGCGTCTCGACTCACGCTTCATGGCGATATGGTTCATATAGTCGAGCCTGTAGCCGGCATAGTCAGGATCGTTGTTCTTCAGATACGCCCAGTTTCCATAGACGGCACGGAAATAGTTGTCCCTGACAAGCTCGGCCTCGGTGGCATTGTCGATTTCGAGTCCGGTCTCCATCCACCATGCCCACTGGGCATTGCGGATATTGTAGTCACTGTCGAACTGCATCGCCCACGGCAGCTGTTCCGGGGTCGGGAATGTGCCGGGCTCGGGACGTGGGTACGCTGCCCATGCGATGGTAGATCCCATCTTCTTGTCATCAGGCCTTGCGGGCGCAGATGGTTCATCTGCATATGACTTGCCCTCGCGGCCGATGGCGAAATCAGCTCCTGCCAGATAGCCCACTGTACCGTCACCGGTACAGTCTGCGAAAAGAGGAGCGCTGAAACTGAAATCCTGCCCCGTATGCAGGTCGCGGCCGGTGACGCTTGTGATCTTGCCACCTTCAGCGGCTGCCTGGAAGACATGGATATTGTGGAAAATGGTCACACCGGCTTCCAGAAGCACACGCTCACGGTTGACTGCGCCGTTCTGCCGTCTGATTTCCTCCTTGAGAAAATTCCTTTCATGGCGTGCATCTACAGTATCACCGGCTGCCTTAAGCTTTTCACGTGTCTTCAATATCTCCGATCTGCTCATGTCGATCGGGTCATTCATGGAAGGAAGATAGGCAGAAGGAAGAGCGCCACCGATGCCGTTGTTCTTATTCATCTTATACGCAGAAGCGTCATTCTTCTTCTCCGGAATGATTCCGGCAATGTCGCATGCTGCATAACCGAGGTTAGGGTAAAGGTTCTTGAAGGCAGCGCCGTCGATGTGGACACCCATGACAGCATTTCCACCCAGCCATGGGAGGTTATCGACAAGAATGACGTTCATTCCGTAACGCGCTGCGGTCAATGCTGCCGTACACCCCGCAATGCCGCCTCCAACAACCACGAAATCAGCCTTGTATCCTTCAGGAGTCTCAGGATATCCGAGAAGTTTCTGCCTGTCGAGGCTCTTGTAATCCGGATCCGGAGCAGATTTCTCTTTAGAGAACCAGATGGCATCAGCCCTGCCGTTGAAGCCGGTCTTGTCCCTGAGCGAGACAAACGCTGTCGCTGCCACCTCAACTTCGCCGGCATACTGCCACTCCCAGCAGTTTCCGGTGGTTCCGAGCGAGTTCGGAAGCTCTTCACCGTCTATGCTGACAGCAAACTCTCCCGGGCCTTTCCCGTCATACCATGGAGAAGTCCAGTTGTACGTGCTCACATACACGTGATATCTTCCCGGCTTGTCAAAGTGAACGGTAGTGCATGCATCCTCGACCGGGACTCCCTTGCCGTTGGCCATGAGATACGAGGACTGGATCTTCTCAAAGGCCTGGTGGTCAATGACCCAACCGCCCTTGTCGTCGAAGCTTTCAGTCTCGACAAGTACCTGCGCGGATGCACAGAGGCCCGCTACTGCCAGCAATGTGATGATGGCTATCGATCTTTTCATTCTGATTCTCAATTATTTGATAATAGTCTTTTCTCCCGCCTTGAGGCAGATTTCTCTGACTTGTCCGGAGATTTCGATCCTGAGCACAGCATCTTCTGCCGCTGTGACCGAAAGGCCCTGCGAAGAAAGGTCAAGATCTGAAAGTGAGCCTGTCGAAGAAAGAATTCTTACAGGAGCTGTGTTGCCGCCCAATACATAAGCAGCGGCAGAATCGTCTTTCACTGTGAAACGCAGTTTTACATTCACTCCGGCAGCATCCATAGAAAATGGGCAGTCAAGAACCCCGACCACCTTTGACGGATCGAGATCGATGTGATGACTTCCTTCCCATGGCTCCGAAGAGAATGCTGTCATGAGAGCATAACCATCCTTCCGGTCTGCCTGAGTATATATTTCGGGTGTGTCACAGAGCCTGCCCGACACTGCCATAGGCATTCCCTCAACATGAGGAAGTACCATCTTGGCCTTGCGGAGCTGGTCTGCCACATACTGCCTGTCGGCAGGAGTAGTCTTGTCAAGGTTGCCCCAGAATCCGTGTCCAGCCATAAGGGTGGAGTGGACATTGTATTTCAGGGCATTGGAGATGTTCATAGGATAAACGGCGTAGGTGAACACCTCCGGCGGAAAGATTCCGGCATATTCGTTTACGCCCAGCCGCATGCTCTTGCTTCTGTAAGCAGTGTAGTCACCGTACCTGGATGCTCCATTGTTGATCCAGAAGAACTTAGACTCCTGAAGAGTCATGAGTCCTATCATACAGCGCCAGTGCTCCGTGAGGTCGAGTTCGACGACCACGTCCGGGTTGTATTCTTTGAGTTCGCGAGCCAGTCTGGTGACATAGAACGGAAAGATATAGTTGTATCTGTCTATCCTTTCCTTTACCGTGGCAGTCTCGTCTCCGTGACCGAGTCCTGGGTTCGAGCTGCTCATGGTGCTTACTGCATCCCATTTGAAGAAACGCACTCCCTGATCCACGAGCAGTTTGAGGGACTCGAGGAGGTAGTCATAGAAGCCGCCAGTGATATCCATGCCGGGATTGCCCCACTGCACGAGGATAGGCGCTCCATGCTGGTCTCCTATATGCCACTCAGGATGCTGATTGTAGAGATCGGAGCCTTTCGCCAGAGCGAGGAGAGAGAGCCATACACCAGGTTCCATGCCGGCTTCCTGGATCTTCTTGATGACAGGGCCGAGACCATTTGGATAAAGGCGCCTGTTTGCAGTCCAGAAACCCATGGCACTCTGCCATCCATCATCAAGGATAAAGCGTTCGATGCCCATCTCCTTGCAGTACTCGATGTCTTTGAGGAGTCTCTCTTCAGTGATGCAGTCCTTCAGATGCTCTTTCGGCTGGTCACGCTGCATGCCCCAGGTATTGTAGTAGAACACCGGTTTCCTGGAAGCCGCATGGTCACTGATCCTGTCATAGAGATAGCGCTGAAGCGACTCGTCCAGACTGTCTTCTCTGCCAAGAAGCGATACGGTCGACCATACGGTCTCGTAGTATCCTTCCTGCGGGATCGATTCCCTGTCGCAATAACCGCCGCGGCGAATTCTGTTCGATACTGTCAGTCCACCGTCCGGTGTACGCTGGAGTCTTGTGGCGATGAACCAGAGATCATCATCTGTGATGAATCCCTGGTCGCCTTCCACGCCTTGCATCTCGTCATTGCCGCCACTGTGCTTCACGTTCTTCTCATTCATGAAGGTATTGTCCTGAGAAGCATGTTCGTACGATGTCAGGATGCGGCAGTCACCATTTCGGATGATTACAAAAGGGCCCTTGACATCTTCCCCATGTTCAGTCACGGACACGGGGAAGCGGTCTGGGTGAAAAGTGTGATTGTCTGTCAGGTTCGTCTTGGTCTGAAAGCGGCCGATCCTCAATTGCTCGGCGCTCAGACCTTTTTCTGCGGAGAAGGAATATTGAGGAAAAATGAAATGATTCTTGCCCTCGACATTGGTCAGCCTGAGACCGGGTCTGGTAGAATACAGCCTCATGCGCTCTCTGACAAAAGCGGCATCAGGGAAGCATTCTCTGTCCACCAGGACGTGCAGGCCCTTAAACTTGCCTTTTGCGGCAAAGTGGAAGGTCGTCACGACTCCACCGTTGGAGAGTGTCCTGCTGTCCTTTCCGACATATCTCCAGATCGGGGAAAGAGACGTGACGGTGCAGGAGTTGACACAGAACTCGAAATAAGGGACTGTTTCTGCCGAAGTGACGGTCTTGCCTCCGAAAGAAAGTGAAGCAGGTAGGATACGCCCTCCATCCACTACGATTTCCGATGAAAAACCATCATTGCCGACGCTGAGGATGTCTTTTGCCGACACTCCGGCAAAAGACATCGACATAAGCGCCAGTATAACAAAAATCTTCGTTCTCATTACTTCAGTACTACGGTTGGAGTATAGAACACGTCAATGGCTGTTTCTTCCGGAAGGTACACTGTCGTGTACGAAATCTCCCTGGTCACATCGACATTGGTAAGAACGGAGGTCGGTCCAAGTTCTGAAGTGAGGAATACGGATTCCTGTGCATTTCCCTGACGGTCTGTATATGACACGTTGATGCTGTATTCCTTGGCTGAATAGCAGTTTCCCCAGTTGATGGTCGCAGTGCCTGCGGATGCATTGAGAGAGAACGAGTCCACGTATCTGTTGAAAAGTGACTGCTGGAACAGATTTCCATACACTGAGACATTCTGCTCATCGATGACAGACTTGTTGCCAAGCTTGTCAAAGGTGACAAGATTCAGGGAGTACTGTCCCTCAGGAACATTCTTGTCTGCTATCACAGTGATAGGCTCATCGAAGTCCCTGTCTGCACTGATAGGCACTACAAGCGAGTCAGACTTCTGAGACCAGTAGATGCGCATCTCGCTGGCGCGGGGATCCCTCATCCAGAATTCCATCTTGAAACGCTCCTTTCCTGCGAAAAGATGTACAGAATCTGCCTTGGCGATATATATGATCTCACCCTGTGAGAGATACTGATCGATATTGTCGTTCATCTTGCTGCAGGATGCGGCAGTGATTGCGGCGAACGCAAACATTATGATATATCTAAGTTTCATGATGCCTTGTCATTAATAGATGTTATACTCTGCTCCATAGAATTCAAGCTCATTCATATTGAGCGAAGTACTCTTGGTCCAGGTCTCGAGACATACAAAGCGGAAATACCTGACGCCGCCGCAGCTTTCCGGAATCTCAAACTCCTCACCTGCCTTGGCATATTCCTTATCCTCATCTGTCACATCCGTTGTCTCACGTCCTGACGGTTTGTAGCTCCAGTCGTCGAGGAGAAGCTCCCATCCATCCCAGTTGTCGGGATTTGCGGCAGCATCCATGCTGGTGGTTCCCCACAGCTGGAAATGATTCGGGCAATGAAGTGCGTAGCAATAAGCCACACGGCCCCAGAACTTCACTCGGGAGAGCTTGTATGTGTCGCCGAGATCCACCGTGAAATACGAGTAAGGGAGGCCGTCCACCTTCACCTTGGTCTCAAGATACATCGGCTTGTCTGATGTCTTAACTCCGTCGAAGAGAGCGCCCACGTTGTTACGTGACTTGTGCCAGTTCATATTGGTGGCAAGGGCTGTGAGTACAAAATTGTCCGGCTGTATGAACTTCTCATAAAGAGGAGTGAGGACAGTCTTCACTGTATCGGTGTAGTTCTCATATATGTCTCGGATGACAATATTGAACTCCATCTCCTCTGCATCGAGTCCTCGTACCGCTCCGTTGCCGTTTGGGTCGGTTGAGATGATGGTCTCGACGTTGATGTCACCTTCCTCACCAGGCGTGGTGACGTACATGAATATCTGCTCCTTGTCAGGGTTGTCCCAAGAAAGCTTGAAACCGCCCCAGCTTGCCTCTACCTTGAGGGACTCCTTGATTGCGTAGATCGGAGAATCCATAGGCTCGATCTCCACCATGACCGGTGCAGACTCATTCTGGCTTCTGTCGACAGAGATAAGCTGTACATTCTGCTTCTTGGACCTGGCAAATCCCTTGATCTCGAGAGAGTTCTTGAACATGGATGCTCTCACCTCATTCTGCTGTCCGTGAGAATCGGTATAAACAGCCTTGACGTAGAGGAGGTCGGTATCATTGGGAAGGGTGTAGGAAATGACTGCACCTCCATTCTTGTTTTCAACCTGCGCATTGCTTACCTGTGCAGGAGGAACGTCATCTACCGGATACTGTCCGATGAACTCGTTCTCGCATGCCGTAAGCGTCATGGCGAGCATGATCAAAATTGATGTATGTTTCATATTCGTTATCATTTGTTATTCCCAATATGGATTCTGAACCAAGTTGGTGTTGGTACGTATCGAATTGGTCTTGATAGGCCAGAGATACTCTTTGGTAGTGAACTTGAGGTCCGCAAGAGTGATGATGTTGTAGTACTCTGTGTCTTTTGATGCATCTACATTCCAGCCATAGACAGGTCCTGGAATTTCTGACATCGCAGTCTTCCAGCGGCGTACATCCCAGAAATGCTTGCTTTCGAAGCAGAGCTCCAGATCGCGCTCTCTGTGGATGATCTCGCGCATGCCGTCCTTTGTCTTAGGCTTGTTGGCGACGCGTGAATGATTCTCCCAGCTTTCTACCACACCCTTGAGGCCGGCACGCTGGCGTACAAGGTCGACATATCTATAGACCTCCTCGCTTGGCGCATCAAGAGTCTCATTGAGGCACTCGGCATAGAGAAGATAGATGTCGGCAAGACGGATGAGGGCCGGAGTGTAGGCAGTACGCTGTCTTCCCCAGGTAGATGTGGTGGTAGAAGTATAGTGATTAGGCTTCTTGCACATATAACCTGTGACGGTGTAACGCACACTGCTGTTCTTTCCAGAGGTCTGTCCCCTCTTCATGTGGATGTCCCAGCCGGATCCTGTAAAGTTGCCGTTACCCCACCAGTAGCATCCGTCGAAGCAGATGTTGGCATAGAAACGAGGCTCGCGGTGGAGGTTCAGCCCTGCAGTATGGTAGTCTGTCTGGACATACTCAGGCTGGGCGTTGTCAGCCGTTGTCATCTTGTACCTGTTGACATAATCCCAAGAGTTGTCCTCATCGATAGGCACTCCGTTGATGGTATAGAACTTCTCTACCACACTGAAAGAAGGGCCGATGAAAGGCCTGTAAGGGTTGGTACTCCAAGCCTCGTCCTTGAAGATAGGCATGGTGTAGTACTCGTAGTAGGAAGAGATATCATTCTGCGGGTTGCACCAGAGCATCTCCTCGTTGTACCTGTCATGGTAAGCACAGCGGATATCGTTCACAAGCTTGACTGCAGGTGTCACGATGTACTGGTTTGTAGGGAAAGAGTACAGCCTGTGGCCTGCTTCCTCTGCACAGTTGATAGCCTCGAGACATGCATCTGCGGCACGCTTCCACTTTGCTGCGTCGTAGGTCTGGGAGAAGATATGCACTCCACGGTTGTCCACATGATTTGCATAGTCAGGGTTGCCGTTGAAAAGAGGGCTGGCTGAGGTTGTAAGGATCATGGCCTTGATAGCCAGGGCTGCAGGCCTGGTGATATGACCTGCCTCGGTGGCACGGTTCTCGATGGCGAGAGGCAGGTCCTCTACAGCCTCGTCGATGAGGCTGACGGTGTAATCCACGCAGTCATCCCATGTGTCACGATATACACGTACCTCCTCTGGAGTTCCCTCCACTGAAAGGTTTTCCTTGATGAGCGGAATAGGACCATACATCCTCATGAGATAGAAGTGGAAGTACGCCTTGAGTACTTTGACCTCTGCCTTCCATACAGATCTCTGCTCTGCGGATACCTGGACGTTTACATTATCTACCCTCTCGAGGAAGATGTTGCAGTTCCTGATACCTTTGTAAAGGCCGTTTCCGCCATAATTCTCACCGTCCCATGTATTGACACGCGGACTGGCGGCATTCTGGAGACCGGTCTTGATATAGAATGCCTCATAGTTGCCGACTGCAGAGTTGGCTTCCTGAGTGTTTACATAGTTCCAGAACTCGTCACTGCCCATAAGAGCAGGATCGTTCTTCGGATCACCTATTCTAGGTATGAAGCTGTAGCAGGTGGCCAGGAACTTCTCGGCTCCGACTCTGTCTCTGAACGCATAATCGATGGTGGCGATATTGTCAGGAACCACGTCCACATAGTCTGCACAAGATACGAATGCCAGGAGGGCTGCAGCTATAAATGTATTGATTTTCAAGATTTTCATATTCGGACAGATTTAGAATGATACCTGGACACCGATATTGTAAACCCTCTGGGTAGGATAGTTGAACGCATGTCCTGCCTGCTCAGGGTCCCACAGGTCAAATTTGCTCCAGCACCAGAGGTTGGTGCCGCTGAGATATACTCGGAAGCTGTCCATTGAGATCTTGCGGGTGTACTTGTTAGGAAGTGTATAACCCAACTCGAGAGACTTCAGACGAAGGAATGAACCGTCGCGCATGAACCAGGTGCTGGTCTTGGCATTGTTCTCGACAACCTTTGTAGAAAGTCTAGGCCACAATGCGTAGATGTCTCTGTTGTTCTCACTCCAATGATCGTCGGCATAGCACTTGAGCAGCTGCTTGACTTTGCCGCCATCCTTCACGAAAGGCGAAGTCTGGTTCACGTCGATCCAGAACGACTCACGGCCGAGTCCCTGGAAGAATACCGAGAAGTCAAATCCCTTGTATCCAGTGGAAAGACCGAAACCGTAAATGAGCTCAGGCTCTGTAGGGTATCCGATAGGAACCATATCGAGGTCTGAGATGATGCCGTCACCGTTGATATCGCGGTACTTGATGTCACCTTCGCCGTAATCACCGAACTGTACAGGAGAGTTCCTTACTTCGGCCTCATCGACAAAGAGACGCTCTGCGACGAATCCCCATCTCTGTGAGACTGGCTGGTTGAGCTTCGAAAGCCATGGAGTCAGGCTCTGGTCGATCTCCTCATATTTGGTGTATCTGGCCTTTGAATATGTGAAGTTTGCACGGCCGGAAATCCACCAGCCACTTGAGAATGACTTCTGAAGGTCCATCTGGAAATCTATACCATGTCCTTCTGCCTCGCCGAGGTTCGACATAGGAGTGGCCATGAGACCCATGGTGGTAGGGATATAGCTTCTGCTGAGGAGAATACCGGTGCGCTTTTCTGTATAGTAATCCACCTGCATGTCGAGCATGTCAAACATTCTGGCCTCGATACCAAGGTTGGTCTTGTATGAGCGCTCCCAGGTGATCTTTGCATTTTCATACTTGCTGATGGATACACCGTTGTATGTATTCTTGAACTCGTCTCCGAACTCTGCGCCGTAGCTTCCATCGTTCATGTTGACCTCAGAGAGGTAGAAGAAGCGGTGAGCGGCCTGTCCGATGGCGTCGTTACCCACAAGACCATAGGTGGCCTTGAACTTGAGCATGTTGAGAGTCTTCTTCAGTCCACCTGGATACCAGTTCTCGTTGGAAATGATCCATCCGAGACCGGCTGACGGGAAGAATCCGAAACGCTCTTTCGCAGCGAAACGCTCCGATCCATTGTAACCGAAGTTATATTCGAGGAAGTAACGCTTGTCGTAGTTGTAAGTGAAACGGCCTGAGAGACCGAGATTGCGGTGTGCAAGAGACTCTATGAGCGTGGTTGCGCCACCCTCAAGCTGGTTGCGTGCTGTGAACACGAGGAGACCGCTGAGACCGTGCTTCTTGTTGAAGGTCCTGTCATAGTTCATGGCAGCCTCGACATAAGTCACGGCGCTGACATTCTTTGTTCCTGGGTTGTAGGTAAGATACTCTGTTCCGCTTGAAGGATTCAGGCAGTTCAGTGTGTATGTATTGTGGTACTTGTCATAGCCGCCGATCTCGTAATAGAAAGGAGTGTAGCTGCGCACGACGTCGAAATATGTATTTCTGGTGGTGCTGGCCATACCTCTGATGCTGAGACCCTTGGTGATGAAGTCAAGGTTCTGCTTGATCTCGAACTGTCCGAGTACGGTGTTCTTCGAATACTGCTTGTAACCCCTTACCATCTCTGCGTATGGATTCAGATAGTTGCCTGTATCGTAGTTACCGAAAAGGATGTGGTATGAGCCCATGTTTTCTGCATCCGGCTCATAGTAAGGCTGGAACAGCACAGGGCTGGTGTTCATGATCTGGGCATATACGTCACTACCGCCGTTGATAGGTCCGGTATAATCGTCGAACGAAGCATGTAGACGGATGATGACCTCAGTGGACTTGGTGACGTTGATGTTCACATTTGAACGAAGGACATATCTCTTGAGGTCGATGTTGTTGTTGAAGTTGTTGCGGTTATCGACCTTGAGGAGACCGTTGTCATTGTTGAAGGTGGCTGCAATGTAGTATCTGGCCACCTTTCCTCCACCGCTGAGGTTCGCGTTCACACGCTGGTTTGTAGTGGAATTCTTCAGGAGCATATCCTTCCAGTCGATAGCCGGATAGAGGATAGGATTGTTGCCGAGACGGGTATTGTCGATCTTGGCGAGAGAGAACGGAGCGGTTGCAAGAGGGTCTCTTGTCTTGGTTCCCTCATTGAAGAGAGTCATGTATGTGACAGGATCTGCCAGTTCAAGATTCCTGGTCGGCTCAGAGATGGAAGTCTCATAGCGGACATTCACCTTGGCCGAGCCTTCCTTACCTTCCTTGGTGCTGACGAGAATCACGCCATTCGCACCACGGGCACCGTAGAGGGCGGTTGCAGTCGCATCCTTCATGATAGAGAACGCCGCAATGTCATCCGGCTGGAGACGTGCAAGGTCAGATGAGGTCATCTCAACACCGTCGATGAGGATGAGCGGACCGCTGGCATACGTGAGTGAAGTCACACCACGTACGAAGAAGGTCGCGTCGTCCTGTCCAGGCTCACCGGAACGCTGATAGGAAATCAGGCCGGCAACACGTCCCGCAAGGGCAGTCGTGAGGTTGCTGGAAGGAACTTTCAGTTCGGCAGGCTTCACGGTATTGACGGAACCGATGACGCTTTCCTTGCGCTGTTTTCCGAAAGCGACGACTGTGACCTCATCAAGCTCATTCTTGACATTTCTGAGCCTGACGACAAAAGATGTCGATGTACCGACAGTCACTGTCTGCGACTCCTTGCCGAAGAAATCAAACTGAAGCTGGTCAGTGGGCTTGACATTGGTGAACACGAAAGAACCGTCAAGGTCTGTGATGACACCTCTTGTCGACCCGACGAGAGAAACCGTTGCACCAGGCAGGGTCTCACCCGTCTCTTCTTCATAGATCACACCCTTGACAGTCTTCGTCTGGGCGAAGGCTGCAACTGAAAGGATGAGAAAGAAGATGGAAGAAACAATCTTTCTTTTGAACATAGGTTGATATAATTATGTGATGGTATAATCGAATTGAAAGATAGTCATTATTTGATCGGTTCTTCATTTTTATGCATATTACTCCCGTAAACGTTTACGGAAACATTATTTTCAATATCTTTGTCAAAAAGTGAGCGAAGATGCATCAGACTACCATCAAAGACATTGCGAAAAGGCTCAATCTCTCCATCGCCACCGTATCCCGAGCCTTGAACGACAAATGGGAAGTGAGCAGGGAGACACGGGAACTTGTGATGAGAACAGCAGCGGAGATGCAGTACAGACCAAACGCCCAGGCCAGAGGGCTTGTCTCCCGTAAAACCCGCACAATCGGCGTTCTGGTACCAGACATGACTTCCTCAAACTATTTCACTGTCATCACCAAACACATCCAGGAGGAGCTGCTGCCCATGGGTTATCAGCTTCTGGTGGCACAGAGCAATGAGTCCCCGGAGGAAGAAAGGGTCCTGCTAAACCATTTCATGGACTCCAATGTGGACGGAATGATCATCTCCACTTCAACGGATAGTGAATACAACACAGATGTGTTTGAGGAGATCCTCAGCAGAAAGATCGGTATAGTGTTTATCAGCCGCGTGCCCAAGAAGACACGGGCTCCGAAAATCGTCGTCGACAACACGGAGATGGCCTACCGCATCGTAAGCCATCTGATAGAAGAAGGTGCAAGGAAAGTCGTTTTTTTCTCAGGTCCCCAGAATATCCTCAGTACGAGAGACAGAGCCATCGGATACCGGAGAGCTCTGAACGAACATGGGCTGGATCATGACAGCAGTCTCATCATACATTCCGGACTGATGGTCCAGGACGGCTATGAGGCGGCTCTCAGGATGCTTGATTCGAAACTCCGACCTGACGCTGTCTTCGCAGTCAACGACAACGTCGCCTTCGGAGTAATGAAAGCGCTCAAACAGCGGCACATACGCATCCCGGAAGACATCTCCGTCGCAGGTTTCTCCGAGTCGCTGGCCGCAGAGCTGGTGGAGCCCCCTCTTACGTCAGCCGCCGCTCCGCTTCGAGAGATAGGACAGCTGGCAGCGCGCGAACTGCTGCATCAGTTCGAGGGCTTCGAACCGAAGAACACCACCACGGTGCTTAAATCTGAATTGAAAATCAGAGACTCGAGCCGGAAGACAAGTCTTCGAGAGTCACAGTCAGGTCAACCTGGGAATCGTGCCTGACATCGAATGAGAAGCCGACCCTGGACACGCCCTTGTTCTTGGCATCCCACGGAGTGTCTGCTCCCGCAAAGCGGATAAACGCGTGCACCGGCACCCCACACGCCGCCTTGAGCCTCATCTTGCGCTTTCCTGAAGTCAGGATGATTTCCGAGTCACCTTTTATCTCGGGCTTTCCATATGTCAGCATGTTCCAGACTGCGTCGATATCCTCTGCCCCCGCGGCAATGCTGTCCTTCACGACGACCTTGGCGTCTGCATCCTCCGAAACGACAGTACGCGACACTGAGGCAGCGCTGTTGCGGTAAGTCTCTGTCAGATCCACCCTGCAGCCTCTGCTGGCGCCATCATCCCAACACTCCACTATCGGCGCAAAACCATTCACATAGGGATTCTCATCATTGAGGATGAGAATATTGTGGGCATACTTTCCGACGCGGAAGATGCTCCACCTCTGTCCGTTCTGGCTCCTGTCTCCCAGAGCGATGCCATATTTGTAAAAGGTACCGTATGACTGCATGCCCAGATCCGCTGCCCAAAGCACGCCATACTTCTCATAGAAGAATGAGCCGTTGTCTACATGTCCGTGATTGTTGCATGGATTGCCCCCTTTGACTGCGAGATAGGTATCATCCGGACTGTCCCAGCCGGAGCGATATACCCAGATGGGATTGATACCGCCGGCATACATGGTATTCCGAGGACAGAAGCCCTCCCCTTCCTCATCGACGCGGCTCAGCAGCTGTACTGCGCAGGGCCACCACCTGTCCGGAGTCACCACCTTGCCGGAAAGCAGCATCTGCTTCTCCAGATGGCAGAGCGAAGGGTCGCCGGTCTCTTTCGAGAACCAGAATGTCATCAGATGGCAGATCTGCGATGTGTTGGAGTCATAGAAGGAGAAGCACCTGCCGGCAGGAGTCGCAAGGTACTTTATATAGTTTCCGGACTTCAGGAAGCCTTCAGACTGTGGAATGCCATAGTCCGTCCCAAATGCGGTCCTCAAGGCCTCGATCATCAGTATCTGATACGAAGTTCCATATCCCCAGTAGGTATTTCCCTCCGGATATGCGCCGTCAGGTGCATAGACCGACATCGCCCTTGGATTGGACTCAAGAGATCTGCGTATGTATCCGTCCATCCTGGACGGGTCCGTCTCATATATAGCGAGCGAAGACATGACCATGGCGCAGTTGCAGACCTGATTCCAGTTGTGATTGACTGTGTAGAACGCCTGACCGTCAGCCGTCTCCATTCCCTTCTCCACAAGAGACTTCTCCACAAGACGTCTGGTCTTTGGGGAAAGATCATTGTAGAGCCAGTCGTATCCGATGGTCAGTGCAATCATCATCTCAGCCGTATCCAGCCAGTGTGCAGGGTCCCAGTCGCGGTAATTGCATCCATTCAATATTTCACTCTCTGCCCTGTGAAGCCATTTCTTGTCCCCTGTCATCCTGTATGCGTAGGACAGACAGAGAATTCGTTTCTCGACTTCCCTGCATCGGGCGAGGATATGGCCGTCGGTATCTGTCCTCTCCATGCAGGGCAGACGCAAGGTGCTGTCCGCATATTCCATTATCAGGTCATGAACGACGCGTACATATTCTTTACCCTCTGTTTCAACGGCCTTTCTTATCACCTGCTCGTCTCCAGCCTTCATCAGGAGCCTTGGGTGGGCAGGCAGCTTTTGAGCGCAGTAAATCGGCTGCCCTGTGAGGAATATGAGGGCAAGCACAAGCATGTAAATCCTTTTCATCTGTGTCAGTTTGTCAGTTGTCTGCACCAAAGCTATGAATTATGCACCATATATCCCAACCAGCCAGGAGCAGTACAGGCACAGAAACGCCCAGAATCATCTCCTGGCCGCGACTGAGAGACAGTCCGGACACAGAAGGAAATACATACTTGAAAAAGACGCCCACAGCAATGCTGGACAGGGTCACAAGCATCAGGCTGAGCGAAGTCTGACGACGGGAGAAAAGCGACCAGATGACTGGAAGATAAAGTGGCGCCCCCGTCAAGGCAGCAAGACTGACCACCACATTGACCACGCCTCCCATATGTGGAACAGACAAGGCGATGCACATGGACAGCAATCCCACCATTATGATGCTCAGGCGTGCCACAGTCATAAGTTCCTTATCAGAACTCGCAGGCTTCAGCTTTCGGTACACCTCATCCGTGATGACGGCAGATGTGACATTCAGTATTGAATTCAAGGAACTGACAGTGGCACAGACTATGCCCAGCAGCATCAGTCCAAGCAATCCTGCGGGGAGAACGTCTTTGCATATCATGAGGTACGCGTTTTCGTCTGCCAATCCATGAAGTGATGGGTCAATGGCACGATAGATCATCGGAGGAAGCATCCACAGCACAGGGCATATCAGATACAATGCGCTGAACAGGAAGCTGGCTTTCCTGGCATCAGAAGGAGTCTTCACCGATGTGAAGCGCTGGATGAATCCCCAGTTGCCGCCGAGAAGTACAGTATGGTATGCAAGATAAGCCACGATGAACAATGGAGTCCATTCCCCATTTGTAAATGAAAAGAAGTGATCCGGCATAGCTGTTATCCATGATTGGAAGCCTCCAGCCCGCGCGAGAGCCAGGGGCACTGTCACAGCCACTCCTGTCATGAGGATAATGAACTGCAGCACATCAGTCACCACTACCGCCTTGAACCCACCAAAGGTCACATACGTTATACTCAGTATGCAGACCACAATGATACAGGATGGAAGAGACATCCCTGTCGAAACATGCAGGACAACTCCGACAGGATATAGAAAAACACCGGAATTGAAAAGTGACAGAAGCAGAAAGAGAATGGTGAAGAACTTTTGCGTCCGCAGCCCGAATCGCCCCGAAATATATCCTGCAGCAGTCAGGACACCTGTCTTGTGCCACCTGGGAGCAATGAACAGACCCGCGATGATGCCGGCAAGGCACATGGTCCACTGTATCACGACCGCAACCAATCCGGAGGTGTATGCGATGGAGCCCCAGACCACAAAGGTGCCGGCAGAGAAGAAGCTCATGAAAAGAGACAGACCGGACATCCACCATGGAAGCGTCCCTCCTGCCGAAAAAAAGCTCCGTGAGCCTGTTCCTCGACGGAAAGACGCCATGCCGGCGGATAGCACCACCATGGCCAATATCACCAGTGATATGTAATCTGCTGTCCTCACGTGTTTTCTACTCTATAGCTGCAGTCATACACAAATATAGTCATTGAGCCGCAATATGAAAAGGCCGGCACCCTCACGAATGAGCAAAGTCACTGACGTCTTCAGGTAGCAGTAGCGGGAATGAAATTCTCTGTGTCTTCCACTCTTCTTCGCCATCGAGGCAAAACGTCCCGGCTCCATACTTCGGACAAACCGTCGCTGCACTAGGTTTGCCCTCAAATTACGTCGGTCCGATTGCCTCTACGCTTGAGCCGTGGCAGAAATCAGCCAGACATGAAAGGCCAGTATTGCAGCAAAAATGTCCTTTTTCGCTGCAAATGACTTAGAAATACCCTGAATTGCAGCAAGGACAGCCGTCTCTGCTGCAAAATATCATTCCAGATCTGACTATCTGCACGTCTTATTATGCAGCCATCCACGGCACGACAGAAGAGCCGGAGACGGGAAGTCACGCGGCGACTTGGAGCAGCGGCGGAAAAGCTGAGGCACCGGAAGAGCCGCCCGGGAGCGGCGTGTGATTGACGGCCGATAAAGGTGAGCATCAGCGAACCGGCCCGGTGCCGGGTGTCTGCACTTTGCATGTGAATTGTGCAGACACGGAAAGGCACTTGAGGGCCGCAGGG
>JAGHSA010000071.1 GCA_018066125.1 Candidatus Cryptobacteroides onthequi | reverse complement strand
AAAGGCATGGGTACTCTGAGCGTCGATGTGAGGACTTCCGATGTCATCACGAAGGCTGCGACAGGCGATGCTCTGACAGATAACGCTATAGTGAACATCTATATGGCAGATTTCAGTGGACTTGTACGTACATACAGGTATGCTGATGCTCCAGAGTCGATATATCTTCCTGCAGACTCCTACAGGGTGGATGTGGTGGCCGGTGAGGCTGCAAAGGACAATCCCGAGAAGGCATCCTGGACATCCAGGAGTTATAAGGGATCGAAGGAGTTCACTGTGACTGCAGGCCAGAATACCTCAGTCCAGGTGGAAGCAGGGGTCAGCAACGCCGTCACGGCAATCAGTTTCGACTCCTCTGTATCTTCGTCTTTCTATTCAAGCTATTCACTCCGGATCGGAGTGTCAGATGAAGACGCCGTTCTGACATATACCAGGTCTGATTCGGGCCGTCAGGGTTATTTCATCATCGACGGTCTTGATGAGCCTTCATTCACGTGGACCTTTACGGGAACACTTCTCAAAGACGGCTCTGCCGTGACAAAGACAGGAAAGATAGAAGGGATCGAGTCAGGAAAACTCTACCAGATGAGCCTCCGATATACCATCAAGGATGGAGAGATGAGCTTCGATCTCTATGTCGACTATTCACTTGACATCATTGATGACACCATCATCTTCGAGCCTCTGTCCACAGGTCTTTCCAACTCTTCTCCATATGAGATCTGGGCCGGTCATGCGACCATCCACGCGGATATCGACGAGACTGAATATCCTGACCCGTCAAAGATCAGATTTGCATACAGGACAGGCAGCGGCAGCTGGATTGAAGTGCCTGCCGCAAGAGCTTCAGAGGGTGTTTACAATGCAAGGCTCACGGGTCTTGCCCCTGAGTCTGAGTACACCTACAAGCTTGTGATCGACGGTGAAGACATAGGCGACACCAAGACATTCATCACAGAGCCTGCGCCGGCTGTTCCGAACGGCAGCTTCGACAACGTGAGTCTTGCTGCATCGAATGCCAGCTATTATGTCTTCTATGACCCTGCAAGTTCCGATCCTGCAAGCCAGCAGATGTGGTGGGGATCAGGAAACGGTACTTCAGATGTTTCCGGATCGGCAAGCATGGGTCTTGTCATCACCGTTCCGGACAATTCCGACAAGGTCGATGGCCCGAGGTCCGTATGCTGCCAGTCGAAGAGTATCATAGGCATGCTTGCCGCAGGCAACCTCTTCTCCGGCAAATTCATGGGCCTGGTCGGTACTTCAGGCGGCCGTGTCGCATTCGGACGTCCATGGACGGCCCGTCCGACCGCTCTCAAATGTTGGGTCAAGTACTCTACAGGCACTGTAAATATCATCAAGAGTGTCCCGGACGGAGTGTCGGTCTCAAGGTCCGACTATGACATGGGTATGGTAAGAGTCGCGCTCGGTACATGGAATTACAGGACATACGGCGGATCTAAGGACAGCCCGGTGCTTGTCAACACCACAGATGCCTCAACCATCATCGACTACACCAAGGATCCTTCTACCATAGCTTTCGGAGAGGCGAAGTTCATAGGCGATGCTTCAAATTCCACAAATGTGTGGAGAGAGATCACCATCCCTATAGAGTATTATGACGAGACCTCATATCCGACTCATATCATCATATCCTGTGCATCAAGCTACTATGGAGACTATTTCACGGGATGCGATTCCAGCAAGCTCTGGATCGACAAGATGGAACTCGTTTACGAATAGCAGATGTTGAAAAGGACATTCATATCTTTCATCCTCATTCTGGCTTCATGCTATCTTGCATGCGGCCAGATCGTGCGTGGATATGACCTCGACAGCAAGGTCATATTTGCCGCCAAGGGCACTCATCTGCTCAGTTGCGGTGCAAGGTATTCCTCAACGAACTTCTCGCAGGGACAGATGCTTGTTGTAGAAGGCATAGACAGTGACAGCTATACCTTCTCCGTGGCCCCATGTTATGCAGTCATGATCAGAGACAATGTGGCTGCCGGTGTGAGGATGTCCTATCGCAGGGGACTTGTCAAGATAGATGAGGCCGGTGTGGATGTAGAAGATGTGAGCATCAATGTGGATGACTACTATCTCCTGAGCCACAAGGGCTCGTTGGAGGCTTTCCTCCGTCCCTATATACCTATCGGCCAGTCAGGAAGATGTGCTCTCTTCGCAGAGATCGGGGCTTCCGGAGCCATGGGACAGTCCAAGAATACGGACGGCCATGCGGATATCATGAAAGGTACATGGCAGAAGTCTTTTTCCTGGGAAGCGGGTATATATCCCGGAATGACGGCATTCATCACAGACCGTCTTGCCGTAGAACTGAACGTCGGTCTCTTCGGATTCAGCGGTTCAAAGACCCAACAGATCCACAATCAGGTGGATGAGGGTAAAAGGAGCAACTTCGGCGCTCATTTCATGGTCGATGTCACGTCACTGGCAGTTGGACTGTCGCTATATCTGTAAGCCATGAGAAAACTGACTGCTATCATCACTGCACTGGTCTTGTCCTCCTTCATGCTGAATGCCCAGGTCAAGGAGAAATTCAAGACATATGAGATCATCCCAAAGGGAGAGAAGCTTGCGGGACTCCAGTTCGCGTACCTCAACATGAACAGCGAGAACAGCGAATATCTCCTGCTGGCCAACGGGCTTGATGCCAAGGCATCATTCTCGAGTCTTTCGCCTATGATTGCATATGCAATATCCGGCAATCATGTCATCGGTGGAAAGATTTCTTTCAGCAGCGCCACGGGCAGCCTTGACGCCACCACACTCAGCCTTCTGAATGACGGCCTTGATTTCGACCTGAGCGATATATCCGCATCACTGCGACAGAAGTCTCTGTCTGTGTTCTACAGGACATATCTCGGGCTTGAAGAGAAGTGCCGTTTCGGCCTTTTCTACGAATATGCCCTTTCATATGGTTATTCCAGAACTGCATTCTCTCTAGACGGTTCCTCTGATGACTGGTCAGACAACAGGAAAGCCAGACTCAGTTTCAGTCCGGGGCTTGTCTTTTTCCCAAGCAGCAACATCAGCACTCAGGTGAGTGTCAGCCTTGCCGATGTCACATGGAACAAGACCACTTACGTCAATGACGGGGATATAAAAGGAACAAAGACGGGTTTCAGATCTCAGCTCAGTCTCGATCTGCTCGGCATTTCATTCGGTCTTGTAATACACATTTGATATGAAAAGGCTTCTTGCAGTTTTTTTGTCAGCTGTATGTATCAGCTCTTGCATCAAGAACGACCTTCCATATCCGCTCGTCGTTCCCTCTATCAGTTCCCTCACCGCAACCGGTGCCAAGGGTTGCTCCATAGATTCCGATGCCCGTACGGTTGTCATAGACCTTGAGGAGACCACAGACATTGCTGCGGTGGAAATCACCTCGGTGACCCTTTCCGAAGGGGCTGTCGCCGACCCCCAGATCATAGGGAGGCACGATATGCGAAGTCCATTCCATGTGACCATATCCACGTTTCAGGACTATCAGTGGACATTCAGCGCCACTCAGAGCATCGAGAGATATTTCTCTGTCGAAGGCCAGGTCGGTGCTTCGGAGATAGATGCCGAGAACTGCCGTGCCATAGCCCATGTACGCAGCACCACAGACCTCGAGAACATAAAGGTAAGGTCTCTCAAACTGGGGCCAGAAGGGATCACACAGTATTCCACACCGTTCTCGCAGATGCACGATTTTTCCGACTGCATCCAGGTGGATGTCACCGCTCACTCGCGCACTCAGACATGGCGCCTCTTTGTGGAGCAGACTGAAACCCTTGTAGAACTTACCTCTGTCAGCCCTTGGACAAGAGTTGCATGGCTCTCGGCCACAGGACTCTCGGATGCGGATAACGGATTCAGATACAGACAGGTCGGTTCAGATGAATGGAAGGATGTAAGAAATGTCGTCTCAGACGGCGGATCCTTCTCTGCAATGCTTGAGCCACTGCTTCCACAGACCACATACGAGTGCATGGCATTCAGCGGCGACAATGAGACAGATGCCGTGACGTTCACGACAGATCCTGAGGCCCAGCTTCCAAACAGCGGATTCGAGACCTATTCTCAGCCTGAATCCAAGAACTACTATTCATTCTTCGATCCGGCTTCTACCGCTCAGGAGATGATGACAAAATGGTGGGACAGCGGCAATGCCGGCTCTACAACCGTGGGCGCATCATACTCTATATGCACTCCTGACACCGAAGACTTCAAAGAAGGTAAGGCTTCGGTACGCATGAACTCCAGAAATGTCGTCATCAAGTTCGCGGCTGGAAACATGTTCAGCGGAGAGTTTGCCGGCGTGATCGGAACCCAGGGTGGAAAGGTCAATTTCGGACGTCCTTTCACACTCCGTCCGCGTTCGCTCAGACTCTGGCTCAAGTACAAGAGCGGAAGCATAGATTGCATAGGCACTTATCCGGATTCCGATCCTGTAAAGATGGGTGACAGCGACAGGGGAACCGTCTATGTGGCTCTCGGCGACTGGGACTATCACAGATACGGAGGTACTCCGCAAAGTCCTGTCCAGGTCAATACTACCGACAAGTCGACTCTGTTTAAGCCTGATGCCGAGGCTGTGATAGCCTACGGATCATGGAATGCTACATCCTCTACAGACGGGTGGGTACAGGTAGAGATACCTCTGGTGTACAATTCGGTCACACGCAGGCCGACACATATCATAGTGTCGTGCGCGGCAAGTGCACTGGGCGATTATTTCACGGGATCATCCCAGAGTGTACTCTGGGTAGATGACATGCAGCTTGTCTATTAGATAGAAGCGATCAGTCTGTCGACTGAGGCATCGAGAGTGGCCCAGCTGGTGCAGAATCTTACGGCAGTGTGGTCCTCGTCTATCTTCTGCCAGATGGAGAATGCAAAGTCCCTGTCGAGCCTTTCGATATCCTCTGCAGTGAGGATAGGGAACTGCTGGTTTGTAGGACTGTCTACCAGGAAACTGTAACCTTTGGCCTTGAAGGCGTCGCGTATGCGCATGGCCTGAGAGTCGGCTTTGGCTGCGAGCTCGAAATAAAGACCATCCCGCAGCAGTTCCCTGAACTGTATCCCGAGGAGACGCCCTTTGGCGAGCATTCCGCCTCCCTGCTTGATGCAGTATCTGAAGTCCTTTTTGAGGCTTTCCCTGGTGATCACTACTGCCTCCCCGAAAAGCGCGCCCTGTTTGGTGCCGCCGATATAGAAAACATCGGCTATGGATGCCAGTTCCTTGATGGTGAGATCGCAGGCGTCAGACATCAGGCCATATCCGAGTCTTGCTCCGTCGATGAACAGGGGGAGTGAATATTCGTCACAGGCGCTTCTGATATCTCTGAGCTCGCTCAGAGAGTAGATCGTTCCTATCTCTGTCGGGAAACTGATGTAGACCATCCCCGGCTGGACCATGTGCTCCGGTCCGTCCTCGGCGAGATGCGATGCCATTGCGGCGCGTATCTGAGTGCCGCTGATCCTGCCTTCCGATGCCGGGAGAGCGAGCACCTTGTGGCCCCCGTGCTCTATGGCTCCGGTCTCATGCACGTTGATGTGGCCGCTTGCAGCGCAGAGGACTCCCTGATATGGCTTCAGTACGGATGAGATGACGGTCGCGTTGGTCTGGGTCCCTCCCACGAGAAAATGGACGTCGGCATCAGGACGGCCGCATACTTCCTTCACGACTTCCCGGGCCTCGGAACAGAACTCGTCCTCTCCGTATCCTGGGGTCTGGTACATGTTGGTCTCTGTCAGGGCCTGGATGATTCTCGGGTGTGCGCCCTCATTGTAGTCGCACTGAAACTGTATCTTGCTCATTTCTGTTCGTTTTGTCTGCTGTCCTGTTTCGGGGCCTGAGGCTTGGGGCGGAAGTATTCGCCATACTCGCATCCCACATTCTCGGCATGTATCCTGTCCACGAGCTTTCCCTTGTGGTACAGCTCTATGGTGCCTGTGCCGTTTCCTCCATTCCAGAGCCTTTTGTGCCTCTTCTGGCCATCCGGGGATTCATAATTGACCCAAAGCATGTCGCGCTTGCGGCATTTGATGTCGGCGACCATGCGGTCATGAATGGTCTTCTGCTCGACATGCCACACGACCGTGCTTTTGGTCTCATGGCATTCGAAATCCGTGCGGCACAGGGTCCAGAATTTTGAGAAGTTGAACTCGAATTCTCTTCCTTCGTACCAGAATGCCGACAAAAGCTTGCGCCTGAATGCGAAAGGACCGATGGCAGGCCTGCCGCCGCCTATGTCGAACACGCTGCCTGTAAGTTTCCTGTTTGTGATCTCGCTGCGGAGCTTGCAGGAAGAGAGCCATACCCACGGTGAGGTGAAATCCTTTCCCCAGTTCTTGTCCGCATAGCCGAAGCTCTTGGATGGGGTGACCTTGTATCTGCGGCCGTTCCATATCACCTCGCCTCTGTATTCGGTCTTCATGCCCTCGGCATGCCAGAACATATCGAAGAGCTGGAGCTTTCTGAATAGCCTGCCTGCGCCGTAGCCGACATTGAACGCGACCTTTTTGTCTATGATCAGACTCCAGGCCATCTGCCCGCTCTGGCACATCCATTCCTTGTTTCTCTTCGCATCTTCTTCGGTCACGACTATGCTTCCCTTCGTTCCGCTTTCCGACAGGAAGAAGTCACCTGCGGATATGGAGAAAGGTGACGCAAAATCCACATCGATCTTTTTCCATCCATAGAATTTGTGCAGCTGTGCGGCATCCCGTCCCCAACTGCCGGCCTTGATCATCAGATAGGAAGGTTTTCTGCCCGCTGCGCGGCTGGCCTTTGACTGCCCGAATACAGGCTTGTCCCTGCCTTCCGCAGGATTGCAGAGGAAGAACTCTATGAAGAACTGCTTCGGTTCACCTGTCTCGACGTCATGGCCTGTGAAAGAATGCCACCACCAGTCATAACCGTGTCTTGCCTGCTTCCCGACCAGCTGGCATGCATCCCTCGATATGTCGTGTCTGTTGAACATCGATATTGTTTGAAGAACACAAATATAGTCATTCCAAGCCAATAATCTGAAGTTTTTCGTATCTTTGGGAGATTGGAAATACATAAAGAATGTCATTCGGAAGATCAAGCTCATACATAGGGATCGAAAGACTTGAAGATCTTGCGATTCCGGCACCGGGATGCAAACTCAGCCATCTTGCCTTTCAGAATATCGATTTCACAAAGGCGTCGGAAGATTTCCGCTCCTGCCATTACGCAGACTGCTGTTTCCTGGGATGCGACATTCCTTCGGATATGGATGCCATGATTGATGATTCCTGTCTGAATTTCCCTCGTATGGGAATGATCTACAAGGCGTTCGCATCCACTCTCTACAATGCGGACACTCTCTATGCCGGCTATGACCCTCACGACGAATCGTCATTCTCCACCTGCTTTGATTCGCGGGTGTATGAGGATTACATAACCAAGGGAAAGAAGTGCGATGACATCAAGGAGACCCTGGCGCGCGCCATTCATGACCACAGCATGAGTGATGCCATGTCCGATCTGCTCATCCAGTATCCGGAGAGCAAGGTCGTCGCCGTCATGGGAGGACATGCGCTCAAGAGGACCGATCCTGCGTACCGCAAGGTCGCCGCCATCAGCAAGACTCTCACTGAAAACGGTTATCTGATGGTGTCTGGCGGCGGTCCGGGTGCCATGGAGGCCACGCATTTCGGTGCATGGATGGCAGGCCGCAGGCAGGAGGATGTGGATGACGCCCTCAATATTCTCTACAAGGCGCCTTCGTTCAGAGATGACTCATGGCTCCGTTCCGCATTCAAGGTCAGACGCCATTACCCGCAGACTTCATACAGAAGCCTCGGCATCCCTACTTGGTTCTACGGGCATGAGCCTGCAACGCCGTTTGCCACCGACATCGCCAAATATTTCGACAACAGCATCAGGGAGGACGGCATCATCAAGATAGCCAGGGGCGGCATCATCTACTCACCGGGTTCTGCCGGCACCATGCAGGAAATATTCCAGGATGCGGCCAAGAACCACTACATGACCTTCGGATATTCGGCACCGATGGTGTTCCTCGGCACGGATTACTACTCAAAGGAGATGCCGGTCTACCCGCTTCTCTGCGACATGGTCGAGCGCGGCCGATACAAGAACCTCCGTCTAGCCATCACCGACTCGGCAGAAGATGTAATCAAGATTATAAGTTACTGACAATAAACAATAAAGACATGAAAAAAGCTATAATGACACTCTCCGCGATTGCGGCATTCCTCACATCATGCGCTCCTTCTGTTTCCCTTTCAGGGGAATGGACGGTTCTCACCATAAAGGGCGAGGGAGTATCGGCAGCCATCGTCGCTCCTCAGATCATCATCGATGGCGACAGCTACAGCGGCCAGACAGGCGTGAACTGCATCAATGGAAAGCTTACCCTCAAGGGTGACAGCATCTCTTTCGGAGAGGCCGCCATGACCAGGATGATGGGTGACCCGGCTTCCATGGATGTCGAGCAGAGATATATGGATGCCATCAATGCCGCTGCGAAGGCAACTGTCAAGGACTCTGACATGATCCTTTCAGACAAGGATGGCAACGAACTCATGACATTGAAGAAGAAATAACAGGGAGGAAAAGATATGCAGCAGATTCCGGTACTCCTGCTCACAGGCTATCTGGGCAGCGGAAAGACCACACTGGTCAACAAGATACTCACCAACAAGCGTGGAATCAAGTTCGCCGTCATCGTGAATGACATCGGCGAGGTAAATATCGATGCAGACCTCATACAGCAGGGCGGCATCGTGGGCAAAAAGGATGAAAGTCTCGTGGCTTTGCAGAACGGGTGTATCTGCTGTACTCTCAAGATGGATCTTGTGGAGCAGCTGAGAGACATCACCAGCCTCAGGAAGTTCGATTATATCGTGGTCGAGGCCAGCGGCATATGTGAGCCGGAGCCTATCGCCCAGACCATCTGCCAGATTCCGACGATGGGCTACGAATATGTAAAGGACGGAATGGCTAGACTGGACTGTATCGTGACCGTCGTGGATGCGCTCCGAATGCGTGACGAGTTCGGCAGCGGCGAGAGTCTCGTGCGCCCGGGAATCGACGAGGAGGATATCGAGAACCTCGTCATCCAGCAGGTAGAGTTCTGCAATATCATCCTTCTCAACAAGGCATCTGAGGTGTCTGCAGAGGAGCTGGCGCGCATCAGGCAGATCATCCGCGCTCTTCAGCCGAAGGCGGAGATCATAGAGTGCGACTACGGTGAGGTGGATCTCGACAGGATACTCAATACCAACCTTTTCAACTTCGAGAAGGTGGCCACATCAGCTACCTGGATCGCAAAGGTTGAAGGCGCCATCGAAGAGGATGATGACGACGACGACGATGACGAGCATGAGCATGAGCATCACCATGACCACCACGATGACGATCATGATGACGATGATCATGATGAGCATCATCACGGACATCACCACCATCATCACCATCACGAGGGAGGTGAAGTCGAGGAATATGGCATCGGGACATATGTCTATTACAGCAGGAAGCCTTTCGACATCAATAAGTTCGATGATTTCGTAGCCAGGAAGTGGCCGAAGAATATCATCAGGGCGAAGGGCCTCTGCTACTTTGAGGACCAGCAGGATCTCTGCTATCTCTTCGAGCAGTCAGGAAAGCAGTTCCAGCTCAAGAATGCCGGACAGTGGTATGCCACAATGCCGGATGACCAGCTCCTGCCGCTTCTCGCCACCGATCCAGTCCTCCAGAGGGATTGGGATCCGGAGGTGGGTGACAGGATGCAGAAGATCGTCTTCATCGGTCAGCACCTCGACAAGAAAGAAATCAAGGCTCTCCTTGATTTCTGCTCTATGACTTAAGCCCTGCAATCCAGACTCCCAGGAGTGTCACGCCTGAGCCGATGAGTGACAGGACCGTCATCTTTTCGCCCAGGAGAAGTATGGCTCCGAACATGGTGAATACAGGGTTGAGATAGATGTAGTTGGATGATTTCACCGGTCCCAGTTTCTTGATGACCGGGGTCCACAGCGCGTAGCATCCAAGGGAAGCGACCACTGACAGGAAGAGTATGTTTGTATAGACTTCCGGTATGAGAAACGCCTTCATCTCGAATCTGTCACCCTCTATCAGCAGAACGGGGATGATGGTGAGCAGGCCATAGAAGAATACCTTTCTCGAGATGAATGCCGACTCGTACTTCTCGGATATGTCGCCGATGAGTATGGTGTAGACGGCCCATGTGAGCGATGCCACCATCGCCAGGATGTAGCCGCCGACAGGGATGCCCTCGAACACGCTTCCGTTGAGCATGACCATGGCGATACCTGCAAGAGCCACAGCGCTGCCTATCGCAAGGGGAGCGGTCATCTTTGTGCCTTTCTTGTGTAGAGATACGGCCAGTATGCTCGTAACCAGCGGTGTGGTGCATACGATGAAAGATATGCAGCTTGCCTGATGGGATACCTGCAGGGCCGTGTTTTCTGCGTAGAAATACAGGGAACCTCCCATCACGCCTGCGGCGGCGAGCCTGATCTCATCCTTCAGTGATTCGGAAAACAGGTTCTTGTGGGAAAACAGCCACATCCCCGTATAAGCTATCGCGAACCTGATGAAAAATATCTGAGCGGGCTGGAAGTGCCCGAGAAGCTTCATCGTGGAGATGAAGGTCAGACCCCATACGGCCACTATCGAGACCGCGAGTATGTCATAGATGATGCCGGATTCCTTTTTCATATTCCGGGGTGTAAAGATACTCATTATTCCTTGTTCCTGCCACTGCCGTTCGTGACGAATTGATTATATTTGTGAGTATGCATATACGTGAGATGATATTGTCTGCCGCCGTTTTCATTGCATCCCTGACTGTAATGGATGCGAGACCCCGTCTGCGCAGCTGTGATCTCGTCTTTGTGAGCGAATCCCTTTCATCGGAGGATTCGTCGATGGACAAGGCCATCACCCTGGCGACCGGCGATCCTGAAACCATGAGCTTCACCCACGTCGCTATCGTGGAACGCCGATGGTTGAGGCTCTGGGTGATAGATGCATCACCACGGCACGGCGTGGCCCGCAGGCGGTTCAGCGAATTCCTGAAGGAACAGGAAGGTCCCGGTGTGCACCTGGCAGTCAAGCGTCTCCGCACGATGAGGGGCCTTTCCAGGCGTGATATCCTCCGCAATGCCGAATCGTACCTGTGGCAGTCATATGATTTCACATTCATGCCGGACAACGGGATGATGTATTGCTCAGAACTTGTGCGCGAGAGCTATCGCGACCGCCAGGGGCGGTATATCTTCGATGCGGCGCCCATGAACTTCCTCGCTCCCGACGGGTCGCTCCCGGAGTACTGGCATGAACTGTTTGAATCCATCGAGACGGAAGTGCCGCAGGGGGTGCCGGGAACCAATCCACAGGATATGTCTCAGTCCCCATTGCTTGAAACAGTCACCACGTTTGCGTTATAACATGAAAAGAATACTATCCTCAGTCCTACTGTTCATTACAGCCTGTACCGCTCTGGCCGGTAACGTGCGTCATCTTTCCGACTGGGTCGACACCAATGTCGGTGTCATAGACAAAGGTGCGTCGAACTGTGTTGTCGGACCGATGCTTCCATATGGAAGTATCAACCCTTCCCCCCAGACCCCCAAAGGGACAAGTGACGGATACAAGCCGTCTCAGCCCATCAGGGGCTTCGGCCAGCTCCATGTCAGCGGCACCGGGTGGCCGACATACGGCAACTTCCTGGTATCGCCCATGACAGGGCTTCAGACCTCACTCCTGTCACATGATTCCGCCCACAGCGGGGAAGTGACAAAGCCATACCTCTTCTCAACGGTACTTGACAGATACGGCATCAGGGTAGATGTCACTCCATCTCACTACAGCGCGATATACAGATTCACCTTCCCGGAGTCCGATGAGTCAAGCATAGTGTTCGATGCGGTTCATTCCATTGCCGGAGACATATTCCCTCCTGCGCAGAAGGTCGTACATAGAAGCGAGTCCTCTATCGATACCGCGACAGGCACCGTCAGGATGATGCTCGAGATGACCGGAGGATGGCCGGAATTGCCACACACGATCTATTTTGTGGGCAAACTGAGCAGGACTGATTTCACAGGCGCCGGTTCATGGAGGGAAGGCGAGACATTCCCGGGCCTCAATGAAATATCGTCCAGGCGTGAAGATGCTCCATGTGATTCCATATCCGGACTGCATATAGGTTCTTACTGCACTTTCAGCACCCGTGACGGTGAAAGCGTCTATCTGAAGCTTGCCACCTCATTTGCAGGGTATGACAAGGCTGAGGAACTACTCGACAGTGAAATCCCGGGATGGGATTTTGACAGGGTGATGCACCGGGCACGTAGTGAATGGGACAGAAAACTTTCCACAGTGAGGGTGAAGTCAGAGAATGAAGATGACCTCAAGGTGTTCTACTCGGCGCTTTACAGATTCTACACGTTTGCTCATGACCGTTCACGTGACAGGGCAGAGGGGCAGACATCACCGTACTGGGATGACAACTATGCATATTGGGACACTTTCCGTACTGTATATCCTCTTCTTTTACTCCTTGACGAAGACACCTATCGCTCCAACATTGAGGCTCTCATGGATCGCTTCGAACAGCGCGGGGGAGTGTGGGATGCTTTCGTGGCCGGTCAGGACAGGAAATCTGATCAGGGCGGCAATGATGTGGACTGCATCATTGCGGACGGTTTTGTCAAGAATGTGAAGGGGATCGACTGGGAACGCGCCTACAAGATACTCAGATACAATGCGGATGAGATGCGTATCGGCATGGACCAGAAGGACGACGGCGGCGCGCATCTGAAATATAAGGAACTGGGGTGGATTCCGGCATGCACCATGAGCAGCTCACAGACTCTTGAGTTCGCCTACAACGACTACTGCGCGTCAGTGGTGGCGGATGGCCTTGGCCATAAGGAGGATGCCGAGAGATGGCTTGCCCGCAGCGCAGGCTGGATCAATCTGTGGAATCCCGATCTCGAGAGCTGCGGATACAGAGGCTTCATGGATGCCCGTACTGAAGAAGGAGAATTCCTGAATATCGACCCGAAGAAATTCGGCGGCTCCTGGGTCTCTCCCTTCTATGAAGGCAAGAGCTGGACTTACAGTTATTACGTGCCTCATGACATGGAGAAGGTGATTGAACTTATGGGCGGTCCGAAGAAGTTTGTCGAGAGGCTCAGCTATGGCTACGAGAACAGACTTACCGAGTACGACAATGAGCCGGGTTTCCTCACCCTCAGAGCTTTCACCGATGCAGGGAGGCCGGATCTGTCATCATACTGGGCGCATGTGCTTATGAATTCAAAATTCACAGTCAAGGGCTATCCTGACAATGAGGATACCGGATCCATGGGATCATGGTACGCGTTCTGTGCCATGGGTATCTTCCCGGATGCCGGGCAGGATTTCTATTACCTCAACGCTCCGAAATTCAGCAGGATCGGGATTCGTCTGCCTCACGGGAAAAAGCTGCGCATCATCTGCAACGCGTCTGAGGAGAATGTCTGCATCGATTCATGCTCATTCCGCGGGAAACCGGTTGAGGGCTGTGTACTGAAACATGAAGATCTCATGAGGGGCGGCACTCTGAAGATGGAGCTCGCACCCTTCCGCGGATTGTAGTTGTCCTTAATATTGTTAAATTTGCCGAAAAACTAACCAGACTATTATCAGATATGTCAAAGAGCATAAACTTCGTTACTGCCGATGAGGCTGTAAGCCACATCCCTTCGCACAGCCATATACACCTCGGAAGTGTGGCAAGCGTCCCTCACTGTCTTATCCAGGCACTCTGCCGCAGGGCTGATGCCGGAGACGTCAGAGATCTCCATTTCCACCACTTCCACACCGAGGGACCAGCTCCTTACAGCGATCCTGCGTATGAAGGAATATTCTTTGACCAGGGATTCTTCATCGGTCCTAATGTCCGCAAGAATGTCAATGCCGGTTATGCCGACTATCTCCCTGTGCATCTCGGAGAGACCCCAAGGCTCTACAGGCAGGGTTTCATCAAGCTTGCAGCAGCGCTCGTCAACGTGTCCATGCCTGACTCGGAGGGAAGAGTCAGCCTCGGTACCTCCGTCGACTGTTCATACGCAGCCATAGAGTGTGCCGATATCGTGATCGGAGTCATGAATCCTAATGTTCCGTTTGCATTCGGAAACCTCATCCCGCTCGAGAAGTTCACTTATCTCGTTGAGGATAATGCATCGCTAGTCACCGCATCATTCGCGGAGCCGACCCCGACGGAAGCCATCATCGGTAAGAACTGCGCCGATCTCGTTGAGGACGGCGACTGCCTCCAGATGGGTATCGGTGCCCTTCCAAATGCACTTGCCGCCCAGCTCGGCGACCGCAAGAACCTCGGTCTCCATACCGAGATGTTCGCCGACGGCCTCCTCCGTCTCATCAAGAAGGGCGTCATCAACGGTTCGTGCAAGAAGATCGATACAGGCAAGGTCGTGTCATCCTTCCTTCTCGGAAGCCAGGATGTCTATTCATTCATAGACCACAACCCGGATGTCCTGATGCGTGACATCGAGTACACCAACAATCCTTTCGTCATTGCCCAGAACCCTCACATGAAGGCAATCAACTCCGCTGTAGAGGTGGACCTCACCGGACAGATCTGTGCAGACTCCATCGGTACACGCATCTTCAGCGGCACCGGCGGACAGGTAGAGTTCGTTAGGGGAGCCTCAATGAGTGAGGGCGGAAAGAGCATCACCGCATTCGCGTCCCGCACCAACAAGGGCCAGAGCAAGATCGTTGCCCAGCTCAATCCAGGCGCCGGAGTGGTGACTCCGCGTTCTGACGCACATTGGGTCGTGACCGAATACGGAGCTGTAGATCTTTACGGACGCAGCCTCCAGGAGAGGGCAAAGCTCCTTATCTCCATCGCACATCCTGATGACCGTGAGATGCTGGAGCGTCAGGCATTCGAACGTTTCGGACAGCATTTCTACAATTTCAGTCTATAGAAGATGAAATTCCTTGGAAACATAGCATGGCTTGTGCTGGGCGGACTTGTGACATTTGTCCTGTACATATTTCATGGCCTTCTTTTCTGCATCACCATCATCGGCATCCCTTTCAGAGTCCAGTTGATGAAGCTCGGTGTCTATGCCCTGTGGCCTTTCGGACGCTCATTGAAGTTCGATAAGGGCGAGCCCGGATGCCTGTCCATTGTGGGCAATGTGCTCTGGATCGTCATGGGATGGTGGAATATCGCTCTCATACATCTCGTCTGCGGACTGATATTCTGCATAACTGTCGTCGGCATTCCTTTCGGAGTGAAACATTTCGAACTTGCAAAGGCTTCATTCTTCCCATTCGGGACATCAAACAGGAGCAGATAATTTTTACTATATTTGCAAAGATGGCATCAAGGAGGCTCATATCGTTGTTCTGTGCGCTGGCATATCTCGTGGCGTTCGCCCACAGTGTCATACCGCACGAGTACCATGTGCATGATTCGCTCGCGACATGCTGCCATGAAGAGCACCACTGCGACAGCCCGGAATGCCACCACCACCATCATCTGCCACATCACAGCTGCAGTCAGTTCTCGCCGGTCTACCTTCTCAGCGATTCCGCTGACGACGGCATCGTGCCTCTTGACCTGCAGCCGATGATAGCCGTGATCGTCACCCTGGAAGTGGAAGAGCAGGAGATTCCCGCCTTTACCGCTTTCCATGACAGTTCACCGGCACCTCCTCCGGAGCCATATCTGACTTGCTCCGGACTTAGGGCTCCTCCAGCAGCGTAAGACCTTGTTCTGACCCATGACGCATGGGCCGGCGGATGCGTATGCGTCCGCTGTGATCTTATTGTTGGAAATAATCAAAAACAAATCATATGAAAAAATTCATCCTGCTGACAGCGGCGTGCATGTTCGCGCTGTCAGGCTGCCACAATCATGGCGGGGAGCATCACCATGATCACGGCCATGACCATGACGGTGAAGCTCACGGGCATCACCACGAGGAGGTCATCAACATGAGTGCATACAGCGACAATCTGGAACTTTGCGCAGAAGCGGCTCCATTCTCGCTGAATGAAGAGAGGACAGTACTTGCTCATTTCACCAGGCTTTCGGATTTCAAGCCAGTAAGAGAGGGCTCTTGCACCGCAACTCTCACTGCGGGAGGCAAGACTGCCACCCAGACTCTCGATGCGCCGGTGAAAGATGGGGTCTACAGGTTCACTCTCACCCCTCAGGCTGCTGGCGAGGCGGTTCTTTCCTTTGAACTTGATGGGGAGACCCTGACAGTCGCGACAGTGGTCTTTGAAGACGACGAAGAAGGGGAGGAGTATGCCGAAGAGCTCGAGATCAAGAGTGGCAACGCCGTGCCTTTCACCAAAGAAAAATCATGGAACGTGGATTTCAGGACTGATCCTGTGGAGATCCGCCGTGTGGGCAACACCATACGTGCCATGGCCCTTGTAGATTTGCCTGAGGCTGGCGAGACCGCGCTTACGGCGCGCAGTTCGGGAGTCGTCTCCATCACCGGAGGCAGCCTGCCCGAGGGAGTTGCCGTCAGAGCCGGAGCGGTCCTTTTCAGCATTAACGGAAATACCATATCCGATGACAATCTCAATGTGAGATATGTCGAGGCGGAGAGTCATTACCAGCTCGCCAAGGCCGAGTACGAGCGCAAGCTTGCCCTGGCGGCTGACAGGATAGTCTCAGAGAGCGAACTCCAGCAGGCGAAGCATGACTTCGATTCTGCGAAGGCTGTATATGACAATATCCGCAGCGGCTATAACGGCGGCAGGCAGACCGTGAAGTCACCTATCTCCGGTTTCGTCCGTTCCATCAATGTGCGAAACGGTCAGTATGTGGAGGCCGGACAGACTCTGGCCGTCGTCTCCACTTCAGATAAGCTCTGCCTGCTGGCCGATGTCCCGTCCAGATATTATTCTGACATCGCCAGGGCCAACGGTGCCAACATCAGGCCTGTCAACGGCTCTCAGACTCTCTCTCTCGATGCCCTGGGAGGACATATGGTCTCATATGGAAAATCTGCTGAAAACGGTCTCATCCCTGTCCACTTCCACATCAAGAGCACTCCGGATCTCGTCCCCGGCACTTATGTGGAGATGTTCATAACCACAGAAGGCAGCAGAGAGGCAGTATGCGTCCCTTGCGGTGCCATTCTCGAGGAGATGGGCAATCATTTCGTATATAAGCAGCTCAATCCGGAGTGTTTCGAGAAGACTCAGGTGATGACCGGAGCTTCAGACGGAGTCTATACGGAGATCCTCTCAGGTCTTGAAGGAGGGGAGAGGGTAGTCTCCAAGGGCGCCATCCTGGTCAAGCTTTCCCAGGCGGCCGGAGCTCTCGATCCACATGCAGGTCACGCACATTGATAAGATCTGAATCATGAACTGGCTCAACAGCATCATCAGGTTTTCCCTGAACAACAAGCTCCTGGTCATCCTGGGAGCGATACTCGTTGCCATCGGCGGCTA